>NZ_JAHUXD010000010.1:0-190603 GCF_019218705.1 Aeromonas sp. sif2433
TGCCCCAGATGGACCGCAGCGCCCAGCAGCTGGCCGATGTGGCCAAGGGTGGCTATGTGCTGAAGGATTGCGCCGGCACGCCGGAGCTGATCCTGATCGCCACCGGTTCCGAAGTGGAGCTGGCCGTAGCCGCCTATGAGCAGCTGACCGCCAAGGGCCGTGCCGTGCGCGTGGTCTCCCTGCCGGCCACCGACGTGTTCGACGCCCAGTCTGCCGAGTACAAAGAGTCCGTCCTGCCGGCTGACGTCACCAAGCGTGTCGCCATCGAGGCGGGTATCGCCGACTACTGGTACAAGTACGTGGGCTTCGGCGGCAAGATCATCGGTATGACCACCTTCGGTGAGTCCGCGCCGGCCGAGCTGCTGTTCAAGGAATTCGGCTTTACCGTGGAAAACGTGGTTGCGACCGCAGAGTCCCTGTAATCGCTGACCATTGGGCCGCCTTGGCCCAATAGCCAGAATGATAAAACGCCCCCCATCGCAAGATGGAGGGCGTTTTTTGCTGCCTATGCTGACTGAGAGGAATCCTCCTCATCGCTGTGCCTCATCAGGAATACGCAGGCATCGGCAACCGTCAGATGATATCCGCCGCTCCTTGGTCCACAAGGAAAAGCCACTGGCTCGACGCCGAGATGGCTCGCCATCTAACACAGAGGGTTGGCATAGTGATGATGCCAACCCTCTGTTATTTATGTTTTTTCATCCGCTCGCTAGAGCAGAGAACGGATTTCAGCCGTTGAGCTTGGCCAGGTCGTTACCACCAGGCATTGGCCTGCACACCGACGACCCAGGTATCATCGCTTTCATTGCCTTCGAAAGTCTGGCTATTGTCGCTCCAGTTGTCGTTGTTGCTGTCGAAGTAGCTCGCGTAGAGGCGCAGCTCCGGCTGGTTACGACCCAGAGACCAGGCCTGGGCGAGTGTGTATTTGGAACCACTGCGGTCATAATCGGAACCATTTTCCGTCTTCTCATCGGAGAAATACCCCATCTCCGCATAGGTACGAGTCCGCTCGGACCAGTGGTAGGCCAGCTTGGCTGAGGCGCCAAACATGCTGGCATCGATCTGATCGTTGTCCCAGGTCTCGATGCTATCGGCCGCCGCATAGTTGATGGCGTGGCTCAGATCCCAATTGCCACTGAGCGGAATGCTGCCATAGTTACGAATCGCATAACCGCTACCACTCTTGATGTTGCCATTGAGTGTATCGGCGGCCCCCATGAGCACCCCCTGCGCCGCCGATCCATCCACGTAGAATTGCAGCACCGTCTTGTTAAAACCGGTGCCCGCCACTGTCTGGTTCAATTCCAGCATGAAGGCATGACCATCGCTGTAATCATGCTCGCCGGCCCCCGGCTCATCCACCTGCTCCGTCGAGGGATCAGCATTCAGGAACTTGTACCCGAGCGCCAGGGTGCCACCCTCCCACAAGGGCAGAGAGTCATAGGTCAATTCCAGGTTGTTGGCATTGATCTGGTGTTTGGCGTGCTGAGTGTCCGTGCCTATCTCATTCTCAAAGTCACGATGCAGCACCGCCACGGAGAAATTGCCCGCTCCGAGACTCATGCGTTCGATACCGGCCCCGACGTTGGTCTGGTTCCAGTAAAAGTAATCGTTCATGTCAATATAATAACCTTTATTATATTGACGAATACCTGCCCAGGAGGTCTCCCCCATCCCCATGAAATTCCGCAATTGCAGGTTCATGTTTTCCCAACCGAATGGGGAGTCATTGCTGACGCTGTCGGAGTCACCATCCCACATGTTGAACATGGTCTGGATATAGACAGACTGCTCGTCCTCCTTAATCAACTCTTTGCCAAAACCAATCTCGGCATAATTATCGAACTCGTTCCCCAAACGACCAATCTTGTTCTTCTGGAAATCAGAGCCACCAATGCTGTTTGAAGCGGAACCATCCGCACCAGTCCCAACCCCGGCACGGAAATAGCCCCAGAAATCAAAGCTTTCAGCAGCAACAGCATTGGTAGCCGCGATAGATAAAGAAGCGGCAACAATATAGCGAATTGAGTTTTTCAAGATACATCCTCGATAGTTATTATATTCGCTGAGCAGGCATGCTCAATTAGCATAAGAAGGGAATAGTCCTTCATGCCATATGAATATGTGTCGGAATAATCCACCATGGGTGGCGGAGTAATAATACCCCTCTAGAAAGAATGATCAGGTGATAATGATCACATTAATGTAATCGTTTACACAGGCGGTCGTTAACTATATTTTTGCAAGTTGGTTTTTATTTTTTCATTCTCATATTTAGGCTGGATTCAGCTTATTATTAAATTCAGCCACCATTAAGTATTGGAATAAATAAAGCGGAGCTCAATGGCTCCGCAATAATAGCTGACAGCACGCAGGGGCTCTATATCAAGCCAAACAAAGGCATCCCTCCCTTTCACCTCCCTCCCGGATATCTCGTCAGCGTGGCGCGGCCAGGGCTCGCCCGGTGCCGGCAGGGATGCCAAACTGCGGCAGGCCGAGGCAATAATCGTCCGTCCAGCTGCCGCTGGCGGAATAGAGGAGGAAGAGTCGCCCCCTTGGTCGTTTTGCACATTCACCCTGCGGCCAGTCGGGCCCTAACGCTGGCCAGATCTGCCGGCGGTGGCGGGCGTGACTCCCCCACGGCCATCCGGGTGCCCGCTCGCCCATTCCCTGATTTCGGTCAACGACGCCCACGGGTCGCACGGGTAATCTGCCTCGCCCCGATCGGCATGGCGCACGCCGTGCCGTCTGCGGGAATGGTTTGGCGCCGGCGCCTAGCGCCGCCGACCCGGGCGGGCTATTTCCAAAACCATGTTCAAATGACATGCTCACCACACGCCATGGCCCGCAGAGCTGAGATGGCCACCCGACAGGAGTCGTTGATATGCAGGATGAGACGGAGGCAGGCAGCATCTCTGCCTACCAGTTCGGCAACTATCGCTTCGATGTGAACAGGCGGGAACTCAGCCTGTGCGCCGATCCGGCCTCTCCCCAGTCCCTGAGCTCGGCCAGGCTCTCCTGCGCCGAGGCCCTGATCCTGGCGTACCTGCTGGATCACCACGACGAGATCTGTGACAAGGAGACCCTGCTCGCCGCCGGCTGGCAGGGACGCCCCATCAGCCCCAACTCCCTGAACGTCGCCATCGCCAACATCAGGCGCCATCTGCTCCCCTCGCCCCGCTGCGCCGAGATCCGAAGCACGGCGCGCAAGGGCTATGCGCTGCACCTTGGCGGCCCGCTGAGCCGCATCGGCGGTAAGCCGGAGCCGGCTGTGCCGCAGCCCGAGCTAGCCGGGTCCCAGGTACCGCCCCAACCGGCGGAGCCGGCGTGGCACTCCCCCTCTGCCCGACCCCTCTGGCAACGCGGCAAGCGGCTCTGGCTGAGCGGCCTCGATCGGCTGCTGCAAACGAGGACCCTGTGCTATGTCAATCTGGCCCTGCTGCTGTGCCTCCTGCTGGCCGCTGGCCTGTTGCGCTTCGAGTGGCTGGGGGTGCGCTGCGAGCAGGCCGCCGGCCACAGCCTCTGCCAGATGGAGGCCAAGGCCAGCCCTGCGGCCATGTCCCCCGGCACCCTGACCCTGATCTCGGGTCACCGGGTGCTGACACTCTCATACCATGAACTGGACAAGGAGTTCTGATGCCCCGGGTGGAACCATGAGACGCACGCTGCGCAATGCCCTGCTGCTGTCACCCCTGCTGCTGCTCTTGCTCTGCGCGGGCGGGCTCGTCATCAACAGCTTCGGCTGCCACTACGACCTGAAGATGTCGGCCAACGGCGTCAACTATCATGGCATCTGTCGCTGGGGCAAGATGACCGTCATCCAGGAGGAGCTGGCCAGCGGAGAGGTGTGGCGCGTCACCGGCTTCCAGCTCACCTTTCTCAATCAGCTGATCTACCTGATCGACAGCCGTACCCAGCTGCACGCCTCCGGCAAGAAGGATTCCTACCTCAACGAATACAACCAGTTGCAGTCGGAATACGCGCTGGTCAACTATGCCTGGGTGCCCCTCACCGAGAACAAGATCGCCCTGTTCCAGCGGGATCCGGTGCACGATGTGGTGATTGCCCAGCGCGATGGCTGGTTCGATCTCTATCGCTGGTGGTTTCCCCCGACACCTATCCTGGCGCCGCCCACCCGAGATCCCTCGCACTGACCCGCACTAGCCTCGGCTAGTCATCCCGGGGCTATGCCATAAGGGACAAGATTGACGCTCAACGGCCAGGCCTGTCACGGCGGATTCAGTCATGTACACTCTTGGAGTGAGTCGTCGATGACGAGACGACCATTCTTCATTGGCTCGCATCAAGAGAAGGGAATCATGGCTAGCAAAAAAAAATCCAAACCTGAACAGCCGGCACTGGCCGAGGAGCTCAAGGCGCTCGGCACCAAGGAGTACGAGAAGGAGCTGCGGCGCCTGCACGTGGAGCTGGTGAAGCTGCAGCAGTGGGTGGTGCACAAGGGGCTCAAGGTGTGCATCGTATTCGAGGGGCGCGACGGCGCCGGCAAGGGCGGCACCATCAAGGCCATCACCGAACGGGTCAGTCCGCGGGTGTTCAGGGTCGTGGCGCTGCCCGCCCCCACCGAGCGGGAGAAGAGCCAGCTCTATATCCAGCGCTACGTCCCCTATCTGCCCGCCGCCGGCGAGGTCGTCATCTTCGATCGCAGCTGGTACAACCGGGCGGGGGTGGAGCGGATCATGGGCTTCTGCACCCCGGAGGCGAGTGACAAGTTCCTGGCCAGCACGCCGCAGATGGAGTGGTCCATGGTCGATTCGGGCATCATACTGCTGAAATACTGGCTGGAGGTGAGCCCGGAGGAGCAGGAGCGCCGGTTGCGGGATCGCATCGACGATGGTCGCAAGACCTGGAAACTCTCGCCGATGGACATCAAGTCATTCGATCGCTGGGATGACTACACCGAGGCGCGGGATGCCATGTTTGTCGCCACCGACACCAGCTGGGCCCCCTGGTTCGTGGCCCGCTCCGAGGACAAGAAGCGGGTGCGGCTCAACATCATCTCCCACCTGCTGACCCATATCCCCTACGAGGAGCTGCCGGCCGAACCGGTCAAGCTGCCCAAGCGCAAGATCGGCAAGGTCAAGCCCACAGACCACCCGTTCCGCTTCATCCCAGAACCCTTCTGATCAGCCGCAAGGGGCGAGCCAAGGCTCACCCCTTGCCCTGTTGATATTGGCGGATCGCCGCCCTGGCGTTGAACAGCATGCGGCTGGCCCCCAGCTGGCTGGCCAGACCGCAGCGGCGCACGTTCTCCAGCACCCCGGGATTGAGCCCGGCCAGCCAGAGGTTGACCCCCCTGGCACGCGCATGCTGCTCCCCCTCCATCAGCATCATCAGCGCCGAGTACTCCACATCCTGCACCCGGCTCATGTCCAGCACCACCACCTCGGGCTGGTGGGTCTCGATCAGCTGGCGGATCTGGGCGGCCACATACTGCACATTGATGAAGAACAGGCGCCCCTCCGGCCGCAGGATCAGCAGGCCCGGGATCGTCTCGTCATCGGGGTGGCGCTCGGCGAGCGGGCGCAGCACATCCTCCCCCGGCTTGCGGCCAATCACATAGACCTGGGGCTGCGCCGTCTGGCTCGCGAGCCCCAGCAGGGAGGCCAGGATCGCTACCACTATCCCCTGCAGGGTGCCAAACAGCAGCACCCCCAGGCAGGCGGTGGCGGCCCAGCGGAACTCCATCATGCGGATCTGCCCTATCTTGCGAAACTCCCCCGGCTGGATGAGGCCCACCGAGTAGACGATGACCACCACCGCCAGGGTGGCGTTCGGCAACCAGGACAGCAGGGGGGCGAGAAAGATCATGGTGGCCAGCGCCATCGCGGCCGTGACGGCGCTGGCCCACTGGCTCAGACCCCCGACCGAGCGGACCACCGCGGTCTGGGAGGTGCCGCCCCCCGCCGGCATGCTGCCGCAGAAGGCGCCGCCCAGGTTGGCAAGACCGGTGGCCACCAGCTCGCGGTTCGGATTGATCTCGGGTTCCCCCTCCCCCACGAAGGCCCGGCCGGCGGCTATGGTCTCGGTGAAGCTCATCAGCGCTATCCCCGCCGCCCCCGGCAGCAGCTGCAGCACCAGCTCCAGATCCGGCATCGTCAGGCTGGGCAGGCCGGTGGGAATGGCCCCGACGATGGCGACACCAGCCTCGTTCAGACCCCAGCCCCACACCAGCGCTATGCCGATGCCCACCCCCAGCAAGGGAGCCGGGGAGTGCGGGAAACGCCACTCCATGAACACCAGCACCACCAGGGTGACGAGGGCGACCCCCAGCGTCAGCCAGGAGGTCTCGGGCAACGCCTGCCCCAGGTGGTAGAGATCCATGAAGAAGTTCTCCTTCTGGATGTGCACCCCGAACAACTTGGGCAGCTGATCGAGGATGATGACCAGCCCGATGCCGCTCTTGAACCCCACCAGCACCGGCAGGGAGATGAAGTTCGCCACGAAGCCGAGCCGCAGCACCGCCGCCAGCATCAGCATGGCCCCCACCAGCAGGGTCAGGGTGGCCGTCACAATGAGCAGCTGGCCGGGATCGCCATCCGGCACCACCACCCCGAGCTGGGTCGCGGTCAGGATCGCCAGCGTGCTGGTGGAGCTGACGCTGAGCACCCGGGAGGAGCCCAGCAGGGCGTAGAGCAACATGGGAACGAAGGCGGTGTAGAGACCGATCGCCACCGGCAGACCGGCCACGGTGGCATAGGCCATGGCCTTGGGCAGCACGACCGCCGATGCCGTAACGCCGGCCAGCAGATCGGACAGGGAGCGCCTTGGCGCCGACGCGGGTGATGACATCTTATCCTCCATGATCGCTGGCCTGATCGGGCCCTGATGTTGCAACCGGCGCTCAAAGAGGCCGTTGCCAACCGACGGCCATAGCCGCTCGCCTGGGCGTGCCGACTATGTCTCGTCATACCATGAAGTGTACGCGCCCCGCCTTGCGCCGGGCTGAATGCCTCGAGATAGGTGACGGGCGCGCCGCAGTAGCCGCCACAACGAAACACGGGACGCTGCGCCAGCAGACATGGCCATCCGTCTCCGACTCTTTGCAACCTCCCTATACTTCAGCGACCATCCCCGCTGGCCCGCCCGGCATCCAGCCATTCGAGAGAGGAGAAGTCCCTTGTTGCGACTGCTTGCACTGCTGCTGATCTGCCTGGTGACCCCGGTACGGGCGCTGACCCTGGTGCCGCTGGTGGACGGGCTGGCCCACCCCTGGGGGCTGGCCTTCCTGCCCGGGGGGGAGCTGCTGATCAGCGAGCGCCCCGGCCGCCTGCTGCGCATCGATGCCAAAGGCCAGCGCCACGTCATCGCCGGCCTGCCGCCCATCGCCAACGCGGGCCAGGGCGGCCTGCTCGATCTCGCCCTGGACCAGGAGGGCTGGCTCTATCTGAGCTACAGCGAGCCCGGCGAGGGGGGCGCCGGCACCGCCGTGGCCAGGGCCCGGCTGCAGAAAGACAGCCTGGTCGACTGGCAACTGCTGCTTCGTCAGGTGCCCAAGGTCGCCGGCGGCGCCCACTTCGGCTCCCGCCTGCTGTTGACCGATGACGGCTACCTCTACATCACCCTGGGGGATCGCTTCACCGAGCGGGAGCGGGCCCAGAGCCTGGACAACCACCTCGGCAAGACGGTGCGCCTGCACCGGGATGGGCGGGTGCCCGTCGACAATCCTTTCGTCAAGGAGCCGGGCGCCCTGCCCGAGATCTGGAGCCTGGGCCATCGCAACATGCAGGGGGCGGCGCTGCGCCCCGGCAGCCAGCAGTTATGGGCCCACGAGCACGGCCCCCAGGGCGGGGACGAGGTCAACCTCATCCTGCCCGGCCACAACTACGGCTGGCCCAAAGTGACCTTCGGCGAGGAGTATGGCGGTGGCAAGATAGGCTCGGGCACGGCGGCGGCGGGCATGGTGCCACCGCTCTGGGTCTGGGTTCCCTCCATCGCCCCCTCGGGCATGACCTTCTATCGGGGCGAGCTGTTCAAGGCATGGCGGGGGGATCTGTTCGTCGGCGCCCTGCGCGGCCAGGCCCTGTTGCGCCTGCGCCTGGCGGGGGACAAGATCCTCTCGGAGGAGCGGCTGCTGACCGATCTGGGGGAAAGGATCCGCACCGTCAAGGAGGGGCCGGACGGTGCCCTTTATCTATTGACCGATGCCGGCAACGGCCGCCTGCTCAAGCTGATCCCCTGACGATGGAAGCTGGGCCGAGCACTAGGGCATCGGCAAGGCGCGCTGAAGAGGCCGCAGCCAAGGGAGGGCCAGTCTGCTAGACTGGCCCTCTTTTTTTATTCATCTTGCAAAGGAGTGTCGGATGTCTGCTGTTTCCTGGTGGGACAAGTCCACCGGACTGGCCCTGGTCACCATACTGCTGTGGGCCTCGCTCGCGGCGCTCACCTCCCGGATCACCAGCGTCTCGCCGCTGGTGCTGGTGGGGCTGGTGCTGTTCTTCTGCGGCGCGGGTGCCCTGCCGTTCTGGCGCCAGTGGCGGGCCCGCCCCGTCACCTGGCTGGTGACCATCACGGCCCTGCTGCTCTACCACCTGCTGCTGTTCATGAGCTTTCGCCACGCCCCCGTGCTGGAGGCGAACCTCATCAACTACCTGTGGCCGCTGTGCATCATTTTGTTCACGCCGCTGCTGCTGCCGGGTCATCCGCTGCATCCGCGTCACCTGCTGGCCGGGGCGCTCGGCCTCGCCGGCTCCGTGCTGGTGATGGTCGATGGCAAGCTGCAGCTGCAGCAGGCTCACCTGACCGGTTACCTGCTGGCGCTCGGCGCCGCCATCGTCTGGGGCGCCTACTCCGTGCTTTCCCGCCGCCTGCCCCCCGCCCCCGCCGTGGTCACGGCCGCCGCCTGCCTGCCCGCCGGGCTGCTGGCGTTGCTGCTCGCCTGGGGGTTGGAGGGGCCGCTACCGCTCGACCAGATCCCGCAGGCAGACTGGCTGCTCATCGTGGGGCTGGCACTCGGCCCCATGGGGGCGGCCTTCGTCACCTGGTACCTGGCGCTGCGAGACGGGGATCCGCGCCGCATCGGCGCGCTGGCCTATCTGACGCCGCTCTTGAGCACCCTGCTGCTGGTCTGGCTCAACGGCGAGCAGCTCACCCCACGCCATCTGCTGGCGGGGACCCTCATCATGGGCGGCGCCCTGCTCGGCCTGCTGGCCCGCGCCTCCAAGGCCGGCAAGGCCCCCGCTCCCCTGTCATAAAAACGCCATCACTCCTGCTTAAGCTCGCGCCATCGCGTGGTTCAAGCAGGAATCTGATGTGAAAATAGCCCATTACGCCACCCTCTCCTCCCTCGTTCTGCTGCTGGTCGCCGGCGTGCAAGCCGCCGCCCTGTTTCATGGCTGGCAGCGACTCCAGCAGACCGAGCAAGCCCAGCGCCAGCACGAGCGCCTGCAGCAACAACTGACCGGCCCGCTGCAGGGCAAGTTGCGCGACTACCTCGACAGCGGCGACCCGCTGCGCCTGGCCGAAGCCCAGGGGATCCGCCAGCAGGCACTCGGCCAGCTGGCGCGGCAGGAGACGTCACCGAGCGCCCCGCTGCGCGCCCTGCTCGAGCGGATGGGCACACGCATCGACGGCGATTACCTGGCGGCGGGCAAGCTCTCCGGCAACCGCGAGTGGCTGCTGCAAAATGCCGAGAACGAGCTGACCGCCCACGTCAAGGCCCTGCTGCGCTATGGCCAGCAGGGGGCGGCTGGGGCGGATCCTGCCAGCGCCGATCGATACCGCCAGGGGGCTGCCGACATACTGGCGAGCCTGCCGGGGCTGGCCCACCTGCGCCAGAACTACATGGCGCAGGCCAGTCCCACGCTGCTGACCGGATTGCAATTCGAGCTGGCCGCCCTGCAAAAACAGGCGGACAACCTGGCCAGGCTGCCGCCGCTCGGGCTGTTTGAGGAGGCGCCGGCCGACGACTTCAGCCTGGGGGAGCCGGTGCGCCATGAGCTTGGTGAGCAGCCGCGCCGCGAGCTGGTCTCCCTGCTCAAGCGCTACCCGCAGGAGCTGGACAACAGCCGCAAGGCGCTGCAGCAGCAACAGGCTGCCCGCCAGAGGGTGCAGCAGGACATCGAGCAGCTGCTGCAGGCCGGCAGCCAGATGGGGGAGCGGCTCGCCACCGCCCGGCAGGACGTGAACCGGGAGCTCGCCACCATCCTCGGCTCCCTGGCGCTCTGCCTGGTAGGGGTGGCCCTGCTGTTTGCGCTGGTGCAACGGCGCTGGCTGGTCAGGCCCCTGCTGCAGCTGCGCGGCGCCTTCCTGCAACTCGATGCCACCGGCGAGGCGCAGCTGCTGCCGGCGGGGCGCGAGCGCAACGAGCTGGGGGACATAGTCGCGAGCTACAACCGCCTGATCCTGCGTCTGCAGCAGGATCAGCAACAGAAGGCGAGCCAGCTGTCGAGCGTCTCCCTGAGCCTGCAGGAGATGGTGGATCAGGTGCAGGAGATCCATCACAGCACCCGCACCACGGAGCAGGTGGTGGACGAGAGCGACAGCATGATGAACGAGCTGAACCAGCTCGCCAGCGAGGTACACCTGGTGGCCGCCGAGATAGCGCAGCACGCCCAGCACAACGAACACTCCATGAGCCAGAGCGAGCGGCTGGTGGGGGGCATGCTGGCCGCCACCGCCCAGACCGGTCTCGCCATCGACGAGAGCAGCGGCGCCCTGGTGCAGCTCAAGCGCTCGGTGGACGACGTGACCGCCATCGTCGATGTCATCGGCCACATCGCCCAGCAGACCAACCTGCTGGCGCTCAATGCCGCCATCGAGGCGGCCCGCGCCGGCGAGCAGGGACGCGGTTTCGCGGTGGTCGCCGACGAGGTTCGCCACCTGTCGGCCGACACTCAGCGCTCCCTCGGCCAGATCACCGAGATCCTGGCTCGCCTCACCCAGGCGGGGGATCAGCTCGCGACCGTGCTGAGCCGCATCACCAGCGAGGCCAGCGGCCAGCGCCAGCAGGCCGAGCAGCTGCGCCAGACCACCCAGACGGTGCGGGAGATGGCGCGCAGCACCGCCGTCATCGCCCTGCAGGGGGCCGACAACGCCAGGAGCCAGGAGCACCGGCTGGCCAGCTTCGCCACCCTGATCGGCCGCATCAGCCAGCACGCCCGCCAGGGCAGCCAGCTCTCGGTGCAGGTGTCGCAACACATTCACCACCAGGCCCAGCAGATCCCCCGCATCCTGGGTCAGGCTTGATCGGGTCATCAGGGTTTGGGTCTATCCCGGCATAGGCCCGGCCAGCCACATCCATCCAGACCTGATTTAAGGCGCCAACCCGAGCCGCGCCCCGTGCGGCTCGGGCCTGCGCTCCCCCTTGCAGCAGGCTTGCTCGCCCATGTCCAAGCCCAGCCCGCACCTCCCATCCGAGCCCGATCCGATCCCCTCGCAAATGGGCGCATAACGACACCCTTCGATCACCTTCTCTCGCCCCCGACGTTCGGCATATCTTTTTTTGTGACACAAAATTATCTGTTACCACCAGGTTAACAAAGAAAGTTCTGCCTTCAGCGCGAGATCCGGGCACGACAACGGGGAATCCCGCGTGATAACGCTGTCATCGCCGCCATGAGAGGGCTGGGAGTGCCCACACCAAGAATCATGATTATTTGCACTCGGTCATATTTTTGAAACTTCGGGGGAACTTTACATTGATATTTCGCACCGCGAACGTACTCTTGGTGGTGTCCGATCGCCAAGGGTCGGTACTCAAAAAATAAAGACTGTAAAGAACAGACTGCCCTTCACCGAGAGGCGCCAAGGCACCCGGGAATGGCGGCACACATAGACAAGTATTTCTTTTTTGCCCTACGGGGTTTTGATTGCAATGCCATTACCGAGCGGCGGGCCTTTGCCTGACTGCCGGACAAAAAAGCTAAGTCCATAAAATCAGGAGCAATACAAAATGGAAAAAGTGATCTTCAAGCGCGCCGCGTTGAGTGCCGCTGTGGTTACGGCGCTGCTCGCCCCCGGAATGGCATTGGCCGCCCAGGACATGATGAGCCCGGAATACGGCAAATCCTACGAGGCCTTCCTCGATGAAGGCAAGCTGACCGGCGGCCTGTTCTACTTCCAGCGTGAGCGTGACCGCGTACAAGCCGGTCCCGGTCAGGATGGCAAGTACCACTCCAACCTGAGCCATGCCACCACCCAAGCCGCCCTGAACTACAACTCCGGTTATGCCTGGGACATGGTGGGTCTGGATGTGGGCGGTTTCGGTGCCTATGACCTGGCCGTTGACGAGAGCAACCCGGTCAACGAAGAGAACGAATTCTCCTTCTGGGGCGACCAGTGGGGTTCAGGTGGTGACGGTGTTCCCGAGAATGGCTTCAGCCTCTCCACCGCCGCCCTGAAACTCAAGTTCATGGATGGCGCCGTGACGGCCAAAGGCGGTTACACCCAGCTGTATGTGCCTGGTGTGATCGGCGTCAACTGGTCCTATCAACCCGGTACCTACCGTGGTGGCCAGATCGAGGGTAACTTCGGCAAGCTCTACCTGACCTACGCCATCGCCGACGAATACAAGGCGCCCTGGTTCAAGAACACCGCCGGCTTCTCCAAGAGCAACCCCTATGCCAGCGATCCCTTCTCCGATGAGAACCAGATCGACTACATCCACGGTCTGGCGGCCCGCTACACCTTCGACAATGGCACCGCCGTCACCGGCTCCTTCGGTCAGGCCGAAGGCTACATGGACAGCTACCACTTCAAGCTGGCCCACAAATTTGACGTACTGGGTGGCCTGAACACCAGCTACCAGTTCTACGGTTCCGACACCGAGAACGAAGACTATGACGGCCTGGCCTGGCAACAAGCCCTGACCGCCAGCTGGGGCGCCGGTCCTTACTCCTTCCGCCTGGAAGGGCTGTACACCAAGGCCGAAGGGGATCTGGGCAACTACCTGCCCCGTCTGACCCGCGGCTACGGCAACTCCCAGGGTGCGAACGAGATCTGGTGGGATTCCCGCTCAGATTGGAACCATAACGAAGAGAAGGCCGTGTTCTTCGGCACCAGCCGCACGCTGGATGATCTGGTCGGTGCTCCTGGTTGGGCCGCCGGTGTCTCCGGTGCCTACGGTTGGGATGCCAACAACGGCGATGGCACCCTCGAGCCGGGCAAGGAGTGGGCCTTCAACTTCGACGTCATGTACACGGTGCAGGATGGCAAGCTGAAGGGCACGCTGTTCAAGCTGCACTACACCGATTACAACAACGAACAGGACGACAAGGGCAGCTGGTACTACCCGAACATGTTCAGCTCCGAGCATGACGTCAAGTTCCACATCATCATGCCGTTCACCATCCTGTAATCAGGACGATGTTCTGCCAGCAAACCGGGCCACTTGGCCCGGTTTTGTTTTTGGTGGCGCTCAGGCTACCATGCACGCTTCGGCCATCTGCTGGCCGCCAATCAGGATGACCCCAATGCCCCACCCCTTCGTGCTTATCACCGGCTGCTCCAGCGGCATCGGCCTCGCCGCCGCCAAGGCGCTCGGTGCCCACGGCTTCACCGTGATCGCCTCCGCCCGCAAGGTCGAGGATGTGGCACAGCTGCGGCAGCAGGGCCTGCTGGCGGTGCAGCTGGATCTGGCGGACACCGCCAGCATAGAGCGGGGGGCGGCAGAGGCACTGGCACTGGCCGGGGGTCGCCTGTACGGGCTGTTCAACAACGGCGCCTACGGCCAGCCCGGCGCGCTGGAAGACCTGCCCACCGAGGCGCTACGCGCCCAGTTCGACACCAATCTGTTTGGCTGGCACCATCTCATTCGTCAGGTGCTGCCGGCCATGCTGGCCGTTGGTGAGGGACGCATAGTGCAGAACAGCTCTGTGCTCGGCCTGGTGGCCATGAAGTATCGCGGCGCCTACAACGCCAGCAAGTTCGCGCTGGAAGGCTACACCGACACCCTGCGCCTCGAACTCGAGGGCAGCGGCGTGCACATCAGCCTGATAGAGCCAGGCCCCATCGACACCCGTTTTCGTGCCAATGCCCGCGACGCCTTCGTGCGCCACATCGATCCGGCCCAGAGCCGCCATCAGGGCGCCTATCGCCAGACCCTGACCCGGCTGGAGAAAGAGGGGTCCACCAGCGGCTTCACCCTGTCGAGCGAGGCCTGCATACCACCGCTGCTGCATGCGCTGCAGAACAAGCGTCCCAAGCATCGCTACCCGGTCACCCTGCCGACCAAGCTGTTCACTGTGCTGCGCCGCCTGCTGCCGAGCCGCTGGCTTGACCGGATCCTCGGCAAGTCGGTGTGATCCCGTGAGCGGCCATGGGCATCAAGCAACCCGGGCCGCCTAACCCGAGGCGCCGACCTGGTTTACCCTCCTCAATAGTGCTGGCCGTCGCTGTAGTAGTGGCTCTTGACGATCGGCAGCACCTGCACCACCACATAGGTCTGCTCCCCCAGCACCGCCTTCAGATGGCGGGTGATGAGTGCCGCGGCGGCATCCTGCAGCTCCTGCGGGCGCTCGAACCAGACCAGCTCCACGAACGGAGAACCCACCTCGCGCTCGCCGTCGCGTACCCGGATGCTGTCGACGCACTCCAGGGTGACAAACTCCGGCTTGCCGCCGGTCAGGGCGCAGAGATCCGCCAGCAAGGGGCGGCTTATCTGCTGCAGGGTGTCGACAGAAACTGCCCGAAAACGAAGGTGCGGCATGGGAAACCTCTTGGCTGTGACAAATGAGGACTTATCATAGGGCTTATTGCTTTGAAGAGAAGCCATCCCCTCACATAAGGTGTCCCATGAGATTTCATCGTACGCTGTTCTCCTTCCTGCTGTGCCTGCTGCTGCCGCTGCAAGCCTTCGCAGATCCGGCCTTCTATCGCATCAGCAAGGGCAGTGAGCAACACTGGTTGCTGGGCTCCATTCATGCGGGCAAGCCCTCGCTCTACCCGCTGCCCGAGCCCGTCGAGCGGGCCTGGCAGCAGAGCCGCGCCCTGGTGATGGAGGTCAACATGACCAGCATCAGCCAGGAGCAGTGGCAGGAGATGGGCTCCATCACCCGACTGGTGGACGGCAAGACGCTCAAGGATCATGTGCCGCCCGAGCTGTATAGACGCACCCTGATCGCCGCCGGCCAGAACGGGCTGACCGAGACCATGCTGGCACCGCTGCGACCCTGGTTTGCGGCCATCACCCTGACCCAGGCGGCGCTGGAGCGCACCGGCTATAGCGGTGAATTCGGGGTGGATCAGCACTTCGCCAAGCGAGCGAGCGAGAGCGGCAAGCCCATCGTCGGCTTCGAGACGCTGCTCGAGCAGCTCGGCTACCTCGCCAGCGTCGGCGACAATCAGACCCTGATGTTGGAGAGCACCCTGGATGAGTTGCCCGAGCTCAAGAGCGGCTTCGATGCGGTGATGACGGCATGGCAGAGCGGCGATCAGGCCACCCTGATCAACCTGTTGAAAGAGGAGATGGCGCCCCCCAAGCTGCAGGCCTGGCTGGAGCAGACCCTGCTGGCGGAGCGCAACCGCAACTGGCTGGCCAAGTGGTCCACCCTGCCGAACGAGAGCTTCATCGTGGTAGGGGCGCTGCATCTTTACGGCGAGCAGGGTCTGCTCGCGCTGCTGGAGCAGCAGGGCTGGCGCATCACGGCGCTCACCGAGCCGGGCAGGGTCGCGACCGCGCCGGCGGCCCAGTGATCCTGGCGGCGTGACGCCATAAGGGACTAGGTTCAGAGCGGCGGCGGCCGCAACTGCGAGGCCGCTCACAGAACCTGTCAGCGGTTAAATAACCAGCAAGGGACTTGATCGAGATCATCTCCTCCCTCCCAAAGAGGTATCTATCATGCCTGTCATCGAAGGATGACAGGAGTGAACGAGATGGAGTTTTGGCTCAACCTGATGTTTGGCAACAGCGTGGGACTGATGTCCATGCTGGTGATTATCGGCACCTTCCTGCTGATCAGCGCCTACGCGGCCTACTTCATCTACAAGGTGATGCACGCCAAGCCGCCCACCGAGGAGCAATAAACCAGCAGGCGAAACGGATCCGCCGCTTGCGGGCAAGCCATGCCAAACGACGCGCCGGCCCGCCATACGAGGTGATGCACACAAAGCCCCGCCAACCGAGGCGCAATGATCCCAGCGGGTGAGCCCGGCCCGCCATTCTAAGCACGATCGAGGCTCGCTATAATGCGCCCTCATTCTCATGCGGAGGGCCTGCCGTGTCCCATGACGACGAACGCTCACTGTTCCTGCAGGAAGTGGCCGACGTGCGGCCACTGTGTAGCGACCACCTCAGGCCCCCAGCGGGCAACCCCACCCCGACCGAGGCACAGCTCGCGCGCCGCCAGGCCGCCAGCGCCGAGCGGCTCACTCTGGATAGCCTCGGCATGGAGGCTGCCCCCATGCTCGATCCCCACGACCTCATCGGCTTCAAGCGCGACGGGGTGCAGGAGGGTGTCTACAAGAAGCTGCGACTCGGCAAATACGAGCTGCAAGGCTGCCTGGATCTGCACCAGAAGACGCTGAGCGAGGCGCGCCAGGCACTGGTGCTGTTCATCCAGGATTGCGAGCAGCGCGACATCCGCTGCCTGCTGATCCTGCACGGCAAGGGGGAGCGCAGCAGCCCGCGCAGCCATGTCAGCGCCTGGCTGCCGCAACTGCCGGCGGTGATGGCCATCCACAGCGCCGAGTGCCGTCACGGCGGCAGCGGCGCGCTCTACGTCCTGCTCAGAAAGAGCGAGCGCAAGCAGGCACAGAACCGCGAACGTCACCAGCAGCGCCTCGGCTAGCCAGCACCTGTCATCTGGTCAGGCATCCTCGGCCAGGGTGGTAAAACGCGCGATGGCAGTGTTAGCATCGAACGGCCCCGATCATGCCAGGTACGGGGTGCATACTCTCAGGGACGATAACAAGGACAATCCCATGTCATACCAAAGGCTTGAACAACATCAGCAACAGCTGCACCGGCTCTCCCATCTCAGCGCCATCTGCGGCTGGGATCGGGCCGCCATGATGCCGGAAGGCGGCAACGAGGCACGCGCCGAGGCCATGGCCGAACTCGGCGTGCTGATCCACCAGAAACGCACCGCCCCCGAGCTGGGCGACTGGATTGCCAAGGCCGAGAGCGAATCGCTTGACGCCACCCAGCAGGCGAACCTGCGGGAGATCAAGCGCCACTGGCAGGATGCGAGCCTGCTGCCGAGTGACCTGGTCGAGGCTTTGTCGCTCGCCGGCAGCAAGTGCGAGCACGCCTGGCGCAGCCAGCGCAAGCACAACGACTGGGCCGGCTTCGCCCCGAATCTCGAGGAGGTGGTGAAGCTGTCGCGGGAAGTGGCACGCCTTCGCGCCGAGGCGCTCGGGGTGCGCCCCTACGACGCCATGCTGGCGCTGTACGAGCCCGGTATGACGAGCGAGCGGCTGGATCAGATCTTCGGCGATCTCACCGGCTGGTTGCCGTCCCTGATCCAGCAAGTGAGCGAGCAACAGAAGCGTGACACCTTGCTGATCCCGCAGGGCCCCTTCCCCGTCGCCACCCAGCAGGCGCTCGGCCAGCAGGTGATGGGCTTGCTCGGCTTTGACTTCGCGCACGGCCGGCTCGACGTCAGCAGCCACCCGTTCTGCGGCGGCGTGCCGACGGATGTGCGCATCACCACGCGCTACAACGAGCAGGAGTTCGTCTCCAGCCTGATGGGCATAGTGCACGAGACGGGCCACGCGCGTTACGAGCAGGGCCTGCCGCGCAACCTGCTCGGCCAGCCAGTCGCCGAGGCGCGCTCCATGGGCATTCACGAGAGCCAGAGCCTGTTCTGCGAGATGCAGCTCGGCCACCATCCCGCGTTCCTGGCGCTGCTGGCGCCGCACATCCGTCAGCACTTCGGCGAGCAGCCGGCGTTGGCACCGGCGAACCTGGCGCGGCTGTACAACCGCGTCGAGCCGGGTCTTATCCGCGTCGATGCGGACGAGGTGACCTACCCCGCGCACGTGATCCTGCGCTACGAGCTGGAGCGCGACCTCATCGAGGGACGCATCGAGGTCGCTGACATCCCGGAGCTGTGGGATGCTAAGATGCAGCAGTGGCTCGGCCTGTCCACCAAGGACAACTACCAGAACGGCTGCATGCAGGACATCCACTGGACGGACGGCTCGTTCGGCTACTTCCCGAGCTACACGCTCGGCGCCATGTATGCGGCGCAGCAGCGCTTCGCACTCGAGAGAGATCTCGGTGACATGGGCGAGCTGATCGCGGCGGGCCGGCTGCCGGAGATCTTCGGCTGGCTCGGCCGCCACATCTGGTCCCAGGGCAGCCAGCACAATACGGATGAGCTGGTGCGCCGCGCGACCGGCACGGCGCTGGATCCGCAGTGGCTGCGCAAGCATCTGGAGCAGCGTTATCTGAAGTAACGGTCAGCAAGCCGCAGGACGAAACGGGGCAGCCAAGGCTGCCCCGTTTCTATTGGTCGTCGCCCGTCACAGCGGATCGGGCGCGGTGAGCGACTCGCGCAGTTGCAGTATATTGCCCTCGGGATCGAACGCATTGCGCAGCACGAAGCCCGGCGCTGACCACTGTTGCGGCAGCAGACCGCCTCCGAGATCCGCGGCCTTCGCCTCGGCCCAGGCGAGGCTCGACACCGTGAAGAACGGCTTGATGGCGCCCTCCTCCCGCAGCCGCGGCGGCACCGCGATCTGGATGCCGCTGGCGATGGCGTCAGGAATGGCGTGCAGCAACAGCTGGATGTCGCGATTCTCCAGCACCACGAAACCTTCATCCTGGCTGAGGATCTCCATCTGCAGCAGGGTGCGGTAGAAGTGGGTCAGCCGTCCGAGATCCTTGGCGTAGATCAGGGCACCGGCGCGGGCGGGTCCTGGCATGGGGTCATCCTTCTTGATGGGGTCAACAGCAGATTCGCATATTTGGCCGCCTGACTCGACCGTTTTCACCTCACCGTCTGCGCGCTCCCGCCCGCAGATCCCGATGAAATTTTATTTTAATCCCTGTCCGTTTCTGGCTAGTCAGGCCGCCCCCTCCCCCTTACTCTCGAAACATGTATCCAGTGCCGAGCCCCATGCCATGAACCCGTTGCCACCGACCGATCCCCATCAGGACGAGATCATCCCCGGCCTCACCCGCGAGCAGTGCCACGCCGCCCGGCTCGCCCGGGATGCGCGCTTCGACGGCCGCTTCTTCACCGGCGTGCTGTCCACCGGCATCTATTGCCGGCCGATCTGCCCGGCCCGGGCGCCGCACGAACACAACGTCCAGTACTTCCGCTTCGCGGCGGCGGCGGAGCAACACGGGCTGCGTCCCTGCCTGCGCTGCCGGCCCGAGTTAGCGCCGTCGCAGGGTGGGGATCTGCCGCCGCTGCTCGCACGCATGTTGAGCCGCATCGAGCGCGGTGAGCTCGGCGAGCATTCGCTCGGCGAATTCGCGGCGCAGGCCGGCATCACGGAGCGCACGCTGCGGCGTCAGTTCGAGCAGCACCTCGGCGCATCGCCGAAGCAGGTGGAGCAGACTCGCCGCCTGCTGCTCGCGAAGCGGCTGTTGACGGAGACCACGCTACCGATCACCGACATCGCGTTTGCGGCGGGCTTTGCGAGCATCCGGCGCTTCAACGATGCGTGGCAACAGGCCTATGGCCTGGCACCGCGCGCATTGCGCCAACGCGAGGGGACGGCGGCTGACGATATGGCGACGGACACGCCGCCGGCGAGCCTCACATTGCAACTGCCGTATCGCCCGCCGTTCGATGTGCAGGCCATGCTCGCGTTCTATCGGCTGCGCGCGATTCCGGGGCTGGAGCGCGTCGAGGGCGATGCGTATGAGCGTCGTCACCGGATCGGCGAGCGGGAGGGGTGGATCCGCATCGAGCCGGGTAAGGGCCACAGCCTGCGGCTGACGCTGCGAGACCTGCCGCCGAGCGCGCTGCCGGATCTGCTGTATCGCGTGCGGCGCATGTGGGATCTCGACGCTGACATGGTGCGCATAGGCGCAAGACTCGCAGAAGATCCGCTGCTCGCACGGCTGCAAGGGCGCTGGCTCGGCGTGCGGCTGCCGGGCGGCTGGGACGAATACGAGGTGATGCTGCGCGCCATCGTCGGTCAGCAGGTGTCGGTCAAGGGCGCCATCACCATTATGGGGCGGCTGGTGGCGCGCACCGAGGCACAATTTGGCGTGACGGCGCTGCCGACTCCGGCGCAGCTGTGCGCGCTCACGCTGGATGGCATCGGCATGCCGGGCAGCCGCATCCGCACGTTGCAGGCGCTGGCCGCCGCGCTCGCGAGCGGGGAGATCACCCTCGCCACCGCGAGCGACGAGGCACTGCTCGCGCTGCCGGGCATAGGCCCCTGGACGGTGTCCTACTGGCGGCTGCGCACCGGGCAGGATCCGGACGCCTTCCCCGCCGCCGATCTCGTGCTGCAGAAGGCGCTCGGGAGCGGCACCAAATTACCGGTCAGGGAGGTCGTGGCGCGCAGCGCGTGCTGGCAGCCCTGGCGCGCCTACGCCGCGAGCTGGTTGTGGCACGCCATGAGCGAGCAGCCCGCGCTGCTCGGCACCCCGGACAATGAACAACCTGAGGAGGTGACATCATGATCCGTTACGATTTGCTGGATACCGCCTGCGGCCAGCTGCTGGTCGCCATCGACGAGCACGGCCTGCGCCACGTGGACTTCGTGGACGGCCTGCGCACGCTGCCGGATCAAGCCGGCTGGCGGCGAGACAGCGAGGCGCTGGCGCCCTATCTTGCACAGTTCAGGGCCTATTTCGCCGGCGAGCTGCAACGCTTCACGCTGCCGCTCGCGGCCCAGGGCACGGCGTTTCAGCGCAGCGTCTGGCAGGCGCTGTGCGACATCCCCTATGGCGAGACGCGCAGCTATGGCGAGATCGCACACGCCATCGGCAAGCCGAGCGCGAGCCGCGCCGTCGGCGCCGCGAACGGCCGCAACCCGCTGTCAATCATAGTGCCCTGCCATCGCGTGATCGGTCAGAATGGCAGCCTGACCGGCTATGCGGGGGGCCTGCCCATCAAGCAGGCGCTGCTGCGCCTCGAGGGGATCCCGATCTGATCCCCGGGCTTTCTCCGCCACTCCCAGGGGCCATCCGGCCCCTGGCCGTTTGCCCATCCAGCATGTACAGCCCAACGACAGGCCGCCCGCCCCCACAAGACAAGGCATTGAAGGCCAAGGAGTTATGCCGAGGCCGCGGGCAAAGGGACAAAAACCCAGCTGCCGGAAGCGCCGCGCAGGGAGCGAATACTTGGCCGCGGCGGGCATCAAAGCGCTGCGCCGACGCGAGTTTGGGCGAATACTTCGAATACCGGAATGACGCTGCGCGTTGCCAACTTGTTGACTGTCGAGATCACGGCGTGTTCCTGGTGATCCGGTCGCGGCCATCGGCTGCGATCCGTTTGAAACGAGGAGGAAACATGTCCACTCCAGTCACCGTCACTCAATTCCAGGTGAGGTCCCACGGCACCCCTGACGAGGTGCGCTCACCCGACAAGACCCGGGTCGAGGTCGTTAAACTCGATGGCTACACCATAGGGCGGTTCAACTTTGCCCCCGGTTGGCGCTGGTCCGAATGCATCAAACCCGTCGTCAAGACGGACCAATGCCAGCTCTCGCACGTGGGTTACGCCGTCTCGGGATCGATCTCGGTCCGCCTGACGGACGGCACCCTCAAGACCATCAGCGCCGGCGAGTCCTACACCATTCCGCCGGGGCACGACGCCTGGGTCGAGGGGGAAGAACCCTTCGTTGGCATCGAGGTGCTCAGCGCCGATCAGTACGCCAAGCCATAGTGTGTCGTCAGCAACTCACCCAGGTTGCGACCGAACCCACCGGTGGGCACTCGCCCACCGGCACAGACAGACCCGCCGCGCCATCTTGTCCATCCCGTCACAGCCCCCTTCACCCCCCCTTTCACCGTGCCCCCAGACTCTATGATTGAGAGGCGGGGTCGAGGGATGGCCTCGCCACGCATCGAACAGACTTTTCTACTCGCAAAGGAGAGAGCAGATGAAATTCATGCATGCAGTCGTCCTCTCGCTATCGGCACTGCTGCTGGTCGGCGCCCCCGTCGGGGCCGCCGGCGAGTCGACCGTGGTGATGAGCAAGGCCGATCTCAAGTGGAAGGACATGGGCAACGGCATCGCCGCCGCCCCGGTGTCGGGTGACATGACGAAGGGGGAGAGCCGGTTCTTCCTGAAATATCCGGTGGGGCTGGTGACGCCGAATCACCATCATGATGCGGATCACTATGTGACGCTGGTGTCGGGCGCCATCACCCTGACGGTGGCGGGCAAGGCATATCACCTCGGCCCCGGCGCCTATTTTGCCCTGACCGACAAGGTGCCGCATGTGGCCAAGGTGGAGGGCAAGGAGCCGGCACTGTTCTTTATCCAGGCGGATGGCCCCTGGAACGTGGTGATGGAAAAATAAGCGTGTGACCTGAGCGGGCGCCCTCTGCTGGCCCGCTCAGGAGACGACAGGGCGTGCCCCTCAGACAGGGGCCGCCCCGACTGCCGACCAGATTGCCCCTTAGAGTGGTATCCGCTCGGCCAGCCAGCCGTGAAAGCCGAGCGCCTGAAAGTAACGCCGCCCCGCCGTAAACCCCGCCTCCCGCAGCAACCCCTGGGTCTGCGCCTCATCCAGCGGGATAAAATCGTCCGCGAGACGCAACACCATCTGCTCGCTGGCCGCTGCCGGCAAGCCGGCGAGGTGCGCCTGCTGCCCCATGACGGCCCGCTCGGACGGGTCTTGCGGCGCCATCAGATCCGCCAGCAGCAGCGGCGCCCCGGGTGTGAGCTGACGGGCGATGGTGGCCAGCAACCCGGCCTTGGCGCCGTGCGCCAGGAAGTGCAGCACCAGCAGACAGAGCGCGCCATCACATGCCAGCCCGGCGGCCGGCAGCTCCCCCTGCCACCACTGCACCCTGGCGCCCATGCCCGCCTGCTCGGCGCGCCGTCTGGCCTGGGCCAGCATGTCCGCCGAGATGTCCTGGGCGACAAACTGCCAGTGAGGGCAGAGCCGGCCCAGGAGCAGCAGCTCGTGGCCTGTGCCCACCCCCACCAGCAGCACCTTGCCACCGGGGTCCAGCCTCGTCATCAGCTGGGCCGCGCTGAGCCGATGCAACAGCTCATAACCGGGCACCAGCAGGGGGATGCGACCGTCATAATCCAGCACCCCCGCCCCTTCGAATCGCTCCGCCATCTCGCACTCTCCTCTGGTTGAGGATCCTTGATAGAGGCTACCGCCGGGAGAAGGTAAAGCACCATGATGGGCCGGCGCCTCAGACCATGGCCGCAGCGCACTTGAGGATTGAGAAATGGCGGCCCAGTAGCCGCGGTGTTATCGGGCTTTGTTGCTCAGGGCCGGTTTCTCAGCGCCGGATTGAACACCCGCTTGAGGGAGGCAGGGTTGTTCACCAGTTTCGCCATGGGGCGACGGGGGCGTCTTACCAGCTCGCCGCCGCAGTTGGGGCAGAGATGATGCAGATGGTGCTCGCAGCAATCGGCGCAGAAGGTGCACTCGAAGGAGCAGATATAGGCCTCCTCGCTGCCGGCGGGCAGATCCTGGTCACAGCATTCACAGTTGGGTCTGAGTTCGAGCATCGTGGTTGGCCTCAGTGGCAGGCGGCAGAAGGTGAAGGGCTCAGTCGACTATAAACAGTCTGGCGCCCTGCTCGGTGAAGGATCTATGGGGCTCGGCGTCGTCGGCCACCTGATAGCTCATGCCCGCCGTCAGGGTGAAGACGCGGCCATCCTGCAACTCGGTGTGCAGTTCCCCCTCGATGCACAGCAGCACATGGCCCTTGCTGCACCAGTGATCCGCCAGATAGCCGGCGGAATACTCCACCATCCGCACCCGCAGCTCGCCAAAGCGCTGGGTATGCCAGCGGGCGACACCGGTTTCCCCTTTATGCTCGGTCGGCTCTATGTCGGCCCAGCGGGTCGTGCAAAACGGCAGGTTCTTGATTTCCATCACAACTCCCTTTGTCGGAAAAATCGGCATAGCCACGGCGCGACTTGATTGCCCGTCGAGGGCTATCCGTCATCCCACCGCTAGGTCAGAGTGCCAGGATCAAGCGGGCCGCCCCTCTGGCGCCCCTTATACTGCCATCGAATCCGGCCCCGTGACATGCCCCGTCTGGCCCCCGATAGGGCACTAGCGCTTGAGACTGCCCATCACCTGCATCTCGCAGCGATTGCAGTCAAAGCGCAGGCGGAACAGGTCCTTGCCCATCTTAAGCTCCAGAGGTTCGGGTTTGAGGCCGGGCACCTGCTTGTGGCAGAGGTTCTGGCTGAAGCGGATGCAGTGCTTGGTGATCATCAGCACCACCTCGCCCTCCTCCTTGTTCGCCTCAAAAGCGGGGGCGATGCGCGCCACCCCGTGCTCGCGGAAGAACTGCTCGGCGGCGCCATTGAGCACGTTGCCAAGGTAGGAGAGACGGTGCTGGGGATGGGCCACATCCCGCAGTGCGATGCGCCGCTCTGGCCGCCGGTAGGCGGCGAGCCGTGCCGCCTCCAGCGCCGCTATGCCGTCCCGCCGCAGACCGTTGAGCATGGACGCCGCAATAAACAGCGGCATCGTTAACACCAACTCGATCTGGCGCGCCACGAACAGGGTGTTGCCGAGCTTGCCAAGCTGATCCCGCGCCTGTTGCAGCGCCCGCGCCGGGTTGTCGGCCGGCTGCTTGTCACAGGCGAGGGTCACGCTGGCGCTTATGCCCTGCTCGTCACAAAGCGCCAGCCGCAAGCCTTGCTCGCACTCGGATAACCGCAGATCGACCCGGATGCGGCGCTCGGCGCTCGGCTTCTCCAACAGCTTGCTGAACGCGCTGTCGTGGTTGCGGTAGATGGTGGTGCCCAGCTTGAGCCCGGGCACCGGCTCGGAGAGCAGTAACTGCTTACCTTCTACCTTGTTCAACCGCATCCCCACCAGCTCGTCGTTCGGCTTGAAGAAGCCGAGGCCGTCGCCGTTATTCAGTGTCACCTGATGCCCATCTATCTCTATGCCCTCCCGGGTTAGCCTGGTGACCCTGCCGAGGGGTTCCCCCAGGTATTTCGGGCTCCTGGGGGAACCGATATCGGCCTTGCGCTCGTGCAGGAAGTAGTCCGTCGAACCGCGATTGAAGCTCTTCTTCGGATCCGGCACGAAGCTGTAGCTGCAACTGCCGGCGGAGGCGGCCACCAGATCGGGGCGTTTATCCAGAATGGCGTCGAGCCGCTGGCGATACCAGGCGGTGACGTTCTTCACGTAATCCAGCCCCTTGAGCCGCCCCTCGATCTTGAAGGAGCGGATACCCGCCTCGATCAGCGCCTCCAGGTTCGCGCTCTGATCCATGTCTTTGAGGGAGAGCAGGTGACTGTCCGCCACCAGCACCTCCCCATCCGGCTTCTGCAGCGAGCAGGGCAGCCGGCAGAGCTGGGCGCACTCGCCGCGGTTCGCGCTGCGGCCGGTGCGGGCATAGCTGATGTTGCACTGGCCGCTGTAGGAGACGCAGAGCGCGCCGTGGATGAAGAACTCCAGCTGCACATTGGTCTGGGCGCTGATGGCGCGGATCTGTTCCAAGGAGAGCTCGCGGGCCAGCACCACCTGGGAGAAGCCCACATCCTGCAGGAACTTCACCTTCTCCGGGGTGCGGTTGTCGGTCTGGGTGCTGGCATGCAGCGCTATGGGGGGGAGGTCGAGTGCCAGCAGCCCCATGTCCTGCACGATCAGCGCGTCAGCCCCGGCCTCATAAATCTGGTGGGCGAGGCGTTGGGCCTGCTCCAGCTCGTGGTCGTGCAGCAGGGTGTTGAAGGCGATAAACAGCTGGGCACCGAAGCGGTGGGCATGGCGCGCCAGCGCCTCTATATCCTCGAGGGAGTTGCCCGCGGCGCTGCGGGCACCGAACGCGGGGCCACCCATGTAGACGGCATCGGCTCCATGGTTGATGGCTTCGATGCCGTAGGCGAGGTTCTTGGCCGGAGCCAGCAGCTCAAGACGGTTAGTCTGGGTATGATCCTGCATAGGTCTGGTCTGAAGGCGGACGAGAAATGCCCGTCACTCTAGCGAGACCGGGCGCCCCCCGCCTTGATCCCGCTTAAGATCACCGCAGAATGCAGGATTGGACAAGCCGACATCCCGAAACGGGAGATGCGGCTCTCGCCGGGCCGAGAAAAGCCTATGTGGTCACCCCTCATCCCCAACCCTTCTCCCACAAGGGGAGAAGGGAGCAGAGAGATTGTGCTGGCTACACTGGCACCAAACACTGGTCTAGATCACCACCTTCAGCGCCAACCCCAGCAGCACCAGGCCGCTGACTTTGTCGATGACGGAGGACTTTGCCTTGAGCCAGGTCAGCACGGGGCCGCGGGAGAGCACCAGCGCCACTAGCACGTACCAGATAGCATCGATGCCACCGGCGGTCAGCATCATGATGCCGCCCTCGCGCCAGCCGGTGTCGGCGTGGACGAACTGGCTGAACAGGGCGATGAAGAAGATGGCGAGCTGGGGGTTCAGGAAGGCCACCATGAAGCCCTCGAACGCGCCCTGCCGACCGCGCAGCGCATGCACCGCCTCCTCGGTCGCGCCGCTCGCGGGTTTCGCCAGCAGCGCCTTGATACCGAGCCAGGCGAGGAAGGCCGCGCCGCCGTAACGAATGAGATCGAACAGCAGCGGGGTCTGGGTGATCAGCAAGGAGAGACCCAGGGCGGTGACCAGCGCATAGATGCCGACTCCCAGGCCATGGCCGAGCGCGGTCGCCACCCCGTGGCCCTGCCCGCCCTGCACCGTATTACGGATGATCAGCGCCAGACTCGGCCCAGGGCTGATGGCCCCCATCACACAGATTGCCGCCAGCGCCAGCCAGCTCGTGAATTCCATAACTGCCTCTATCTCGAATGAAAATGAATACCGGCAGTCAGGTTAAGCGGGCGCGCTGCCATGCCAGAAGTGAAAGTTATGAATAGAGCCCATAGCCAATGGCTATGGGTCAGCACGACTCACTACCTCAGGATCTGCCGAGCGGTTTGTGGCTCTCGTCCAGTAGCTTGCGGCTCTCGGCTAGTTGTTTGCGGCTCTCGCCGAGGGTCCGCTGCAGATGTTCTCGCAGGAAGGGATAGGCCAGCTCCCTGAACCACTGGTGGGCCGGATCCTGATGATGGCGCTGGTGCCACAGCAGATGATACTGCTGGGAGCGGGTGGCGAAGGGCAGATCGCAGAAGCTCAGGCCGTGCTCCTGCGACAGTTGCCAGGCGATGTGGGCCGGGGTGGTCATCAGGCAATCGGTGCGCAGCAGCACCTCGACCGCCGCCTGGAAGAAGGGCACCCGGGCGAACCAGCGCCGGGAGAGGCCCTGGGGCGTCAGCACCTGCTCCACCGGGCTGTCCTTGTCACCGCCGCCGCTCACCTGCAGATGGGGCCAGGCGAGGTAGTCCTCCAGGGTCGGCGCCGTACCAGACAGCGGATGGTGACGCCCCATCAGCATCACCAGCCGGTCTTCCCCCTGATGCAGGCCGCGGATCTGATCCGGCACCAGCTCCGTGATGGTGGAGACCAGATCCAGCTCGGACTGCCACAGCTGCGGCAGCTGGCGCTTGTCCCACAGGCTGTATTCGAGCGCCGCCAGCGGCGCCGCCCTCGCCAGCGCCGCGCAGATGTCCGGCAGGATGTGCTGGGCCACATAGTCGGAGGAGGCGAGCCGGAACACCCGCTCGCAGCGGGCGGGCTCGAAGCCGGGCGCCTCGTAGAGCCGCGCCAGGGCCCCGAGCGGATCGGCCAGCGCCGCCGCCAGACTCTCGGCCCGCGGGGTCAGCAGCCAGCGTTGCCCCTCCCGCACCAGCAGCTCGTCGCCAAACTCGCCGCGCAGCTGATTGAGCTGCTTGCTGATGGAGGGTTGACTAAGGTGCAGCAGCTCGGCGGCCCGGCTGATGTTGCGGGTCTCCAGCAAGACCTTGAGGGTTGGCAACAGGTTGAGATTCGCTTTGTGCACTCAGATCATCCCTGGGAGAAACCAGCCCCTATCTTAGGGCAAGGCGGGGCGCTATTTTAAGCAAAATCACCGGCTTATTCGTCCCCCACCCCGCCTTCCGCCATTTGCCAAAACAGGGCCGCGAGATGACACTGGAAAACCGGTACGGCATAATTGCGCGAGTTTCCGCCCGCGGGCGATCCACAACAAGAAGCGATAACAAGATGAAATACGCCAATATCACCGGCTGGGGCAAATGCCTGCCCCCCGCAGTGCTGACCAACGATGCGCTCAGCACCATCATGGAAACGTCGGATGAATGGATCTATCCGCGTACCGGCATCAAGGCACGCCGGGTCTCCCACGTCAGCAACACCGAACTCGCCACCCTGGCCGGTCGCCGCGCCCTGGCCTGCGCCGGTCTCGAGGCCGGTGCGCTGGATGGCATCATCCTGGCCACCGCCACCCCGGGCACCCTGATCCCGAATTGTGCCTCTGCCGTGCAGCAAGCCCTCGGCGCCCACAAGGCGGCGGTGTTCGACCTCAATGCCGCCTGTACCGGCTTCGTCTATGCGCTCTCCGTGGCCACCTCCCTGGTCCAGACCGGCATGATGCAGAAGGTGCTGGTGATAGGCGCCGAGCGTCTCACCCAGTTGCTGGACTGGGCCAAGCGCGACACCGCCGTGCTGTTTGGTGACGGCGCCGGCGCCGTGGTGATCGAGGCGAGCGACAACCAGTCCGGCCTCATCGCCAACAAGCTCGGCTGCGACAGCGAGGCGCGCGAGATCCTGCACGTGCCGAACTTTGGCACCGATCGGGTACGCTTCGCCGACATCGACGGCCTCTTCACCTTCAACTTCGAGGGGCAGGAGATCTTCAAACGGGCCGTGCGCGGCATGGGTGAGGCCACCGGCGCCGTGCTGGCCCAGGCCGGCATCACCCCCGAGCAGGTCGATCTCATAGTGCCGCACCAGGCCAACATGCGCATCATCGAGACCCTGGCCAAG
Organism: Aeromonas sp. sif2433; assembly: GCF_019218705.1. Lineage (NCBI taxonomy): Bacteria > Pseudomonadati > Pseudomonadota > Gammaproteobacteria > Aeromonadales > Aeromonadaceae > Aeromonas > Aeromonas sp. sif2433. The sequence continues at coordinate 28,915 of NZ_JAHUXD010000010.1, forward strand.
CGCATGAATGCGCCTATGGACAAGGTGATGGTCAACATAGAGCACTACGGCAACACCTCGGCCGCCACCGTGCCCATCGCCCTGTGCGAGGCGCTGGAGCAGGGTCGGGTCAAGCCGAACTCCTATCTGCTCAGCGCCGCCTTCGGGGCCGGCCTGACCTGGGGCGCCGCCCTCATCAAGTGGGGCGACAGGGTCACCCCGCTTGGCCACTGCGATGTCGAGCTGCCGCCCTGTGAGCAGAGCGCGCTGGAGCTGATCGCCCACGCCGTCGCGGGCTGCCAGCAGGCCAGCACCGAGGTCTGAGCCAGGCCGCCACTGCGTGAACAGACAAGGCGCAGTTGCATGAACAAGAAAGAGGAGCCAGCGCTGGCTCCTCTTTCTTATCTCCATCTTTATCTCCGCCCCTCTTCCCTGCCGCCAATCACCCCGTCCACATCCGCGCCCAAACGGCGGCGCACCGCCCCTGAAAGTCATTGAAAAGCGTGAATTTTGAGCTGAATAAATCAAAAAATAACCAAACGATATTTTTTTGTCGTCAGAATGGGCCTGAGGGGTTCACAACCTTACCGGATCTGGTAGTATGCGGCCTCGCACTTGGGGAGGGGTTCCCGAGCGGCCAAAGGGATCAGACTGTAAATCTGACGGCTCTGCCTTCGAAGGTTCGAATCCTTCTCCCTCCACCATTCAAGTGCGAAAAATCAGGAAAATACCCCGTGGAGGGGTTCCCGAGCGGCCAAAGGGATCAGACTGTAAATCTGACGGCTCTGCCTTCGAAGGTTCGAATCCTTCTCCCTCCACCATCTTCCTGAACTGTATGAGTTAGGCCTGTAAAAAAAGTAGTACCCCTGTGGAGGGGTTCCCGAGCGGCCAAAGGGATCAGACTGTAAATCTGACGGCTCTGCCTTCGAAGGTTCGAATCCTTCTCCCTCCACCATTCTTCAGAAAACCCGGCCCAGCGCCGGGTTTTCGCTTTTATGGCTAGATGCCATTTGGCACTGTCAGATCTGACAATTGCCCTCCCCCGCTTTTTTCGAAACAGTGGACTCCTCACCGTCAGGAGCCACCTCGCATGTTTGCAATCTGGGATGAAACCGGTCAGGAGCAGGGCTTGAGCCTGCCCCAACTGCAGCAACGGCTGCACAACTATCAGGGCGACGTCATGGTGCGCTATCTCAATCGCCTCGGCCTGTCGACGACCCTGTTCCTGACCGTCCGCGAGGGCCGCGCCTACCAGCGCTTCAAGGCCGGCACACCGCCGCTGGACTGGGCCTGGCTGGACCAGGCCATCGGGCACGTGCCCCTGCTCGATGGCCGCCTTCCGCAGTCGCACCACGCCCTTCGTTAAGCCGCTCGCCGCCGGGCACTAACCCGTGCCCAGGTAGGCCTGCGCCGCCTGCCAGCCCATCTGATAGCCCTGCTCCAGCTTGTCCGGATCCGTGGTCATGCGACCGACCCTGAAGCCCGCGGGCGGATGAATGAGCCGGATGCGGCAATCCGCCGGCGGATTGCGGATGAAGTCGATGGCGTCGTTGTAGCTGTGATGGCGGGCCAGGCTGGCGCGGGCCAGCGCCGGGGTCTGCCGCAGCAGGTAACGGTGCAGGGCGGGCAGACGCGGCGCCCGCTTGCGATAGCCGAGCGGGCGGGAGAGCACCACTGTGATGTCCCGCGCCCCCTGCTCATAGGCGTGGCGCACCGGGATGGAGTCCGCCACCCCGCCGTCGGTCATCGCCTCGCCCCCGAGCCGCACGAAGTCGCGATAGGCGAGCGGCACCGAGCAGGAGGCCTTGATCTGCTGCTCCAGCTCCTCCGCCGTCGCCTTGAGATAGGCGGCCTGCCCGTCCGAGACCCGGGTGGTTACCACCGTCAGCGGCACAGGGTTAGCGGCAAACCGCGCCAGATCGAGCCGGCACTCGCGGATGGTGATCTCCCACAGCCAGTCGAGATCCAGCCAATGACCGCCGCGCATGAACTTCGCCAGGCTGATGAACTCGGGGCGACAGGAGTAATCTGTGATGACGCTGTGGTTGCGCCCCTGCTGGCCGGCCAGGAAGGCCGCCAGGTTGACCGCTCCCGCCGAGACCCCGATGCAGTGATCGAACGCCGTCACTCCCCTGGCCATGAAGGCATCCAGCACCCCGGCGGCAAAGATGCCGCGCATGGCGCCCCCCTCGACCACCAGGGCCGTTTGCCGCCGACTCATCTCGTTTCCCCTCTGTTCTGCTCTGTGAATGGACTCACACTTTGGCTCATCCGGCGCCCTACCCAAGGGCGGGATCCCTATAATGGCCACGCCTCACTTGACCCTACAGAGGCATAACATATTGATGCTACGGAATATTACAATGAAAAATATCAACAAGTCCCTGCTCGCCGCTGCCATTTCTCTCGGAATGCTGGCAGGCTGTAACAGCAACAATGACTCCAAGGCCCCCGATCCCATGGTTCGCTTCGCTACCTTCAACCTCTCGTTCGATCGCACCGCCCCCGGCATGTTGAGCGGCGAACTGGCCCTGGACCGCGCCGCCCAGGATGCCCTGCTGGCCCGCTATCAGGACGGTGACACCAGCCTCGGCAAGGCCGAGATCACCCAGGCGAAAGACGTGCAGCAGATCCGCAATATCGCCGAGATCATCCAGCGCACCCGCCCGGACGTCTTCCTGCTGAACGAATTCGACAACGACGGCAAGGGCGAGAGCACCGCCGATCTGAAGGCCTTCAACGACAACTACCTGGCCCACCCGCAGCACGGCGAGGTGCAGGCCATCAGCTACCCGGTGATGCAGAATTTCGCCACCAACACCGGCCTGATGAGCGGTCATGATCTCAATCTGGACGGCAAGCGCAACAGCGGGCCGGATGACGCCTGGGGCTTTGGCAACTACCACGGCCAGTACGCCTTCGCCCTGATGTCGAAGTACCCCATCGATACCAAAGGGATCCGCACCTTCCAGCGGTTCAAGTGGAAGGACATGCCGGGCGAAGCCAACCCCATCATCGACGACTGCAACAACCCCAAGGCCCCGATCCCGGCCGGTCGCCAGTGCGGCGATGCCTGGTATGACGCCGCGGCCTGGGAGCAGTTCCCGCTCTCCTCCAAGAATCACGCCGACGTGCCGGTGCGCATCAAGCAGGGCAACAAGGAGGTGGTGGTCCACTTCCTCATCTCTCACCCGACCCCGCCCATCTTCGGCAACGCGGCGCGCCACAACGTCAAGCACAACAGAGCCGAGGTCGCCTTCTGGCAGGACTATGTGGAGGCCGCCAGCTACATGGTGGACGACGCAGGCAAGGCCGGCGGCCTGCCACAGGGTGCCAGGTTCGTCATCGCCGGGGATCTCAACGCCGATCCCCAGCTCGGTGACGGGGATCTCAGTGCCATCCAGGACCTGCACAACCATGCGCTGGTCAACCAGGCGGTCACCAACGGCGCCCTGATCCCGGTCAGCCAGGGTGGCCCCGAGTGCCTCGCCAGCCAGCCGGATCAGTGCAAGCGCAACAACGGCCGCACCACCCCGGAGCGCATCACCAGCAGCAGCGGCCTGCAGCTCGATCACCTGATCCCCTCCGCCAACCTCAACGCGGTCGCCTCCGGCGTGTTCTGGCCCGCCAGCTTCGAGCCGGGCTACCACCTGGTGTATGACGCCAAGCTCGGCATCGCCAAGGGAGTGAGCTCGGACCATCGCCTGGTGTGGGTGGACGTCGAACTGAACCCCTAATACGCGGGATCATCGCAAAATAAAGCGGGGCCATGATGGCCCCGCTTTTTTTGCATCTGGCGCTACACCAGCTTCTCTACCCGGGCCGGCAAGCCCTGGCGCGCCGAGGAGCCGATGGCCCAGTCCACCAGGGGATAACGACCGTGGCGACTGGGATCCAGCACCGCCAGATCGTTGAGGTTCACCCCGGCGCCGCGCAGGGCGCTGGCCGCCACCCGCTGGCCGTCTATCCAGTGCTCCCGCGCCCCCAGCTCCTTGTGACCGAAGCCGTGCTCGATGGCGATGGCATCCGCCTGCACCCCGGCCACGCACTCGGCCAGCCCGATCACGCTGCCATTGGGGGTGCTGACCCGCACCCTGTCCCCGCTCACTATGCCGAGGCGGGCCGCCGTCTGGGCGTTGAGCCGCACCCCGTTGCTGGGGTGCACCTGGCGCAGGCGATCCGAGCCGATGCTCATGGAGCTCATGGTGTGGGACTTGTAGCTGGTGAGCAGCAGGGGCCACTGGGCCGGCTTGAACGCCTCGCTCAGCGGCGTGCCATCGGCGAGCTGGGCCAGGAAGAAGCGCGGGGTGCCGCTCAGGAACTGGCCGCTCTGACTGTGACGGCGGCTGCCCACCGCCGGGTTCCACAGCATCAGGGGCTTGGGCCAGCGCTTGCTCGGCTGACCCGCCTCGTCGCGCCCCTTGGCGACCGGCTCGAAGCGCCCGCCCCTGGCGTAGAGATAGGCGGCGCGGCTCGCCTCCTCCGCGCTCAGGGTGGCGTTGAGGGTGGGCAGGATCCGCTCCACCCCGGACCAAGCGAGGTCTTCAGCGCCGATGGGAGGCACCGGCTGGCCGAGGTAGGCAACGTTGGCCGCCCCGTAGAGGGAGAAGTCCGCCGCCTTGTTGAGCCCATGCAGCTTGCCATCCGCCCCCTCGATCGCCCCCTCGCCGAAGCCCGGCAGGCCGAGGCGTTTCGCCACCGCGATGAGGAAGGACTCCATGCAGACGGGATCCCCCTCGGCGGTCTTGACCACTCTGGGCTCGATCACAGGCCAGCGCCCGGTCGAGACCTTGGTCATGACCCCGTGCCAGGCGGTTGCCCAGCCCCAGGACTCGTAGGTCAGGGTGTCAGGCACTATGTAGTCAGACAGCGCCGAGGATTCGTTGATGAAGCTGTCGATGCTGATGAACAGCGGCAACACCCTGGGGTCTTTGAGCTGTTCACCTATGGCCTGGTGCAACCCGGCCTGACCGTAGAGCGGGTTGCCCATGTGGTTGATCCAGGCCTTGGCGCGGTAGGGGTAACCGCTCACCGCCGCGGTCAGGTGCTCGCCGAGCAGCGGGCCCGAGATCGGGAACCAGGGCTCGTGGGCCGGATAGGGGTTCTGCCCCGCCTCTTTCTTGCGACGATATTCGGAGGTCTTCTCGTAGGGGAACTTGGAGCGGGAGAGGAAGACGCCGGCGGGTTTCACCATGCCGGGGAAGCTCTCCAGATCGTAGCGCGGCCCGCTCCCGAAGGGATTGAACTTGCCGCCGCTCGCCACCGCGCCGCCCTTGACGTTGAGGTTTCCTATCATGGCGTTGAGCATCATGATGGCCCAGGCCGTGTAGAAGCCGTTGGCACTCATGGTGCCGCCGTGGGTGATCACCGCCGCCCGGGTGCCGTGGCTGGTGAACTCCCGCGCCAGTTCGACGATATCGGCCACCGGCACGGCGCACTCGGCGCTGTATTGCTCGAGGGTATGCTCCCGGCTCGCCTCGGCCAGCAGCTGGAAGCTGCTCTTGACCGCCAACTCCCCGCCCGGGGTCGAAATGCTGCGCGCCACCCAGAGTCGGGCCCGCTCGCAACGGCCGGCCGGTGTCGGCTCGTCACTCCCCTCCTCGACCACCAACACCTCATCCCCCTCGCCATAGGCTTCACCGCTGTGGGGCAGCCCCAGATCGCTGGCGTGCAGCATCTGGCCGAAGCGGGGGTGCGACTCGTCGCTTATCACCAGATGGCTGGCGTTGCTGAAACCGCGATAGCCGGCTCGCTCGGCAGCTTCTGCGTTGGGTGCCGCCAGGAAGGGCTCGGCGTAACGATCGTTGTCGATGATCCAGCGCAGCATGGCCAGGGCCAGGGCCGAGTCGGTGGCGGGCCTGATGGGCAGCCAGCGGTTGGCGGGGGCGGACGGCAGGTTCACCGTGTTCGGCAGGCTGGGCGCCACCACCACGTAGGAGAACGGCTTGCCCTCCCTAGCCCGGTTCGCCGCCAGCTGGCGGGACTGGCGCTTGAAGGGGTTGCCGGACTGCTGGGGTGAGGTGCCCATGAACAGCAGGAAGTCGCTCTCGTCCCAGTCGGGCTTGAGGTGGGCGTTCTTCTCCAGATCGTCCAGCAGGGCGCCGGCCCCCACCCGGAACGACAGGCCGCAGTAGGCGCCGTGGTTCGCGAAGTTGCGGGTGCCGAAGCCGTTGAAGGTGAAACGCTTGATGAAGGCGTCGCGGCCCTCGTCCGAGGCGTTGCTCACCAGCAGCTGGTTGGCCTTGGGGCCATATTCCGGGTTGGCGGGATCGAGCGGCTCGGCGAGGTTGCGGATGGCCCTGAGCCCCTCGACGCTGCCCTCCCCGAACAGATCGCCCCCTTCCACCACCTCCTCGATCATCTGCTCGAACGGGATGCTCTGCCAGCGACCGCTGCCACGGGGGCCGACCCGCTTGAGGCAGCGGGTGACCCTGTGCGGGCTGTCGAGCTGCTCCAGCATGGCGTTGCCCCGGGCGCAGGCGGTGGAGCGGCCATCCAGGCCCCCCTCCTGATAGCCGCTGGTGCCGATCAGCGCCTGCTTGACCGGCGTCTTGAAGTCGATGTGATGCAGGGCGGACAGCGGGTGATAAGGGTTGCCGAGGATCCGCACTATCTTGTCGCTCTCGTTGTCGATGCGGGCCCGCACCCCGCACAGGGTCCAGCAACCGAGGCACATGGTGTTGGCCAGCCGCTGGGCCGGGTTGGGGTGGATCTCCCCCCGCTCATCGACCCTGTACTCCACCGCCAGGGAGTTGCCGTGGATGGGATCCCGGGTCGGCTTGCCCGAGCTGCCGGTGGCCACCCCGCTCACCACCTGCTTGAGGGTGTCGCTGTAACCGGCCACGAACAGCCCCGTGCCCCCGGCGATGGCGGCCCCCTTGAGAAACTTGCGTTTGCTGTGATCCATCAGATTGCCTCGCGAGCGGAATGAGTGGTGGATGCCTGGGTGGCGGATGGCAGAGCAGGGACGCGTACCAGCTCGGAGAGCGCCACCAGCAGGGCCAGCAGCAGGCCGAAGGTGCCGAGGATACCGAGCACCCCGGCCGGCCCCCAGGCGATCTGGTAGACATAGACGCCGGCGCCATATTTCGGTGCCAACTGCCCCTGAATGAGCACCAGCCAGCGCAGGCCCCACACCAGGTGCAGCGCCAGCAGCGCCACCCCCCAGGATTGCAGACGGGGGGAGAGCCGGTGCCCCGCCAGCAGCAACAGGCCGAGCAGGGCCAGGGTCAGCAGCAGCCAGTGGGCCGCCAGCCGCCAGCTCGGATCGAGCCGATAGAGGGCGCCAGCCTCAGCCGCCGAGGCGCCGCCGAGCAGGGCCCAGCCCAGCAGGGAGAGCGCGAGCAGGCCAAGGGTCGGGCGGATCTGGCGCAGCAGCCCCGCCTCGGTGTGCCCCTGCCAGCCCGCCAGCAGCCGGTTGAGCAGCAGCAGGGCGCTCTGGGCCGCCAGCACGGCGCTCAGCGCCAGCAGCCAGGGCAACCAGGGGGTATGCCAGAGCGGGCGCGCCTGCACCGCCATGGTCTCGAGCCCGGTGTAGAGCGCTATGCTGAGCCCGCTCAAGGCCGCCATCAAGGCAAGCGGCTTGCGCCAGCGCTCGCCGGACCAGCCTCCCAGGCAGAGCAGCCGCGCCAGGGCGGCGACCCTGTCATGCTCCTCCCCACGCCTGGCCAGGTTGGGCCTTATCAGCAGCCAGCCCAGCCCCATGCTGAGCAGGCTGAACAGCGGCAGCAGGTAGGCGCCATACCACATGATGGAGCCGAAGCGGGTCTGGGCGTAGAAGTGCCAGGCCCGGGCCGGCTGGTGCAAGTCTGCGGTCAGGGCGATGGGCGCCACCAGGCCGGCCCCCATCATCAGCACCGCGGCCAGGGTCTGCAGCCGCCGATCCGGCACCTTGCGCCACAGATCGGCCGCCCCCAGCCAGAGGGCGCCATAGGCCAGGCCAATCAGGAAGAAATATTGCACCGCCCAGGGCAGCCAGGTGATGGGTTGATCCGGGGCCAGCAGTTCATTAATGGTCATGGGCTATCTCCTTGCCGTCATCGCCAAGCAGGGTGCGCTGCGCCGGGTGGCCGTCGATCTTGCTGACAAACGCCTCATCCATGCCGAGATAGAAGACCCGCGGCTGGGTATGGGCCTCGGGCTTGAGCACCCTGAGCGCGGACTCGTATTCCCGCAGCAGCCGGCTGATCTGGCTCTTGGGATCGTTGAGATCGCCGATGATGCGCGCCTCGCCGACGCAGCTCTCCACGCAGGCGGGCAGCAACCCTGCCTCCAGCCGGTGGGCGCAGAAGGTGCACTTGTCGGCGGTGTTGGTCTCATGGTTGATGAAGCGGGCGTCATAGGGGCAGGCCTGCACGCAGTAGCCGCAGGCGACGCACCAATCGTTGTTGACCACCACTATGCCGTCCTCGCGCTGGAAGGTGGCGCCGGTGGGGCAGACATCGAGGCAGGCGGGCTCGGCGCAGTGGTTGCAAAGCCTGGGCAGCATGAAGAGGGAGGCGGGGGAATCGAGGGCCGCCACGTCGCTCACCTCGTACTGGCTGACCGTGGTGCGAAACTGGCCGAGGGGGGGCTGGTTCTCTATGGTGCAGGCCACGGTGCAGGCCTGGCAGCCGACGCAGCGGCGCAGATCGATCAGCATGCCATAGCGCTTGCTACCATCCCCCCGGCCGATGGCCGCCCGCTCATTGCGGGGGACGGGTACGGACTGGGCCTGAACTTGGGCTTGAGTCACGGGGATCAGGGCCGCCCCCGCGGTGAGGGCGGCGATCCCGGATAACAATCGGCGCTTGCTGAGCTCCATGGCTTCTTTCCTTCTGCTGAGCGGGCTTCCCCTGAAGGGGGTTGGGCCGATTGTCCCCGGGCCGGAGAGCCGTCTCTATTGTGGTTTTCCACATACCGGGAGCCGGGTTGATCCAGCGCAATAAAATCGACCCGATAACCGCCGAACTGTGACGGGAGCCCCATTCGCCGCCCCATCACCGCGCCGAGGCGGGCCCAGGGCGATGCCCAGGTGATAGACTGGCCTCCCCATTCCCGCCCAAGGAGAACGCTCTGTCCCGTCACGCCCCTTCGCCATCGCCCGTCCTGTGGCCCCTGCTGGCCCTGCTGCTCTGGCTCGGCGTCTCCCCCGCCCTGGCCGAGCCGGCGCAGCCCCTGACCGGATCTGAGCCGGCCCTGAGCGAGCCGGAACTAGCCCTGGCCGAGCCGGTACGAATCGGCGTGCTGGCGACCCGCGGTCTCGCCGTGGCTCGCCATCAGTGGCAGCCGCTGATGGGCTGGCTGGATGAGAGCGTGCCGGGGCGGCGCTTCGAGCTGGTCCCGCTGGAGCTCGATGCCCTGGCCGAGGCCGTCGCGAAGGAGCGGCTGGCGTTCGTCATCACCAACCCGGGCCAGTCGGTCAGCCTGTCGCGCCAGTATCCACTCGCCTGGCTCGCCACCCTCAAGAGCCCGGCCAGCGGTGACAACCTCGCCATCGGCGCCGCCCTGGTGGTGCGCGCCCATGCCCCCTACCGACACTGGCAGGATCTCAAGGGGCGGCCGGTCGCCGCCGTGTCGGAGAACGCCTTCGGCGGCTACCTCGCCTACCGCTTCGAGGCGGGGGAACAGGGAGTGCGGCTGGATAGCTTCTTCTCCGCCGTGCGCTTCACCGGCTTCCCCCTCGACAGGCTCATCGAGCAGTTGGCGGCGGATGAGGTCGCCGCCGCCATAGTACCGGTCTGCCAGCTGGAGCGCATGGCGCGGGAGGGCAAGGTCGCCTACTCGGATTTTCGGGTGCTGGACAACCAGGCGCCGGCCGGCTTCGGCTGCCAGAGCTCGACCCGGCTCTACCCGAACTGGTCCTTTGCCAAGACGGAGCAGGCCTCCCCCGAGCTGGCGCTGGCGGTCACCCGCGCGCTGTTTGCCCTGCCCCCCGACAGCCTGGCGGCCATCGCCGCCGACTCGGCCGGCTGGACTGTGCCCACCAGCCAACTCAGCATCGATCGCCTGCTCAAGGCACTGGATCGCCATCCCCTGCAGGGCCCCTGGTGGCAGGAGGCCCGGCACTGGCTGCGCCAGCATCAGCAATGGGGCTGGGGCGCCCTGCTGCTGGTGCTGCTGCTCGGCGGCCACCACCTGCTGCTGCAACGGCTGTTCAGCCGCAGCCAGCGCCGACTGCTCGCCAGCCACCGCCGGCTCGATGAGCAGGCCCGCCAGCTGGCCGACAAGGGGCGCCAGCTCGAGCAGGCCAGGCGTCTCGCCCAGCTCGGCGAGCTCGGCGCCAACATGGCCCACGAGATCAACCAGCCCCTCACCGCCATCGCCAACTACAGCCAGGGGGCCCTGCTGCGCCTGGCAAAACAGGGCCAAGACTCGACCCCGGATCCTGTGCTGAGCCAGGCGCTCGAGCAGATAGGCCAGCAGGTCGAGCGCATCAACCAGACAGTCCAGCGGCTGAGATCCCGCCTGCAGAAGCGTCCGCGCCAGCCCGAACCCACGGATCTGGTCGCCCTGGTGAACGGCCTGCGGCCCCTGCTCGAGCAGATGCTGGCGCCGCTCGGGGTCGCCCTCGAGGTGCGCTGGCAGGGTCAACCACGGCAGTTGGCACTGGATGGCACCGGGGTGGAGCAGCTGCTGCTGAACCTCATCAAGAATGGGGCCGAGAGCGCGGCTCAGCGGAACGAGGGGGCGGCGCAGGGGGATGAGCCGGGCCGGGTCGAGCTGTCAGTCGCCTTCGAGCCCGCCCAACTGCTGCTGGAGGTGCGCGACAACGGTCCCGGCCTGAGGTTACCCCAGGCGCAGCTGCAGCAGGCGTTTCACAGCGACAAGGCCGACGGCATGGGGCTGGGGCTCGCCATCTGCCGGGACGTGGTCGAATTCCATCGCGGCCAACTCTCTTTAAGCAACCTGAGCCCCCGCGGCTGCCTCGCCCGGGTGGTCCTGCCCATCCACAGCAAGGAGGCCACCACCTCCCCCACCATCAACAGCGAGAACTGAGATGCCGAGCCAAGCCCAATCCCCTCTCTACCTGGTCGACGACGATAGGGCCGTGCTCGACTCCCTGCGCTTCATGCTGGAGAGCTGCGATCTGAGGGTCAGCTGCTTCACCGACGGCGAGGCGTTCCTGAGTGACATAGACCCGGCCCGGCCCGCCTGCCTGATCCTGGATTGCCGCATGCCGGGCCTGTCGGGGCCCGAGCTGCAGCAGCGGCTGAAGGCGGCCCAGAGTCCCATCGCCATACTGTTTCTCACCGGCCACGGGGAGGTGCCCCTGGCGGTGGAGTCCCTCAAGCAGGGGGCCGTCGACTTCCTGCAAAAACCGGTGCAGCTCGCCCCCCTGCTCCAGGCCATAGCGCGCGCCAATCTCGCCACCCTGGCGGCGGCAAAGCGGCTGGCTCGCCAGCGCGTCTATCAGACCCTGCCACCGCGCGAGCACCAGCTGTTGCAGCTCATCGCCCTGGGCCACAAGAACCAGCAGATAGCGCGGGATCTCTGCATCTCGGTGCGCACCGTCGAGGTGTGCCGCGCCAGCCTGATGAAACGGCTCGAGGTCAATTCCCTGGCCGAGCTGATGCTGCTCTATGCGGATGTCAACGCACCGTCCTGAGGCCTGGATACCGGCCAAGGCGGGCGCAACGCCTGACTCGGCGACACAAAACGCGATGAGATCACACACTTTCTGCCCCGATGGGGTTAGAGTGCCCCTCTGCCTTAATCGGGGCCCGTGCGGCCCTGCGCCTTTCATATCGAGGAGTCACTATGGAACTGCTTCTTCTGAGCAATGGTAAAGCCACCGAATGTCCGGGCCTGCTCGGCTGGGCCCGGGATCGGGTGCAGAGCCTGCTCGCCCGCAAACAGGTCAAGCGCATCCTGCTCATCCCCTACGCGGTGATCCGCAGCGACTGGGATGCCAGGGCCAATGAGCTCGGCGAGAGCCTGGGAGTCGAGGCCGTCAGCATTCACCAGTTCGACGATCCTGTGGATGCCATCAACCGGGCCGACGCCATCTTCATCAGCGGCGGCAACACCTGGCGCCTGAACCAGCTGCTGCACGAGTACGGCCTGGTCGTGCCCATCCAGCGCGCCGTGCGCGAGCGGGGCGTGCCCTATGTGGGCTGGAGCGCCGGTTGCAACGTGGCGACCCCGAGCATCCGCACCACCAACGACATGCCGGTGTGCAACGCCGCCGTGCTGCCGGCCCTCGGCCTGTTCCCCCAGCAGATCAACCCCCACTATCTGGACGCCAGCATCAGCGGCCACATGGGGGAGACCCGCGACGAGCGCCTCGCCGAGTTCTGCGCCATCAACCCGAGCGAATCCGTGGTGGCCCTGCGCGAGGCCAGCCTGCTGCAGATCAGCGGCGAGAGCATCGAATACTGGAGCGCCCGCGGCCAGGGCTTCAAGATCTTCAAGCACGGCGAGACGACTCAGGAGTATCAGGACGCCAGCCCGCTGGCCGCACTGACCCCCTTCATCCCCAGAGTCTGACGCGGCTTCGTGCCCTGAGCGCATAAAAAAGAGGGATGGCCTGGGCCATCCCTCTCGCTTTCTCCCGTCCGGCGCGGGCACGTGTTCAAGGCACTGTGCCGGCACTCAATCCAGCAGCACCATCTCCTCCTTGTTGCCGCCGCGCTTGGGGGCCTTGAGCAGCAACACCAGCGGGATGGCGCACAGGCTGACCCACATCATCAGGCGGAAGTCCTGCAGATAGGCGAGCAGGCTGGCCTGACGGGTCACCTCGCCGTTGAGCATGGCGAGCCCCTTGGGCGCCATCAGCGCCACCATGCCCATCCCCTGATTCAGGGCCGCGTTGAAGGGGGTGATGTAGGAGGCGAACACCTCGTGGTTCATCTGGGTGCGCTGGGCCAGGTAGGTGATGACCACAGAGATGCCGATGCTGCTGCCGATGTTGCGCACCAGGCTGAACAGCGCCGTGCCCTCGTTGCGATAGCGCGGGGCCAGGGTCGCGAAGGTGATGGTGGAGAGCGGCACGAAGATGAAGCCGAGGCCGAGCCCCTGAATGATCCCGGTGCGCACTATGTCCCAGCTGCTGATGTCGGTGTTGAACAGAGTCATCTCCCACATGGAGAAGCTGGTGAGCAGCAGCCCCAGCAGGATCAGGATGCGCACGTCCACCCGGCCCGACAGCCGTCCCACCAGCATCATGGCGAACATGGTGCCGACCCCGCGCGGTGCCAGCAGGTAGCCGACGTCGATCACCGGGTAGCCCATCAGGCCCTGCATGAAGGGGGGCAGCAGCGTCATGGTCGCCAGCAAGATGATGCCGACGATGAAGATGAACACCAGGCCGACGCTGAAGTTGCGATCCTTGAACAGGGCCGGCTCTATGTAGGGATGAGGGTGGGTGAATATGTGCACCACGAACAGGTAGAAGCAGAGCACCATCATGATGGTCTCGATCACTATCTCCCGGCTGGCGAACCAGTTCTGGGACTCCCCCCGATCCAGCGCCATCTGCAGCGCCCCTATCCCCAGGCTGAGCAGGGCGAAGCCGAGCAGATCGAAGCGCCGGCTGGCGTCGAGTCTGGTCTCCTCGATGAAGGCGGCGAGCCCGAACCAGGCCAGCAGGCCGAACGGCAGGTTGATGTAAAACACCCAGCGCCAGTTGTAGTACTCGGTGAGCCAGCCCCCCAGCGAGGGCCCGAGGATGGGGCCGACCATGACCCCGATACCCCAGAGCGCCATGGCGGAGCCGTGCTTCTCCGGTGGATAGGTATCGAGCAGCACCGCCTGGGAGAGCGGCACCAGGCTGGCGCCGAAGATCCCCTGCAGCAGCCGGAACAGCACTATCTGCTCCAGGCTCTGGGCCGCGCCGCACAGCATGGAGGCGACGGTGAAGCCCACCACCGACCACATGAACAGCCGCTTGCGGCCGATCCGCGACGAGATGAAGCCGGTCAGCGGCATGAAGATGGCGGCCGCCACTATGTAGGAGGTGAGCACCCAGGAGATCTGATCCTGGGTCGCGCCCATGGCGCCCTGCATGTGGGGCAGGGCCACGTTGGCGATGGTGGTATCCAGCGCCTGCATGATGGTGGCCAGCATCACCGACAGGGTGATGAAGACGCGACGGGTGCCTTGATCGGCCTCCTCTGTGCCTGCTGTCGTCATATCAACCTCGGAATGACCAGCCAAGCAGGCTGCGCTTGTGGCCGGTGTCGATCTCGGCGATGGCGCTCAGACCCGCGCGCAGCAGCGGCTGATCGGCCCCCTCCTGTAGCCGGATCCGCACCGCGACGCGCTGGGCTATCTTGACCCAGTTGCCGGTGGCGTTCTGGGCCGGGATCACCGAAAACTCGGAGCCGGTGGCCGGGCTCAGGCTCTCCACCACCCCGCTCCAGTGGGCATCCGGGTAGGTGTCCACGCTGATATCCACCCGCTGGCCCGGCTGGACATGGGTCAGCTCGGTCTCGGTGAAGTTCGCCTCCACCCAGGGGCTGTCGGTCTCCACCAGCATCATGGCGGTCATGCCCACCAGCATGTACTGACCTGGCTTGGGCAGCTGGCTGGCGATGCCGTTGGCGGGGGCGTAGATGGTGGTGCGGGCCAGATCCAGCTTGGCCTTGGCCAGGACGGCGGCGGCCTCGCGATAGGCAGGCTGCTGCTCCACCGGCAGGTTCACGTCGCCGCTGAGGGAGGCCTCGATCTTCTTGAGCCCCTCCTCCAGCGCCACCTGCTGCTGGGCGGTCTGGATGGTAAGCTGGCGCGCGTCATCGTAGTTGGCGGTCGAGGTGAAGTGCTTGGCCACCAGATCCGCCTGCCGACGCTCCTCCTTGAGGGCATAGGCATTGCGGGTGCGGGCCACGGCGATCTCGGCCTGCTGACCGCGATAGCTGGTCTGCAGCGCCACCAGATCGGTGCGGGCCTTGGCGAGTTCGGCCTCGGCCTTGGTCACGGCGACCTGGAACGACTCGGGATCCAGCTCGAATATCGGCTGGCCGGCCTTGACCTGCTGGTTCTCGTCGACGAACACCTTGGCCACCCGACCCAGCACCTCGGTACTGATGGGCACCTTGTCCGCCTTCACATAGGCGTTGTCGGTCTCGATATAGCGTCCGCCCTGCAGGTAGACGGCGCCGACCCCGAGCAGGGCCAGTGCCGGCACCACCACCAGCAGCAGCAAGCGGGTCCGGCGCCGGTCGGCCGCGGGACGGGAGGAGGGTGAGTCAGTGGTCATAAAAGCGCTCCGCTAATGATTAGGTCGAAAAGGGGAAATCAGGAATGGCAAAGGTTGGCACGCAGGATCTTGAGGGAGTGGCAGAGGGCTGTGGTCGCCTCCTCCCCCAGCTCACCGATGGCGCGCTGATGCACCACCTCGGAGGCCCGCTTGATCAGCGCCAGATAAGGGGTCGCGGCCTCGGTCAGATAGAGCTGATAGGCCCGGCGGTCGGTGGGATCGCTGCGCCGTTCGACCAGGCCATTCTCGGCCAGCTGATCGAGCTGGCGGGCCAGGGTGATGGGCTGGATATCCAGCCCGTCGGCCAGCTCGACCTGACGGATCCCCTCACTGCGGGCGATATGCACCAGGGCACGGGCCTGGGCCAGGGTCAGGCCGCTCCCTTCCAGCTGCTGCTGAAACTGGCGACGCATTAGACGCTGCACATCGCCGAGCAGGAATCCGATGGAATCGGGTTGTTTGTTCATAGCATGCAACCTATATAGTAAGCTTTGCTTATTATAAGCAAGCCGCTGTCATATGTGCAAGCTGGCCCCGGCCGCCGTTTGTGGTCATGCTAGGGATTGGACACCTCATCGACAGGAGTATCGGTATGGACATCAGGATGGAACGAGACAGTCTGGGGGAGATCGCCGTCCCGGCGCAGCGGCTGTGGGGCGCCCAGACCCAGCGCTCCCTGCACCACTTCAACATCTCGGGTGAGCGCCAGCCGCTGGAGCTCATCCACGCCCTCGCCCGCATCAAGTCCGCCTGCGCCAGGGTCAACCACGCCCAGGGGCTGCTCGCCGCGCGCAAGGCCCAGGCCATCATGGCCGCCGCCGACGAGGTGCTGTGCGGCCAGCACGACGCCGAGTTTCCGCTGATGGTCTGGCAGACCGGCTCCGGCACCCAGACCAACATGAACCTCAACGAGGTGCTGGCGAACCGCGCCAGCGAGCTGCTCGGCGGCGCGCGCGGGGAGGCGCGGCTGGTGCACCCCAACGACGAGGTGAACAAGAGCCAGTCGAGCAATGACGTCTTCCCCAGCGCCATGAACCTGGCGGCCGTCACCGCCATCACGGGCCAGCTGCTGCCGACCCTGATCACGCTCAAGAGCGCGCTCGCCAGCAAGGCCGCCGCCTTCGATGACATCGTCAAGATTGGCCGCACCCACCTGCAGGACGCCACCCCCCTCACCCTGGGTCAGGAGTTCTCCGGCTGGGTCGCCCAGCTCGAGCAGGGGGAGCGCCATCTGCGTGCCGCCCTGCCCCATCTGTATGAGCTGGCGCTGGGGGGCACCGCGGTCGGCACCGGCCTCAACTGCCCGCCCGGCTTTGCCGAGGCGGTGGCGAGCCAGCTCGCAGAGCAGACCGGCCTGCCGCTGGTGAGCGCCCCCAACAAGTTCGAGGCCCTGGCGGCGAGCGATGCGCTGGTGCATGGCCACGGCGCCCTCAAGACCCTCGCGGCTTCTCTCATGAAGATCGCCAACGACGTGCGCTGGCTGGCCAGCGGCCCCCGCAGCGGGCTCGGCGAGCTGATCATCCCGGAGAACGAGCCCGGCTCCTCCATCATGCCGGGCAAGGTCAACCCGACCCAGAGCGAGGCGCTCACCATGCTCTGCGCCCAGGTGATGGGCAACGACGTGGCCATCAACATCGGCGGCGCCAGCGGCAACTTCGAGCTCAACGTGTTCAGGCCGATGATCGCCTACAACTTCCTGCAGAGCGTGCGGCTCTTGGCCGACGGCATGCAGAGCTTCCACGATCACTGCGCCATCGGCATAGCGCCAAACCGGGCGCGCATCGACGAGCTGCTGGCCAACTCCCTGATGCTGGTGACGGCGCTGAACCCCCACATCGGCTATGACAAGGCGGCCGAGATCGCCAAGCGCGCCCACCACGAGGGGATAGGCCTGCGCGAGGCGGCCATCGCCTCCGGTCACGTCAGCGCCGGCCAGTTCGACGCCTGGGTGATACCGGCCGAGATGGTGGGGCGCAAGCCATAGACCTCGCCTCGGACCAGTTCAGCGCCCCTGGAGTCCAACGCCTGGGTGGTGCCGGCCGAGATGGTGGGACGCAAGCCGGGCTGAGGCCGGGGTCGGCGGCATAAAAAAGAGGCTCCATGAGCCTCTTTTTCGTGTTCCGCACCGGCAGCTAGCACTCAAGTCTTACTCTGGCAGTTGAACATCCAGTGGGTGCCGAACTTGTCGACCAGAGAGCCGAAGTAGTCCCCCCAGAACATCTCCTGCAACGCCATCTCCACCTTGCCCCCCGCCCCCAGGGCGGCAAACAGGCGATCGGTCTCGCCGCGGCTGTCCGGCTCCAGGTTGAGGTAGCTGTTGTTGCCCTGCACCAGATTGAACCCCATGCTGACGGGGGCATCGGTGCCCATCAGCACATGGCCGCCGAGGATGGACAGCTCCACATGCATCACCAGCTCCTCGTCCTCCTTCGACAGGGCGGGCTGGCCAGGGCAGCCGGGGGAATCCTTGAAGCGGTGAATGGGGCCGTTGAAGTCGCCGCCGAACACCTCCCGGTAGAACAGGAAGGCCGCCTCCGTCTCCCGAGGGAAATTGAGATAGGTACTGACACGTGCCATGGTGATCTCCTTGTCACTGATGTGGCTGGCCCGCTGGCCAGCTATCAGCATAGAAGAGTCAACTGCCACAGTCGCATTCGCCCGGCACGCATGCTGAGCCTGATGGGGTCCCGATCCGCACGGCATTCATCCGCCAGCCGTGCGCCCGCCCCCCGATAAGGCAACCCTCGGCCGATGGCTCCCGCCGCACGCATCCTGTGCAAACCTTGAAAAGAGCAACCAATCTTCAGCACGGGTTGCACCTCCTTCAACATTCGGGAGACAAGCCATTAACCTGTTCATCTTGCAGTAAAAAGCGCCCACGGCCGCACCACACTGGGCCCAGCCGCCAACCCGATAGGCTCCTTTAAATTCAGCAATGTAGCGAAAGCATTAAAATTTCTAACTTGCAGGTTGCACCTGGTTGCGCCATCCTCGTCAAAATTTAACCATTCGGCAATATTGTCACCGTACCGACACAGGAAGTCCCATGGCCACCACCACCCTTGGCGTTAAACTCGACGAAGCGACCCGCGACCGGCTGAAACAGGCGGCGCAGACCCTGGACCGCACCCCGCACTGGCTGATCAAGCAATCGATCTTCAGCTATCTGGAGCAGCTGGAGCGCGGCCTGACCCCGCCCGAGCAGTCCGGCCTGGCCGCCGCCGCGGGTGAGGAGCCCGTAGAGGCGCTGACCGAACAGGGCATCCAGGTCTTCCTCGAGTTTGCCGAGAGCATCTTGCCGCAGTCCGTGCTGCGCGCCGCCATCACCTCCGCCTATCGTCGCCCCGAGACCGAGGCCGTGCCCATGCTGCTGGAGCAGGCCCGCCTGCCCAAGGAGAAGGCCGAGGCCACCCAGAAGCTGGCCCTCGGCATCGCCGAGAAGCTGCGCAACCAGAAGGGTGCCAGCGGCCGTCAGGGTCTGGTGCAGGGCCTGCTGCAGGAGTTTTCCCTCTCCTCCCAGGAAGGGGTGGCGCTGATGTGCCTGGCCGAGGCGCTGCTGCGCATCCCGGACAAGGCGACCCGCGATGCCCTGATCCGCGACAAGATCAGCGGCGGCAACTGGAGCCAGCATCTGGGCAACAGCACCTCATTGTTCGTCAACGCCGCCTCCTGGGGCCTGCTCATCACCGGCAAGCTGGTGGCCACTCATAACGAGGCCGGCCTCAACAGCTCCCTCAAGGGGTTGATCGGCAAGGGCGGCGAGCCGCTGATCCGCAAGGGCGTCGACATGGCGATGCGGCTGATGGGCGAGCAGTTCGTCACCGGCGAGACCATAGCCGAGGCGCTGGCCAACGCCGGCAGCACCGAGAGCAAGGGCTTCCGCTACTCCTACGACATGCTGGGGGAGGCGGCCCTGACCGAGGAGGACGCCAAGCGCTATCTCGCCTCCTACGAGCAGGCCATCCACGCCATCGGCAAGGCCTCCCACGGCCGCGGCATCTACGAGGGCCCGGGCATCTCCATCAAGCTCTCCGCCCTGCACCCGCGCTACAGCCGTGCCCAGTACGATAGGGTGATGGAGGAGCTCTACCCCACCCTGCTCGGTCTGACCCAGCTCGCCAAACAGTACGATATCGGCATCAACATCGACGCCGAGGAGGCGGATCGGCTGGAGATCTCCCTCGATCTGCTGGAGAGGCTCTGCTTCGATCCGTCGCTGGCCGACTGGAACGGCATCGGCTTCGTCATCCAGGCCTACCAGAAGCGCTGCCCCTATGTGATCGACTACGTCATCGATCTCGCCAAACGCAGCCGTCACCGCCTGATGATCCGGCTGGTGAAGGGCGCCTACTGGGACAGCGAGATCAAACGCGCCCAGCAGGACGGCCTGGAAGGCTATCCGGTCTATACCCGCAAGCCCTATACCGATCTCTCCTACCTCGCCTGCGCCCGCAAGCTGCTGGCTGTGCCGGAGTCCATCTATCCCCAGTTCGCCACCCACAACGCCCACTCCCTGTCGGCCATCTACCAGCTGGCGGGGCAGAACTACTACCCGGGTCAGTACGAGTTCCAGTGCCTGCACGGCATGGGTGAGCCGCTGTACGAGCAGGTGGTCGGCAAGGTCGCCGACGGCAAGCTCGGTCGCCCCTGCCGCATCTATGCACCGGTCGGCAGCCACGAGACCCTGCTCGCCTACCTGGTGCGCCGCCTGCTGGAGAACGGGGCCAACACCTCCTTCGTCAACCGCATCGCGGACAACAGCATCTCGCTGCAGGATCTGGTGCAGGATCCGGTGCAGCAGATCGAGCAGATGGCCGCCCGTGAAGGCAGCCTGGGCCTGCCCCACCCGCGCATCCCGTTGCCGCGCGAGCTGTACGGCGAGGCCAGACCCAATTCCGCCGGCCTGGATCTGGCCAACGAACACCGACTGGGTTCGCTCTCCGCCGCCCTGCTCGGCAGCACCAACAACCGTTATCTGGCTCAGCCCATGCTGGGTTGCGAGATTGCGGCTCCGACCGAGTTCCAGGCTGTGCTCAACCCGGCGGATCACCGCGATGTCGTCGGTCAGGTGAGCGAGGCCAGCCCCGAGCTGGTGGACGGTGCACTGGCCTGCGCCCTGGCCAGCGGCCAGATCTGGCAGTCGACCCCGCCGGCCGAGCGCGCCGCCGTACTGGACAGAGCCGCCGATCTGATGGAGTCCGAGCTGCAGCCCCTGATGGGCCTGCTGGTGCGCGAATCTGGCAAGACTTTCAGCAACGCCATCGCCGAGGTGCGCGAGGCGGTCGACTTCCTGCGTTACTACGCCGCCCAGGCACGCGACCACTTCGCCAACGACAGCCACAGGCCGCTCGGCCCCGTGGTCTGCATCAGCCCCTGGAACTTCCCGCTGGCGATCTTCAGCGGTCAGGTCTGTGCGGCGCTCGCCGCCGGCAATACGGTGCTGGCCAAACCGGCGGAGCAGACCCCCCTCATCGCCGCCCAGGCGGTGCGCATCCTGCGCGAAGCAGGGGTCCCCGAGGGCGCGGTGCAACTGCTGCCGGGCCGCGGTGAGACGGTGGGCGCGGCGCTTATCGCCGACGAGCGGATCCGTGGCGTCATGTTCACCGGCTCCACCGAGGTGGCGGGCATCATCTCCCGCAACCTGGCCGGTCGCCTCGACGCCCAGGGCCGCACCATACCGCTGATCGCCGAGACCGGTGGCCAGAACGCCATGATCGTCGACTCCTCCGCCCTGACCGAGCAGGTGGTGATGGACGTCATCTCCTCGGCGTTCGACAGCGCTGGCCAGCGCTGCTCCGCCCTGCGGGTGCTATGCGTACAGGACGACGTGGCGGAGAGGGTGATCCGCATGCTCAAGGGGGCCATGGCCGAGTACAAGGTCGGCAACCCCGAGCACCTCTCCACCGACATAGGCCCCGTCATCGACGCCGAGGCCAAGGCCAACATCGAGCAGCACATCAAGGCCATGGGGGACAAGGGTCGTCGGGTGCACCAGATAGCCCGTGTCCCTCTGTGTGCAGACAAGGGTGCCGACTACAGCCGCGGCACCTTCGTGCTGCCGACCCTGATCGAGCTCGACAGCCTGGACGAACTCGGCCGCGAGGTGTTCGGCCCCGTGCTGCACCTGGTGCGCTACCCGCGCGCCAAGCTCGGCGAGCTGCTCGCGCAGATCAACGACAGCGGCTACGGCCTGACGCTGGGGGTGCATACCCGGATCGACGAGACCATAGCCCAGGTGGTCAACACCGCCAAGGTCGGCAACCTCTACGTCAACCGCAACATAGTGGGCGCCGTGGTCGGGGTGCAGCCGTTCGGCGGCGAGGGTCTCTCCGGCACCGGTCCCAAGGCGGGTGGCCCGCTCTACATGTACCGCCTGCTGGCGACCCGCCCGCAGGATGCGGTGGCCAGCCAGCTGCGCCAGGAGCCGGGTGCAACCCAGCGCACCGAGGCGACCAAGCCGGCCCTGCAGGCCCTGCGCAACTGGGCACTCAAGCAGGAGAAGGCGCTGGTGACCCTGTGTGACCAGTATGCCGAGCTGGCCCAGAGCGGCCTGACCCAGGTGCTGGTCGGCCCCACCGGCGAGCGCAACACTTACAGCCTGCTGCCACGGGAGCGGGTGCTCTGTCTGGCCGAGGATAAGGGCGATCTGCTGGCCCAGCTGGCGGCCTGTCTGGCGGTCGGGACGCAAGTGCTGTGGCAGGACAACGCCCAGAACCGTACCCTGCAAGCCGGCCTGCCGGCCGAGGCACGGGGCCGCATCCAGCTGGTGGCGGACTGGGCCAACGGCGAGGTTGGCTTCGATGCCCTGCTGCACCACGGCGACTCGGATCAGCTGCGGGAAGTGGCCAAGCTCGCCGCCGCCCGTCCTGGTGCCATCGTCGGCGTGCACGGCCTGCACCGTGGCGAGACCGACATCCCGCTGGAGCGCCTGCTGATCGAGCACGCGCTCTCGGTCAACACCGCCGCCGCCGGTGGCAACGCCAGCCTGATGACCATAGGCTAAGCACCGCACAGTGACAGAAACCCAAGCCCCGCAGACGCGGGGCTTGTTATCTCGGCCGCGCGATCAAAAGAGATGAAAAAAGGCCGCCCTTATCGGGGCGGCCTTTTTGTTGGTGCATTCAGCGGGAGAACTTACTTGGTTATGGCAGCGGCCGATTAGGCTTCGCTAATCGACCCTACACGTACTCCATCAACACCCGGGAGCTGAGCTTGGTGATGGGCTCGTAGGGGAAAGGTCGCGCCTGTCTCCGCCATTCATTGCCTTCTAAACCGAGATCCCAGACCTACACATACTCCATAAAGACTCTGGAGGTGAGCTTGGTGATCAGCTCGTAGGGAATGGTGCCTATCTCCTCGGCGACCCGCTCCACCGGCAAGCCTTCGCCCCAGAGCACGGCCTCGTCACCGGCCTTGTCGGTGGCGCCTGGGCCGAGATCCACTGTGGTCATGTCCATGGAGACCCGACCCACCAGCGGCACTATGCGGCCATTGATCAGCACCGAGGTGCCGTTGGGCGCCATCCGGGGATAGCCGTCGCCATAACCGATGGCGATGACCCCGAGCCGGGTGTCACGGGTCGATACCCAGTTAGCGCCATAGCCCACCGGCTCGCCGGCCTTGTGATCCCGCACCGCGATGAGCTGGGTCTTGAGGGTCATCACGGGCTTGAGGTCGTAATCCGCCGCCACCGTATCCGGGAAGGGGGAGACGCCGTAGAGGATGACGCCGGGGCGCACCCAGTCGCAGTGGGAGTCAGGCCAGGCCAGGATGCCCGCCGAGTTCGCCATGGCGCGCTCGCCCTTGAGCGGCGCGGTCAGGCGGCTGAACAGGTCGATCTGCTCGCGGGTGGTGGGCTGCTCCAGCTCATCGGAGCGGCTGAAGTGGGTCATGATGTTGAACGGCTGCACCACGTTCTTGCAGCGGGCCAGTCGCTCGATAAAGGCAGGCATCTCGTCGGCGCGCACCCCGAGCCGGTGCATGCCGGTGTCGAGCTTGAGCCAGGCCACCACGGGGGCCGGCAGCTCGGCCTGCTCCAGCGCCTCGAGCTGCTCCCAGGTGTGCACCGCGGTCTGCAGGTTGTTGGCCGCCAGCACCGGCAGATCCGCGCTCGAGAAGAAGCCTTCCAGCAGCACTATGGGCTTGACCACGGCGCAGGAGCGCAGCATCAGCGCCTCCTCGATGCGGGCCACCGCATAGGCGTCCGCATCCACCAGGGTGCGGGCGACCGGCAGCAGGCCATGGCCATAGGCGTTGGCCTTGACCACGGCGATGATCTTGCAGGAAGGGGCGTGGCGCTTGACCACGGCGAGGTTGTGGCGCAGGGCCGTCGTATCGATTTGGGCAATAGCCGCTTTCATCTGTTTTCCCTTACGAGGGCATGATGGCGCACGCGCGCCAGGCACCGAGTGGTGTCATCCCTTAATAGTCATCGTCTAAGGCCGGACCGGCAGAATTGTCGAACCGGGAAAACTGTGTCTGGAATCTGGGGGGGGACTTACGCACTGATATGAGCGCGCAGACCGGCCCCTACTTAGTAATCATCATCAAACGCCGGGCCGGCGTAGTTGTCGAACCGGGAGAACTGACCCTGGAAGGTGAGGCGCACCCGGCCTATGGGGCCGTTACGCTGCTTGCCGATGATGATCTCGGCAATCCCCTTGTCGGGACTGTCGTCGTGATAAACCTCATCACGGTAGATAAACATGATCAGATCCGCGTCCTGCTCGATGGAGCCTGATTCCCGCAGATCCGAGTTGACCGGACGCTTGTCGGCCCGCTGCTCCAGGCTTCGGTTCAGCTGGGAGAGCGCTACCACGGGGCACTGCAGCTCTTTCGCCAGCGCCTTGAGGGAGCGGGAGATCTCGCCGATCTCCAGGGTTCTGTTGTCGGACAGCGCCGGCACCCGCATCAGCTGCAGGTAGTCGATCATGATCATGCTGAGACCGCCGTGCTCGCGGGCGATGCGCCGCGCACGGGAGCGCACGTCGGTCGGGGTCAGGCCGGAGGCATCATCGATGTACATCTTGCCCTTCTCCAGCAGCAGCCCCATGGTGGAGGAGAGCCGCGCCCAATCTTCATCGTCGAGCTGGCCGGTCCGCACCTTGGTCTGATCGATGCGCCCCACAGAGGCGAGCATACGCATGATGATCTGCTCGGAGGGCATCTCCAGGGAGAAGATCAGCACCGGCTTGTCGGCGGTGAGCGCCGCGTGCTCGCACAGGTTCATGGCAAACGTCGTCTTGCCCATGGAGGGACGGGCCGCCACGATAATCAGATCCGAGCGCTGCAGGCCGGCGGTCATCTTGTCGAGATCGCCGTAACCGCTGGAGACCCCGGTCACCCCGTTGTGAGGGGTCTTGAACAGCTCCTCAATCTTGTCGACCGTCTGCTCCAGAATCAGCTTCAGGGGCTGCGGGCCCTCGTTGGCGCTGGAGCGCTGCTCGGCGATCTTGAACACCTTGCTCTCGGCGAGATCCAGCAGATCGCCTGAGGTGCGGCCCTGGGGCTCGTAACCCGCCTCGACGATCTCGTTGGCGACCGCGATCATCTCCCGCACCACGGCCCGCTCACGCACTATTTCGGCGTAGGCATTGATGTTGGCGGCGCTCGGGGTGTTCTTGGCGATCTCCACCAGATAGGCGAAGCCACCGGACTCTTCCAGCTGCTCGGAGCGCTCCAGCTCCTCCTGCAGGGTGATGAGATCGATGGGGTTGCCCGCGTTGGTGAGGCGGGTCATGGCCTGGAAGATCAGGCGGTGGGGACGGCTGTAGAAATCCTTGTCGATCACCCGCTCGGCCACCCGATCCCAGGCCTCGTTATCCAGCATCAGGCCGCCCAGTACGGACTGCTCGGCCTCAAAAGAGTGGGGGGGAACTTTCAGCTGTTGTGTCTTGGCGTCTTTTTTCGCCGTCACTTGCTCTGCCATACACATAAAAACCGCAGCGGGAAGGGGACGGGAATTTTACAAAAGAAACCCCGCCATCGCGAGCGCTAATGCGCGCTATTCACTTCGGATCGGGGCAACCCTCCTCCCCTGGGTTGCGGTCAAGGCACTTGGATGGGATTGCGGGCGGGCTCACACCACGATGAAGGGCCAGACCAGCGTCTGATCCTGCACCTTGGCTCTCAACTTGTTGCGCAGCTTGCGCTCCTTGCGACTCGGCCGTCTGTTTCTCATGCGGATTCTCCTCTGCGCTCCCCGGGATGGGGTAATCTGTTCATGAATAATTCATGCCAACCATGTTAATCATAGTCGCAAGCTGCAACACAAAAAGGGACCGGCAGCCTGCCATGCGCCTCGCTGAGCTTGCACAAGCAGAGCATGCCCCCACCTACATGAGAGTGAAAAGAGTCAAAATGAAAAAGATGCTGACCCTGTTTGCCGTGATCCTGGCCATTGGCCTCGGGGCACCCATAGCCGAAGCCAAGAAATTTGGTGGCGGCGGATCCTTTGGCAAGAGCTACAAGACGGCGCCGGCCCAACCGGCTCCAACCGCCGCACCGGTGAACGGTAAGAACCCGACCCTGGCCGCGGCGCCCAAGAAGAGCGGCATGATGGGCGGCCTGCTCGGCGGCCTGCTGGCCGGCGGCCTGTTCGCCTACCTGCTGGGTAGCGGCGCATTCGAAGGTCTGCAGGGCATGGACATGCTGCTGATCGCCCTGCTGGCCCTGGGTGCCGTCTTCCTGCTGCGCACCCTGCGCAAGAACAAGGCGGCGACGGCCCAGCCACAGGCCGCCTATGCGGGTTATCAGCCCCCGGTCGCACCCCAGCAGTTCGAGCAGAGCCACGGCGCCCCGCAGGCGACCGGCTTCGCCGACAGTGACGTGCCCTTCCGTCTGCCTCCCGGCTTTGACATGAATGGCTTCCTGTCCGGCGCGCGCGATCACTATCGCACCCTGCAAGAGGCCTGGAACAAGAACGATCTGGAGAAGGTACGCGAGTACGTGAGCCCGGAGCTGTTCGAACAGCTCAAGGCCGAGCGTGCCAAGTTGACCGGTGAGCAGCATACCGAAGTCATGTATGTGGACACCCAGCTGGTGCGCGCCGACTACGGCAGCGACTGGGCCCAGGTCAGCGTACGCTTCAGCGGTCGCTACATGGACCGTCAGGAGCAGGTCGAGGAGGACATCAAAGAGGTGTGGCACCTCGAGCGCAACCTGGCCAAGGACAATGCCCCCTGGCACATCGCCGGTATCGAGCAGCTGTAAGCGCTCCCATCCGGCCAGCATGATAAAGGCGACCTCAGGGTCGCCTTTTTATTGGCACTAAATACAGAAGGCGTTATTTCGGCGCCACCATGACATCTCGCCAATATCTCTCACCGCCGAGCCGGGTGACATCATAAATATGAAAGAGGCAGCCTTGGCTGCCTCTTTCGCTTTATTGGTACAGGACCCTGTCGTTATTTACAGCCATCGAGCGAGGCGGAATTAACATAGCTCACCTCGCCGGCTGGCTGATAATCGGCCACCAGTATGGTCTTCTTCACCTCGATATACTCCTTCAACACCCCGGCATCCACCAGACCGGCGTTGATGGTGTTGATCTTCGGATAGCCATCGCCACCGGCCGCGCTGAAGCTCGGGATGGCGAAGCTGTAGACCGCGGCCGGATCGAACGCCTTGCCGCCCACGCTGGTGATGGTCACGCTCTTGGCCTGGCAATCCACCGCCATGTTGATGCCACCAAACTGGGCATAGCCACCGGTGTTGACCGTCTTGGTCGCCACCTGGCCCAGATAGGTCGCCAGCTCGCCGCCGCTCATGGTCGCCTTGTTGACCGTGTTGCCAAACGGATGCACGGTCAGCACGTCGCGATAGCTGATGTCGCCGGCGGCGATGGAGGCTCGCACCCCACCCGAGTTGACGATGGCAAAGTCGGTGCTCAGCTTCTGCGCCGTGGCGGTGGTGATCAGGCGACCCAGGTTGGTCTGCTTGTTGCGCACATTGGCACGCTCACCGTCCAGCAGGCCGTCGGTGGAACCAATTACCACGCCCAACTCCTGCTGACCCTTCTCCTGATAGGTGAGCAATGTGTTGTACAGCTCGGGATCCTTGGTGATCTCCTCCTGAATGAAGGCACCGCCAGCGTCTTTGAGATTGACCGGGATCAGCTCATAGCTGGTCAGGGTCAGCTTGCCATTCTGGTAGTCAAACTGGGCGCGGCCCACATACTTGCCCCACTCGTGAGCCTGCATGATCCAGGTGCCGTTCTGCTGATCCGGCAGACAGTCGTCACCCGGCTTGAAGTCGGCATACTTGTTCACCGTCCCCGGCTCCATGCAGACCGGATTCTGGGAGTGGCCGCCGATGATGGCGTCCAGGGTGCCGGCCGGCAGCGCACGGGCCATCTCGACATCGCCAGGGGCGTTGCTGCCGTGCTGACCATCCTCGTAGTGACCCATGTGGGTGATGGCGAAGACCAGGTTCGCCTCTTTGTCGGCACGGATCTGCTTGCCCAGCTTGGCCGCCTCCGTGGTCGGATCGCGGAACTCCAGGGTCTGGACGTTGTTGGGATCCACCAGCTGGGCGGTGTCTTCGGTGGTCAGCCCCAGCACGGCGACCTTGAGGCCATTCTCCAGCTTGAACACCTTGTAGGGGTCGAAGTAGCGCTTGCCGCTGGTCTTGTCGTAGATGTTGGCGGAGATCATGGGGAACTTGGCCCACTGACGCTGCTTCTCCAGGATGGTCAGGGGGTTGTCAAACTCGTGGTTGCCCACGGCCATGGCATCGTAGCGAATGCTGTTCATGGCCATGAAGTCCGGCTCCGCATCCTGCAGATCCGACTCGGGCACCCCGGTGTTCACGTCACCACCGGAGAGCACCAGCACCTCGCTGCCGGCCGCCTTGGCCTCGCCACGCAGACGCTCGACCAGCGTCTTCTGGGCCGCCATGCCATATTCACCCTTGTCATTGTGCCAGAAGCGACCATGGGTATCGTTGGTATGCAGGACGGTGAGTTTGCAGACATTCTCGCTGCAGGGGGCGACACTTTCATTGCTGGAGGTATTACAGCCACTCAGCGCGGCGAGCACAGCCAGTGCGACACTTCCTTTGACAAATTTATAATTCATTTCCATATCACCTTGTTATTTTGTTATTGGACGACCCAAGCCATTAGGTCGGGCGGTAATATAACAAACAACATGTGACGCTTTTTCATCGGTGACTCACAAATTCCGCTAAATGTGATCATCTGCGCAACTTGCTTTCTCATTCTGATATTTCGATCGTTTTTCCCGTCATGCCGAGTGGGTCGCGCACCGGGATGGCAGCCTGAGCGGCGCAGTTATGGCATACTTTCCGCCAATCGATGCCAAGGAGAGCCGTGAATGGCAAAGTACGACAAGATTTCCCCCGAGACCCAGCAAGAGGCGATGAAGATCGCCCGCGCCAACCAGAAGCCGGGCCAGACCAAGGAGCAGACCCAGCTGATCGCCCAGGGGATCCAGAAGGGGGTCGACGAATACAAGAAGCAGATGAAGGCACGGGCCCGCGAGGCCAGTCGCCAGAAGAAGCTGCAGGCCAAGGCGAAACAGCCGCAGCAGGGCGAGCATGAGGAAGAGACCCATGAGATCGAGCTAATCGAGGTCTCGCGCCAGCATCCCTTGCCCTGGATCCTGTTGCTGCTGAGCTGGCTGGGCTTTGCCGCCGCCTGGTTCTGGCTGCGCTGATCCCACTCCAGGCAAAGGTTTGCCTGGGATCGGCTTCACAGCCTGGGGCCGACAGGCTGGTCATGTCCCGCGCCGGCTGATTAAATCCCGCCTCCCATCGTCCTGGGGCCGCGCTGTCCCTGCCCCGTGCAGCGCCGAGGCCACGCCTGCCTGCCGCCACCGGCAGGACGATGATGCACTCGGCCCCACTCATCCACCGTCTGGAGACCCTCTATCATGAACCCGGCCCCGCTCTATCTGTTGGCCCCCCTGGTACTGTTTATCGTGACCCTGGTGCTCTATCGCATCTCGCCGCTGCGGGCCGTCGCGGCCGGCAGCGCCCGCTGGTTCATCCTGCCCGCCTTCACCCTGTTCATTCTGCTCATCGTCATCAATGGCGCCGCCGATCCGGCCCTGCGCAGCCCGGGCTTTCACTGGCTGATGCCCGGGCTTGGCTTCGCGCTCTGCCTGTTCCCGGCGCTGCCCAAGGCGCTGGTGCCCCGCCTCGCCATCAAGGAGGGCGCCTTCGCCGCCCTCGGTCTGATGCTGATGAGCCTGGCCATGGTGTATTGACAGCAGAAAGTGGTGATATCTGACGGACCAAGAGGCGCCCTGTGACGGGCGCCTCTTGTACAAACAATGGCCTGCAGGCATCTTGGTGGGCGGATAACCGGCAAGGAGGCCAGATGGACAATGCATCCGATTTCATGGCGCAGTGGGATTATCAAGATCCCGCCGCCACCGCCCTGCGTTTTCACGCGCTTCTTCCTGCGGCGCGCGCTGTCGACCTGCAACTCGAGCTGGAGCTGCTCACCCAGATAGCCCGCACCCATTCGCTGCAACGCCAGTTCGACCAGGCCCATCGGCTGCTCGACGAGATAGAACCCCGCCTCACCGATGCCACCCCGCGGGCCCGCCTTCGTACCCTGCTGGAGCGAGGGCGGACGTTCAACTCCGCTGGCGACAAGGCCCGTGCCAGAGCCCTGTTTGAACAGGCCTGGCAGCAGGGAGTGAAGCACGAGGAGCGCTATCTGGCTATCGATGCGGCCCACATGGTGGCCATCGCCGCCCCGCTGGAAGAACAGAGCCGCTGGCATCAGCTGGCGATGGCATTGGCCGAGCGCAGCCAGGACAAGCGGGTGCGCGGCTGGCTCGCCACCCTCTACAACAATCAGGGTTGGACCCTGTTCGAGCTGGGCCGCATTGACGAGGCCATCGTCTGCCAGCAAAAATGCCTGGCCTGGCACGAGCAGCACAACAACCAGGCCAAGGCCTTCATCGCCCGCTGGAGCCTGGCGCGCCTGAGTCGGGCCCAGGACCAACATGAGCGGGCCATGGCCGAGCTGACGCAACTGCGGGACGACATGGCCGCAGCCGGCGTCCCCGAGGATGGCTATGTGTTTGAAGAGCTGGGGGAGAATGCGCTGGCGCTGAATGATCCTGCGGTGACCGAATACTTTGCCCGCGCCTGGTTTCTGCTGTCACAGGATGGCTGGCTGCAGGCCAACGAGGCAGAGCGGCTGGCCAGGCTCAAGCGCCTCGCCAAGCTCTAGCAATAACACAGCGGGGCGGCCAGTTGGCCGCCCCGCACACAAGCGCATCTGCCCAGGATGACGGATGCCATCCCGCCCCCCGCCTCAGGCTATGTTCGCCTCTTCCCAGCCCTGCTTCTTGCGATAGATAGAGGTTGAGCGGCTGATCTTCAATCAGCTCTTCAGAGCTGGTTCGCCTCTTCCCAATTCTGCTTCTTGCGGTAAATGGTGGAGGGACTGATCTCCAGCAGGGCCGCGGCCTTGGGAATGTTGCCATCACAGCTGGCGATGGCCTGCTCTATGGCCTCCTTCTCCACCAGCCAGAGCGGGCGGATGGGGGCATTGAGCGGCGTTGGGGCAGCCGCGTCTGCCTGGGTCGCGGTGACCAGCGGCACCGGGCCGCCCCGGCGGCCGTTGAGGGGCGGCGGCAGTATGTCCGTGCTCACCCACTCCCTGTCGTTGAGCACCACTATGTTGCGCACCACGTTCTGCAGCTCGCGCACGTTGCCCGGCCAGGGGTAATCGAGCAGCACCCGCACCGCATCGCCATCGAAATCCCGGAAGCGCTTGTTCTCCTCCTTGGCATAACGCAGCAGGAGGTCGCGGGCCAGCAGCAGTATGTCCTCGCCGCGCTCGCGCAGCGGCGGCAGGCTGAGGGGGATCACGTGCAGGCGGTAGTAGAGATCCTCCCGAAAACGCCCCGCCTTCACCTCCACCAGGGGATCCCGGTTGGTGGCGCAGACGAAACGCACGTCCACCGTCTCCAGCTTGCCGCTGCCGACCCGCTGCAGGGTGCCGGTCTGGATGAAGCGCAGCAGCTTGCTCTGCAAGTCGAGATCCATCTCGCAGATCTCGTCGAGGAACAGGGTGCCGCCGTCGGCCAGGCTGGCCGCCCCCTTGCGATCCCCCTGGGCGCCGGTGAAGGAGCCCTTCACGTGGCCGAAGATCTCGCTCTCCATCAGATCGTGCGGGATGGCGGCGCAGTTGAGCGCGATGAAGGGTTGCTCCCGGCGCGGGCTGCATTGATGAATGGCCTCGGCACACACCTCCTTGCCGGTCCCGCTCTCGCCGGTGATGAACACGGTCGCCTTGCTCGGCGCCGCGCTCTCGATGATGCGATACACCGCCTGCATCGGCATGGAGGCACCGATGAAGCCGGCGAAGGAGCTGCGCTCGAAGTTCTCCCTGTACTGGGCCACCAGCGAACTCAGCTGCTGATGGGTCAGGGCATTGCGGGCGGTGGCACACAGCCGCTTGCTATCGAACGGCTTGGTCAGGAAGTCGAAGGCCCCGTGGCGCATCGCCTCCACCGCCACGTCCACCGAGCCGTGGGCGGTGATCACCACCACCGAGCAGGGCAGTTGCTGCTCGGTGATCTGCTGCAGGATCTCCATGCCGGACATGTCGGGCAGTTCCAGATCCAGCAGCACCACCGGCGGCGGGCTGGCCAGCAGCTGTGCCAGCGCCTGCTGGCCACAGTCGGCCAGCAGCACCTCATAGCCATCCTGGGCCAGGTACTGTTCATAGACGACAGCCAGACTGCGGGTGTCTTCCACCAGCAGGACGCGAGGTTTGCTTTCAGCCACGGGATCCATCCTTGCGATTGATTTTGTTGTCTATTCTGGGGGTTAGCCGCCACACACTCAAGCCGCGGCCAGCCTCTTTCTCCCGCCGACGGCGAGCGACACAAGTAAAA
Organism: Aeromonas sp. sif2433; assembly: GCF_019218705.1. NCBI lineage: Bacteria > Pseudomonadati > Pseudomonadota > Gammaproteobacteria > Aeromonadales > Aeromonadaceae > Aeromonas > Aeromonas sp. sif2433. Next base: position 60,955 of record NZ_JAHUXD010000010.1, read on the forward strand.
ACGGCTCCCTGAGGAGCCGTTTTTGTGCAGTATCCTGCTTATTTCTTGGTGTTGTCGGCTTCGGCAGCCGGCTTCTCGATGGCCAGCAGCTCGACGTCGAATACCAGCACGGCGTTCGCCGGGATGGAGCCTGCACCGTGCTCGCCATAGGCCAGCTTGGACGGCAGGAAGAACTTGAACTTGGAACCGACCGGCATCAGCTGCACGCCTTCGGTCCAGCCCGGGATCACCTGGTTCAGCGGGAAGGTCGCCGGCTCGCCACGGTCGACGGAGCTGTCGAACTTGGTGCCATCGGTCAGGGTACCGGTGTAGTGCACCTTGACGATGTCGGTGGCCTTCGGCTTGGCGCCGTCACCCATCTTCTCGACCAGGTATTGCAGGCCGGACTCGGTGCTCTTCACGCCTTCTTTCTTGGCGTTGGCGGCCAGGTACTCTTCACCCTTCTTCTGGTTTTCCACGGCATCTTTGTCAGCCTTGGCCTTGGTCAACTCGTTGATCTTGGCGTCGTACTGCTGCAGAACCTTCTGGATCTCCTCGTCAGTCATCTTGGCGTCTTTGCCCAGACCGTCGGTCACCCCTTTGAGGATGACGGAGTTGTCCAGCTTGATGCCAAGCTCCTGCTGGCGCTCCAGCGTATTGGCGATATAACGACCCATGGAGAGGCCAATTGCATAGCCGGATTGCTCTTCAAAGCTCTTGGCTTCAGCCTTGGGGGCCTCTGCCGGCTTGCTGGCTTCTGCCTTGACCTCTGCGGTGTTCGCAGCGGGCTTCTCATCTTTTTGGCAAGCAGTCAGACCTACGGCAACGGCCGCAGCCAACAGGGACACCTTCAGAAAATTGTTCATCAGTTTCTCCAAAACTCTAAATACCGCTCTCGGTTCCTTCGTGAAATGAGAGGTTTATCGTGATAAGCGCCTTATACTAACGCCGTGATCGCAGGTAACGAAAGCATGAGACAGGAAAAATGATCAAAAGTGCCATTTATCTCATCGCTATTTGTCTGATGCTGACAGGTTGCGAACAGAGCCCCCTTCCTAGCCAGCAGATCCGCGTCGCCAACCAGGGCTTGCTGAGTGCGGATCTGACCGCTGACGGCAAGCTGGCCATCGTCTCCAGCCTGAGCCAGGGCACCGTCGTCTGGGACCTGGAACAGGGCAAGGAACTCTGGCGCTGGCGCCAGTCCGATGACCAGAACGACTTCGTCACCCTCACCCGTTTCTCACCGGATGACAGCCATGCCATCACCGCCTCCCAACACCGCTTCGCCATCTGGCGTCTGCAAGATGGCCAGTCCCAAGGCTACTATTCGCTTCCTGAATCCAACCTGAGGGATGCGGCACTCTCGGCGGACGGTCGCCAGGTGCTGATCGGCCGCGAAGATGGCAAGGCCGAGCTGATCGATACCCAGAGCGGGCGCAGGATCCAGTTTCTCGGCCACACCGAGCAGGTCAATACCGTGGATCTCTCCGCCAATGGCCGCTACGCCCTCACCGGCGGCAACGACTACAGCGCCTACCTGTGGGACACCCGCTCCGGGCAAGTAGTGTGGCGCTTCAACCACGGCGGCAGGGTGGTGATGGCCAGGCTAGATCCCGCCGGGCGTTTCGCCTTCACCGCCGACAGCCGCCAGGCCAGCATCTGGGATCTCAAGACCGGCAAGGAGCAGAGCCGGCTGAGATTCGATCACCGCTTCGAGGTCCATACCAGCGCCCGCTTCGCCAACGACGGCAACTGGCTCATCACCGGCGCCCCCTCCCGCCAGCTCTCCCTGTGGCGGGTCAGCGACGGCAGCCTGCTGCAGAGCTGGCGCGTCTCCCCCCATCCCAAGGTGAAACCGCCGAGCGCTGTGGTCTACGGCGTGGCTTTGCGCGACAATAGTCACCTCGTCAGCGCCAGTTCCAGTGGCCTGGCCGAAATCTGGACAATCAAGTAAGGACCAAAAGGCCCATGAGTCAGCAACTTAACGATCGCCTCGAGACCCTGGAAAGCCGTCTCGCCTATGCCGAATACACGGTGGAGCAACTCAATGAGGAGGTGACCACCCAGGGCCGTGAACTCGATCGGCTCAAGCATCAGATCCAGCTGCTGGTGGACAAGCTGCAGAGCGTGCAACCCAGCCAGATCGCCAGCATGGCCGAAGAGACGCCACCGCCCCATTATTGAGCCGCTGCCGGCCCATAAAAAAACCCGCGATAGACGCGGGTTTTTTTATCAAGCCAGAGGCTGAACTCAGTGCTGGTGACCCTTGCCACCGCAACCGCCACCACCGCAGCAACCGCCGTGGCCCTTCTCCTCACCATGGTCGTGACCGTGATCGTGGCCATGGCCACCACCGCAGCAACCGCCGTGGCCATGGTCATCACCATGGTCGTGATCGTGGTCATGGCCATGATCGTGACCGCAGCCACCGGCACCGTGAACGTGGCCGTGGGCCAGCTCTTCGGCGGTCGCGGCACGCACGTCCTGGATCTCGACCTTGAAGCCCAGGGTCACACCGGCCAGCGGATGGTTGCCATCCACCTTGATGAACTCTTCGGAGACCTCGATGACGGTCACCGGACGGTGGCCATCGTCGGTCTCGGCAACAAAAGTATCCCCTTCAGACACTTCCATGCCATCGAACAGCTCGCCGGGCACTTCCTGCACCAGAGTCTCGTCATACTCGCCGTAGGCCTGGCCCGGCGTCAGGGTGACGTCGAACGCCTCGCCCACACTGCGACCTTCCAGCTCGGCTTCGAGGCCGGCGACCAGATAACGGGTACCGTGCAGATACACCAGAGGCTCTTTACCGACAGTGGTGTCGATGACTTCACCGTGTTCGTCGGTGACCGTGTATTCCAGCGTAACCACGCTCAGGGGAGCTACTTTCATGTCAGGGATCCTGCGGATAGAAAAAAACGGGCCCAGAATACCTCAAAAAGGTGGCCAAGCATATGATCTGCCCCGCTCCGGCATGCTGAAAAAGTCAGCAGTCCAAAACGAGCCTCGTCTCACCCCGGGTATATAAGAAGGCCCCTCACTCGGGACTCAACAGCCAGAGCCCAGGTTTGGCCTCGCGGATGGCCTCGCCCACTCCGGCCATCCGGCTCGCCTTTACTCGGGGCGGAACACCCCTATCACCTGCTCGGCCTCGCGGGTGGCCTTGTCTACCTCGGCCTGGGTCTGCACCTGGGTATCCCCACAGTCGACACAGGTCACCTTCTCGACTCCATGCTCCATATACAGCATCATGGTGTCCATCTTGCCGCACGCCGGGCAAACTGCACCGGCAATGAAGCGTTTTTTACGTCTGGTTTCCATTTGCGTTACCTCCAGGCAGCATCATATCAGGATTTTTACATGCATCACGCCATCGAATATCAGCATTTTTCCACGCCTCATCTGCAGGTCGGTGCCCGCAAACGTTCCCCCCTGGGTCAGTTGCTGCGCGTCACCCGGGGAGCGGCGCTGCTGAGACTCGGCTCCCATGAGCTGCTGCTGACGGCGGGCAAGCAGTTCTGGCTGTGCGCCGATGCCCTCGCCGCCTTCACGCCCCTGGCGGGCTGCCGTTACGATCGGTTGACCTGCTCCCTGCGGGTGGCCCAACCCGCCCAGGCGGGCTGGTTGCAGCCTACCCCGCTGATGGATGCCCTGCTGGACAGCCTGGCCAACTGGTCTAGGCCCATCGACTGGCAGGGCGCCCACGGTCATCGCCTGCAGGTCATCCTCGACGAGTTGCAATACTGCCCCATCCAGTCGCAGGCAGACCAACCGCTGCAGGCCGCCTGGCGGGCGCTGGCGAGTGGGCAACCGGATGGCGATGCGGCCTGGCAGGCCTGCCTCGCCCAGCGTGGCATCGAGGATCCCGCCCTGGCGGCCGATGCCCTGCGCCCCCAGTGGCAGTTGCTGCAGGCGGTGCGTCTGCTCAGAAGCGGCAGCAAGCCCGCTCAGGTGCTGGCCAAGCTCGGCTATCGGGATGAGACGGCGCTGGACGGCGCCTGCCAACGCTGGCTCGGACTGGCACTCGACACCCTGTCGCAGCAGCCCGCCCAGTAAGCCGGATGAGGAAACAAATAATGGTGAAAGCGATCCAGTTTCATGGCCGGCGGCCGTTAATAACAGGCAGCTCATCGCTTTCATCATCCTCTATGCTGAATGCCAAGCCGACCGCCACCGTTTAGTTCAACAGGACATCCGCCATGACGAGCAAGGCCAACCAATCCCAGGGCATGTTGCTGTTTCACCTCTCTGCCCGACAATCCTTCGCCATCGGTACCCTCAAGGTGAAGGAGATAGTTCCCTACACCCAGCTCACTGCCATGCCGCACTCGCACCCGACCGTGCTGGGTGCCGCCAGCATGCGCGGCACCACCATACCGGTGATCGACATGGCGATGGCGGTGGGTTACAGGCGCATCGCCAGGGAAGAGATGGCGCAGTGCTTCATCATCATCACCGATTGCCGCCGCACCCTGGTGGGCTTCCTGGTGCGCGGCATCGACAAGATCACCGAGTGCAACTGGCGTGACATAGAGCCGCCGCCCCCCTCCCTCGGCCAGAACGTGTTCGTGACCGGGGTGACCAAGCTGGGCGAGCAGCTGATCCAGCTGCTGGACGTGGAGCTGATTTTGTCCCGGGTCTATCCGGACGATCCCAGCCATCTCTATCCCGTGCTGACCGATGTGCAGCGTGAGCGGCTCAAGCCGATGCGTATCCTGCTGGTGGACGACTCCTCCGTCGCCCGCCGCCAGTTGATGGCGGCCCTCGATTACATCAACATTCCCTACGAGGTGTGCACCAACGGCCGCGATGCCCTCAGCCTGATGCAGGCCAGGGTCGGCCAGGGCAGCCCCATCGACATACTGGTGAGCGACATCGAGATGCCGGGGCTCGACGGTTACGAGCTGGCCTTCGAGGTGCAGAGCGACGCCAAGCTGGCGGAGGCCTACATCATCCTGCACACCTCCCTCTCCAGCGAGATCAGCGTGGAGCGGGCCCATCAGGTCGGGGCCCATGAGGCGCTGACCAAGTTTGAGGCCAACGAACTGATCCAGGCCATGCTGCGCGGCGCCGAACACCACGACCGCCTGCCCGCCTGACCACTGCGGCGAGCAGAGAGCAGAGGCTCGCCGCCCGCTACTTAGAGCCAGAGCCGTCTCATGCTGACAGAAAGCCACTTCCACGCCCCCTGGTGGGCCCGCAATCCCCATCTGCAGACCATATTGCCGAAGTGGCTGCGCCGCACGCCGGCGCGCTTCGTCGCTGAGCGGTTCGAGCTGGCGGATGGCGACTTCGTCGATCTCGCCTGGAGCGGGCCCATCAGCCAGGATGCCCGGCCGCTGCTGGTGCTGTTTCACGGCCTGGAGGGCAGCATCCACTCCCACTATGCCAAGGGGCTGTTTGCCCACCTTCAGCGGCAGGGGGATGAGGCGGTGCTGATGCATTTCCGTGGTTGCAGCGGTGAGCCGAACCGGCTGCTGCGGGCCTATCACTCCGGTGCCATCGAGGATGCGCAGGCGCTGATCGCCGAGCTCGGCCGCCGCTTCCCCGGCAAACCGATGATCGCCATCGGCTACTCCCTGGGTGGCAACATGCTGGTCAATCTGCTGGCGCGCGGCTGCCCGGGCGAATTGACGGCCGCTGTGGTGATCTCGGCGCCGCTGCAGCTGGCCAGCTGCGCCGATCGGGTCAATCAGGGGTTCTCACGGGTGTATCAGCGCTACTTGCTGCGCACCATGCGCGCCAACCTGCAGAGCAAGATCCGCCACCAGGGCGCCGCCGGCGCCCGCTGGCAGCCTGAGCAGGTGAGTCGCATCGCCACCCTGCGCGACTTCGACGAGCAGGTCACCGCCCCCCTGCACGGCTTCGACAGTGCAGATCACTACTACCGGACCTGCTCCGGCCTCAGCCTGCTGGCCCGGATCCCCATCCCGACCCTGGTGCTCCATGCCGCCGACGATCCCTTCATGTCCCAGGCGGTGATCCCGCAACCTGAGCAACTCTCCCCCATGGTGCGCTACGAGCTGAGCCGGCGCGGCGGCCACGTGGGCTTCCTGCACGGCACCCCCTGGCGGCCCCGCTTCTGGCTGGAGGAGCGGATCAGCCTGTGGCTGCGGGAACAGACTCAGGGCGCGAGCCGGTAGCAGTTGCGCCCCTCCCCCTTGGCTTGATAGAGGGCGCCATCCACCCGCTCGAGCAGCATGACCAGGCTCTCTCCCTGGTGCCATTGGGCTATGCCCTGACTCAGGGTGAGATGGGGCGCCACCGCTGACCCCTCATGGGGCAGGGCGCGAGCCGCCAGGGTATGGCGGATGCGCTCGGCGACCCGCTCGCCACCCGCCAGATCCGTGTCTTGCAGCAACACCACAAACTCCTCTCCGCCGTAACGGGCCACCAGATCGCCGGACTCGCGCGCGCTCTCTTCCAGACACTCGGCCACCAGGATCAGACACTCATCGCCGGCCTGGTGACCGTAGTGATCGTTGTAACGTTTGAAGAAATCCACGTCGAGCAGGATCAGCGTGAGCGGCGTCTCCAGGGTCGTGCCTTGTGCGATGGCGTTCTTGCAGACCCGATCGAAGTGACGGCGGTTGGCGAGCCCGGTCAGGGGGTCCCGATTGGCCATGGCATCCAGCTTGCGGGCCAGCACCAGATTCTCGTGCTCCCGCGACACCGCCAGCTCGAACCAGCTGTTGAGCATCCGTCGCCCGGTCTCCAGCACGATCAGCAGCACCCCGACCACAATAAAGTTGAGCATGACGAACTGTTCGGGGCTCCATGAGGCTCGTGCCAACAGAAAAGACAAGGGGGCCGCCGCCAGCGTGTAGAACAGCCGCACATCGCAATAAGAGGCGATGAGGCCAGTCAGCAGCAGCAGGCTGATCATGTTGAAGATAAGGTTGAAGCCCCCCTTCAAGTCGACGATCGAGATGGTATACCCCACCGACGCCCAAGCCATACCCCAGCACAGGCCGCAGACCCACAGAGAGGGTTGCCAGACGGCATGAGGTTGTCGGGAGAGCCATAGCCACCCCATTGGTAGCAGCAGACATACGCAAGCCATGGTGATGAGCTGCCACTCATAGGACCAGGGCAGGGCGTTGACGAGCAACAGGTGAGCATCCCGAAAAATGTAGAAACGGGTCAGCAAGAACAGGATGGCGATCAGATTGATGACCCAGTACCAGCGCAGCCCGGCTTTCAGGGCGCGCCGGCGCGCCTCGTTCAGGTGCTGATCGAAATGACTGGAGAGGCGGCGCTGTTCAGCAGATAGCATAGACACTCCCGCTTTTGGCCACACAAATCCCTTGCGATTGCGGGCGAGACGCAGACAATATCCACACGCGCGTCACTGAAGATGAAACCATGATTATCCCCTGGCAAGAGCTGGATCCAGATACCCTCAACAACCTGCTCGAGCATTTTGTCTTGCAAGAAGGCACCGAATACGGTGAACAAGATGTCAGCCTGGCCGACAAGGTTGATGAGGTCAGACAACAATTACTACAAGGTAGTGCCGTGCTCGTCTACAGCGAGCTGCACGAGAGTGTCAACGTCGTGCCCAAGGCGACCCTGAGCGGTGCACCACGGGAAGACTACCCGGAATAACGCCTATCCTGTTCTCAACCGGGACATGGATGGAGGCAGCCAGCGGAGGCTTGATGTCAAACCGGGAATGATACCCTGCCGACACCGGGAGCGGGCCATGTCCGGCGCAGGCTGCGACAACCCCTGACTCCATTGCCGCGGCCAGGAAGCTGGCCCCGGGCGGCCAATGCCTGCGGCCGGGCATCGAAGGCGCACTTGACCGCACTCCGGCCCTGCCCTTATAACGGAACTCCCAAGGAAGAGAGAACGCTATGTCGGCCAAGCATCCCATCATCGCGGTTACCGGTTCGTCCGGGGCCGGCACCTCCACCTCCACCAATGCCTTCCGATCCATGTTTCATCAGCTGGGTTATCAGGCGGCCGTGGTCGAGGGGGACAGTTTTCATCGCTATACCCGACCCGAGATGGACGTGGCGATCCGCAAGGCGCGCGAGCAGGGGCGCCACATCAGCTATTTCGGCCCCGAGGCCAACGACTTCGGCCTGCTGGAGTCCTTCTTCCAGGAGTACGGCCAGAGCGGCAGCGGCCAGTATCGGCGCTATCTGCACAGCTTCGACGAGGCGGTGCCCTTCAACCAGATGCCGGGCACCTTCACCCCCTGGCAGGATCTGCCGGGGGAGACAGATCTGCTGTTCTATGAGGGCCTGCACGGCGGCGTGGTCACCGGCGAGCACAACGTGGCACGCCACGTGGACTTTCTCATCGGCGTGGTGCCCATCGTCAACCTGGAGTGGATCCAGAAACTCATCCGCGACACCTCGGAGCGCGGCCACTCCCGCGAGGCGGTCACCGACTCCATCGTCCGCTCCATGGATGACTACATCAACTTCATCACGCCGCAGTTCTCCCGCACCCACATCAACTTCCAGCGGGTACCGACCGTCGATACCTCCAACCCCTTCAGCGCCAAGGTGATACCCAGCCTGGACGAGAGTATGCTGGTGATCCGGTTTCGGGGCATCAAGCAGGTGGACTTCCCCTACCTGCTGTCGATGATCGATGGCGCCTTCATGTCCAGGATGAACACCATAGTGGTGCCGGGGGGCAAGATGGGCTTCGCGATGGAGCTGATCCTGCGCCCCCTGATCCAGCAGCTGTTAGAAACCGGCAAGATCACCTGAGCCAAGGAGCTTACGATGCGCGGTGCACTTCTTTCATTCATGTTGGCCAGCCTGCTGGCGGGTTGTAGCACGGGCCCCGCCGCCCCCGCCGTCGAGACGGGCACCATGGTGGTGCGCCCGGCGGACAACTGGCGCTACGGGGCGACGCCGCGCTATGCGCTGGCCGAGCAGTTCCAGTATGCGAGCAACAGTGCGGCGGGCTGGCTGGAGCCGGTGCAGCAGGCCGTCAGCCGGGATCTCAACGGCAAGGGCTGGCAGAGCGTGCCGCTCGATGAGGCCGACGTCTGGGTCGCCATCGGGGTGGCGGGCAGCAAGGACATGAGCGATGGCGAGATATTTTCCCGTCTCGGCATGACACCTGGCCTGCAGGCCGGCGCCGATGCACGCAAGGGCACCCTGGCCATCATGCTGCTCGATCGGCAGACCCAGCAGACGCTGTGGAGCAGCGCCATCCAGCTCGCCAGCGACACCCCCATCGACGACGCGACCCGCCAGCAATTGAGCCAGCAGCTGGCCGAGCAATTATTGGGCGCCCTGCCCCGCTGATGCCGTTCGCCTCATAGCACAACGGCCTGCATGTTGCAGGCCGTTGTTGGCACACACTGGCTGATACCGATGACGGTTACTTGAGATCGCAGCTGAGCAGCGTCACGCCTTTTTGCACCAGGGTGGCATGCTTGTCCTGATGGGAGAAGGTGGTCACCCCATCGGAATAGCTGGCGGTATCTTTGGCCGACTCGATGCGACCCAGCTTGTGATACACCCCGGCGTAAGGGAACTGCACCATGTCGGCCTGGGCATCATAGGTGATGGCCAACATCTCTTCCCCACACTGATACTGACTGTATTGATACTGGGTCGGCTGCGGCATGCTGCAGGCGGCCAGTCCGAACAGGGGAAGCAACATTATCATCTTTTTCATCGCACTTTCCTTATGTCATGGCGTTATCGACGGGACAAACTACAACTATCAAGCTTCAAGAATTTGATAACTATGAGTAATTTCGACCGCTTTTTCCAACATCAGGGAAACTGAGCAGTACTTTTCCATCGACAGGTCGACCGCGCGGGCCACCTGCTTCTCGGCCAGCCCCTTGCCGGTCACGACGAAGTTGAGATGGATCTTCTCGAATACCCTGGGCACCGACTCGGCCCGTTCCCCGGCAAGCTCCACGTGGCAGGCGGTCACGGACTGACGGGCCTTCTCCAGAATGGAGACCACATCGATGGAGCTGCAACCACCGACCGCCAGCAGGATCATCTCCATCGGGCTGGCACCTTCGCCCGGGTTGGCGCCGTCCAGAGTCACCTGATGACCGGACTCGCTCTCGCCCACAAACTTCATGCCTTCCACCCAGCTGACCTTGGCTTTCATCTCACATTTCCTCTCAATGACAACGGTTCTAACGCTCATAGCATACCTCAGCCAGGGTCCGAGTGGCACAGTCGATTCTCTTGCACAGGGTCAGATCTCTCGTCAGATCGCAGCTTGCGCCGAAAGCTCGACAGACCCTGTCGTAAATAGATCGAAATCAACATCCAGCCCCCTCATCTTGCCTAGAATGACCGGGATGGCGCAGCAGAACGAAGCAAGGGCGACGGGCAAAAGTCCCCAAAGCCTTGTCAGCACAGACAAAGGCTCTTATCCTACTGCGACCCAAACAAGGAATGGCAAGACTGGCAACTTGCCTGGACGCACGAGTCCATAAAAAAGACACTACAGAGGAAGTCTCATGATCATTGGCAAACCGCAAAGCGATCCCACCCTGGAGTGGTTCTTGTCGCATTGCCACATTCATAAGTATCCCGCCAAGAGCACCCTGATCCACGCCGGTGAGAAAGCGGAAACCCTCTACTACATCGTCAAGGGAACAGTCGCAGTCCTGATCAAGGATGACGAGGGCAAGGAGATGATCCTGTCCTACCTGAATCAGGGGGATTTCCTGGGCGAGATGGGGATGTTCGAAGAGAACGAGAATCCGGAACGTTCCGCCTGGGTACGTGCCAAGGGAGCCTGTGAAGTCGCCGAGATCTCCTACAAGAAATTCCGCCAGCTGATCCAGGTCAACCCGGATATCCTGCTGCGCCTCTCCGGCCAGATGGCCAAGCGCCTGCAGCACACCAGCCAGAAAGTCGGCAACCTCGCCTTCCTGGACGTGACCGGCCGGATCGCCCAGACCCTGCTCAACCTGGCCAAGCAGCCGGATGCCATGACCCACCCGGATGGCATGCAGATCAAGATCACCCGCCAGGAGATCGGCCAGATCGTCGGTTGCTCTCGCGAAACCGTCGGCCGCATCCTCAAGATGCTGGAGGAGCAGGAGCTCATCTCCGCCCACGGCAAGACCATAGTGGTGTTTGGTACCCGCTGATCGGATCCAAGGCTCCGTCCAGAGCCGTCAGATAAAAGGCTGCCACGGCAGCCTTTTTCGATCATCTTCCCCTATAATCCCGAACGCCCTCCCGTTTCATGGCCTTCGCCAAGAGAGTACCTACGCCTATGCATCTTCAATGCCCCCTGTGCCGCAGCCCCCTGCATCTTCACGAAGCCTCCCGCGGGGTCTATTGCGACAACAAACACCATTTTGACCCGGCGCCCGAGGGTTATCTCGACCTCATCCCCGGCAAGAAGGATCCCAAGGACAGCGACAGCCGCATGCTGATGCGGGCCAAGCGCCACTTCCTGGAACAGGGCCACCAGCTGCCGCTGATCGAGGCGATGAGCGCCCTGCTGGCACCGCTCGGCACTCATGAGCTGATCCACCTCGGCTGCGGCGAAGGCTATTACTGCCGCGCCCTGGCCGAGCGCCTGCCCGGCTGGCGCTTCGGCGGGATCGATCTCGCCAAGAACGCCATCTTCGCCGCCAACAAGGCGCAGCCGGACGGCCACTTCGTCATCGCCGATCCGGCCCGCGCCCCACTGCAAGCCGGCACGGCCCAGGTCCTGCTGGTCAACGATCTCAAGGTCAAGACCGAGCAGCTGGTCAGCTGGCTGGCACCGGGCGGCTACCTGCTCTACCTGCAGCCGGGCCCCCGCCACCAGTGGCAGCTGAGGGTCAGCCTCAACCCGGTGAGCATGGAGCACCCCCTCAGCTGGCCGACCCTGGCGGGCCTCAACCCGGTTGAGCAGCAGCGCTGCCAGTTCTCCATGACCATGGATCAGGGCCTGCGCGGCCACATCCTGGAAACCAGCCGCCTCGGCTGGCGGGCCGGCGGTGAGCAGCGTCACGCCTTCACCCACCAGGGACCGGATGAGCTGGAACAGGATGTGTTGCTGGGCCTGTGGCAGAAGCCGCTCTAAGCGCATCCCCTCCCCCATGAAAAAAGGCCCTGACGGGCCTTTTTTATTTCACGGGCATGCACATCGACAGCGCCGCTGACACAGGCAGCTCCCCACGGGAACGAGGAGAGATACGCCCTTACTCGAGGGGACGCCCGTTGACGGTGAAGGTGAGCGCCTCGCCCACCGCCGGGATCGACGCCTGATCCAGCACCTGGCCGGCGCAGAGCACGGCGGCGCTGCTCGGCTCGCTGGCCGTGGGCAGGTTGACGTGGAACTTGTTCATCACGCCGCCATTGAGGCGGTGATTGGCCAGCCGGAAGCGCAGCAGGCCATCGCGGGTCTCCACCTGCAGCTGGCAATCGCGCTCCGCCACCCGCCCCGTGTCATCGCCATAACTGAAGCCATAGGCGCCGTGCAGCGCCGGATAGAGGTAGCTGGGCAAGAGCCCGCGCGGATCGTAATAGCCCACCAGGGTGGTCACCGGCACCCCGAACGCCTGCGGCTTGCGCGGCACCCGCAGATCCACCAGCGGCCCCTCGTTCCAGCGGCTGCCGTCCGAGGTGTAGCTCTTCTTGAAGCCGCGGGAGACGGTGATCTGCTGACCGTTGATGAAGAGGGTGCTGTTGTAGGCGGCGCCGTGCTCGACGGTCAGGATGCGCCCCGCATTCCCGGCCGCCGCGGGCGGCATCTGGATGTTGCGCGTCCAGTTGCCATCCCCCATGGCGACCCTGACCAGATCGTACTCCGCCAGCAGGGCCGTCAGCTTAGCCTCGCTCAAGTCGCTGACCGGCGCGGTGATCTGCTCCAGCAGATCGACCCTGTGCTGGTAGGGCTCCATCCTGGCCGTGGCGGCATTCCACTTGCTGAACCCGGTCGGCGAGCCGGCATCGAACACCGCCTTGCTCTCGAGGAAGCGCTGGATGATGGCGGCCGAGTTCGGGCTGTAGAGGGTGAAGCGGTTGAAGCTGGAGAAGGGCGCCCCGCCCGCCATGGCGTCGAGGCCGAACGGGTGCTCGTCGAAGGGGGCCTGGCACTGACCGTCGAGGCAGGTGCTCTGGCCGGTGCGGGTGGCCCCGAAGTTGGGGATGAAGCGGTTGCGATCCCCATCCCAGCCCCAACTCGAGTTGACCGCCTCCGCGCTGCGGTGCACCGAGCCCAGGAAGCCGCCGACATAGTGGCCGAGGCCATAGTTGTGACCCACCTCGTGGCTGAATTCGTTGCCGAGCGAGCTGTCCAGGGTGACGATGCCGCCCCCGCCCGAGCCACCGTGCACCTGCACCCCGTTGGCGTACTTGCCACGGCTGTTGTGGGCCGCCAGCTGCGCCACCACATAGGGATGACTGCTCTCCCCCTCGCCGGCGGTGCTGTTGATGCCGTAGTTGGCGTTGTCGATGCCCAGAGAGATGAGCTCCTTGCCGATGCGCTGGCGCATGGTGCCCTCGTGCCAGCCGCCCTGGCCGGGATCGAAATCGGTGAGCAGGGTGCCATCCGGCAGCATGACTTCAGGCAGCGACAGCGGGGCATACTGGCTGACGATCAGCCGGCTGGTCGGCACCGTCTGGAAGTACTCGCGATGGGCCTCGGGATCCTTGGCGAAGGCAAACTGGTCGCGCGGTGTGGTCAGCATGCCGAGGTCTATGGTGTGAATGATCAGCTCACTCGGGGCCCCGATCTGCAGATCCGTTAGCTCGCCACTGAGGGCCCCCTGGCTGAGTTGCAAGGCCAGGCCTGGCCGGATCCAGTCGGCGGGCAGCACGGCGCTCCAGGCGTCGCTCGCATAGCGGATGCCGTTGTTCTCAAGCTCCCCGTCCCGGATCCACTGGCCCCCGACGAATTTGAACTGCAGGGTCTGGCCACGGGAGAGCGTCACCTGGCGACCGCTGTAGTAGACGGTCGAGTTGTAGCCGGCATTGGAGCGGGTACGCACCATCTTGCCCTCCAGCGCCGCCCCGCCCGGCAGCCGCATCTCTTTGACCCACTGGCCGTCGGCGGTCTGGATCTCCACCAGGGCATGTTGCCCCAACCGCTCGAGCAGCAAGGCCCCGGCCGGATCGCTCAGCCGGGCCAGCTCGGCGCTGCTGCGAATGACATTGGTGGTGCCGGCCCCAGGGGTGAAGTCGACCCCCTCCTCCGGCGAGCCGTCGAGGTAATAGGCCGTCTTCGGCAACTGCTCAGGCGGATTGAGGGCCAGGGTGCCGAGCGTTTGCCCCGCGCCATCTCGCGCCGTCACCGTCATCGGCACGCCGCTCTCGGCTTGCAGGGGTCTGACCAGCAGCAGGCTCTTGCGCTGGGCCGTCAGCCTTGGCTGGTTGTCCCCCTCGACGGCATGGGCCGGCAGGATCTGGCTCTGGGCAAACTGCACCTGCGCCGCCAGCGTGCCTTGCAGATCGTTGAGCGCGGGCTGGGTATTGAATAGCTGAACCGTGGGTGCCTGAACGGTAGGAGCCTGAACCGCGGCCAGCAGGGGGCCGCTCGCCAGCGTCGTCATGATCAGGCTGGCTATGTGGGTTATTTTCATTGTCGTGGTGCTCATTGTGATGGGGCATGTCCACATGCCCTGTTGTAGGAATCTTGCAAGCGAAGGGGTCACCCGCCACATCCGTGCCCCGTGCGGGAGCGGCCTGAGGGCGCTCTTGCCGGGATGCCACGGTGGGGAAAGGGGTATGCGACGCACACCCCCTGGGGATCAGGGGCAGCTGGCCGCCCCCAGATCTTGCCAGACAGCGTGCCGGCCGGGCTCGTTGCCCTTGGTCCAGTACCTGGCTTTCCATTTGCGGCCGTTGTGGGTGCTGAGCTCTCCCCCGCCGTAGGCCACGCCGGCATCCCAGCCGAGCTGTACCTGGCTGAGCAGCGCCCACTGATCGGCGGCGCGGCGTGGTTCGTTGCCCTGGGTCCAGTACTTGGCCTGCCACACCAACTGGTTGTGGCTAACCCTGTCGCCGCCGTTGTAAACCTTGCCGCTCTGCCAGGCGGGCCAGTTGGCCGCGTCTGGATCGGTGCCGTTGCACTCGCCGCCACCGCCGAGCGGCGTCACGGTGAGGCGGGTCTGACCCTGGGCATCCAGGGCGCCATCGGTCACGGTCACAGCCAGGTCATAATCCGTGTTGGCCGTCACGCTCGGGGCCGTGACCACCAGGGTCGCACTGTTCTGACCGGTCGCGGTGAGGCCGGCCGGCACAGTCCACTGGTAGCTGAGCGCATCACCGTTGGGATCTGTGGCGCTGGCGGTAAGGCTCAGCTGCTGGCCCGCCTGCACCGAGGCGGGTGCCAGCGCGGCCAGCACGGGCGGCAGGTTAGGCGGCGGCGCCTGGTGGCTCACCACCATGCGATCCACGGCCGCCAGCCCCTGCTCGTCGGTGACGCGCAGCTCGAACGCCAGCTGGGTATCCTGAGCGACTGTGCCCAGGCTCAGCCTGGCTTGCGCCTGCTCGGCATCCCTCAGCGACGCCTGCGGACCGGCGACCTGCTGCCAGTGGTAGCGCAGGGCACCGTTCTCCGGATCCCTGGAGGCGGCGCCGTCGAGCACCAGCTCGGCCGGGCCCCTGGTGCTCAGATCGCCGCCGGCGTTGGCCAGGGGCGGCAGATTGATCGCAGGTGGCGGCAGCTCGGGTTCGTCATTGCGCTCGCTCACCCCGGCATCGCCGGCCGCTATCCTCGCCTCTATGGTCTGGTGCATGGTGCGCCACTGGCTGGCGAAGAAGACCCCCTCGAAGCGGCCTCCGGTCATGAGGTTGCTCTCCCGATAAGGCTCGTCTCCCGTGTGCCACAACCCCAGGTTGTGGCCCAGCTCGTGGCTCAGGGTGATCGACTGACCATAGACGGCATGGTTGCCAGGGCAGGCGCTCCGGTAGCCCGCGCGCGGCGCACCGCTGTCGGCGCCCATGCCGATGGAGGAGGCCCCTCCCATGCTGCTGCACACCCTGGCGTCATCCTTGTAGGCGCGCAGCACATAGAGGTTGGAGAAGACCCGATCCGCATTCGGGATCCAGCCCTCGTTAAATGGGGCCTCCTTCTCCGAGCGGTCGGCCTCGTTGGACTGGCCATTGCCATTCTTGTCCCACTCGTGCACCAGCACGCCGTTGTCTACCCAGCTGAGGCTGATGTTGTAGGGGGCATAGCGGCGGCTCATGTCCGCCATGATGGTGGCGCCGTCGTCCCACAGGTGGCTCTGGCGCTCGCCGGGGAAGGCGATATAGCTGTAGGAGACGCTGACCTCCTTGGGGGCTGTGATGAACAGCCGCACCTGCTCCACCAGCCGATAGTCTGCCAGGATCTCGAGCCAGGTCTCCCCCGCCGCCAGCCCCTGCAGTTGCAGCCGATCCTGGGTCTCGCCCTGCACCAGCTGCAGGCTCGCCAGCGCGGGGTTGGCGATGCGATAACTCAGGGTCACCGGCTGCGGGCCCGGCACCTTGCCGATCAACAGCGCCTCCGGCTCGCCCCGGCTGCTGAGCAGCTTCTGCTTCATGTCAGAGCCCAAGCCCGGGTCGAAGGCCAGCTTGTTGGCAGGATCGGGCAGCACCTGGGCATAGGGGTTCGCCTCCCGCGTCTGCTGCCCCTCGGCCGTCAACCAGAGCTCGTTCTCCTCGTTGGCACGAAAGCCCTGTTCGCTCGGGCCGGAGACATAGGTCAGGCGGAACTCATAGTCCCGATCGGCCCGCAGCTTGATGGGGGCGGTCGGGGTCAACTGCTTGCCTGAACCGAGCAGGACGCCGCCCTCGTAGGCGAGTTCGCCGCTCTCCTTGTCGGTGAGACGCAGGCTGAACTGACGGTTGTTGCCGCCCCAGAGCCCCTCCTGCACCCTGAACAGGGTGATCTCCAGCGCATCCCCACTCAGGGGATGCCCGGACGAGGCCACCTTGATGTCCCGGCTCAGGCTCTGGCCGGGACCAAGCTTCAATATGCCCGCGGCCATGGGGGTCTCCTGCCAGAGGGTACCCAACTGCTGGGTTTCGCTCGGGATGGCCACGGCGGGATCATAGACGGTGACGGGCAATGAAAACGTGGTGGTGCCTGCCCCCACACCCACATAACCATTCCCATCGGGCAAGCCGTTATCGCGCACCTCGTACTTGGCCAGATAGTTGCCGACCTGCTGGGTGTTCACTGTGCCGAGCTGCTTGATACGGGCGCTGAGATCGCCATCGTTCTCGTCCCAGGCGGTCATGTGGGGGGCGAAGGTCGCCCCGAGCGGCAGTTGCAGGGCGAAGTTATTGACCCAGGCCTGCTGGTTGTAGATCCGTGGTGGCGCCTGATCCATGCGCCACTCCCCGGTGATGGAATTCTGTTGTGCCATAGCGCCGGTTCCCACGGCCAGCATGGCGAGCGCCAGGCTGTTCATTTTTCTTGTTTTTATCATTGCATACATCCTTCAATTTCGACCGCAGCGCACCCTGGTGCCTGCGGCGCAACGCAGCCGATCCGCCGATGGCGAACCGCATCCTCGTTGCGATGGGAAAAAGGGGCGCGCGGCGCGCGCCCCTTTGTGGATCAAGGGCAGCTGGCTGCGCCCTGATCCAGCCAGACATCGTGCTTGCCGGGCTCATTGCCTTTGGTCCAGTACTGGGCCTTCCACTTGTGACCGTTGTGGGTGGTCAGGTCGCCGGCGTTGTAGGCCACGCCGGCATCCCAGCCGAGCTGTACCTGGCTGATCAGCTTCCACTGATCCGCGGTGCGGCTAGGTTCATTGCCCTGGGTCCAGTACTTGGCCTGCCACACCAGCTGGTTGTGGCTCACCTTCTCCCCCCCGTTGTAGGTGGTCGCGGCCTTCCAGGCGGGCCAGTTGACCGCGTCCGGATCGGTGGCATTGCACTCGCCGCCCCCGCTGACCGGGGTCACGGTGAGGCGGGTCTGACCCTGGCTGTCCAGGGCGCCGTCGGTCACAGTGACGATCAGCTCGTAATCCGTGTTGGCCGTCACGCTCGGGGCCGTCACCACCAGGGTCTTGCTGTTCTGGCCACTGGCGCTGAGACCGGCCGGCACAGTCCACTGATAGCTCAGGCTGTCACCGTTGGGATCGGTGGCGCTGGCGCTGATGCTCACCTGCTTGCCCGCCTGCACCGAGACCTTGTCCTGCACCGTTACCACGGGTGGCAGGTTCGGCTGCGGCGCCTTGTTGGTCAGCACCACCTGATCGCTGGCCTTGAGGCCCTGATCGTCGGTGACGGTCAGCTCAAACACCTGGTTGATGTCGGCGCTGACCCCATCGAGCACCACCCGTGCCTTGGCCTGAGTGGCGTCGAGCAGGCTGGTCTGCGGGCCCGAGACCTGTTTCCAGCTGTAGCCAAGCAGCCCGTTCTCCGGATCATGAGAGGCGCTGCCATTGAGCGTCACCTCGGCCGGACCCGTGGCGCTCAGATCGCTGCCGGCATTGGCCACCGGCGGCTTGTTGACCGGTGGCAGGGTGCCGCCGTCCCCGTTGCCGAGCCCCTCGTGCATGGCGTTGAGGATGTCGCCGTTGTCGGCATCGATCTCCCAGGCAAACAGGCCGCCGAGCTGGTTGGCCAGCACATACTGCCCCTTGGCCTTGACCGAGCGGTCGTTGTCGAAGCTGATGAGCTCGCCGGTGCTGGCCTTGAAGACGTAAGGCGCCTCGGCCGTCTCGTCATAGCCCTGCTCCCAGCCGGCGCCCATGCGGTTGTTGACGATGTCGCGGTAATCCACCACGCCATTCTCCCAAG
The DNA here is from genome assembly GCF_019218705.1 of Aeromonas sp. sif2433. NCBI lineage: Bacteria > Pseudomonadati > Pseudomonadota > Gammaproteobacteria > Aeromonadales > Aeromonadaceae > Aeromonas > Aeromonas sp. sif2433. The sequence continues at coordinate 79,623 of NZ_JAHUXD010000010.1, forward strand.
TGCCCTTGATGGGGCCGGTGGCACTGCCGGTGAAGGGATTGCCGGCCTGGTAGCCGTTCACCCCGCTCCAGCCACGGCCATACATGGCCGCCCCGACCACTATCTTGCCCGGGGTGACCCCCTGGCCGAGCAGCGCCCTGACGCCCTTGTCGGTGGTGTACTTGGTGTTGGCATCCCAGCTGGATGCGAACAGGTTGGTCTGGTGGGCCAGGTTCTGCAGGTCGAAGGCGCCGCTGAAGTCGTAACTCATCAGGAAGATGTGGTCCATGTACTGCTGGGCCGCCTGATAATCGACCTTGGCAATCTTGTCGCCACCGGCGCTGATGGCCGAGGTCAACTCGTATTGACGACCGGTGCTGGCCTCCAGCTCATCAAGCATGGCGCGCAGCTCCTTCATCAGCGCCACATAAGTAGCGCCATCGTTCGGGCCACCCAGGCTGGGGTTGGCCCCCTGGCCACCCGGGAACTCCCAGTCGATATCCACCCCGTCGAAGAACTTCCAGGTTTGCAGGTACTCCTTCATGGACGCCACGAAGAGGTCGCGCTTGCTCTTGTCACCGAAGAAGAAGAAGGGGTCGGACAGGGTCCAGCCCCCCACCGAGGGGAGGATCTTGAGATCGGGGTTGGCCTTCTTGAGCGCCATCAGGTTGCCGAAGTTGCCCTTGTAGGGCTCGTCAAAGGCGGAGAGGCTGCCCTGCGGCATCTGGATGGCGGCCCAGGGATCGTGGATAGAGACCTTGAAGTCCTCCCGCCCGGCACAGGAGCGCTGCAGCGCCTCGAAGCTGCCGGAGATCTCCTTGAGGCTGTCGTTGATGCCATTGCCGCCGCAGATGGGGGTGAAGCCGTAGAGGATGTGGGTCAGATTCTGGGCCGGGATCTTGTCCACGGTGAACTTGCGGCCATAGACGCCCCACTCCACGTAGTAGGCACCGACCACCTTGCCGGACTTGTTGGCGTAAGGCTTGTTGTTCTCCTGCAGCGGCGCCTTGAGCGGCACCAGGTGGCTGCCATCGGTGTCGGCCACCAGGATCTCTTTCTTGTCTGAGAGGGTACAACCCTCGGCGTTGCAGAGCGCGATCTGCATCTGATAGCGCCCCCCCTTGGTCACCTTGAAGTTCGCGGTGCCGGCGGCAGAGGCCGCGCCGGACCAGACCTCGTTGCCATCGAGCAGCACCTTGGCGGTCTGGCCCAGCTCGCCGGACCAGAGGTTCCAGCTCACGCTGACCGGGGCGCCATCGGCGTGGACCTTGACCAGCTTGTTGTAGGAGGTGGCGGCTTGATCCACCTCGACGATGGCGAACTTGGTTTCGCCCCAGCCGATGGTGGGTTTGCCGGGGAGCGCGGCAAAGGCGGAGGTGGTGCAGAGCCCCCCGACCAGGAGCGCCAGCAGGGAAGGTTTTGGACTTAACATAGGTGAACATCCTTTTTCGTTTTTGGAATAAACAACGAAAAAAGGCAACGCAACCGGCCAGGTAACGCAGACGACATCGCACCATGGCTTGGCCCATGGACGAAACAACCTGTGGTGGCCCCGCTATCCTAGGTACTCTGACCCTTAGACCGGAGGCTTTGCGTCCCGGACTTTCATCCGGTTTGCCTTTTTTGCACAACTTGATTTGCGATGAAAATAATCGCCGAATGACTATAGATGAGCGCGTGACCCGCGCCACCTAGTAAAAATGACAGTGAATGGGACTCACTATTGCCAGTTGGCCGCGATTATGCAGAGAACCGCCCGTAACACCCCCAATAAGTGGATGAAGTGATTACTCCCGATCCGGCCTGTCGGCGATTAATTCTGTGAGTTGGCTCACTGTCTTGCCCCCGACAATCTGATCAGCGTACAGGTAACAGCAAGCTGTTCATCAGCGCCCGCAGCTTGAGCGGCTTGACCGGTTTGCTGACATAGCCGTAACCGTGCTCGCGGATCTGCGCCTGCAACTCGCTCTTGCGATCCGCGCTGATGATGATGCCGCCGATGCCGTTGCCATGGGCCAGCCGGATCATGTGCAGCGCCTGCAGCCCGGTCTTGCCGTCATCCAGGTGATAATCGGAGAGCACCAGCTGGGGCTGGAAGCCGTCGGTGATGAGCGCCTCCGCCTGCACCAGGCTCTGGGCGCAACGCACCTCGCAGCCCCAGCGCCCCAGCAGGGAGTGCATGGCGGTGAGGATATCGTCCTCGTTGTCGATGCAGAGGATCCTGACCCCCTCCAGCTGGCTGTCGCGCGGGGCGGGCGCCGCCACCAGCGCGGGCATCACAGGCCGGGTCGCGAGGTTGAGGGTGATGGCAAACACCGAGCCCGCCTCCGGCCAGCTGCGCAGGGAGAGTGGGTGACCCAGCACAAGCGAGATGCCGCGGGCGATGGCGAGCCCCAGCCCCAGTCCCTGCTCCCTGGCGGTGCGCGAGTGATCGAGGCGGGAGAACTCGTCGAAGATGGCCTCCTGCTTGTCGACGGGGATGCCGGGGCCGTTGTCCCACACCTCGATGCGCACCTTGTCCCCCAGCCGGCGACAGCCGAGCAGCACCCGGCCGGCCGGGTTGTAGCGAAACGCATTGGTGAGGAAGTTCTGCAGCACCCGCCGCAGCAGGCGCACGTCGCTGTACACGGCCAGCCTGCTCTCCACCACCGAGAACTGGATGTCGCTCGCCTGGGCCAGCACCCCGAACTCCGCCTTGAGGTTGTCGAACACGTCGCTCAGGGCGAAATCGAGCTTCCTGGCCTTGAACTTGCCCGCCTCGAGCCGCGAGATGTCGAGCAGATCGGTGATGAGATCCTCGGTCGCCCCCAGCGCATCGTCGATGTGGCGGGCGATGCGGGCCTGCTCCCCCGCCTGGGGCAGCATCTCCAGCAGCGACGAGGTGAACAGCTTGGCGGCGTTGAGGGGCTGGGTCAGATCGTGGCTCACCGCCGCCAGGAAGCGGCTCTTGGAGTGATTGGCCCGCTCCACCTGCTGGTTCACCGAGAGCAGCTGACGGTTCAGCTCGGACAGCTCGTGGGTGCGCTCGGCCACCCGCGCCTCCAGGTGCTCGTTGGCTTCGCGCAGCACCCGCTCCGCCGCCCGAAACGGGGTGATGTCGGTGAAGGTCATCACGAAGCCGCCGGCCGGCATGGGGTTGCCCTGCATCTCGATCACCCGCCCATCCGGCCGCTCCCGCGCCGAGACATGAGGGCTGCCACGCTGCATGAAGGCGACCCGCCGCGCCACATGGGCCTCGATCTCACCCGCGCCGCACAGCCCCTGCTCGGCGTTGTAGCGGATGATCTCCTCGATGGAGCGCCCCACCTGGATGAGGCCGATCGGGTAGTGGAACAGCTCTATGTAGCGCCGGTTCCAGGCCACCAGCTTGAGCTCCCTGTCCACCACCGAGATGCCCTGTCCCATGTGCTCTATGGCCCCCTGCAGCAGCCCCCGGTTGAAGCGGAACACGTCGGAGGCCTCGTCCACTATGGTGGCGATCTCCTCGAGCTGCATGTTGCGCCCCTGCAGGGCCGAGGCCAGCACCAGCCGGGCGGACGAGGTGCCGAACACCCCCGCCAGCAGCCGCTCGGTGTGGGCGATCAGCTCCGCCGACGCCTGCATCTGGGGCGCCAGGGTGCCGCCGCGCTCGCCGGCGAAGCGACCGAAGGCGCGCTTGACCCGGCTCGAGCCGACGAAGCGGGCCGCCAGCATCTCCAGCTCCTTGACCGAGACCCGCGCCTGATAGAGCGCCGTGGTATCCCGGCTCGGCTTGCCGACGAAGTTCGCCGCCTGCAGCCGCTCGCTCACCGCCGCCCGCGACAGCAGGGAGCCCGCCACGTAGCCGAGCAGGTTGAGCAGCAGGCTCAGGAAGATGCACCAGGCACCCAGGCTCAGATCCCGGAACGCGGGCCAGTCGGGGGGCGCCAGCAGCGCCTCCAGCGGCGAGCCCGCCAGCAGGCCGCTCTCCGCCAGCAGGGTGATGAACCAGAGGCTGACCCCGAGCGCCAGGCCAAGGTAGACCCCCTTGCGATTGCCGTGACGCCAGTAGAGGCCGAGCAACAGCGCCGGGGCGAACTGGGCCACGGCGCCAAACGACAGGTAGCCGATGCGCGACAGGCTGGTGAGATCCCCGAGCCAGAGGTAGAGCGTCCAGGCCGCCAGCAGGATCAGCAGTATGGCGCCCCGGCGTACCTGCAGCAGCAGCCGCACCAGCCGCTCGTCCCGCCCCTGCTGCCAGAAGCGCCGCAGCAGCACAGGCAGCACCAGATCGTTGCTGACCATGATGGCCAGGGCGATTGTGCAGACGATCACCATGCCGGTGGCCGCCGAGGTGCCGCCGAGGAACGCCAGCATCGCCATGCCGTCGTAGCCGAGCGACATCGGCAGGCTGATGACATAGGTATCGGAGGCCATGCCGGCCCCGACCCACTGCTTGCCCGCCAGCGCCAGCGGCCAGATGAAGAGCCCCATCAGGAACAGATAGAGCGGGAACAGCCAGCGCGCCCAGTGCAGATCCTGACCCTGGTTGTTCTCCACCACAGTCACATGGAACTGGCGCGGCAGACAGATGACGGCGCACATGGCGACCAGGGTATAGATGGCGAGCTCCAGCAGGCTCCCCGGTGTGACCGCCACCACGGCATCGAGAAAGTCGTCGGTCACCTGGCTGCGGACCGGGCTCGGCTTAGCGATGATGAGCCAGAGCGCGAAGCCCCCCACCCCCATGAAGGCGAGCAGCTTGACCACCGACTCGAAGGCGATGGCCACCACCATGCCGCGGTGATGCTCGGTGGCATCCAGATTGCGGGTGCCGAACAAGATGCTGAACAGCGCCAGCAACAGGGCGACGCCGAGGGCCAGCCCGGCGCTGCTGCTGGCGGTCGATCCCAGGGTACCGACGGGCACAGAGTTGGCCATCAGCAGATCCAGCCCGGTGACGATCGCCTTGAGCTGCAGCACCAGGTAGGGAAGTATCCCCATGATGGCGATCAGGCTGATCACCATGGCGAGGCGCTGGGACTTGCCATAGCGGGCGGCGATGAAGTCGGCGATGGAGGTGATGTGCTCGCGCTTGGCCACCAGGATGAGGCGGGCCAGCAGGCGCCAGCCAAACAGGAACACCAGCATGGGGCCGAGGTAGATGGGCACCGGCGACCAGGGGGATTCGCTGGCCTGGCCGACGGTGCCGAAGAAGGTCCAGGAGGTGCAGTAGACCGCCAGCGACAGGCTGTAGAGCAGGGGCTGCCCCTTGAGGCGACGGCGCTTGTTCTTGTCCGCCACGAAGGCGATCAGGAACAACAATCCCAGATAGGCGAGCGACAACCCGATCAGCAGCCATCCTTGGTGCATCTACATACTTCCCTTGTCCAGATGTGTTGAAAGCCACGCCAGTCTAGAGAGACGGCGGACTCCTGTCATGCTCCGCGGCGAGCGTCACTCATGCCGGCGTCCCCTCGGCCGGCCCGCGCAGACGCAGGACGAAGACCGGCAGCACCACCAGCACCATGATGAAGAAGATGCCGCCTCCCAGCGGCTCGAACAGCAGGCCGCACAGGGTCATCAGCGCCGCCACCGTCATGCCGAGCCCGAGCGCGGCATAGAGTGCCTGGGCGGGGATCAGCTGTTCGGCGGGCAGCTGGCGCGTCATGAAGCGTACGGCGCCGAGGTGGCTGACGCAGAAGGTGACCGCGTGCAGCAGCTGGCCGAGCACCAGCACCAGCAGCTCGCTGGAGGCACCGAGCAGGCTCCAGCGCACCACGCAGCCGACGGCCCCCACCAGAAACAGGGTCTGGGCCCCGAAGCGGTTGAGGAAGCGCTTGTCCGCGGCAAACATGCCGATCTCCGCCACCACCCCCAGCGCCCACAGATAGCCGATGGTGGTGCCGCTATAGCCCGCCGCCTTCCAGTAGATGGCGCTGAAGCCGTAATAGGCGGCATGGCTGCCCTGCAGCAGGGCGGTGATGAGCAGGAAGCGGCGCATGGGAGTCGATCGCAGCGTGTCCCGCAGCGACGCCTTGGCCCGCTCTCCCTGGCGATCCTGGGGCGCCGGCTGCAGCGGCAACCAGCTCAGCACCAGCATCGCCAGCAGCCCCGCCACCATGGAGTGCAACACCCAGTCGCTGCCGAAGTTGCCCACCAGGGCGCCGACCAGGGTGGAAGCGACGATGAAGGCAAAGGAGCCGCACAGCCGTACCTTGCCATAGTCGAGGTGGGCCTGCACCACCATGCGGGTGGCCAGCGCCTCCCCCACCGGCATCAGGGTCGGGTAGATGAAGTTCGCCACCAGGGTCAGCGGCACCAGCCACCAGAGGCTGTGACTGAGGTAGAAGCCGAGGAAGGCCAGCAGGCTCAGCAGACAGAGCAGTCGGGTGACCGGCAGCAGGTGGCTGGCCCCCTTGATCTGGCCCATCACCAGCAGGTTGCCGGCGAAACGGATCGCCATCCCGGCCCCCAGCAACAGCCCGATCTGCTCGGCGCTCACCCCTATGCCCTCCAGCCAGAGCGACCAGAACGGCAGATAGGCGCCGTAGACGAAGTAGAAGGCGCCGAAGAACAGGGCTAACCAGGAGAAGGCGGGCATAGGGACTCGACCAAGGTGCATGGGGGACAAATGATAACCGATTTTGGCGCGGGGATCCCCTGGGGTCGCGGGCAGTAAAAATCATAAATATCAATAAAGTTGAACCTTTGTCACATACCCCGGTCTACTGAATAACACCTCCTCCTGGTTAGTGTTGCAATCCTTCTACCCGCCCCGTGCGGGTTTCTTTTTTGTGGCGGGCACGGCGCCGTTTTCGTCCATAAAAAAAGGGGCCATCCGGCCCCTTCTTCATCACTGTCACTTTGCGTATCAGAACACGTACTTGACGCGGGCGCTCAGGTTGCGGCCCGGCTCGGTCAGGTTGCTGGTGCTGCTGGTGGCGCTCAGGCCGGTGATGCTCTCGTAGCTGGCGTACTCCTTGTCAAACAGGTTGAAGACCCCGACGTTGAGCTGCAGATCCTCCATCGGCTTGAACTGGGCGAAGATATCCACCACGCCCCAACCGGCACTCTTGATGTTGTCGTTGCCTCTGGCATCCTTGCGCACCTTGTCCATGTCATCGGCGAAGCGCAGGGCGGTGTTGATGTTCCAGTTCGGCTGCTCCAGTCGCACACCCAGGCTGCCGTTGAGCGGGCTCAGGCTGTTGATGTAGTTGCCATCCCCGTCCTTGCCGTCGATATAGGCCAGGTTGCCCCACAGGTTGACCACGTCGTTCAACCAGTAATCGGCCTTGACCTCGGCCCCCTTGGTGGTCGCCTTGTCCAGGTTCTGGTACTGGTAGATGGCGGTGCGCCCTTCCGAGCCGATCTGCACCATCTCGATGAAGTCATCAAACTTGTTGTAGAAGGTCGCCACTTCGTAGCTGAAGCCGCCGGCGCTGCCACGCACCCCCAGATCGATGCCGTCGCTGCTCTCGGGTTTCAGGTTCGGGTTCGGTTCGATGCGATAGCCGTACGCCTGATGGTTCAGGGTCGAGAAGGCGCTGTCATACATGGGCGCCTTGAAGCCGTGGCTGTACTGGGCGAACAGGTTGGCCGCCTCGTGCGCCTTGAACACCAGACCCAGCTTGGGGGAGAACTCTCCCTCGGAGATCTTCTGCAGGTTCTCGCCGGTATAGGCAGGATCCTCGTCCGGGGTCATCCGGTAGTAGTCGTAACGGGCACCCGGGGTCAGCACCCAGCGCTCGCCAAACTTGATCTCGTCGAAGGCCCAGAGCGCGCTGCGCTCGCTGGTGGTGGAGGGGAAGCTCAGCTCGCTGTAGCCGACGAAGTCGCCCGGGGTGGCCGGCGCCTTGAAGCGGGTACGCTCGTTGTCGGTGTGCTCATACTCGACACCCCAGGCCAGGCGCTGGCTGTCGAGCGCCTTGCTGAACTTCACCTGGGCACCCAGGCTCTCCTGCTTGAAGCCGTTGTGATCCAGGGAGGTCTTGGTCACATAGGGGTTGTTCGGCTTGACCGGGTACTTGGAGGAGGCGTACTGATCCAGGGTCTGCTTGGTGCGGGTGTAATAGAGCTTGCTGTCGATGCGATCGGCCCAGGCGGTGTTCAGGGCCAGGCCGTGATCCAGCACCAGGGAGAGGTTGTCGGTGTCCTTGTCGGTGATCGGCTGCTTGAAGATGGAGCCCACCTTGGTCAGGTCGACGGCATCCGGATCCTGCCCTTCGGTGAAGTAGTCGACGGTCAGCTTCAGGAACTGATCGTCGCTGACATTCCACTTGCTCTTGAACAGCACGGCCTGGCTGAGAATGTCGAACTCGTCCTTGTCGCCGTCATAGTTCTGGGTCACACCACCATCACGCCAAGTGTAGCGCAGCAGATTCTCGAACTCGCCGGTGCGCAGGGCGCCGGTGAAGCCGGCCATGTTCTGGTGGCTGCTGGAGGCATAGCCAGTGGTGGCATCCAGATAGCTGTCCCTGCCCTTTAGGAAGTCGCCGGCATCCTTGGTGGTGATGGCGATGACGCCACCCAGCGCATCCGAGCCGTAAGCGGCGGAGGCCGGCCCCTTGGCCACCTCGACCTGCTTGATCATGTCGGTATCGAAATAGGTCTGGCCGACCCCGCCGTTCTTGTAGGCGTCGTTCTGGCGCACCCCATCCTGCACTACCTTGACCCGGTTCTCGCTCATACCACGGATGGTGAAGGTCTGGGCATCCCCCGCCCCGCCCTGCACACTCACACCCGGCTCGTAGCGGAACAGGTCGGCGACGTTGCTGACGACCTGTTCTTCGATCTGTTCGGCGGTGATGACGGCAATGGGACCAGAGACATCCTCCAGCTTCTGCTCCATCCTGGAGCCGCTGACGACCATGACTTCATCGGCTTTCTTGTCTGCGGCGAAGGCCGGGGAAACGAGGCCGGCCGCCACGGCGAGGGCAATTAGTGAGGGGGTGTTGTTGTGCGCCACTGCAAAGTCCTTATTGAGAATTATTATCAACCGTGGGCATATTACTCAGCCAGCGACAAAGATCAATAATAAAGTGAATCATTCTCATTTCACTTTGTCTCAGTTAGGTTTTACACTGGCCCCCTCTTTTTTCCTGCTCGCCATGCTGCCATCGTATGGCACAGCGCCTCGTCCACTGTGAGATTGCCATGACTCGACGACTGCCCCTGCTCGCCCTGCCCCTGTTGCTGGCCGCCTGCGCCACCCCACCGCAGAGCGAGGCGCCCCGGACCCTCTATCACTATCAACTCAGCGAAGGGCAGAGCGAGCAGCCACTCAGCCTGGCGCAGGCGCTGGAGCGGGTGGCAGATGCCGACATAGTGCTGGTGGGCGAACTGCATACCCACCCGGCCGTGCACCTGTTGCAGGCGAATCTGCTGGCGGGTCTGGCCGAGACATCCCGGACCGATGGCCGGGCACTGGTGCTCTCCATGGAGCAGTTCAGCCGCGCCGATCAACCCGTGCTGGATGCCTATCTGGCCGGGCGCATCGGTGAGTCCACGCTGATCCGCGAGGGCCACGCCTGGCCCAACTACCCGAGCGACTATCGCCCGCTGGTGGAGTTCGCCAAGGCGCAGCGCCTGAGCGTCATCGCCGCCAACGCCCCCAAGCCGCTGGTCAGCTGTGTCGGCCAGGAGGGCCCCGAGTGGCTCGACAAGCTGCCGGCCAGCCGCCGCAGCCAGCTCGCCCGCGAGCTCACGCTCAGCGATGATCCCTACCGCCAGAAATTTATGGCCTCGATGCACCATGGGGACGCCGACGGCAACGCCCGCCGCTTCGCCGCCCAGACCAGCTGGGACGACACCATGGCCGAGAGCATGGTCGATTATCTCAAACAGCACCCCGGCCGGCGCATCATGCACATCGCCGGCAACTTCCACGTGGAGAGGGGGCTCGGGATCGCGAGCCGCATCGCCAGCCGCAACCCGGCGCTCAAGGTGGCGCTCATAGTGCCGGAGACAGGATCGCAACCGGATGACAAGGTTCCCGCCGGGCGCAGCGCCGAGATCAGGGTCAAGATCTCTCCCCTGCCGGAACGCTGGCTAAATGCCGATGAAATGAAGCAAGATATGGGGGCGCTGCATCAATCCCGCAGCCGTGACTGCAGCCAATGGCTGCAACCCTAATCTTTCAGGATACGGCGGGTAAAATATGGATGTGTTACTGATCATCGATGTGCAGCAAGGGGTCATGAAAGCGACCCATCACCAGCAACCACAAGTACTGGCCAACATCAACCGGGCCGCGGCCCATGTCAGACAGCATCATGGCCGGGTCATCTACATCCAGCATGACGACCTGCCAGGCGACGAGCTGGAGCCCGGTAGCCCGGGCTGGCAACTTCACCCGGGTCTGCAACCCGCCAAGGGGGATAGCCGGGTACGCAAGACGGCGTGCGACAGCTTCCTCGAGACCGAGTTGGCCTTCCTGTTGGCCGAGCAGGCCGTCGACCGGCTGATCCTCTGTGGCAGCAACACCGATTTTTGCGTCGATACCACGGTACGCAGTGCCGCGGCTCATGGCTTTGAGGTGCTGGTGTTGAACGATGGTCACACCACCGCCGATCGTCCCCACCTGAGCGCGGCCCAGATCATCGAGCACCACAACTGGATGTGGCAGCACCTCAGCCTGCCAGAGGGCAGAAGCGTGACCCTGCTCACCACGGATCAGTTGCTCGAGGCGGCTCAGCCTGCGCTGGCGTGCTAAGCTGCCCGCCTTGAAGTGATCACCTGATTGGAGTCTTGTGTGCGTCTATTGTCTGCCGTTGCCCTTGTGCTGTTGTTACCGGCGATCACGGCCTGCTCCGGATTGCCGGGGGTGGCACCGGATGGCCCTGCGCCCCTGTTTCGCACCCATATCAACGAAGAGGGGAGCAAGCGCTTCACCTTCGAGGCCGCCCCGTTCGAGGAGTTGCCGAGCCGGTTGCAGGACGATGACAGCCGGCTCAGCCGCAACAGCAAGAGCCTGCTGGAGCGCCGCGAGGCCCTGCAGGACGAGCAGCTGACCGAGACCCTGGCCGAGCGCAAATATTGCCACAGTGGCTACATAGTCCTCAGCCAGACCTCCTGGAAGATCCGGGGCGAGTGCAACGAGACCGCCACCCAGGCCGATCGGCTCGGCTTCCCCAATCTGGCCTCCTGGCAAGACTGAGTCAGCACGGTTCAAACCCATAAAAAAACGGGCAGCCCAGGCTGCCCGTTTTGCATCTCGTGAGTCCAGCATCAGACCGGTGCGTCGGTCTCGCTGGTCAACTCGGCGCCGTTGTCGACGCGCTTGTGGCCTTCCACCAGGTGTACGAAGTCCACCAGCTCGTCGCCGGAGACCCGGAACGCCTGGCCGAAGCCCTTGACGAACAGGCCCTGCTCGGGCTTGAGGCGGAACAGCACGAAGTCCTTGAGGTTGGACAACCCCTTGACGATCTCGCCGAAGCGCCCCTCCAGGGCCGCAATCGCCTGGCTCCAGCGCTCGTCATCCCGCGCCACCACCTCGGCCACCGCATCGAAGGTCAGACGCTTGCGGGCGAACAGCTCGCGGGCACCTGTCTCGTCCTCGATCAGCATCAGCGATACCTTGGGCACCTGTTGCAGGTTGCGGGCATGGCGGGCGATCTCGGAGATCAGCACATAGTAACCGTCCTCCTGCAGCACGAAGGGGGCGTAGCTGGCATTGGGGTTGCCTTCGCTGTCCACGGTCGCGAGCTGCAGGGTACGGCAACCGTCACGAAACTCGCGGATCTCCGGTTGCAGACGGTTCTGCAGACGTTCCTGACGTTCACTCATGCTTTGACTTCCTCTTGATACTGGCGGCGCAGGGCCATGAAACGCTCCACCTGAGCCGGCAACAGCTGACGCTGTTCGTCACGTCCCAGATAGACCTTGAAAATGCAGCGACCGCTGTGGCCGAAGAACTGGAAAGAGTGCCCCTCCTTGCCCATGAACAGCTTGCTGACCAGGGCCACCTGGACCACGTTGTCGAGCTTGAGGTGGCCGTGCATCTCGCCATCGCGGCCCATCAGGTTGTAGTAGCCACGGGCCGTCTTGCCCTTGGGGAAAGGCGCCTTCACCTCGAAGATGGAGCCGTCGGACTCGACGATGGTGGTCACCTGACCCCAGCTGGCCAGATCCGCCAGCAGGGCCTCGGCCTGCTCGCCCGGTACCAGGGTCACCAGCTCGGCGGGCAGGTGGCGCACCACCTCCCATTCGCTGACCGCCAGCTGGGCGGCAATGCTGGAGGGATGGGCGCCGGGATCTTGTGCCAGCAGCTCATGAATGCGTTGTGCAATGCTCATCGGTTCTCCCTTGGATGATCTGATTCTTGTGCTCAGTCTCGCGGCGAATACTGTAATAAAGCAGAGCCTCAAGTGCAATTGATAATCGCTTTCATTATCAGTGCATTTTCCATCTAGGCTTGATATTCTCGGCGGCAATTCCACTTCATTTACCCTTCGGAGGTCGCATGGGCCGTCGCCTTGCCCTCGCACTCAGCCTGCTGAGCTGCGCCACCCTTTCCCTGTCCACCATGGCGCAAGAGCGCATCGTCAGCGTCGGCCCGGCCACCACAGAGCTGATCCTGGCGCTCGGCGGCGAGTCCAGCCTGATCGCCACCGATGTCAGCAGCCCCGAGCCCAAGGGACTGCCGAAGGTCGGCTATCACCGCGCCCTGGCCGCCGAAGGGATCCTGAGTCTGGCACCGACCCGTTTGGTCGGCAGCGACGAGATGGGCCCCAACTCTACACTGGATCAGCTGCGCCGCGCCGGCGTCAAGGTCGAGGTCATGGCCACGGCGCCGACGCTGGATAACCTCAACCAGCGGATCGATACCCTGGCCCAGTTGCTGGACAACCCGGCCGCGGGGGCCAAGCTGAAGGCCGAAATCGCCAGCCAGAGCGACCAGCTGGCGGCCCAGGCCAGACAGAACAAGCCGCTCAGGGTCGCCTTCCTGCTGCTGCACAAGGGCCAACCCACCAGCATCGCCGGGGGCAACACCACCGCCAGCGCCCTGGTGACCCTGGCCGGCGGCGTCAACCCGGTGGCCCAGCTGCACGACTACAAGCCCGTCTCCACCGAATCCCTGATCGAGCTGCAGCCGGACCTGGTGCTGGTGAGCGGCCGTGACTGGCAACAATATCAGAACGTCGACAGCGTGCTGGCCCAGGTGCCGGCGCTGGCCGCCACCCCGGCGGGCAAGAACAGGGCCATCCACGCCATCGACGGTCATGCCCTGCAAGGGGGCCTCAGCCTGCGCTCCCTGCAACAGGCCAACCAGATCGCCCAGTGGATCCGGCAGGGTTCATGATGCGTCTGCCACTGCCCTGGCTGCTCGGCCTCACCTGCGGTGCCCTGGCGCTACTACTGGTCGGCTCGCTCGCGACCGGGCCCATGTCCCTGTCGTTAGCCGAGAGCCTGCAGGCCCTGTTCGCCGGCGCAGAGAGCGGGATAGAGGCGCACAAGCTGCTGATAGTGCAAGAGATCCGCCTGCCCCGCACCCTGCTGTGCATCGCGGTGGGGGGCATCCTCGGTCTCTGTGGCGCCGTGATGCAGGGGCTGTTTCGCAACCCCCTCGCCGATCCCGGCATCATAGGGGTCTCCGGTGGTGCGGCGCTGGGCGCCGCCCTGGCCATAGTGCTGCTGGCCCCCCTCGGCCAGCAGCTGCAGAGCCTGCTCGGTCTCGGTCTGCTGCCCCTGCTCGCCTTCCTCGGCGGCGCCCTGACCACCACGCTTGTCTATTTGCTGGGCACCCGCGAGGGAGGCACCTCGGTCACCGTCATGCTGCTGGCGGGGGTCGCCATCACGGCTCTGTCCGGTGCTGTGATCGGGCTGCTCACCTACCTGGCCGACGATCAGATGCTGCGCAACCTCAGCCTGTGGCAGATGGGCTCCCTGGCCGCCGGCAAGCCGGTGGACGTGGCGCTGGCGCTGGCGACCCTGGTCGCGCTGCTGCTGCTGTTCATGCGCGACGCCAACCCCCTCAATGCCCTGCTGCTGGGCGAGGGCGAGGCGCGCCACCTGGGAGTGAACGTGCAATCCCTCAAGCGGCGGCTCATCCTGCTCACCGCCGCCGGGGTCGGCGTGGCGGTGGCGGTGGCGGGCATGATCGGCTTCGTCGGCCTGGTGGTCCCCCACCTGGTGCGACTGCTGGCCGGCCCCAACCACGTCCGGCTGCTGCCGCTCTCGGCCCTGCTCGGTGCCGCCCTGCTGCTGGGGGCGGACATGCTGGCCCGCACCCTGCTGGCCCCGGCCGAGCTGCCGGTCGGCATCATCACCGCCCTGCTCGGCGCCCCCTTCTTCATCTGGCTCTTGGTCAAGAGTCGCCAGACGCTGTAACAGGAGACTGTCATCTTGCCCGGATCATCCCCATCGCCCCTGCTCGACTGTCAGGATGTCAACCTGTGCCGGGGGGGGCGCCCCATCCTGGACAGGCTCAGCCTGTCGCTGCAGTCCGGTACCCTGACCGCCCTGCTCGGCCCGAACGGGGCGGGCAAGAGCTCGCTGCTCAAGTGCCTGACCGGCGAGCTGGAATATGGCGGCGAGATCCACCTGTTTGGCCGCGCCCGGCAGGCCTGGGCTGGCACCGAGCTGGCCCACCGGCTCGGGGTGCTGCCCCAGAGCTCGTCCCTCAGCTTCCCGTTCCTGTGTGAGGAGGTGGTGGCCATGGGGCGACTGCCCCACGCCGAACCCGGCAGCCGTCGTGACGAGATAGTGCAGGCCGCCATGACCCATGCGGGGGTCGAACACCTGGCCGGCCGCCTCTATCCCGGCCTGTCGGGCGGGGAGCGCCAGCGAGTGCAGTTTGCCCGGGTGCTGGCCCAGATCTGGCAAGCGCCGGACGAGCCACAGGCCCCCCGCCTGCTGCTGCTCGACGAGCCCACCTCGGCACTCGATCTCAAGTACCAGCATCAGCTGCTCACCATGGCGCGCGCCCTCGCCGGCCGCAACACCGCGGTGCTGGTGGTGCTGCACGATCTGAACCTGGCGGCCCGCTACGCCGATCGGCTGGTGATGCTGGAGCAAGGCCGGCTGATGGCAGACGGCGCCCCGACCGAGGTGCTCACCCCCGAGCTCATCGCCCGCCTCTATGGCTACCCGGCCCAGGTGCTGCACCACCCTGACACCGGCCTGCCCATGGTGGTGTGACCGCTAATTGCCAGCGAAATGCAGAAACAAACAGAGCGCCTTTGGGCGCTCTGTTTGTTTCTGCTGATGGGGCTGATCTGGCGATCTGGTGACGACCCGACTTGTCATTGCACGTCAGCCTTGATGTCTGCTCAGGCGATCTGGTAGCGGCCCGGCTTGTGATTGAGTGTCAACACCAGGTTACAGATGATGGCCGCGACCACCGAGAGCCCCAGCAGCCAGGGGGAGACCACGAAGAAGGAGCCGATGACTATGGTGCAATCCAGCCCCATTTGCAGCTTGCCTGCCCGGATGCCGCACTTGTCCTGGATGAACAACGCCAGGATGTTGAAGCCACCCAGGCTCGACTTGTGGCGGAACATGATGAGCAGCCCCATGCCGATCAGGGTACCCCCGATCAGCGCCGCGTAGGCGGGGTCAATCTTGCCGATCTGCAGCACGGCGTTGAGGTGATCCGTCATGAAGGAGACCGCCGCCACCGAGGCGAAGGTATTGAGGGTGAAGCGTGGCCCCATCCTGAGCCAGGCCAGGGCATAGAACGGCAGGTTCATGCCGAAGAACAGCAGGCCGAAGCTCAGGCCGGTGACCTGCTGCAGCAGCAGCGCCAGGCCGGCGGTGCCGCCGGTGAGCAGCCCGACCTGGTGAAACAGGAAGATGCCGAGTGAGACGAAGCCTGCCGCGGTCAGCAGGGCGAGCACATCCTCATAGAGCGGATGCACGGAGCGGGGGGTGTTATCCATAACCGGTGTCCAATAGCGAAGTGAAAAGAGTGTCTTCTGGCCCAGTCTGGCGGGCGCGAGCCCAGTGGTCAGGGCTTCGTTATGGCCACAGTGTCCATTTTGAGTGAGCCAGATCACAAGAGCGGGCTCGGACGCCCCAAAATGGTGCGCGTCAGCGCTGCGTTACAACCCTTGCACCAAAATCCCCCACTCCCCTGCCCGAGCCTGACTCCAGCCTGAAAAACCAGACACAAGCCGCTGCCCGGCGCCCTGAATCGTTCTAGAATGGATGCCTTGCAACTGCCTGCATCAAGGAGCAACAGCAGATGAGAGTCGCCGTATTCGGGATAGGTTATGTGGGGCTGGTTCAGGCCGCCGTGCTGGCCGAGATGGGTCACCGGGTGACCTGTGTGGATGTGGATGCGGCCAAGGTCGAGCGCCTCAAAGAGGGCATCATTCCCATCTTCGAGCCGGGCCTCGCCCCCATGGTGCAGGCCAACCATCAGGCCGGCCGCCTGCACTTCACCACGGATGTGGCCGAGGGGGTGGGCTTCGCCGAGCTTATCTTCATTGCGGTCGGCACCCCGCCGGATGAGGACGGCTCGGCCGATCTGCAGCACGTGCTGGCGGTGGCCGGCACCATAGGCCGCCTGATGCAGGGCAGCAAGGTGGTGGTCAACAAGAGCACAGTGCCGGTCGGCACCGCCAGCCGGGTACGCCAGCATATCGCCGGCATACTGCGCGAGCGCGCCGTCGACTTCCCGCTCGAGGTGGTCTCCAACCCGGAATTCCTCAAGGAGGGGGCCGCGGTGGCCGACTGCCTGCGGCCGGATCGCATCATCATAGGTACCGACTCCGCCCATGCCCTCTCCCTGCTGGAGGAGCTCTACGCCCCCTTCAACCGCAATCGGGATCGCATCATCCACATGGACCTGCACAGCGCCGAGCTGACCAAGTACGCCGCCAACGCCATGCTGGCCACCAAGATCTCCTTCATGAACGAGATGGCCAATCTGGCGGAGAAGCTGGGGGCCGACATCGAGTCGGTGCGCAAGGGCATAGGCGCCGATCCGCGCATCGGCTACCACTTCATCTATCCCGGCTGCGGCTACGGCGGCTCCTGCTTCCCCAAGGACGTCAAGGCGCTGATCCACACCGCGGGCGAGATCGGCTGTGATGCGCCCCTGCTGCGCTCGGTGGAGCGGGTCAACGATCGCCAGAAACACAAGCTCATCGAGCGCCTGCAGCAGCACTTCGGCGCCGATCTGACGGGGCGCACCTTCGCCCTCTGGGGACTGGCCTTCAAGCCCAACACCGACGACATGCGGGAGGCGCCGAGCCGGGTGCTGATGGAGGCGATCTGGGCCGCCGGCGGCAAGGTACAGGCGTTCGATCCCCAGGCCATGACCGAGGCCCAGCACCTCTATGGCCTGCGCGACGATCTGACCCTGTGCGGCACCCAGGAGGCGGCGCTCAAGGGGGCGGACGCCCTGCTCATCTGCACCGAGTGGCAGCAGTTCCGCGCCCCGGACTTCGAGCTTGTTCAGCGTACCCTGAAGCAGGCCGTCATCATCGACGGCCGCAACCTCTATGATCCGGCCCGCCTGCACCAGCGCGGCTTCACCTACTATGCCATCGGCCGTGGCGACAGCCTGGAGCAGACACGATGAAGTATCTGGTCACCGGCGCCGCCGGCTTCATCGGTTTCCATGTGGCGCAGCGGCTCTGTCGCGACGGCCATCAGGTGGTCGGCATCGACAACCTCAACGACTACTACGAGGTCAGCCTGAAGGAGGCGCGGCTGGCACTGTTGCTGCCACTGCCCGCTTTTCGCTTCGAGCGGTGCGATCTCGCCGATCGCCCCGTCATGGCGGCGCTGTTTGCCCGCGAGCGGTTCGATCGGGTGATCCACCTGGGGGCCCAGGCCGGGGTGCGCTATTCGCTGGACAATCCGTTCGCCTATGCCGACAGCAATCTGAACGGCACGCTCACCATCCTCGAGGGCTGCCGTCATCACGGGGTGCAGCACCTGGTCTACGCCTCCTCCAGCTCTGTCTACGGTCTCAACGAGCAGATGCCGTTCAAGACCTCGGACGGGGTGGATCACCCCGTCTCCCTCTATGCGGCGAGCAAGAAGGCCAACGAGTTGATGGCCCACTCCTACTCCCACCTCTACGGACTGCCCACCACTGGCCTGCGCTTCTTCACCGTCTACGGCCCCTGGGGACGGCCCGACATGGCGCTGTTCAAGTTCGTGCGCGCCATCCTGAGCGATGAGCCCATCGACATCTACAACCAGGGTGCGCTTAGCCGGGACTTCACCCACATCGACGACATTGTGGAGGGGGTGATCCGGGTCGCGGACAGGCCTCCCCAGGGCGACCCGAGCTGGCAGGGGGCGGCTGACACCAGCCCGGCCCCCTACCGCCTCTTCAACATCGGCAATGGCAGCCCGGTGCGGCTCATCGACTTCGTTGAGGCTATCGAGGCGGCGCTCGGCAAGCGGGCCATCCGCAACCTGCTGCCCATGCAGCCCGGGGATGTGCTGGCGACCTGGGCCGATACCGAGGCGCTGTTCGATGCCACCGGCTACAGGCCCCGCGTGGCACTGCCTGAGGGGGTCGCCAGCTTCGTCGACTGGTACAAGGCCTACTATGGGGTCTGACCGCGAATCAACGGGCTGAAAATGAAGAGGGGCTGCCACTGGCAGCCCCTCTTGCTAGGTCCCGGCCTCAGGGATAGCTGAACGGTTCCAGCTTGGGGGTCAACCCCTGGCATGCCGGCTTGATGGCGTCCGCGCCCGCCAGCAGCCAATCGGTGCGATGGCGATTGCCGAGGTTTTCCATCTTGTTGGGCTCGAAGCACAGCACCATCAGATCGGCGGCCCCCAATATCCAGCGTCCGGGAGCGGCCGCCACCCAGGCCGCCGCCTCGCGGGCCTGCTCCCCGTCCGGCATCTGGTAGGAGTAGTGGCGCAGCGGCTGTTGGCTGAACAGCAGGTGCTGCTCCTTGAAGCCAGCCAGCAGCAGCTCGTCGCCCGCCGGCACCTTCTGGGCCGCCAGTGCCATCACCCCTTGCGGCGTGCGCATGTCGTTGAGCCGCACGCAGATCCAGGTGGAGTAGATCAGCCAACCCACCGCCAGCGAGCAGAAGATGGCGCTGAGCGGCGCCCGCCGCAGCAGGGCGTTGATCAGCAGCAGGGCCACCCCCAGCGCCAGCAGGGGGATCCAGGGGGCGGGCCCCAGTTCGCCCAGCTTGCTCGCCAGCTTGTCACTGAAGGCCAGTGCCAGCGCGCCCCCCAACCCTACTATCCCCAGCAACCAGCCGAGCCCGCCCAACAGGCGACCCGGCCAGACCCGCGTCAGCAGAGTGCCGATGAAGGGGGCGGTCAGCAGCGCCAGCGCCGGGGTGCCCGGCGTGACATAGACGCCGCGCTTGCCCGGCGACAGGGAGAAGAACAGCACCACCAGCACCAGGTAGCCGAGCAGCAGTATGATGCGCCTGTCCTGCCCCTGCACCGCCTTGCGCCACTCCAGCACCAGCCAGGGCAGCAGCAGGGAGAGCGGCAACCAGAACGGCGGGATCACCGAGGTGAGGTAGTACCAGAAGGGTTTGACGTGATGCCAGGCGTTCGCGTAGCGGGTCACCGTCTGGCGCAGCAGTATGTTGTCCCTATAGGCCTGCAGTATGGGATCCCCGCTCTGGGCCACGGCGAGCAGCATGGGTACCAGCCACAGGCCGATGGCCAGCAGCATGAACAGCGGCCCCGCTAGTGCCTTCAGCCAGTCGGCACGGGAGGCGGCGCGGATCTTCTCCCTGTGGGTCCAGATTGCCGGGAGCAGGATCAGCAGGGCCACCAGCCCCACCCCCTTGGTGATGATGCCGAGCCCGGCGGCAAACCAGCCGAGCCAGTACCAGCGCCAGCCGCCGTCACAGAGCAGGAAGCGGACGAAGCCGTAGACTCCGAGGGTGATGAAGAAGGTCACCAGCGCATCGATCTGGGCCGTCTTGGCCTGCAGGGTGAACTGGACGGTGAACAGCAGCAGCAGCCCGGCCATGAAGCCCGTCGCCGGGTTCCACAGGCGGCGGCCCATGTCCCACACCAGCAGTATGGTCAGCAGACCCGCCAGCAGGGAGGGCAGCAGAAACGCCACCTTGATGGAACCGGTCAGCAGATAGCCGATGGCGATGCCCCACATAAACATGGGGGGCTTGTCCGGATAGATCTCGCCGCCACGCATGGGGAAGAGCCATTGGCCGCTCTCCACCATCTCCTTGGCGATCAGGGCGAAGCGCGGCTCGTCGGCGGGCCAGGGGTCCCGCAGGCCGAGGCCGGCCCCCAGCACGATCAGGGCGATCAGCAGCAGCCAGCCGAGGGAGCTCTGATTGAGCAGTGAGCGGTCATTTACCATGGCGGATCTCATTGTCATTGACGAGCTTGTCCCGCTTCCAGCCCCGGTGCTGGATATCCAGATAGAGGCTGTAGAGGGCGGTGAAGGTGGGGAAGAGATTCTGCAACACGCCGACGGAGTCCTGCTTGGGCGAGAAGACGAAGTAGCTCAGGGTCATCAGACTGCCGAGCACGCTCATGTACCAGAACATCCGGGGGATGACGGGTCGGCCGGCACGTTTGGAGGCGACGAACTGCACCAGCCAGCGGCCGCCAAACATCAGTGCCCCCGTGTAGCCGATGATCTTCCAGCCGGTGACATGCAGACCGGTCCAGTCAAGCCAGTCCAATTGCATCGAGAGCAGGGCATCGATCATATGAGGCACTCCCGCCAGGGATCTTCAATGCGGTTCAAGCCGGCCAGATGCAGTCCGGTGCCATTCACCAGCCAGTCCAACGGCATCGAAAGCAGGGTATCGCTCATATGAGGCACTCCCGCCAGGGATCTTCAATGGGATGCAAACCGGCCAGATGCGGTCTGGACCCATTGCACCAGTCCAACGACATGAAGAACAAGGTAGCCATCACTCGAGGATCTCCCTTACCTCGACCACCTTGGAACGGCGTTGCAGCCACCAAACGCCGACCACGTCCACCAGCCCGACCCAGAGCCGGTTCCAGACCCCATACTTGGAGACGCCCGCCTGGCGCGGCCTGTGGTTGACCGGCCAGGGTGACATGCGGCCCCCCTGAGCCTGGATCAGGGCCGGAATGTAGCGGTGCATGTGGTTGAAGCCGGGCAGACGCAGATACCAGTCGAGTCGCACCACCTTGAGACCGCAGCCGGTATCCGGGATGCCGTCACGCAGCAGCAGATCGCGAAAACCGTTGGCCAGCCTGGAGGAGAGCCGCTTGACCCAATCATCACGGCGATTGACCCTGTGGCCAATGAGCCCCACCTGGTTCTTGTCTGTCGCGAAACGGCGCTTGGCCTCCTCCAGCATGGCGGGAATGTCGGCCGGATCGTTCTGCCCGTCCCCGTCGAGCACCACCAGCCAGTCACCGCGACCATGGCGCACGCCACTGAGCACCGCCATGCTCTGGCCGACGGCCTTGCCATGGCGAACTACCCGCAACCGGGGGAAGCGCGCCTTCAGCTCGCACAGGACGGCATAGCTGTCGTCTTCGCTGCCATCATCCACGTAGATCAGTTCGTAGTCGTATTTCCCTGCCAGGGCGGCATCAATCTCACCGATGAGGGGAGCCAGATTGTCCCGCTCATCCTTGGCGGGCACCACTACAGATACATCGATTGAATCAACCATATGAGCTTCCCGACTATGACAAAGGATGCAACCCATGCTGTTGCCTGCACCGTGCAAATTGTCTCAACAGCTTAGTTAACATCATGTAAATACAAGGTGTTAGAGGGCAATGATGGCAGTTTATTACCCCGGAACTGATAAATCCATCAACTCTAATAAAGCAACATGATTTCCACCATCGGGCCAGCCTAGCTGCCCGTCATGGCACAACCCGATCAGATATTTTCCTCTTAGCTAAAAGTTCCATACCGTTTTCATCTCTGATGACTGAGCACATAACCACATGTTCCATCCCCTGGCTGGCGGTCACCCCATATCGGACCTATATCTTCCGGATGCCAATACGAGGTATCCATCATGCAGAGACTCTGCACTTGGGGTTGGGGACTCCTGATGCTGCTGACCACGACAGCACCCCATGCCGAGTCGTTTCGCCAGGCCCCCAAGGCGATGGGCGCCTTGCGCCAGGGCGCCGCCATGGAGCGCAGCAACCCGCGACAGGCCATCGCCTATTACTGCACCGCCGCCAGCCTCGGCAACCCGGAAGCCTACTTTCGCATCGGCCGCCTGCTGGCCCGCGGACCACAGGACATCCGCAACACCCGCCACGCCAATGCCTACCTCGCCATGGCCATGCGCCTCGGCAACCAGCAGGCCGCCCGCTATTACAACGAGCGGGTGGGTAATGCGCCGCTCGGCACCTGCGGCGTCGGTGGCGGCGGGGGGGCCCCCTGGATACGCCCCTCGACCCCCTTCGATCAGGATAGCTACCTGGCCAGGCAGTCCATCACCAAACAGCGGCTGGCGGTTCTCATCCGTCAGGCGGCTCAGCGCCACAAGGTCAATCCCCAGCTGGCACTGGCCATCGCCATCGCCGAATCGAATCTGAACAGCCTCGCCGTCTCACCCAAACGGGCGCAGGGCGTCATGCAACTCATCCCCGAGACCCAGCAACGCTTCGGCGTGACCCGGCCGTTCGATGCGGAACAAAACATCCGGGGCGCCATGATCTATCTGAAATGGCTGGAGAAACAGTTCGGCCCTGACTGGGTCAGGATCAGCGCCGCCTACAACGCCGGTGAACAGGCCGTGGTCCGCTACGGTGGCGTCCCCCCTTATCAGGAGACCCAGGAGTATGTGCAGCGGGTGCTCTATTACTCCGGACACAAGCAACCCAAGGAGGCTCGGCCGCCACGCTGATAACGCTCGTCGGAGCGGGGCCGGCCCCATCCGGAGAGGGACTCCACAGTCCAGACCGAATCCTATCGACTCAGGCTTAAGGAAAAATTAAGCCGGTGCTCCAGACCCCTTTCCCAGCGAGCTACCCGCCACAGTGGCACTCCCCCTCCCCCTGCCCCGGGCTCTCCCGCCCGGGAGGGGCAACCGGCTGGCCACTTTGCCGCCCCCTTCCCATTGGTTTACAATCGACTGGTTTTTTGGAACCGGGTTGGCCTGCGCCGACCAGGCCCCACCACGACATCAGTCTGTTAATGCCAAGACATTAAGCTGCTGAAAAGGAAGAGAATTAGCCAATGGCTCAATTTATTTACACCATGAACAGGGTCGGCAAGGTCGTGCCGCCCAAGCGTCATATTCTCAAGAACATCTCCCTCTCCTTCTTCCCGGGCGCCAAGATTGGCGTATTGGGCCTGAATGGGTCTGGAAAATCAACACTGCTGCGCATCATGGCGGGGATCGACACCGAGATCGAGGGGGAAGCCCGTCCGCAACCCGGCATCAAGATCGGCTACCTGCCCCAGGAGCCCAAGCTGGATCCGGAGCAGACCGTCCGCGAAGCGGTCGAAGAGGCGGTCGGCGACGTCAAACGCGCCATGGCTCGCCTGGACGAGGTCTATGCGGCCTACGCCGACCCGGATGCCGACTTCGACAAGCTGGCCCGTGAACAGGGCGAGCTGGAGGCCATCATCGCCGCCCAGGGCGGTCACAACATGGAAAACCAGCTGGAGCGTGCGGCCGATGCCCTGCGCCTGCCGGCCTGGGACGCCAAGATCCAGCACCTCTCCGGTGGTGAGCGCCGCCGCGTGGCCCTGTGCCGCCTGCTGCTGGAGAAGCCGGACATGCTGCTGCTGGATGAGCCGACCAACCACCTGGATGCGGAATCCGTAGCCTGGCTGGAGCGCTTCCTGCACGACTACGAGGGCACTGTGGTGGCCATCACCCACGACCGCTACTTCCTCGACAACGTGGCGGGCTGGATCCTGGAGCTGGACCGCGGCGAGGGCATCCCCTGGGAAGGCAACTACTCCTCCTGGCTGGAGCAGAAAGATGCGCGTCTGGCGCAGGAAGCCAGCTCAGAGGCGGCTCGTCGCAAGTCCATCGAGAAAGAGCTGGAGTGGGTGCGTCAGAACCCGAAGGGTCGTCAGGCCAAATCCAAGGCCCGTATGGCTCGCTTCGAGGAGCTCAATACCAACGACTACCAGAAGCGCAACGAGACCAACGAGCTGTTCATTCCGCCAGGACCCCGCCTCGGCGACAAGGTGGTGGACGTGGCGAACCTGTGCAAGTCCTACGGTGATCGGCAGCTGATCGACGATCTCTCCTTCTCCATTCCGAAGGGAGCCATCGTCGGCATCATAGGACCGAACGGGGCCGGTAAGTCCACCCTGTTCCGCATGATGTCGGGTCAGGAGCAGCCGGACTCCGGCGCCATCACCCTGGGCGATACCGTGGTGCTGGCCTCGGTGGATCAGTTCCGCGACAGCATGGACGACAAGAAGACGGTGTTCCAAGAAGTGGCCGACGGTCAGGATATCCTGCGCATCGGCAGCTACGAGTTCCCGAGCCGCGCCTATATCGGCCGCTTCAACTTCAAGGGCGCCGATCAACAGAAGCGGGTCGGCGAGCTGTCCGGTGGCGAGCGTGGCCGTCTGCACCTGGCCAAGCTGCTGCAGACCGGCGGCAACGTGCTGCTGCTGGATGAACCGACCAACGATCTGGACATCGAGACCCTGCGCGCCCTGGAGAACGCCCTGCTGGAGTTCCCGGGCTGTGCCATGGTCATCTCCCACGATCGCTGGTTCCTCGACCGTATCGCCACCCACATCCTGGACTACCAGGACGAGGGCAAGATCGCCTTCTTCGAAGGCAACTTCACCGAATACGAAGAGTGGAAGAAGAAGACCTATGGTGCCGACGCGGTGCAACCACACCGAGCCAAGTACAAACGCATCACCAAGTAAGTGAGCCTTGTGATGGAGCGAGGTGGCCCAACCGCACCGCTCCAGCTATACAAGTGCATCAGAACGCGTGACAAGGGGAGCCCAGGCTCCCCTTTTTGCTGCCTTTTGCTTACAATCTCCCCGCGTCCCCCTACCGATGCCAACCGATGACCCAGACCAGCCCTACCGCGAAGAGACTCACCATCCAGATCCGGATCGAACCCGGCTGCCTCGGGCCGGATGGCAAGGTACACATAGATACCTTCTGCACCGCCGCCGGCCGGGTCTTCGCCGCCCTCGAGCCCGAGCGGCTGAGCTGGGTGCTGCTGCCGCGCCATGACAAGCAGTTGCCCGAGCAGGAGTTCCTCTTCGAGGGGCGCAAGCTGAGCGAGGCGCAGGCCAGCCTGCTGCTGCAGCGCATGGGCCTGACCCTGGCCACTCTGCAGGAGCGCAGCGATGCCATGCTGGCCCAGCTGGTCGAGCGCTACTTCAAGACGCTCTGAACCTTCCCCCGATGGCAAACGGCCTCTATCGAGTTCCATTTTTTTCGCTCAAATGGCAAACGTTTGAATTTTTGCTCTATTCATTGATCCGTCTCGCAGATCCGGGGTTTGTAAACGGCGCCGCCTGTGTGAAAATGTGCGCGCTGTCACGGTATCAGGACGAGTCTGGTCACTCAGTCGCCAGAAACAGGGCCATTTACCCCGCATGGATGGGATTGGCCGTTCGCCTGCTGCTTATTTCACGTCACCCATTGGAATCCAACATGAATCAACAACACCAAGCTGCCAGCCAGGCCGCCGGGCAAGGATTGCTTGAGCGCCTGTTTGCCCTGCGAGGCCATGGCACCACGGCCCGCACCGAGGTCATCGCCGGCATCACCACCTTCCTGACCATGGTCTACATCGTATTCGTCAACCCGCAGATCCTCTCCAACGCGGGCATGGATACCCAGGCGGTGTTCGTCACCACCTGCCTCATCGCCGGCATAGGCAGCATTCTGATGGGCCTGTTGGCCAACCTGCCCATCGCCCTGGCTCCCGCCATGGGCCTCAACGCCTTCTTCGCCTTCGTGGTGGTGGCTGGCATGGGCTACTCCTGGCAGGTCGGTATGGGCACCATCTTCTGGGGGGCGCTGGGTCTGCTGATCCTCACCCTGCTGCGGGTGCGCTACTGGCTGATCGCCAACATTCCGCTCACCCTGCGGGTCGGCATCACCGCCGGCATCGGCCTGCTCATCGCCCTGCTCGGTCTGCACAACGCCGGCATAGTGGTGGCGAGCCCGGCCACCATGGTGACGGTGGGCAACCTCACCTCCCTGCCCTGCCTGCTGGGCTTTCTCGGCTTCTTCCTGATCTGCATCTTCTCCGCCCGCGGCGTGCACTCCGCCGTGCTGATCGCCATCGTGGTCACCACCACCCTGGGCTGGCTGTTTGGCGACGTGACCTTCAAGGGCTTCGTCTCCATGCCGCCGAGCATCACCCCGGTGTTTGGTCAGCTGGATCTGATGGGCTCGCTGGACATCAGTCTCGCGGGGATCATCTTCTCCTTCATGCTGGTCAACCTGTTCGACTCCTCCGGCACACTGATCGGGGTCACTACCCGCGCCAAGCTGGCCGATGAGCAGGGTCGCTTCCCGCGCATGAAGCAGGCGCTGGTGGTCGACAGCATCAGCTCTGTGGGTGGCGCCTTCATGGGCACCTCCTCGGTGACCGCCTATATCGAGAGCAGCTCGGGCGTCGCCGTCGGTGGTCGCACCGGCCTGACCGCCATCGTCGTAGGCGTGCTGTTCCTGCTGGCGATCTTCTTCTCCCCCATCGCCGCCATGGTGCCGGCCTATGCCGCGGCTGGCGCCCTCATCTACGTGGGCGTGCTGATGTGCTCCGAGCTGACCAAGGTGAAGTGGGAAGACCTGACCGAGGCGGTGCCGGCCTTCATGACCGCTGTCATGATGCCGTTCAGCTTCTCCATCACCGAGGGGATCGCCGTGGGCTTCATCTCCTACTGCGTGATGAAGGCGGGTACCGGTCGCTGGCGCGAGATCAACCCCTGCGTGCTGGTGGTCGCCTTGCTGTTCGTGCTGAAGTTCGTCTGGATCGACGCCCACTAAGCGCCGATGACGCAAACAAAAATGCCAGTCTCTCGACTGGCATTTTTTATGGCTGACGGGCAATGACTCAGAGGGTCAGCGGATGCCGCGCTCCTCGCGGATCCACTCCCAGGCCTGCTGGATCTCCTGGGTCTTCTCCTTCGCCATCTCCATCATCTCCGGCGGCAGCCCCTTGGCGGCCAGCTTGTCCGGGTGGTGCTTGCTCATCTCCTTGCGATAGGCGCGCTTGATGTCCTGATCGCTGTCGCTCTCGCTCACCCCCAGCAGCTGATAAGAATCCTTGAGACGATCCGCCGAGGGGGCCTCCTGCCGGTATTGCTGCTGCCCGCCGCCCTGCTGCTGGCGGTGGAAGAAGTTCATCTGTGCCTCGGCCATGGCCAGGATGCGCCCCAGCTCGATGCGGCTGAAGCCGAGCTCATCGGCGATGGTCTGCAGTATGGCACGCTCATCGGCCTCGACCCTGCCATCGGCGAAAGCGGCCTGCAGCTGCACCTCCAGGAAGAAGCGCAATATGTCGCGCTGGCCGAGGCTGGCGCGGCGAAACTCGGCCAGCGTCTCCCGCAACGGGAAGCCGCTCTCCTTGCCCTGACGGAACGACTCCTGCGCCCGCACCCGCTGCTCGCCGGAGAGCCGCATCCTGTCCATCAGATTGGACGCGACCCGGATCTCATGCTCGGTGACCTGGCCGCTCGCCTTGGCGATGTGGCCCATGACGGCGAAAGTGGCGTGAAAGAACACCGCCTGCTGTTGCTGGCTGGGTGCACGCCGAAACGCCCCCTGGATGCCCATGCCCCGATCGAAGCGATGACCGAGCCAGAGGCCGAGCAGGGCGCCGAAGATGTTGCCGAGCAGAAAACCGAAGAAGGCGCCCAGCACCTTACCCCAAATACGCATGGTTCAAGACCTCATGATGTTAATGAGTGCGTCCTTGCACTTGCAGTTGTTCATCCAGCTCGCGCAACCGATCGACGGTACCGATATCCCGCCATTCACCGGCCAGCAAGGCACCGCCAACGCGGCCTTGCGCCATCCAGTCGCGCAGCAGGGGCGCCAGTTTGCGCGCCCCTGTTGCCAGTCCGGCAAAGGCGGCGGGCCGATAGAGCCCGACGCCGCTGAAGGTCAGCGCCGGTGTATCCAGCACCCGGCCGGCTTGCAGGGAGAAATCGCCCTGAGGATGTTGCGTTGGATTAGGTACCAGCCAGAGGTGAGCCAGATCCTCCCCCAGCGGTTGGTTGACCAGGGTGCGATAATCCAGGTCGAGCCAGGTATCGCCATTGATCACCAGAAACGGCTCGGCGCCGAGCCGCGCCAATGCCTGCACTATGCCGCCGGCGGTCTCCAGCGCACTCTCTTCCGCCGACCACTGGATGCTCACCCCGAATCGGCTGCCGTCCCCCAGCGCCTCGACCAGCTTGTGGCCGAGCCAGGCGTGGTTGATGACCAGTTCGGTCACCCCGGCCGCCTTGAGCCTCTCGATATGGTGCACGATGAGCGGCTTGCCCCCCACCGCCAGCAGCGGCTTGGGTAGCACATCAGTCAGCGGGCGCATCCGCTCGCCACGGCCCGCGGCCAGGATCATCGCCTTCATGGCTGCTCCCCGGCGGCTCGTGCTTCTGCCACTTGGGCCAGGCCCGGCAGCACTATCTGCCGCAACCAGGCGCCGAAGCGGGCCAGCACCGGATAGTCGGCGCCGTGCAGCTCGCACACCTCCACCACATAGCCCAGAGTACGGGGGATATCCTTGAGGTAACCTGACTTGCCATCGCGATGATAGAGCCGGGTGAAGATGCCCGCCGCCTTCAGGTGGCGCTGCATGCCGGTGAGATCGGCATGGCGACGGAAGCTGGCATAATCGAGCCCGCCGAGCAGCCGGGCCTGACTCAGAACGTCGTAACCCTGGCGCATGCCCTGCTCGATCACTTCATCGGGCCAGCGCACGTAGCAATCCTTCAGCAGCGAGACGAGATCATAGCTAAGAGGACCTATGACCATGTCCTGAAAATCGATGATGGCGAGGGTGCTGTCAGCCGGGGTCGGCTCGCCGCAGACCATCAGGTTGCGGCTGTGGAAGTCCCGGTGCATCACCCCCTGGGGCTGGGCCAGGTTGTTGGCGGTGAGGCAGGCGAAGGTATCGTCAAGCAGCTGTTGCTCGTCCCCGTTCAGGGCAAGCTGCAGGTGCTGACCGAGCAACCACTCGGGGAAGATGGCATCTTCACGGGCCATGAAGGCAGTATCAAACGGCTCAAGCGCCAGCTCGACTGCGCAGAGCCGGGGTAGCAGCGCTATGGCCTTGCCGTACCAGGCCTGCACGCTGTGCGCGTCAAGGCAGCCGATGAGCTGGGTATCGCCAAGGTCCGTCACCGCCAGCAGGCCCTGTTCATAGTCTACCGCCCTGACCTCGGGGGCCAGCAACCCCATGGCGTGCAGGGCGGCGGCATTGCGGACAAATTCATGATTTTTTTCGGTTTTCGGATTAGCATCCACCCACACCAGACCACCGCCACGGAAGTAACGGCGAAAACTGGCGTCACCGGAGATCAGGGTCAATTGAAGGTTGGCATCACCGGATATCCGGCGCGCCCATTGCAGTAACAGGGAATTGCGATCATGCATGAGTCGGGGACCAAATTGGAAAGCAGCACTTGGCTGTTAGCCCTGGCCGCAATAATGCTTTATCATTGCCGGCTAACATAAAGCAATGACATGCAATGTCAACTCGATGGATCCTGACATAAAATGCATGCCCTGAATCAACCGTTTTTACCACGGATTGCGCGAGCCTTTCACATGACAAAATGGACACTGGGATCTTCTTATCCCATCGCCCTGAGCATCAGCCTTGTTCCTGCCCTGAGTCCGATCATGGTGCAGGCTGCGCCACTCAACGCGCCACCGGCCACCGGGATCCTGAACAGCCTCTGCTATGACTATGTCCCCAAGATCGAGAAACCTAAGGCGGATCAGGATGCCAACGCCCTGCCGGTCGAGGTGGATGCCGATCGCCTGGAGGCCAAGCAAGGTGGCACCGCTGTCTATGAAGGTGACGTCAAGGTCCGTCAGGGCGTGCGCAAATTCGACTCCGACTATGCCCAGCTGGATCAGAAGAGCCGGGATGTGATCGCCATCGGCAGCATCTATTACAACGACGGCCAAATCACCGTCACCAGCGACAAGACCCTCAAATCCAACCTGGATACCAAAGATTCCGAACTGGAAGAGGGCAAGTACCAGGTCCACGGCTCACCGGTGCGCGGCTTCGCCGACAAGGTGACCATGACCAACAACAACCAGAACATCACCCTGGAAGGGGCCCAGTACACCACCTGCCCACCGGGCCAGGAGGCCTGGACCCTGAAGGCGGGCAGCATCGATATCGATCAGACCGAGGTGTTCGGGGAGGCCTATAACGCAACCCTCTGGCTCTACGACTATCCGGTCTTCTACACCCCTTACATCAATTTTCCGATCAAGGATGAGCGCAAGACCGGTCTGCTTTACCCCTATTACAAGCAGAGTTCCGACAATGGCATGGAGATCACCCAGCCCTTCTACTGGAACATAGCCCCCAACTACGACGCTACCATCACCCCCCGTTTCATGGACAGACGGGGCCTGATGAACCAGGTCGAGTTCCGCTACATGCCGGATCCGGCCCATGTCGGCAGTTTCTATTTCGAAAACCTGGACAACGACAAACAGTACGACGAGACGGCCAGCCTGCATGACAACCTGTCCGATGGGCATCGCTACCTGATCAATGCCCGCCACACCTCCATGTTCATCGACAATGCCCTGCGGGTATCAGTGGACTACACCAAGGTGCGGGACAATGACTACAACTACTTCAACGACTTCGATCCCAGCGTGGGTACTCAGGTCGACAACCAGTTGCAGCAATCCTTGACGGCCGGTTACTTCCAGCAGAACTGGAACCTCAAAACTGAGGTTAGAACCTATCAGATCCTGCTGGCGGGGGCTCAACAGCCTCATTCCATGTTGCCGCGCATCGACCACAACTATTACCAGCAGGGCAACTGGTACGATCTGGCCTGGAACACCGAACTGACCAAGTTTGGCTATGACAACGACGAATCCACCATAGGTGAGGTCTACACAGGCACCCGTCTCTACACTGCGCCCACCCTGACGGTGCCGCTCATCAATGCTGCCGGTTACTATCTGGATAGCCAGTACAAGCTGATGTATACCCACTACAATCAGGAAGTACCGGATGCCAGCAAACTCACCGCCTACTACCGTAACCGCGGCTTGACCGAACTCGATGAGCAGGTCACCCGGGTACTACCCTCGGTTCGTCTCAAGGGCGGCCTCACCTTCGATCGCCAGCAAGATTGGTTTGGCGAGAGCGCCAGCCAGACCCTGGAGCCGGAGTTCCAATACCTCTATGTGCCCTACAAGGATCAGGACAACATAGGTATTTACGACTCCACCACCATGCGCCAGGACTACTACAGTCTGTTCAGCGACCGTCGTTTCGCCGGTCTCGACCGCATCAGCGACTCCAACAGACTCTCAGTTGGTCTCACTACTCGTATCTACGATCCGGCCGGTGATGAACGAATTCGACTGGCCGTTGCCCAAGCATTCGACTTCGTGGCCCCCAAGGTCACTCTCTATCCCAGTGACGAAGCCAGTATCAATACCCGCTCCCCCCTGTCATTCGAAGGGGACGCCAAGATCAATGAGCAGTGGTTTGCCCATGCCGGGGCGCAATATGATATGGAACAAAACCGTATCAGCTCGGCCAACAGCGCGCTGGAGTACCGCCGCGAGAAGCTGATCAGCCAGCTGAGCCATCGCTTTATCCGCGATGCCAACTACGACCTGGACAGCAAGGGCCAAGAGATCACAGACCTCAACCAGATCGGCATGCTGTTGACCACTCCGCTCAACGCTCAGTGGCGCCTCTATGGCGGTTACTATTACGAGCTCGATCAAGGAGTCAAAGTGGATCGCAAGGTGGGCCTGAAATACGACTCCTGTTGCTGGAGCATCAACTTCAACATGGAGTGGGTCAACGATCCGGATAACGTCAATTACCAACCCAGCTCCGAGCGCAGCCTGGGTATTCAGTTTGAAATGAAAGGATTGGGTAGCGTGGGTACCGGCTCCAAGGGCACCTCCCTGGACACCGAAGCACTGCCTTACATTCGTCCGTTTAACCTGCGAGACCAATAACCGGTCTGGCAAACGCCTTGAGAGATGGATATGAAGAAGACGTTGATTTCCCTGCTGACGGCAGGCCTGTTTGGAGTCATGAGCCAGGGCGCCCTCGCCGCTCCCGAGCTGGTGGACAAGGTGCTTGCCGTGGTCAACAAGGACGTGGTGCTGGCCAGCCAGCAGGAAGCCCTGGTGCAGAAGGTGAAGGCTTCCGCTCAGGAGAGCGGCCAGTCCCTGCCCGATGACGCCACCCTGCGCAAGCAGGCGCTGGATCGACTGATTCAGGAGAGCCTGCAGCTGCAACTGGCGGATCGCCAGGGCCTCAAGATCAGCGATACCCAGCTGGAGCAGGCTATCCAGAGCATCGCCGCCGACAACAAGATGAATCTGGATCAGCTGCGTGCCCAGCTGGCCCGGGAAGGGATCTCCTATGCCCAGTACCGGGAAGAGGTGCGCCGCGAGATCCTGATGAACGAGGTGCGTCGCAGCCAGGTTCGCCGCCGTATCAACATCTCCGAGCAGGAGGTGAAGCAGGTGGTCGAGGCGCTGCACAAGCAGGGCCAGCAACAGACCGAGTTCCATGTCGGCCATATTCAGGTCTCCCTGCCGGACAACCCGAACGCCGAGCAGCTCAATGCCGCCAAGAGCAAGATTGAGCGCATCCTGGCCGCCCTGAAAGAGGGGGCCGACTTCCGCAAACTGGCCATCGCCGAGAGCAACGGTCCCAAGGCGCTGGAAGGGGGTGACTGGGGCTGGATGAGCCCGCAGGAGATGCCGACGCTGATGGCCGAGGCGGTACAGGGTGCCAGCAAGGGGGACATCGTCGGCCCGCTGCGCTCCGGTGCCGGCCTGCACATCATCAAGATCTTCGACACCAAGGGTCAGCAGCAGGTCATGATCTCCGAGGTGCGCGCCCGCCACATCCTGATCAAACCCTCCATCATCCTGAGTGAGGAGAAGGCCAAGAGCACCCTGGACGGCATACTGCACGACATCAAGAGCGGCAAGGCCAGCTTCGCCAGCATGGCAGAGAAATACTCCGAAGATCCGGGCTCTGCGGTGCAAGGCGGGGAACTCGGCTGGTCCGATCCCAACGTCTATGTGCCGGAGTTCCGCGACATGGTCAACCGCCTCCAGCCGGGTGAGCTGAGCGAACCTTTCCGTACCAGCCACGGCTGGCACATAGTGCAGCTGGAAGAGCGTCGCAGCCAGGACGCCACCGGCAAGGCCCAGGAGCAGCGCGCCTACCAACTCATCTTCAACCGCCGCTTCACCGAAGAGTCACAGGCCTGGCTGGATGAGCTGCGCGATGAGGCCTACATCCAGATCGAACCCAATTAATGGGCGATGAGCAGATGAACAGCCAGCATCCAGATCGAGTCCAAAAGCAGATGAGCTGTCGTCGTCTCGCCATCACGCCGGGTGAACCGGCGGGCATAGGTCCGGATCTGGTGCTGCAGATAGCCCAGCGGGATTGGCCCCATCAGCTGGTGGTGATCGCCGATCCCGCCCTGCTGCTGGCGCGGGCCGCCCTGCTGGGGCTGCCCATAGTGCTGGAACCCTATGATGCCAGCGCCCCTGCCCACCCGCAGCGGGCCGGCACCCTGACCCTCTGCCCAGTCGAACTCGGCGCCCCCGTGGTGCCGGGTGAGCTGGATGAGGACAACGGCGCCTATGTGCTGGCCACCCTGCAACGGGCCTGTGACGGCAACCTGAGCGGCGAGTTTGCCG
Source organism: Aeromonas sp. sif2433 (assembly GCF_019218705.1). Lineage (NCBI taxonomy): Bacteria > Pseudomonadati > Pseudomonadota > Gammaproteobacteria > Aeromonadales > Aeromonadaceae > Aeromonas > Aeromonas sp. sif2433. Next base: position 113,336 of record NZ_JAHUXD010000010.1, read on the forward strand.
CCGTGGTGACCGGCCCGGTGCACAAGGGGATCATCAACCAGGCCGGCGTCTCGTTCAGCGGCCACACCGAATTCTTCGCCCAGCAGTCAGGCACCGCCGATGTGGTGATGCTGCTGGCGACAGAGGGGCTGCGGGTGGCGCTGGCGACCACCCATATCCCGCTAGCCTATGTGGCCGGGGCCATCACCGAGGACCGCCTCGGCAAGGTGATCCGCATCCTGGATGCGGATCTCAGGACCAAGTTTGGCATTCAGCAGCCCCGCATTTACGTCTGTGGCCTCAATCCCCATGCCGGGGAAGGGGGCCATCTCGGTCGGGAAGAGATCGAGGTGATCGAACCCGCCCTGGCCGGCTTGCGCCAGGAGGGGATCGATCTGGTCGGCCCGCTGCCGGCCGATACCCTGTTCCAGGACAAATACCTCAAGGATGCGGATGCGGTACTCGCCATGTACCACGACCAGGGGCTGCCCGTGCTCAAATACAAGGGCTTCGGCAGTTCGGTCAATATCACCCTTGGACTCCCATTCATCCGCACTTCGGTGGATCACGGCACCGCGCTGGATCTGGCAGGCAAAGGCCTGGCGGACTCGGGGAGCCTGATCACCGCGATTAACCACGCCATTCAGATGGTAGAGAAAAAAAGCTATGAGCAGTAAGGTGCAGAGCAACAAGGTGCACATGGGCCACACGGCCCGTAAGCGTTTCGGTCAGAACTTCTTGCACGACCGTTATGTGATCGATCAGATAGTGGCCGCCATCAACCCGCAACCGGGTCAGAACCTGGTGGAGATCGGGCCGGGTCTGGCCGCGCTGACCGAGCCGGTCGCATCCCAGATGGACAAGATGACGGTGGTCGAACTGGACCGGGATCTCGCCGCACGCCTGCGCGAGCACCCCACCCTCAAAGACAAATTGACGGTGATCGAGGCCGATGCCATGCGCTTCGACTTCGGCACCCTGATGGGAGAAGGCAAGGGGCCGCTGCGCATCTTCGGCAACCTGCCCTACAACATCTCCACCCCGCTGATCTTCCACCTGTGCGAGTTCGCCGACCGGGTAGCAGACATGCACTTCATGCTGCAAAAAGAAGTGGTATTGCGGATGTGCGCAGGCCCGGGCAGCAAGGCCTATGGCCGCCTGAGCGTCATGGTCCAGTACTACTGCCAGGTGATCCCGGTGCTGGAAGTGGGCCCCGGTGCCTTCAAGCCAGCCCCCAAGGTGGATTCGGCCGTGGTGCGACTGGTGCCGCACCAGAACCCGACCATAGTCGCGAAGGATCTGCGCTGCCTGAGCCGCGTCTGTACCGAGGGCTTCGGCCAGCGCCGCAAGACCATTCGCAACAGCTTCTCCAACTTCATCACCGACGCTCAGCTGACCGAGCTTGGCATCGATGGCAGCCTGCGCCCGGAGAATCTCTCCCTCGCGCAGTTTGTCATGATCGCCAACTGGCTGGCCGACCAGCAGCAGGCCTGATCCCATGCCATCGTCCCGGATAGTGATCCGTCCGCACCCCAGCTATGTGGCCGGCACCCAGGATCCCTACCATTTTCTCTATCTCATCGAGATAGAGAATCTGGGGCCGGGTACGGTGCAGCTGCTGCATCGGCGCTGGCTCATCACCGACGCCAATGGCAAGATGCTGGAAGTGGAAGGCCCCGGGGTCGTGGGCGAGCAGCCCTTCATCGCCCCCGGTGAGACCTTCAGCTATCAGAGTGGCGTTCCCCTCGCCACTCCGCTCGGCGTGATGGAGGGTAGCTATACCCTGCAAGACGAGTCGGGGCAGCAGTTCGAGGCCCCCATCGCCCCCTTCACGCTGGCCGTTCCCCACATAATTAACTGAGGTTTCATGGCGAACTGTTTCGTCGGTGATGTCCAGGGCTGTTACGACGATCTGCGCCGTCTGCTGGATCTTGCCGAATTCGACTCCGACAAGGACATGCTCTGGCTGTGCGGCGATCTGGTCGCCCGTGGTCCGGACTCCCTCAACACCCTGCGTTTCGTCAAGTCGCTGGGGCAGCGTGCCGTCACCGTGCTCGGCAACCATGACCTGCACCTGCTGGCGGTCGCCAACGGGGTCGCGCCGCTCAAGAAGAAAGACAAGCTGCAGGCCCTGATGGAGGCGCCGGACAGGGACGATCTGTTGGAGTGGTTGCGCCAGCGCCCCCTGCTGGCGGAACACCCGGAGCTGCCCATCATGATGGTGCACGCCGGCCTCTCCCCCGCCTGGGACGCCCGCACCGCCCGCAACTGTGCCCGTGAGGTGGAGAGCCTGCTGCGCGGCGATCAATACCAGTGGCTGCTGCACAACATGTACGGCGATCAACCGGACAGCTGGCAGGATGATCTGGTGGGGATAGAGCGTTACCGCTACATCATCAACAGCTTCACCCGCATGCGCTTCTGCTACTTTGACGGCCGGCTCGAGTTCAAGTGCAAGAAGGGGCCCACGGAGTCCACTCCAGGCCTGCGCCCCTGGTTCGAGCAGCGCGAGCACCATGTGGATGACCCCATACTGGTGTTCGGCCACTGGGCGGCACTGATGGGCGCGACCGGCAAGGCCGACATCAAGGCCCTGGATACCGGCTGCGTGTGGGGCAATAGCCTCACCCTGTGGCGCTACGAGGACGATGCCCTGATAGCGACCCCCTGCCCGACCCATGCCAGCTGAGCGGCGGTATCGATAATGCGACGGGCCCGGCATATTGCCGGGCCCGTTTTTTATGTGGTGCCTGTCAGATCATAGCTTGCGGCCCAGCCGTTTCTCGACCTGACGCCGCTCCCACTCCGGTCCGAACAGCTTGAACGGCTGGAACAGGTTGATGGCATGGGACATCAGGCCCAACCCCCAGCCCAGCATGGGCCACCAGGCCCAGATGTAATCCGGGTTGCTCAGGTAGTTGATGACGAAGAGCCCGCCGATCACCAGCACATAGCTGATGAGGTGGCCGTAGAAGCCTTTGAGCCCCTCGACGAACTTCATCGCCTCCCGCTCATCCCTGGCGACATGTACGCTCCCCTGACTGTCGATCTCATTTCCTTTCATCTCGCTCTCCTGCAGTTGAGTCACATCGAGCTCAAAGACGGAGGCCAGGGCCTTGAGGGATTCCAGTCCGGGTGGTTGCCCCTGTTCGATCCGCTGTATGGTGCGCACACTCAGACCAGACAGGGTAGCCAACTGCTCCTGGGACCAGCCTCGCTGCAATCTCAATTTCCTGACTATCATCATCGGCTCCTCGTGGTTATGGACAGGGCCAGCATAGGGCCGAGCGGATGAAGGCAACACGACAAAGGCCTGACATCAACATGACTTTCCTTAAATATCAATACATTAACAGCAAAACATCATCAGAAGCCTGATCGGTAGGGCGGCATCCAAACCTGCTGCTGCCGTCCCGGCAGGGCTAAGGGACAGCTCGCTGCCGATGATGCACCGAGCAGCCAGGACTCACAGGCTTTGCATCAGCTCGGCCGCAATCTCGAACGAGCGCAGCCGCGCCTCATGATCGACGATGGGGCCGTTGAACATCAGCTCGTCAGCCCCGGTCTCGGCCAGCAGCGCCTGCAAGCCATGGCGGACTCTGTCTCGATCTCCCACCAGGGAGCGGGCCAGGGTCTGCTCCATCGCCATCAGCTCCCGCGCCGACCACTCCTCCCCCAGCTCCTGCACCGGCAGCGGCAACTTGCCCGCATCCCCCCGATAGAGCCGCAGGAACTGCTGCTGCACAGTAGTAAACAGGAAGCGGGCCTCCCGCTCTGTGTCGGCCGCCACCATGTTGATGCACACCACGGCATAGGGCTTGGGCCAGCGGGCTGAAGGCTGATACTGACTGCGGTAGAGCGCCAGCGCCTGCAGCAGCAAGCCGGGTGCGAAGTGGGAGGCGAAACCGAACGGCAACCCCATGGCCGCCGCCAGCTGGGCGCTGTAGAGACTGGAGCCCAGCAGCCAGATGGGTACCTCCAGCCCCTGCCCGGGTACGGCCTGCACCGCGCCCGGCTGATCGCCGAAATAGCGCATCAGCTCGCGCACATCGGCGGGAAAGTCATCCACCTCGCCGCTGCGTTGGCGACGCAGTGCCTGCATGGTGCGCTGATCGGTGCCGGGCGCTCGCCCCAGCCCCAGATCGATCCGATCCGGATAGAGCGAGGCCAGGGTGCCAAACTGCTCGGCGATCACCAGGGGCGAGTGATTCGGCAGCATGATGCCGCCGGAACCCAGCCGCAGGGTGCTGGTGCCGCCAGCCAGATGACCTATCAGCACCGAGGTGGCGGCACTGGCGATGCCCGGCATGTTGTGATGTTCCGCCAACCAGTAGCGGTGATAGCCCCACCGCTCGGCGTGTTGGGCCAGATCCAGCGAGCGGCGAAACGACTCGGCCGGTACAGACCCTTCGGGGACGGGCACCAGATCGAGGACGGAATAGGGGATGGCGGACATGGGACACTCCATTGCTTCACAATTCAATAACCTGGGGGGCAATGTAGCATGAGATACCTGAATGGCACACTCGATACCCCATCATCCAGGGTGCCTCTGTGGCCACTAGGCCAGACCAATAAAGCCCCATAAGAAACTTTGTTGTGGCGTGCTAATAATCCCGGCCGGATAATTGTGCTTTTTGTCGCCCTATGAGCACACTGAGAGGGAATCATCACGGCGATCGCCCGTGGGACAAGGATGCGTCCATGACAAAAGCTAGCCTCAGCCGTAGACCCTTTTACGTACACATCGCCACGCTCTTCATTCTGCTGTTCTCCGTGCTGGGGGGCGCCCTCATCCTGCTGCAGTTTCAACAGGGCATGCAGCAGGGACTGGAACACGAGCGCCAGAGCTTCCTGCAGTATCGGGAACAGCTGGCTCTGGCTCTCAAGCTGAACCAGCGCCCGGCCCGCATGTCATTGAGCCTGCTGCGCAGCGGCCAGCTGGCCGCGATGACCAGCCTGGACGCTCGCCTCAGCTACCTGCCCCAACTGGCCGAGGTGCTGGCCAACAGCGCCAGCTATGGCGCCATCTATGCCGGTTACGATAACGGTGACTTCTTCCTGGTGCGCAAGCTGACCAACAGAGCCAAGGCGCTACTGGACAGCCCTCCCCCCGCCAGCCACCTGCTGGTGCAGAGCCTGAGTCAGGACCAGGGAGAGTTCCTCTATTTCGACAAGCGGCTGCATCTGCTCGAGCGCCGGCCCATGCCGGACTACAGGTTCGATCCCCGCAGCCGTGACTGGTACAAGGAGGCGCGCTGGCGCACGGGTATCATAGTGACCCATCCCTATCTGTTCTTCACCACCAAGGAGCCGGGCATGACGCTGGCGGTGGAGAGCGACGATCGCCGGGCGGTACTCGGGCTGGATGCCGGCGTGGAGGGGCTCTCCGCCCTCATCGGCGAGCTGCCCCTGCCCAGCCACTGCCAGCTGGTGCTGTTCGACGAATTAGGCACCCTGCTGGCGACCGATCCCAAGCGGCTGCCCAGCTTCGAGCAACTGAGTCGGTTGCCCACGCTGTCGGTGCTCGAGCACCCCATCCTGACCCAGCTGCAACAACGGATAGTCACCCAGCCCACCCTGCTGCACGGGCCGACCGAGCTGACTCTGACCGCAGAGGATCGCAGTGACTGGCTGGTCAATCTCTCTCCTCTGGACGAAGGCTCCCCCTTCTACATCGCCCTGCTGATGCCGGCAGACATTCTCACCCAACAGGCCCGTCACGAAGCGCTGGTCAACCTTGCCTGGGCCCTGGCCGGCCTGCTGTTACTGCTGCCCGTCATCTGGCTGGTGGCGCGGCGTACCGCGGCCCCCTTGCTGGCGCTGACCCGGGAGGCGGAGCGGATCCAGCACTTCGACTTTGGCGAGAGTGAGGGGCCCGACTCGGCGATCCGCGAGATCGACGATCTGGCCCGCACCATGTCCGGCATGCGGCTGACCCTCGGCAATTTCATGAACATGGGGCGGGCGCTGGCGGCCGAGCGCCGCTTCGATTCCCTGCTCAATCGCATCTTGCACGAGACGGTCGCGGCCGCGCAGGCGGAAGGGGGCTGTCTCTACCTGGCGCAGGACAAGCACATGACGGCGGTACAGGCCATCTGGCGGCAGCAACCCCTGGCCTGCGAGCAGGTGCACTGGCAGGAGGAGCTGCTCGGCGGCCTCTATCACACCGAGCGCCTCAGCCTGCCGCTCGATGAAGACCACTGGCAGCAATATCTGGCCGACTGGGGCCCCTTTCCGGGCCCCCGCCAGCTGCTGGCTGAGCCGCTGTACAACCATCGCCAGGAGCTGATCGGCTGTCTGCTGCTGATCCTGCCGAACTGCTCGTCACAGGAGCTGGCGTCGCGCATCAGTCTGATCGAGGCGCTGGCGGGCATGTCCGCCTCCGCCATCGAGAACCAGCGCCTGCTGGAGGAGCAGAAACAGCTGCTGGAGGCCTTCATCGAGCTGATCGCGGGGGCCATCGATGCCAAGAGCCCCTATACCGGTGGCCACTGCCAGCGCGTCCCCGAGCTGACCCGCATGCTGACCGAGGCGGCCTGCGCCCAGCAGCAGGGCCCCTTCAGCGACTTCAGGCTCAGCGAAGAGGAGTGGGAAGCCATCCATATCGCGAGCTGGCTGCACGACTGTGGCAAGGTCACCACGCCGGAGTTCGTGGTCGACAAGGCCACCAAGCTGGAGACCATCTACGATCGGATCCACGAGATCCGCACCCGCTTCGAGGTGCTCAAGCGCGATGCCTATATCGAGGCGCTGGCGGCCCGCCTGCCGGAGCAGGAGAGGATGGCGAGCCGAGAGGCGGTGGCACCGCTCTGGTCGATCCTGGATCAGGAGTTTGCCTTCGTCGCCGAGTGCAACCTGGGGGGGGAATGGATGGCACCGGAGAAGCTGGCGCGGCTCGATGCCATCGCCAGCCGCAGTTGGCTGCGCACCCTGGATGACAGGCTCGGCATCAGCCGGGAGGAGCTCAGGCGATATGAGAACGAACCGGCCCCGCCGCTGCCCTGCCGCGAGCTTCTGCTGGCCGACAAACCCACCCACCTCATCCCTCGCCCCACCCAGGACAATATTGCGGCGCACAACCCCTGGGGATTCAAGGTCAAGGTCCCCACCTATCTCTACAACCGGGGGGAGCGCTACAACCTCGCCATCGGTCGCGGCACCCTCACCGAGGAGGAGCGCTACAAGATCAACGATCACATCATCCAGACCATCCGCATGCTGGAGCGGCTCCCCTTCCCTCATCATCTGCGCAAGGTACCGGAGATCGCCGGTGGTCATCATGAGCGGATGGATGGCAAGGGCTATCCCCGTCAGCTTCATGGGGCACAGATGAGCATCCCCGCCCGCATCATGGCCATCGCCGACATCTTCGAGGCACTGACCGCCAGCGATCGCCCCTATAAGTCGGGCAAGACGGTGTCCCAGTCGTTGGCCATCATGCGGCACATGGCACAGGATCAACACATAGATCCCGCCCTGTTTACCCTGTTCGTCGACAGCGGCATCTGGCGGGACTACGCCGAGCGTTTCCTGGCACCGGAACAGCTGGATGAGGTCAATAGCCAGAGCCTGCTGGTGGAGCCGGCCTAATCAGCGCCCATAAAAAACGGCCAACCTAGGTTGACCGTTTTATCGCGTAAGCGGGGGCTTAGAACAGCAGATGCGCTACCCCGGCGATCACCGGCAGGGTGACCAGGGTGCGCAGCAGGAAGATGACGAACAACTCCCACAGCTTGACCGGGATCTTGCTGCCCAGCAGCAGGGCGCCCACTTCCGACATATAGATGAGCTGGGTGACCGACATGGCGGCGATCACGAAGCGGGTGATGTCGCTCTCTATGGTCGAGGCCAGCACCGCCGGGATAAACATGTCGGCAAAGCCCACCATGATGGTCTTGGAGGCCGCCTCGGCCTCCGGCAGTTGCAGCAGCTCCAGCAAGGGGACGAAGGGGGCCCCCAGCCAGTTGAAGACCGGGGTATGCTCGGCCAGCATCAGGGCACAGGTCCCGATCGCCATCACCACCGGCAGTACGCCAAACACCATGTCCAGCGCATTCTTCACCCCTTCCCGCGCCACGGCGCCGAGATCCGTCATGCTGTCGGCCTTGGTCAGCGCGCGCTGATAGCCATAACTCAGCACGCTGTGCTGCTGGGGAATCGCCTCCTGCTTGCGGCACAGAGGAGTGCCATCGCTATAGACATCCTTCTTCCAGGAGAGCGGGGGCAGACGCGGCACCACGACGGCGGCCACCACGCCAGCCAGGCAGACGGTCAGGTAGAAGGGCACGAACATGTGCTCCAGCTTCACCTGGGAGATCACCACCAGACAGAAGGTGATGGAGACCGCGGAGAAGGTGGTGCCGATGACGGCGGCTTCACGCTGGGTGTAGAACTTGCCTTCATACTGCTTGCTGGTCAGCAGGATGCCGACGCTGCCGTCCCCCAGCCAGGAGGCGAAGCAATCCACCGCAGAGCGCCCCGGCAGGCGGAACACCGGGCGCATGATGCGGGTCATCATGGTGCCGACAAACTCCAGCAGGCCGAAGTCCAACAGCAGCGGCAACAGCAGGCCGGCGAAGATGAACACCGAGAACAGCACCGGCAGCAGATCGTGCAGCACCAGGCCACCGGTCGCCCCGGAGCGCAGCACCTCGGGACCGGCCTCGAAGAAGGTCAGCAGCACGAAGACGCCGCCCAGCACCCGTACGCAGGCCCAGAAGGGGGAGACGTTGAACAGGCTGTTGAGGAAGGGGCGCCTCACCAGGATCGCCGGCTTGAACAGCCAGGTGACCAGGGTCATCAGCATGGTGGTGGTAATGATGCCACTGACCATGGCCACCAGATGATCGGCGAACACCGTCTGCACCAGCTTCGCCAGCACGGCGACGGGGATGGTGACATTGCCGTCATAGATGACGGGGGTCATAAACAGCAGGATCCCGATGAGTGACGGGACCAGGAACATCAGCACGTTGCGGCGGGTATGGATCGCCGGTGCCTGCAGGGTCTTTTCCAACATGATCTACAGCCTTAATGTTACTTTTCCTTCAGCCAGGCCGCCTGCATATTCATGCCCTCGCCCGGCAAACGGGCGCAAGAATAACCCAAAAAAATGCACAAACAAGCTTTAAATGAATTATTTCAAGCATAAGTATTTTATCAGGCAAACCGTCCATAAGAACAACCCGAAACAGACATGCATATCAATTCAATTCAATTGGTTAGCATATTGTTTCATACAGGTTAAGTTCAGGTGCGCAGTATAATCAGTTGCGGTTGGCAGGCAATAAGTGGCATGAGAAATATATCTATAGAGTGATCCGGTCGATCCTCCCATAAAAAAACCGGCGCCTGTTGCCAGGCACCGGTTTCTCAGCGAAGCAGATGAAGATCAGTCGCGGACGTAGATGACTTCGACGCCGTCGTCGTCTTCATCGTCCAGATCGTCATCGTCTTCCAGACCATCATCAAAGGCCATAGAGGCTGCCAGGGCGTCCGCCTCGGCCTGAGCCAGCTGGTTCTTGTGGTAGTCGTCCCACTTGAACTCGACCTTCTCGATGGCGGCCTTGGCGTCGGCTTCCAGCTGACGGGGCATGGTATCCAGCAGATCCAGGATGTCGTAGCACACCTTCTTGGTGCCTTCCTTGCTGATGGCGGTGATCTGGTAGACAGGACCTTCGTAGGCCAGCGCGGTCTTGACCCGCTCCATCACCTCAACCGCATCTTCTTCCAGGATCAGATCCATCTTGTTGAACACCAGCCAGCGCGGCTTGGCCGCGAGTTCCGGGCTGTATTTCTCCAGCTCGCGGACTATGGTGACGGCGTTCTCGGCAGGATCCGAGTCATCGACCGGGCAGATATCCACCAGGTGGAGCAGCACACGGCAGCGTTCCAGGTGCTTCAGGAAGCGAATACCCAGACCGGCACCCTCGGCGGCGCCCTCGATCAGACCCGGAATATCGGCGATCACGAAGGAGCGGGAGTTCTCACCACGCACTACACCCAGGTTGGGTACCAGAGTGGTGAAGGGGTAATCGGCCACTTTTGGACGGGCGGCAGACACGGCGCGGATGAAGGTAGACTTGCCCGCGTTGGGCAGACCCAGCATGCCGACGTCGGCCAGCAGCAGCAGCTCCAGCTTCAGGGTGCGCACTTCACCCGGCGTACCGCTGCTCTTCTGATAGGGCGTACGGTTGACCGAGCTCTTGAAACGGGTGTTGCCGAGACCGTGGAAACCGCCCTTGGCGACCAGCAGCTTCTGGCCGTGACTGGTCAGATCCCCCAGCAGTTCACCGGTATCTTCATCACTGGCACGGGTACCGACCGGTACCTTCAGGACCCTGTCCTTGCCGCGACGACCGGTACAGTTGGAACCTCGACCGTTCTCACCGCGCTCGGCGGCGTGGAAACGCTCGAAACGGTAGTCGATCAGGGTATTCAGGTTTTCGTCGGCAACCAGATAGACGTCACCGCCGTCACCACCGTCACCGCCATCCGGCCCACCGTTGGGAATGTACAATTCCCGACGAAAGCTCACACAACCGTTACCACCGTCACCGGCATCGACTCGAATCTGGACTTCATCAACAAACTTCATAGGTAACCGTCACCCTTAATTCGAAAAACCGATACGCAATTATAGTGGTACAGACCCCTGGGGGCGAGACGCATCTAGGCGATAAGGCCTGTCAACGCCGGCTCATCAGCGTGCCGTTTTTTCGTCAAACTCTTCAGAAAAACAAAAGCCCCGCCTGTTGGCGGGGCTTCGGATCCTTGCGGTCCGTAATTACTCAGCAACGATGCTAACGTACTTACGATTCAGCGGACCTTTAACTTCGAACAGGATCTTGCCAGTCGCTTTCGCGAACAGGGTGTGATCGGTGCCCAGACCAACGTTGGTGCCAGGGTGGAACTTGGTGCCACGCTGACGAACGATGATGCTGCCTGCCAGTACAGTTTCGCCACCGAAGCGCTTCACGCCGAGGCGTTTGGCTTCTGAGTCGCGACCGTTACGGGATGAACCGCCAGCTTTTTTATGTGCCATTTTTCAGATTCCTCTCGAATTAAGCGCTGATGCCAGTGATTTTGACTTCAGTGAACCACTGACGGTGGCCCGCTTGCTTGCGATGGTGCTTACGACGACGGAACTTGACGATAGTCACTTTCTCGCCACGGCCGTGAGCCACAACTTCAGCAATAACCTTGCCACCTTCAACGAAAGGAGCACCTACTTTAAAAGTGTCGCCTGCAGCAACCATCAGAACTTCGTTGAAGTCGATGGTAGCGCCAGTCTCAACGTTCAGCTTTTCCAGACGAACGATTTGACCTTCGGCCACACGGTGTTGTTTTCCGCCGCTTTGGAATACCGCGTACATTTGATTAACTCCGTAAAGGCGTGTCTTTTGCTCAAGGCCAGACACGCGCAAAAACCTATAACAATGGGCCGGCATTCTACGCAAATCGATTTGCTCAGGCAAGGCCAATTTCGCAAAAAGTTTATTTTGTGCGCATATCTGCCGCCGTGAATAAACGCTTAACTGTAACCCATTGTGAAATCGTGTAGAATCCCCGCCATTGCTAAAAACGCAGTAATTGCTGCCGTCACGTTACGAGACTTATGGACCAACAGACTATCCGTGCGCTCTGTGCCGCCGACATGACGGCGGTCAATGAACTGATCTTGGCGAGGCTTCAGTCCGATGTCAGCCTGATCAACCAGCTGGGTTTCTACATTGTCAGTGCAGGCGGGAAACGGATGCGCCCCATGCTGACGGTGATGGCCGCTCGCGCACTGGGGTACCAAGGTCAGGATCATCTCAAGCTCGCTGCCATCATCGAATTCATTCACACCTCTACCCTGCTGCACGACGACGTGGTCGATGAATCCGACCTGCGCCGCGGTCGGGAGACCGCCAACGCGCTGTTTGGCAATGCCGCCAGCGTGCTGGTCGGCGACTACCTCTACAGCCGCTCCTTCCAGATGATGAGCGAGCTCTCCAACCTGAGGGTGATGGAGATCCTGTCGGATGCCACCAACACCATCGCCGAGGGGGAAGTGTTGCAGCTGATGAACTGCAACGATCCGGACACCACGGAACAGAGCTACATGACGGTCATCTACTGCAAGACCGCCAAGCTGTTCGAGGCGGCCACCCGTCTCGCCGCGGTGCTGACCCATCAGCCCGAGCCCGTCGAGCAGGCCATGACCGACTACGGCAAGTACCTGGGCACCGCCTTCCAGATCATCGATGACGTCATGGACTACTGCTCCCAGAGCGACGAGATGGGCAAGAACGTCGGCGATGACTTGGCCGAGGGCAAACCGACCCTGCCGCTGCTGCGCGCCATGGCGGTGGGCTCGCCCGAGGAGCGCCAACTCATCCGCGATGCCATCGAGCACCGCAATGGCATGGATCACCTTGACCGGATCCTGGCCATCCTGGACAGCACCGGCGCCCTCGAATACTCCCGCCAGCGCGCCCGGGAAGAGGCCGACAAGGCCATAGCCGCGCTTGCCATCCTGCCGGATTCAGAGCACAAGCAGGCGCTGGCCACCCTGGCCCAGATGGCGGTGCAGCGCAGCGCCTGAGTCAGCATTCAACAGCGAATGAAAAAAGAGGCCCATTGGCCTCTTTTTTATGCGCTGCGCTGCGCTGCGCCGCAGCCTCCGTTTCTACGGCTCAATGCGCCAGCGCCCAGAGGATCACGCCCCCCGCCACCACCAGGCAGCCACCGATGCGGCGCAGTTGCTCCGGCGGCTGATCGCCGAGCAGGCGCAGCATCTGCTGCCAGGCCCTCGGCATCAGCAAGGGGCCCAGCCCTTCAAACAACAGCAGCAGCCCCAATCCCATCAGCATGGATGTCAGCATCCTCTCTCCTTGCACAAAAAAAGCCACCCGCTCGGCAGGTGGCTTGGCGCCATAATGCAAAAGGGCCTGAATGCTCAGGCCCTCTGGTCTTACTCTTTGGTGCCGTGAGGCGACTTGAGGTAGCGGAAGAACTCGCTGTCCGGCTTCAGGACCATCAGGTCGTTGCCACCGGCGAAGCTCTTGCGATAGGCCTCCATGCTACGCACGAAGCTGAAAAACTCGGGGTCTTTCTTGTAGCTGTCGGCATAGATCTTGGCGGCCTCGGCATCCCCTTCACCACGCAGCTGACGCGCGTTACGCTCGGCGTCTGCGATCATGACGGTCACCTTGCGGTCGATGTCGGCACGCAGGATCTCGGCCTGCTCGCGGCCCTGGGAGCGATGCTCACGGGCAACGGCGGTCCGCTCGGCACGCATCCGCTGATAGATGGAGCTGGAGACTTCCACCGGCAGGTTGATCTGCTTGATCCGCACATCCACCACCTTGATACCGAGCTCGGAGGAGCGCGCCATCTTCATCAGGGCATCTTCCATCACGGTACTGCGCTCACCGGAGACGATGTCCTTGATGGTGCGGTTACCGATCTCGGAACGCAGACCGTTGTTGATCTTGCGCTTGAGCAGGTCTTCGGCCTGGATCTTGTTGCCACCACCTGTTGCCAGATAGTACTTGGAGAAGTCCTCGATCTTCCACTTCACGTAGGAGTCGATGATGAGGTCTTTCTTCTCCGAGGTGACGAAGCGATCCGCCTGACCTTCCAGAGTCTGGATGCGAGCATCCATCTTGCGAACCTGGTCAATCACCGGCACCTTGAAGTGCAGGCCCGGCTCGAAGAGGCGGGGCTCACCAGAGTCAACCCGCTTCACCTTGCCAAACTGCACGACTATCCCTTTCTGCCCTTCATCGACGATGAAGACGGAAGAGAAGCAGACCATGGCGGCCACAGCGATGACACCAATAGCTATTTTTTTCATCTATTAGTTTCTCCCTGTGCTGAAACGGTCACCGCCACGCAGCGGCGTCGGAGTGGAGTTAGCCCCTTCGTTGGACGGCTGGGCCGGCTCCACCGCAGGTGTGCCCGCCGGACGTGCCGGTTGCACGGCATTCGCCTTGCCAGACAGCTTGTCGAGCGGCAGGTAGATCATGCTGTTGTTGCCAGCAGGCATGTCGACCAGCACCTTGTTGGCTTGCTGATAGAGCTCTTCCATGGTTTCCAGGTAGATACGCTCGCGAGTCAGCTCGGGGGCAGACTGATACTGGGGCAGCAGCTCGTTGAAGCGAGCGACCTCACCCTTGGCCTTCAGCACGATCTGGGACTTGTAGCCTTCGGCTTCCTGTTCCAGACGCTTGACCGAGCCGCGGGCCTTTGGCTCCACTTCACGGGCATAGGCTTCCGCTTCACGAATGAAGCGCTGCTCATCTTCCTGGGCGGAGATGGCGTCATCGAAGGCGTCCTTCACTTCTTCTGGCGGACGAGCCGGCAGGAAGTTGACGTCGACGATCTGCAGACCCATCTGGTAGGGCTCGATGATGCCATCGATCACCTGCCAGGTCTCCTGACGGACTTTTTCCCGACCCGTGGTCAGGACGTCATCCATCTTGGTGTGACCCACCACGTAGCGCAGGGCGCTGTCGGTGGCCTGGCTCAGACTCTCGTCGGCATTGGTGACGCTGAACAGATACTGCTCCGGATCGACCACGCGATACTGCACGTCCATCTCGACCCGGACCACGTTCTCGTCCTGGGTCAACATGAAGCCGGAGGCCGGCAGGGAGCGTACAGACTCGACGTCCACCGGGATCACCCGATCGATGAAGGTCGGCTTCCAGCGCAGGCCGGGATCCACGTTATGGGAATACTCCCCAAAGCGCAGTACCACCCCGCGTTCGGCTTCACGGATGGTGTAGAAGCCGCTGACGACCCACACCACCACGGCCACAACCAGTGCGATGGAGAGGCCAAACTTGCCTACATCACCACCACCCGATTTGCCACCACCGAACAGGCCACCGAACCGACGGCTCACCTTACGCAGCATTTCATCCAGATCAGGGGGTCCCTGATTCTTGCCGTTATTCCCCCAAGGGTCACGGTCTTTGCCGTTGTTTCCAGGCTCATTCCAAGCCATCAGCGTCTCCATTAATACATGCGGATGGATATCATCTCTACCGGGCCATCGATCGTTGACGAAGCCGCTAAGCCTTCATCTTCATCGACCATCAATGCCTGATAAAGCGTTGTAAACTCTCACCTTCTTGTTTCATGAGGCGGTTCCAGTCGGCCACTTGCAAGCGCACCTCCAGGACAAAATCCCCCTCCTCACTGAAACCTTCCTGCTCGATGCCTTTCAGCCGATAGAGCGCACTGCGCAATCTCGCGGCCGAGGGCGGCAACTGCAGGGTGTGATGGACCATGGATCCGGCCAGCAATTCGGTCAGGGCCGCGAACAGGTATTCGCTCCCCTCACCGGTCTGGGCCGACAGCCAGACCCGCAGTGGACGACCCTCGTCATCCCGCTCCAGGCCGGCCGGACGATCGGTCAGCTTGTCTATCTTGTTACAGATCATCAGCTGGGGACGGTCGTCCGCCTCGATCTCGGCCAAGACTGTCTGCACCGAATCGACATTCTCCTGCATCTGCTCATCGGCACAATCCACGACGTGCAGCAGCAGGTCCGCTTCGCGGGTCTCCTGCAGCGTCGCCTTGAAGGCCGCGACCAGATCATGGGGCAAGTGTCGAATAAATCCAACTGTATCCGCCAGGATCACATCACCCACATCCTGGATCACCAATTTACGCAGGGTGGGATCCAGAGTTGCGAACAATTGGTCGGCAGCATACACGCTGGCATCTGTAAGTTGGTTGAACAAAGTGGACTTTCCGGCGTTGGTATAGCCCACCAGTGAAACGGTTGGCACCTCGTTGCGGTTGCGGGCGCGACGGCCCTGCTCCCGCTGCTTCGCCACCTTGTCGAGTCGACGCAGGATCGCCTTGATGCGTTCCCGCAACAGGCGTCGGTCGGTTTCAAGCTGAGTTTCACCCGGGCCGCGCAGACCGATCCCGCCCTTCTGACGCTCGAGGTGGGTCCAGCCTCGCACCAGGCGAGTAGAAAGATGACGTAATTGGGCCAGTTCGACCTGCAACTTGCCTTCGTGGGTACGGGCGCGCTGGGCGAAGATATCCAGGATCAGGCCGGTTCTGTCCACCACCCGGCACTGGAACAGACGCTCCAGGTTGCGCTCCTGGGCAGGGGTCAGGGCATGGTTGAAGATGACCACGTCGGCACCCAGCATCTGTACCTGGGACGCGATCTCTTCAGCCTTGCCGCTACCGACAAAAAATTTGGCACTGGGAGCGCTGCGGCTGGTAGTCACCACCCCCAGCGCATTCACCCCGGCCGAGCTCACCAGCATCTTGAGCTCTTCCAGATCCTCCCGCTCACCCTCATCGCTGAAGTTGACATGTACCAGAACGGCCTGTTCACCAGCTTCGTAACGGTCAAACAAGCGCTTGCTCCTTAACGGGTCTCATGATGAAACTGAGTTGGCGAGTCGGCTCGCCGCGGGATATCACGCCTCGGCTTCACCCTGTTCTTCACCGACGGCGCCCGGGGCGGGCTGGTGATGGTTGACGGCGCGGGCCGGCACCACGGTGGAAATGGCGTGCTTGTAAACCATCTGGCTCACGGTGTTCTTCAGCAAAATGACAAACTGGTCAAACGATTCGATCTGACCCTGCAGTTTGATGCCGTTGACCAAATAAATAGAAACAGGAATCCGCTCACGGCGCAGCGCATTCAAAAACGGGTCTTGGAGAGATTGCCCCTTAGCCATCTTTCTTTTCCTTATAGTTTGTTGTTTTTAAACACCGGATATCAATATAACAACCTGATTATACAGGGAGTGTCAAGCCGCACCAGCACAGGCTAAGACCCTTGCCAGATTGCCAGACTCACCAGATTCCAACCAGGTCAGGTTGGGCCAACCGCGCAACCAGGTCATCTGACGCTTGGCCAATTGGCGGGTGGCAACAATGCCACGATAACGCATCTCATCATATCCCACTTCCCCTGCCAGGTAGTCCCACATTTGGCGGTAGCCAACGCAGCGAATTGCAGGCAGGTCGGGGGTGAGATCCCCCCGCTCAAACAGAGCGCGCACCTCTTGCTCGAAGCCGTTTTGCAGCATCAGATCGAAGCGTTGCTCGATACGTTGATGCAGCACGGCGCGATCGGAGGGCGCGATGGCAAACTGGTGCACCCGGTAGGGTAATCCTTCCCCCTGTACCTGGGTCAACTCGGTTAGCGTCTTGCCGCTGATGCGATAGACCTCCAGGGCCCGGCTCAGGCGCTGCGGGTCATTGGGGTGGATACGCGCCCCGGCGACCGGGTCGATGCGCACCAGCTCATCGTGCAGGGCCTGCCACCCGAGGCGGGCCGCCTCTTCTTCCAGCACGGCGCGGATGGCCGGGTCGGCAGGCGGCAGTGGTGAGAGCCCCTCCAGCAGCGCCTTGAAGTAGAGCATGGTGCCCCCCACCAGCAGCGGGATGCGGCCACGCCCGGCGATCTCGTCCATCTCGCGCAGGGCGTCGCGGCAAAAATCCGCCGCCGAATAACTCATGGCCGGATCCAGGATGTCGATCAGCCGATGGGGCGCCTGGGCCAGCTCGGCGGCACTCGGTTTGGCGGTGCCGATATCCATGCCGCGATAGATGAGCGCGGAATCCACGCTGATGATGTCGCAGGGCAGCGCCTGACACAGGGCGATGGCGAGATCCGTCTTGCCGGAGGCCGTCGGCCCCATCAGAAAAATTGCGTTCGGCAAGTCAGCCACGTTTAGGTTCCTCTAACACGTCTGCCCACAACAACAGGCACAGGGTGCGATAACTAGCCATTGTGTGAAGGCGTTGGCCCGGGGCGAATCAGCCGCCATGGGCAAACTCTTCCAACACGGTCGCCAACGACAGGGGGCGTACCATGCGAATGTCTGCCAGTTGGTCACTGAAATCGGTCACAAGTTCCGTCAGTAAACGACTGGCCGTTGAAAAATCATATATTTTTTCAGAGCTTATGCCCTGCTCTACCAACCATTGGCATACTACCTCGGCCAGCTGGCTGCCATCACTGTCAGATCCGCTCTCGATTAACTGCAGCAATTCGGGTAAGAGCCGCACCAGATCGGTCTGGCGCAACAGCGCCGGCACCCGAGTCAGGATCATGGTGTCGCGCCCGCCGCTTTTCAACTCCAGCCCGATGCGTTTGAGCAAACGTTCCTGCTCTTCCACCAGCGCAATCAGGTTTTTCGGCAACTTGAAGGAGACCGGCAGCAGCAAGGGTTGCGCCGCCAGCCCCTGACCCCAGGCATCCAGCAGCCAGTGGCGCAGCAGCACCCGCTCGGCCCGCACCAGGGAGAGCAGCACCAGCTGACCGTTGCGCTCCAGCAGCAGGTAGGCCTGCTCCACCAGGGTCAGGGCGCGGCAACCCTGCGGCGACGGGCTGGTCGTGGCGCCGGCGGTCGGCGTCGCCACAGCCGCGTCACCCGCCATCGGCAGGGTGGTGAGCAGGGCGCCCATGCCGCGCATCGCCTCCTGGCCGGGGGGCTCGGGCGGCTGATAGCTGCCGGCGCGAGCCGCTCCCCCTTCCCGCACCTCCCGCGTAGGCGCCGGGGCTCGATAGCTGTGCTCGGTGCCGTACCACTCAGGGCGGGGCGCCTGGCCGGGGTACTCTATCTGCGGGCTGGCTGGCAGCTCGACCTGACTCTCGGCCAGCGGCTCGGCGGCCGGGGCCTCGCGGCGCAGGGCGGTGAACAGGGCCTGGAAGATGAAGTCGTGCACCAGGCGGGCCTGGTGGAAGCGCACCTCGTGCTTGGCCGGGTGGACGTTCACATCCACCTGGTGCGGATCCAGCTCGATGTAGAGCACATAGGCGGCGAAGCGGTCGGCCGGCAGCAGCTCGTCATAGGCCTGGCGGATGGCATGATTGATCAGCTTGTCGCGCATCATGCGGCCATTGACGTAGGTGTATTGCAGATCGTTCTGCGGCCTGGCCCCCGCCGGCAGCGCCAGCCAGCCCCGAAGGCGCACGTCGCTGTGCTCGCTCTCCACCGCCAGGGCGTGGTGCATGAAGGGGGTGCCACAGACGGCGGCGAGGCGGCGCTCCTGCTCCGCCACCGTGTTGGCGGACTTGTACTGGCGCACCACCTTGCCGTTGTGGCGCAGGATCAGGGTGCAGTCGAAGCGGGAGAGCGCGATGCGGCGGATCAGCTCGTCGATGTGGGCGAACTCGGTCTTCTCGCTGCGCATGAACTTGCGCCGGGCCGGGGTGTTGAAGAAGAGATCCACCACCTCCACAGTCGTGCCCACCGGGTGGGCCGCCGGCTTGACGGTGACGTTCATCTCGCGCCCCTGCGCCTCGGCCTGCCAGGCTTCGGTCTGCTCCTGGGTGCGGGAAGTCAGGGTGAGGCGGGAGACTGAGCTGATGGAGGCGAGCGCCTCCCCCCGAAAGCCGAGGCTGTTGATCCCCTCGAGATCATCCAGGGTTGCCACCTTGGAGGTGGCGTGGCGGGAGAGCGCCAGCACCAGCTCGTCCTTGGGCACACCGCTGCCGTTGTCACGGATGCGGATGAGCTTGGCGCCGCCCTTGTCGATGTCGACCTCGATCCGGTCGGCGCCCGCATCCAGGCTGTTCTCCACCAGCTCCTTCACCACGGAGGAGGGCCGTTCCACCACCTCACCGGCGGCAATCTGGTTGGCCAGGATCGGCGGCAAAATACGGATCGGCATCGTTTACTCCTGACGTTTCATCTTGCGGGATCCAGACGCCTTCACAACGAAGGCTGGCCGCTCGACCACCTCACTGGCGGCAATCTGCTTGGCCAGAATGGGGGCCAAAATAGGGATCGCCATCGCTGGCTCCCGATCTTTATCCTTGGGGGATATAGATCACCTGCCCAATCTGGATGTCCCGCGACTTGAGTTTGTTGATCTCGACCAGCTTCGCCTGGCTCACTCCGTGCTTCTCGGCGAGACGGGAGAGGCTCTGGCCACGGGTGACCACGTGCCGGATCATCTTGGACTTGTCGTTGCTCTGCGCGCTGGTGACCGGCACGCTCGGCTCCTTGGACGCCACCGAATAGGGCTTGATCACCCCGGCGCCGGATCCGCCGCTGACGCTGCTGACCGGGGCGCCGCCGTCATTGCTGCGGCTCGGCACCGTCGCCGGCATGCGGTTGGTCACCTGCTGCTGGGGCGCGGCCGCAACCACCGCCTTTTTCGCCGCTGGTTGACTGCTCCTGGCCACTTGCTGGCCCTTGCCGGTCATCATGGGGCCCTTGGTCGGGTGGCTGCGATAGTAGTTGCGGATCCCCTCGAAGATGGCGCGCGCCAGCTGATCCTGATAACTGGCGGTGGCCAGCAGCTTCTCTTCCCCATGGTTGGAGATGAAGCCGGTCTCCACCAGCACCGAGGGGATATCTGGCGCCTTGAGCACCGCCAGGCTGGCGTGCTCCGGCGCCTTCTTGTGCAGCCGGGCGACCTTGCCCATGGAGCGCAGGATCTGGCGGCTGACGTCATAACCCTCGGCCCTGGACTTGTCCATGGAGAGATCGAGGAAGGTCTGCGCCAGATAGGGGTTGGGGTCGGATTCGGCCAATACCTTGCCTACCCCGCCCAGCAGTTCGCCCTGTTTCTCCTGCTTCTCCAGCCAGCTGCCCATCTCGCGGTTGGCGCGGTTGGTCGACAGCACCCAGACCGAGGCGCCGCGCGGCGTGGAGTTGTGGAAGCTGTCCGCATGCACCGACACCAGCAGATCGGCCTTGGCCTTGCGGGCGATCTCGGAGCGCTTGTTCAGGTCGACGAAGTAGTCACCACGGCGGGTCATCACGGCGCGCATGCCCGGCTCGCGATCGATCAGCGCCGCCAGCTTCTGCGACACCGCCAGGGTCACCCGTTTCTCGTAGGTGCGGCGCGGACCTATGGAGCCCGGATCTTCCCCGCCATGGCCCGGATCGATAGCGATCACTATGGCCTTGCCCTGTCCGCCGACCGGCGCTGCCTGGGCCGTGGTGGCACCCTTCTCTTCATAGGGCAGGTCGATCACCAGCCGGTGACCATAGGGGCCCGCCGGAGCCAGCGGGAACACCACCGGCTTGATGGTGGAGCTGAGATCCAGCACCAGACGCAGGCTGCCCTTCTCGAGGGGCGTGCTCTCGCGGATCTTGCGCACCAGCTCGCTCTTGTTCCCGATGCGAGTCAGATTGGCGGCGTTGCTCGCCCCTTTCAGGTCGATCACCAGGCGGCTCGGGCCGCTCAGGGTGAAGTAGTTGAAATTGGGGGCGCTGCTCATGTCGAGCACCACCCGGGTGTTATCCGGCGACGGCCAGACCCGCACACTCTTGAGCTGATTCGCCCAGGAGGGTAAGGCCATCAAGGAGAGGACAATAACAAGGATCAAGCGCACTGAGATGACAACCGTTCCAGAATGGCTTCGCCGATAGCAGTGCGGGCCGCTATCAGGGCCTCGCGCTGCTCGTGTACATACGTCAGGGTAATCTCCAGATCCGGGGATGGCAGCCAGCCCTCCCCTTTCTCCGGCCACTCGACCAGGCAGAGGGTATCGGCGCCGAAATAGTCCCGAATCCCCATGAACTCCAGCTCTTCCGGATCGGCAAGGCGATAGAGGTCGAAGTGGTAGACCTGCCAGCGGTCCAGCTCATAGGGTTCGACCAGGGTATAGGTTGGACTCTTAACCTTGCCTTGATGGCCGAGCCCCTGCACCCAACCGCGGGTCAGGGTGGTCTTGCCAGCCCCCAGAGAGCCGTGCAGAAATACCGTGGTCGCCTGCTGGCACGCCTGTGCCAGGCGGCCACCCAGTGCCACTGTTGCTGCCTCATCCGGCAGTGTCATCATCAACGTTTTTGCCATGTTCTTCTTGTTACTTGTTACTGTGTCGGATTGACCAGACGGCGGATCCAGGGCAGCAGATCCGATGCCAGCATGCCCCTCTCCCCCTCGGCGGCAGCCAGATCGGCCGCCTCGCCGTGGATCACGGCCCCCAGCCGGGTTGCCATGCTGGCAGACCAGCCCTGTGCCAGGAGGGCGGCGATTATACCAGATAACAGGTCACCCATGCCGCCACTGGCCATGCCGGGATTGCCTTCATCACAGAGGCTGATGCGCTGGCCGTCGCAGATGAGCGAGCCCGCCCCCTTGAGCAGCACGACGCCGCCGTAACGCCGCTGCAGCCGCGCGACGGCGGCGAAGCGATCCGCCTCGATCTCGGCTATGGTGCAGTCCAGCAGACGGGCCGCCTCCCCGGGGTGGGGCGTGAGCACCCAATTATCCTGATGACGGGGCCCCTGCGCCAGCCAATTCAATCCATCGGCGTCCAATACCAATGCCCCGTCGGCCCTGACCAGCCGCTCGTACTGGGCGCGTCCCCACTCGTCCTGACCGAGCCCGGGCCCCACCACCTTCACCTCGGCCCAGTCCTCGTCGACCCCGGCTTGCCCGCTCATCAGCTCGGGCTGCACCAGGCTGACGGCGCCATGGCTCGGGTGCTGGCACAGCCGCACCAGACCGGCCCCCGCCCGCAGGCAGGCCAGCCCCACCAGCAGTATGGCCCCCTGCATGCCCAGGTTGCCCCCCACCAGCAGGACCCTGCCGTTGCTGCCCTTGTGCGCCGAGCGTGGGCGCGGGGTCAGCAGGGACTTGAGGGCGGGGTAATCGATCCGCTCGGCGGCGGGGACAAGGCCGGCATCCGGCGTCACCCCGAGGCTGTCGCAGTCGAGCAGACCGACACCGTCCACTCCGTCGGCGGTCAGCATGCCCTGCTTGATGCCGATGAAGCTGAGGGTGCGAGTGGCGCGCACCAGGGCGCCCATGGCGCGACCGGTGTCGGCGTTGAGCCCGGAGGGCAGGTCCACCGCCAGCACGGGGGCATTCAAGCCGTTGATTGTTGCGACGATCTTTGTCATGGAAGGGGAGAGGGGGATATGGACACCGGTGCCGAGCAGTGCATCTATCACCAGATCCGGTGGCGTCAGCGACGAGAGTTCGAGCTCGTCGACCAGCTGCACGCTGCCCCCAGCGGCCAGCCATTCATCGGCGGCCCGTCTGGCATCCCCTGTCAGCAGGGCGGGGGCCCGCGCGGCGATCACCAGGGGATCGAGGCCGATCCGTCTGGCGAGGCGCGCCAGCACATAGCCGTCGCCGCCATTGTTGCCGGGGCCGACGAAGATCCACCAGTTGCCGCACTGGGGCCAGTGGTGGCTGGCGTAGCAGAGCAGGGCCGCGCCGGCCCGCGTCATCAGCTCATAGGTGTCGCACCCTTCGCGCCGGGCCCAGCGCTGCTCCAGCGTGCGGATCTGTTCGGCCCGCCACAGCGGCTGTGCTAAACTGGTGCCTTCTTTCCCGCTGATAGCATCCTCGATAACCTGTACCATGACGGCTCCCGACCTTCATCCTCTAGTGGCCCGGCTCCCCGCCTGGCGTATGACCCGGCATGACGATGCCCGGCCCTTGCCACATTATCGCCCACATATGCAGACCCTCCGCCTGCAGGCAGATGAGGCAGCATGACGGCCACCGAACTTCAGCAACTGGCCCAAGATATCAAGCTCTGGGCACGCGAGCTAGGATTTGACCAGGTCGGCATCACCGACACGGATCTCGCCGTCGAGGAGCCCAGATTGCAGGCCTGGCTGGACGCCGGCTATCACGGCAGCATGGACTACATGGCCCGCCACGGCATGATGCGGGCCAGGCCCCATGAGCTGCTGCCTGGCACCCTGCGGGTGCTGTCGGTGCGGATGAACTATCTCCCCTTCGAGGCGGGCTTTGCCGCCACCCTGCGCGATCCCACCCTGGGCTACATCAGCCGCTATGCGCTCGGCCGCGACTATCACAAGGTGCTGCGCAACCGGCTCAAGCAGCTGGGGGAGCGCATCGAGCAACGCTGCGAGACGCTAGGCTGGCGTCCCTTCGTCGACTCGGCCCCGGTGCTGGAGCGCCCGCTGGCGGCCAAGGCGGGGCTCGGCTGGGTGGGCAAGCATTCGCTGCTGCTCAACGAAGCGGCCGGCTCCTTCTTCTTCCTCGGGGAGTTGCTGGTCGACCTGCCACTGCCGATGGACGCCCCGGTGGAGAAAGAACAGTGCGGCAAGTGCGTGGCCTGCATCAACATCTGCCCCACCGGCGCCATCGTCGCGCCCTATGTGGTGGATGGCCGGCGCTGCATCTCCTACCTCACCATTGAGAGCGACGAGCCCATTCCGCTGGAGCTGCGCCCCCTGCTGGGCAATCGCATCTATGGCTGCGACGACTGCCAGCTGATCTGCCCCTGGAATCGCTATGCTGATGTGAGCCCGGAGCCCGACTTCAACCCTCGCCCCAATCTGCACCGCCCGCCCCTGCTCGACCTCTGGCAGTGGTCGGAGGCCGAGTTCTTGAAGCACACCGAGGGCAGCCCCATCCGCCGCATCGGTTATCAACGCTGGCGCCGCAACTTGGCGGTGGCGCTCGGCAACGGCCCGGCCACCGCAACGGTGAGCGACGCCCTGCAAGGGGCGCTCGGCGCGGCCGAGACCATGGTGGCCGAACATATCGAGTGGGCGCTGGCGACCCTGGCCCAACGCCAGCAGGATGACAGCAAAAAGACTCGCTTGTTGATCCGCTGCATCGAAAAAGGTCTGCCGGATCACGCCTAAGTGATCTGCCCCTTGCCGGATGCGGGTCATTTTTTCATGCTCTGCCGACGTTTGACCCTCGGCACACTAAAAAGGAACACTCTGATGCAGATGTTGGGAGTAGATATAGGGGGATCCGGGATCAAGGGCTGCCTGGTCGATACCAAGACGGGCATGCTCATCGGTGAACGTTACCGCCTGGCCACCCCGCAACCGGCTACCCCGGCCGCCATCGCCCACACCCTCAAGGCGCTGGTCGAACACTTCGAATGGAAGGGGCCCGTGGGTTGCGGCTTCCCCGCCATCATTCACAACGGCATCGCCAAGAGTGCCGCCAACATCGACAAGAGCTGGGTCGAGACCGATGCCGCCCACCTGTTTGCGGATGTGACCGGCCTGCCCTGCCACGTGCTCAACGATGCCGATGCGGCGGGCCTTGCCGAGATGCGCTTCGGCACCGGCCGGGATCGCAAGGGGGTCATCATCCTCATCACCGTCGGCACCGGCATCGGTACCGCCCTGTTCGTCAACGGCCAGCTGCTGCCGAACACCGAGCTGGGTCACCTGATGCTGGAGGGCATGGTTGCCGAGCACTACTGCTCGGACGCCGCCCGCAAGCGGGAAGATCTCTCCTGGAGCCGCTGGGGCAAGCGTTTCAACAAGTATCTGGCCAGACTGGAGTTCCTGTTCTCCCCCGACCTCTTCATCCTGGGGGGCGGCAGCGCCGCCAAGCTCGACAAGTTCATCGACAGGATCGAGACCCGGGCCCCGCTGGTCGCCGCGACCAGTCTCAATCAGGCCGGCATCATAGGGGCGGCGCTCCATGCCGTGGAGCAAGGGGGCTGAGTCTACTTCCCCTTATAGTGATCCACTTCCTATAGATGACAGAGGCCCGGCTTATGCCGGGCCTCTGTCATTGGGCGGCGGGCGATCAGCGGGGCGCCACCCCAAACCGGCCTGCTCAACCCTTCTCTCTGCTCCCGAGCCAGGATGCCGATGGACCGCCACGCCTCCCCAAGGCCCCGCCCCTGCTGGCGTGACTGGTTATTTATTGTTCTTCATCAAGGGGATGGCTCAAAAAAGAGCAGGGGACAAGGTGCCAGTATCTATGCGACCTTAAGCACGGGTGATGAAGACGGGGAGAGAGTCGGTTCTGGCGCTGGCTAACAAAACAGGCATTTAACCTGCATTAACCAGCTTATATTCGGCATTTTAAAAAAAAACGAAATCCGATATCGCCACCTGCGAAATCACCACTTTCCATAGTCATCCGGCAGGAATCCTTAGCATTTTTTTAGACGTCTAGACGTAGAAACATGCGTTGACACAGCCATCCGGACATCTTAGCATCATCCTCCATGATGGCAGAGCAACCCAGTGAAACCTCTGCCCAATTCACCCGCCTGTAGCGCCCTGTGCTTTAAGGCTGTTAGCACGGAAGAATCCATGATTAAGTTGATCGGTCTCAACAAAGTCTACGGTAAAGGCAGTGACGCCGTGCACGCCCTGCGTGACGTGAGCCTGCATGTGCCACAAGGCAAGATTTTCGGGGTGATCGGTGCCTCCGGTGCCGGCAAGAGCACCCTCATTCGTTGCGTCAACCTGCTGGAGCGCCCCACCCAGGGCCAGGTCTTTGTCGATGGCCAGGATCTGGCGGCCCTGCCCGAGCGGGATCTGACCCAGGCCCGTCGTCAGATCGGCATGATTTTCCAGCACTTCAACCTGCTCGCCTCCCGCACCGTGTTCGCCAACATTGCCTTCCCGCTGGAGCTGGCGGGCTGGAGCAAGGCGCAGATCCAGGCGAGGGTCGAGGAGCTGCTCGCCCTGGTCGGGCTGGAGGCCCGCGCCCACGCCTATCCATCCGAGCTGTCCGGTGGTCAGAAGCAGCGCGTCGCCATCGCCCGCGCCCTGGCGCCGGCCCCCAAGGTGCTGCTTTGTGACGAGGCCACCTCGGCGCTCGATCCCCAGACCACCCGCTCCATCCTGAGCCTGCTCAAGGAGATCAACCTCAAGCTGGGGCTCACCATCTTGCTCATCACCCACGAGATGGACGTGGTGAAGGGGATCTGCGACGAGGTGGCCATCATCAGCGACGGCAGCCTGATCGAGCAGGGCGAGGTGGCCTGGTTCTTCAGCAATGCCAAGACCCAGCTGGCCCGTGACTTCATCCACTCCACCATCCATCTGGAGGTACCGCAGGAGTATCAGGACAGGATGAGCCCCGAGCGGGTGGCCAACAGCTATCCGCTGGTCAAGCTCGGCTTCACCGGCAGCACGGTCGATTCGCCGTTGATCTCCGAGGTGAGCCGCCGTTTCAACATCGATATCAGCATCCTGAGTGCCGACATCGAGTACGCCGGCGGGGTCAAGTTCGGCTTCCTGCTGGCCGAGCTGTTCGGGGACGAGGCCCAGTGCGAGGCCACCCAGCAGTTCTTCATCGACAACCACATTCAGCTGGAGGTTATGGGCTATGTCCGAAGCAATGATTAATCTGCTGTTCACGGCCCTCGGCGACACCCTGATCATGGTGTTTGCCTCCGCCCTGTTTGGCTGCCTGCTCGGGCTGCCGCTCGGCGTGGCACTGCACGTGACCAAGGCCGGCCAGATCCTGGCCAACCCGCTGCTGAACAAGACGCTCGGCATCATAGTCAACGTCGGCCGCTCTGTGCCCTTCATCATACTGCTGGTCGCCATCATTCCGCTGACCCGGCTGATCGTCGGCACCAGCATCGGCACCATAGCCGCCATAGTGCCGCTGACCGTCGGTTGCATCCCCTTCATCGCCCGTCTGGTGGAAGGGGCGCTGATGGAGGTGCCGGACGGCCTGCTCGAGGCCGCCAAGGCCATGGGTGCCAAACCCTTGCAAATCATCGCCAAGGTGCTGCTGCCAGAGGCCCTGCCCGGGATCCTCAACAGCATCATCATCACGCTCGTCACGCTCGTGAACTACTCCGCCATGGCCGGTGCCATCGGTGGTGGTGGTCTGGGGGATGTGGGTATTCGCTACGGTTACCAGCGCTTCGATCCAACCGTCATGCTGGTCACCGTGGTCATTCTGGTAGTGCTGGTTCAACTCATCCAGAGCGCGGGTGAGCGCCTGGTCAAACAATGTGATCATCGTTAATAGTCGATTTCTGACAGGAGGTTTTTATGAAATTGGGCATTAAATCCGCTGCGGCAGCGCTGCTGGCAACTCTGGTACTGGTCGGCTGCGGCCAGAAAGAAGAGAACAAGACCCTGAAGGTCGGCGCCATCGCCGGCCCCGAGACCGAGCTGGTCGAGACCGCGGCCAAGGTGGCCAAGGAGAAATACGGTCTGAACGTCGAGATCGTCACCTTCTCTGACTACGTCACCCCCAACGTGGCCCTGAATGATGGCAGCGTCGACGTCAACGCCTTCCAGCACAAACCCTATCTGGATGCGCAGATCCGTGATCGCGGCTTCAAGCTGGTGCCGGTTGGCAACACCTTCGTCTACCCGATCGCCGGTTACTCCAAGAAGATCAAGGCTCTGAGCGAGCTCAAGGACGGTGCCCAGATCGCGGTGCCGAACGATCCGACCAACCTGGGTCGCTCCCTGATCCTGCTGGAGAAGCAGGGCCTGCTGAAGCTGAAGGAAGGCGCCGGTCTGGAAGCGACCGTGCTGGACATCGCCAGCAACCCGCGCAACTTCAAGATCGTCGAGCTGGAAGCCGCTCAGCTGCCCCGCTCCCTGGAAGATGTTGATCTCTCCATCATCAACAACACCTTCGCCGGTCAGATTGGCCTGACCCCGACCGAGAACGGCCTGTTTGTCGAAGACAAGGAGTCCCCCTACGTCAACCTGATCGTCGCTCGTGAAAACAACAAGGACGAAGAGAAGGTCAAGCAGTTCGTCCAGTCCTTCCAGACCGACGAGGTCTACAAGAAAGGGACCGAACTGTTCAAGGGTGGTCTGGTGAAAGGTTGGTAATCACTCACTCTGCAAAAAAGGCCGCGCCAAGCGTGGCCTTTTTTTTTGCCCCCGTTATCATGGGCGTCAGCACGGTAACAAACACAAAACAGAACAATGAAAAAATGGTATCTGGCCTACTGCAAGCCTAAGGAAGAAGCCCGCGCCCGCGCCCATCTGGCAGCCCAGGGTGTCGAATCCTATTACCCCATGGTGGAAATCGAGAAGCTGCGCCGCGGCAAGCGGGTACCGGTGCGTGAGCCCATGTTTCCCAACTACCTGTTCATCCACGTGGATCTCGACGAGGTCTCGCCCATCACCCTGAAGTCGACCCGCGGCATCAGCCGCATCGTTCATTTCGGCAAGGAGTGGACGGATGTCAGCAGCCAGCTGATCTATCGGCTGATGAGCCGTGACGACAGCGATGAGGCCAGGGCCAGCTATGCGCGCCTGCCGGGTCAGGGGGACAAGGTGCTTATCGAATCTGGCCCCCTTGCCGGGTTCGAGGCCATCTATCTGGAGCCGGATGGCGAGAAGCGGGCGATCCTGCTGGTCAGCCTGCTCAATCAGGAGACCAGCAGCAGCTTCGACAACCAGGCCTTCCGGCGCCTGGACTGACCCTCCCCAGACGTCTGCGGCGAGAAGCGCCCCCATTCCTGCTGGTCAGCCTGCTGAATCAGGACACCAGTAGCAGCTTCGACAACCAGGCCTTCCGGCGTCTGGACTGACACTCACCGGGCGTCTGCGGCGAGAAGCGCCCCCATTCCTGCTGGTCAGCCTGCTCAACCAGGAAACCAGCAGCAGCTTCGACAACCAGGCCTTCCGGCGCCTGGACTGACGATAAGCCGAGCCTGGGATAACAGGGTGACACGGGCAGATCAGCCTGCTCCCTCAAGAGGCTGGCAGCTGCTTTGACAACCAAGCCTTTCATCACCGGGATAAGACAGAGGCGGGCATTTGCCCGCATCTGTCTTATCCCAGCTCGAACCGGCTGATGACCGAGGTCAGGCGCCCCGTCTCCCGGCTCAGCCTGGCGACTATCTCCTCCCCCTGCTGACTGCGCTCACTGGATTGGCGGCTGAGCCCGGCGATCTCCTCGACAGTCCCGGCCACCTCCTGCGCCACCCGCGACTGCTGCTCGGTGGCGGTGGCGATGGCTCCCAACTGGCCGCAGAGATCCTGCACCAGCCGGGTCATGGTCTCCAGGGTCTCGGTCACCGACGCCACAGCGCCGTGCCCCTGCTCCACCAGCCGGGTGCCGCTGCCCACGGTGTCGGCGGTCTGCCGGGTCTGTTGCTGGATGCTGGCGATGGTCAGGTTGATCTCCGCCGTCGACTGGCTGGTGCGACTGGCGAGCTGGCGCACCTCGTCCGCCACCACGGCGAAACCACGGCCCTGCTCCCCGGCACGCGCCGCCTCTATGGCCGCGTTGAGCGCCAGCAGGTTGGTCTGCTCGGCGAGGGTGGCGATGACCTCGGTGACGCGCCCCACCTGCTCACTCTGGCGGCTCAACTGCCCCATCGCCTGGTTGGCCTCGGCAATCATGGCGGCGATCTGCTGCATGGTGGTGGTCATGCGCGTTAGGGCGTCGCCCCCCTGGCGGGCCTGTCGCTCGGTCTGGCGGGCCGCCTCGGCCGCCTCGGCAATGTTGCCCGCCACGTCCCGGGTGCTGGCCGACATCTGCTCTATGGCCGCGGCAACCGTATCGACCCGCTGATTCTGGCTCGCCAGATCCCCCACTATGATGTTGCTGGTACGGCCCACCTCGCCGCAGGCGCCTTCCACCTGCCCCACGGCACCCTGGATCTCCCCCACCAGCTGACGCAGCTGGCCCGACATCCGGTTGATGGAGCCGGTCAAGCCACCCAGCTCGTCTCGCCGCAATACCGGTAGGGGCGCGGCCGGCAACCGGCCATCCGCCACCAGACCGGCACGGGCCACCAGGCTGGCGATGTCCCGGGTCAGCCGACGGCTGAACAGCAGGGCCACCAGGGTGCCGAGCGATATGGTGCTGAGGGTGGTCAGCAGCAGGCTGTGATGGATGGTCTGGCCGGCGGCGGCCATCTGACCGGCGATCTTGTCGACCTCTGCCCGGGTGTGGGTCACCTGGGACGCCAGCTGGCCGGCGAGCCTGTCCAGAGCCGGCTCGACGTCGGTGGCCATCAGGTGATTGGCCTGATCCCAGTCGGGCGCCTGCCGCCTGGCGATCACCTGGCTGACCAGCTCGGCGAAGGGCGCCGACATCTGCTCGAACAGGGCCCAGAGCCCCTGCTCGGCCTCGGTGAACTGGCCCTGCTGCTGTTTCAGCTCGGCCACCCGCTGCAGATGAAACTGGTAGTAATCCTGGTACTTGGCCTGATACTCCTTGTCACCCGAGATGAGGAAATCCCGCAGGGCGGAGAGGGCGTTGGCGAGGCCGTTGTAGGCATCGCCCACCTGCTTGAGCAACAGGCGCCTATCGCCGGGCAACTCGGCTTGGGGGGTCGCCACCTCTTCGTTGGCGAAGGATTGCAGCTGATCGAGTGCAGCCTCGGCCAGGGGGCCCGCCTCCAGCAGCATCAGGCTATGGGCCGGCAGGTTCTCCTCGGTGTGAGCCAGGGCCCACACCTTCTCCTGCTTGCCCTTGAACGCCTCTAGGGCCCGGGTCAGGGCGGGGGTAAACGCCTGCCGCTCGATGGCCTGCCAGGCGCCGCCCCACTCCAGCTTGAGGCGCTGGGCCTGGGCCGGATCCTTGCCGAGGATCAGGTAGGCCCGCAGGGAGGAGACGGTGGCGATCAGCGCCTTCTGGCTCGCCTCATCCCGTTGCAGGGCGGGCAGGGCCTGCTCCAGCAAGGCCGACTGCGACAGCTGGATCCGGCCCAGCTGATGGTACACCAGGGCGGAGGAGAGGATGATGAGCAGATTGATAAAACAAAAGCTAAACAACAGCTTGCTTGAAATTTTCATGAACGTCCTTGTTCGACTGCGGGCATCCTGCCCCGGGTTCAGTTCTTGATCAGAGCGGGTAATCGATCCAGCCAGGAGCGATGCCACTCCAGCAACTCATCCCGCGGCATGGGGCGGGCGGAGAAGAAGCCCTGGCACTGATCGCAGCCCAGTCTGGCCAGCAACTGCCAGGTGGACTCATCCTCGACCCCCTCGGCCACCGACTTGAGCCCCAGCTTGCGGGCCAGCTCGATGCTCGACTCTATGATGGCGAGCCGGGAGGGATCCTCATAGCAGCGATCGACGAAGGAGCGATCCAGCTTCAGCTCGGTGAAGGGCAGCAGCGCCAACTGCTGCATGGAGGAGTAACCTGTGCCGAAGTCATCGATGGAGAGCCCGAAGCCGTGCATGCGCAGGCGCGTCAGCACCTCCAGCGACTTGCCGAGATCCTTGACGAAGGCACTCTCGGTCACCTCCAGGGTGATGAGCTCAGGGTTGATGCTCCAGCGCTGGCAATGATTGAGCAGGGTGTTGCAGAGATCCCCCTCGATCAGCGAGGTGGTGGAGAGGTTCATCGACAGGTTGAGGGAGAGCCCGGTCTGTTCCCACAGGTGCCCATCGCGCAGGGACTTGTTGATGATCACCTCGGTCAGCTGATCGATCAGTCCATGGCGCTCCGCCAGAGGGATGAAGTGCACCGGTGAGACCAGGCCATACTCGGGGTGCTGCCAGCGGGCGAGCGCCTCCATGCCGATCCACTGACCGGTGCCGAAGCTGACCTTGGGCTGATACCAGGGCAGCAGCTGATCCTGCTCCAGGGCGGCGCTGAGATCGTCTTGAGTCAGGCTGTGGCCGTCCTCCTCCTGGGTCCGCTCCTGCTGGGGCCGCCAGGCACCGATCAGCTGCCTGATCTGCTGCGGGTCGGCGGGCTTGTCGATGCGCCCCAGCACCTGCAGGCCATAGGCCGTGCTCATGCGCAGCACGGCGTCGACCACATCGTCTTCCAGCGCACTGCACAGGATGACGCCACCCCTGAAGCCTCCCAGCGAGAGCCGGCGCAGCAAAGCCATGCCGTCCATGCCGGGCATGCGCAGATCGCAAAACAGGATGTCGACCTGGTGGTGCTGACACAGCTCCAGCGCCGCCTCGCCATCCTGTGCCTCCAGCAGCTGGCCGTAGCCGAGCCTGCTGATCTGGTGCATCAGGGCCTTGCGCTGGAAGTTGTGATCCTCCACCACCATGATCACCAACTCATGCTGCTTGTTATTCATCGAGCCATAGTCCAATTTCGCATGCAATAGCATCCATCAATACCTGTACTGTCTGACTCAACTCATCGAGCCTGTCCAGCTGTTTCAATCTGGCCGCAGCCTCCAGCTGAGCCGCCTCCGTCGCCAGGGCCGTCTGCCCGACCATGCGGGCCGCCCCCTTGATGCGGTGTGCCGTCTCCACCAGCGCCTGGGTATCCTGACACGCCAGCGCTCGCACCATCTCCTCGCTATCCTGGCGATTGGAGTCCAGATACTCCTGCGCCATGCTGCGGGCCAGCGCCTCATCACCGAACAGGGAGATCCAGCTCAGCGCCTGCTCCTGGGTCGAAGCCTGAACGCGGGGCTGCGGCTCGCTCGGCGCACTGGCGACCGGCAACCAGCGCTGCAGCGTCTGGCGCAAGGTCTCCAGGCTGTAGGGTTTGAACAGCATATCGTTCATCCCCGCCGCCTGCATCTGCCGGCTGGCCTCCTCCGAGGTATCGGCCGTGACGCCGATGATGGGCGCCGGATCCCCCGCCGCCCGCAGGGTCCTGGTCAGGCTGTAGCCATCCATCACCGGCATGTGGCAATCGGTCAGCAGCAGGGCGAAGCCCTGCCCCTGCCAGGCGCGCAGCGCCTTCTCGCCATCATCGACCAGCTCGGCATCGATGCCGAGAATGGCGAGCTGGCGGGCCAGCAGCGCACGGTTGATAGGATGATCATCGGCGACCAGGACACGGCCCTGCAACTTGTCTACCAGGAATTGCCCCGGCTGAGTGGCCCGCTCCCCCGCCAGCTGGCGGCAGGTTTCCAGCAGCAGGTCGGGATAGAGCGGCGACTGACCCAGCCGCCACCAGGCATCGCTGCCCATACGTCCGCGCAGCGCCTCCTGGGGGGAGAGCACTATGCCCTTGAGCGCGGATTGCTGCAAATGCTGCTGCCAGTCCGTGCCCAGCGCCCGCTCCAGCAGGCGCTCCTCCGCCAGCAGGCGACCGCTCAGCGGTTGCCGCCACTGATGCGGCTCCAGCCGATGCAGCCGGGCGCCCAGCTGCTCCATGGTCGCCCGCAGCGCGGCATCCTCCCCCAGCCACCACCAATCCTGATCGACCAGCGGCGGGGCATCCCACTGACACTCGGTCAGCGGGATCTTGAAAGTCACGCAGGTCCCGGTGCCGGGCTTGCTCTCCAGCGCCAGGCTGCCCCCCATCTTGTGGATCAACTGCTGGCAGATGGCGAGCCCGAGCCCGGTCCCGCCGAAGCGCCGGGTGATGTCGGATTCGACCTGCTTGAAGGGGGTGAACAGGTTCACCTGCTTGTCATCGGCGATGCCGATCCCCGTATCCCGCACGGCAAACAGCAGCTGGTTCGCCTGATAGCCGACCCGGATGGCGATCTCGCCCCACTCGGTAAATTTCACCGCGTTGTTGAGCAGGTTGGAGATCACCTGCCCCACCCGGATCGCGTCCATGCTGGCCTGATCCGGCACCTCGGCGGCCCACTCCAGCGTCACTTTGAGCCCCTTGCCATAGGCCAGGGTGGCGTGACCGCGGATGACATCGCAGATGACCGAGGTGAGTCGGCAGACGTGGTAATGCAGCTGCAGCTGGCCCGCCTCTATCTTGGAGAAGTCCAGAATATCGTTGACCAGATAGAGCAGGTTGTTGGTCGAGGTCGCGATGTTGCGCAGCATGTAGCGCTGATCGTCGTTGAGGTCGCTCATCTGCAACAGCTCCAGCATGCCGTGCATGCCGGAGATGGGGGTGCGCAACTCGTGGCTCATGGTGGCGAGGAAGCGACTGCGCGCCTGCATCGCCTGCTCCGCATAGGCGCGCGCCTCCCTGAGCTCGTGTTCCTGCTGCTTGAGGGCCGTGATGTCGTGGATGACGCCGTTGAGGATCAGGTTGCCCTCCTCCTGGCGCACGAAGCTGCCGCGCACCTGCAGGTAGCGCAGCCCCTCTGCTCGCTCGACCTTGACCTCCAGATCGAGGGGAGCCAGGGTCTCGGCGTGATTGGCCACCTTGCTGACGAAATCCTGCAGCGCCGCCTCGGTAAAGCCGAACACCTCGCCGCCCGACTCCACCGACAGCAGCCCCTCCCCGCTGCTGCCCAGGATCTCCCTCGCCCCCTGGGACACATAGAGGAAGCGCCCCTGGCCCGGCCCCTGCCACAGATACTGATAGACGATGCCAGGCATGCTGTCGGTGATCTGGGTGAGGCGGGTCTCCGCCTGGCGGGCCCGCGCCTCGGCCTCCTTGATCCGGGTCACATCGGTCAGCACCGTCAGGACCCCCAGCTGCTCGCCGCTCTGCGCGCGATAGGGCTGTTTGGCATAGATGACGTGGAACGCGGTGCCATCATGGCGCCGGCTGTAACCCGCCCCCTCCATCGCCTGGCCGCTCAGCCACACCTCCTGCTCCTCCCTCAGCACCTTCTCCCGCTCCAGGGATGGCAGGTTGTCCAGGTGATAGAGGCCGCCATCGCTGCGCTCGCTGATGAAGGCATCGCGATAGGCCCGATTGCACAGGGTGATGCGCAGGTATTTGTCACGCAGCACCACCATGTTGGGCAGCGAGTCAAGCAGGGTCTGCACGAAGGTGAGCTGCTCGTTCAGCTGCTGCTCGGCCAGCTGGCGCTGCACTATCTGGCGGCGCAGGGTCCGGTTCCAGCCCATGAACAGCAGCACGCAGAGCAGGAAGATACCCACCCCGAGGGAGGACCACATCAGCACTGTCCCCGGGTTGATGCCCGTCTGTATGGTCAGCGACAGCCACTTGTGTTCCAGCTTGGCCAGCTCTTCCGGCCGGATGGAGAGCAGCACCTTGGTCAGGATCTGCTGCAACATGGGATCCTGCTGACGCACCGCCATGGCGATGGGTACCCTCAGCTCGTTGCCGGAGAAGACCACCTGATAGCGATCGCTGAAGCCCTTTTGCAGCGCCTGCTCCAGGGTGGTCATGCTCATCAGCACATAGTCCACCTGGCGGCTGTCGAGCAGCGGGAGCAGTCCCGCATCGCTGCTGGCCATCACCGGGATGGCGCCGACCTCGGCCAGCAGCCGCGTCTCGACCGAGCCATCGACCATGCCCACCTTGTGCCCCCTCAGCTCCGCCGCGCTGGACAGCTCCGCCATCCCTTGCCGGGCCGCGATCACCCTGTGTATGAAGGCGTAATCCGGGGTGAACAGCAAGGATTGACGGCGATCCTCGGTCGAGGTCATCGCCGGGACGAAGTCCAGCTTGCGCGCCTTGAACAGGGCCTGGGTCTCGGCCCAGCTCTGGGTCGGCACCAGGGTGAATTGGAGACCGGTGCGCACACTCAGCAGTTTCAACAGGTCGGCGATGAAGCCGTGCAGCTGGCCGCGGCTGTCGATCTCACTCACCGCAGGCCAGTCGGGGGCCACGCCATAGCTCAGGGTGGGGTGTTGCGCCAGCCAGTTCAGCTCGCTCTGGTTGAAGACGATCTGGCGTGGGCCATGGGCCAGCTCATAGTCGACTATGCCCCCCGTCTCCAGAATGCGGCGCCGTTCATCGATCGGAATGTCGTTGAGCGCCGCCTCCAGCAAGCCCTGCAACGCCTTGTTCTTGGGGCCGACCGCGATGGCCAGCGAAGTGTCCTGCACCCAGTCCGGGGTCGACACCGTCAGGTTCGCCTGTTGCTGCAGCCGCTGCAGCCGTATCAGAGATGGCAGATCCCCCAGATAGGCATCCGCCAGCCCCTTCTTGACCATGAAGACCGCCTCATCACTGCTGTCGGCCTCGACCATGTCGTTGATGCCCAACAAGGCCAGCTCTTCGCAGGAGCTGAAGCCGAACTCGCACACCCAGCGCAGCTCCCGCGCCTCCTCCAGGGTGGGCTCCTCTTTCGACTTGGCCAGCAGGACGGCCCGCGGCAGCACCATGAGATCCGAGGTAAACAGCATCTGCTCCAGCCTGGTCTGGCTCGGAGTCACCCCGATCAGCATGTCGACCTCGTCATCCATCAAGGCTTGCTGGGCACCGGCATAGTAGGGATAGGTCTTGTAGCGCAGGGTCAGGTGCAACTTGTTCGCCAGCAGGGTGGCAAAATCGTCAAGCGGGCCGCTGAAGCCACCCCGGCTATTGGTATAGACATAGGGGGGCCAGGCCACGGAAGGCATGCCGACCACCAGTTCGTTGTGCGACGAGAGCCACAGCCGTTCCGACAACCCCAATCTGTTCTTATCCAGATGCGAATCGGCGGCGGCCCCCAGGCTCCAGCAGGCCAGCCAGCACAACAGAATGGAACGAACGCAACGATACAACATGGATGACTCCTGCACAGACCGGTGGGTGATCATAGAGTTTTTGGTTAAATGTGCGACTAAAAAATCAGGGCGGCACCGATCAGAAACGAGAATGGCAGGCCTAGGCCTGCCATTTGCACATCAGGGGGAGCGAGTCCCCCTCCATCAGGTTATTCGGTTCCCAAGGCGGAAGCCGGTTTGAAACTCCCGCACACGGACATGGGCAACCTGCACATCCTGCCCTTCCAGGCCGATGTCTTTCAACATGGCTGGCGAGAGATTCAGGTAGCTGACGCGACGCTCCAGTCGGGTGATCCGTTTCTGAACCAGGGATTCGACGGTGCGCAGCAGGACGAGCTCGATAGACATAATATTCTCCAGTTGAACTTGCGGTTCTCCCGGAGAGAGGACATCACCCTGCGGGATAACCGCGGGTGATGAAAAAGCAGGGGTTACCTGTTTCCTCCACGCGGTAAATAAAGAGCACGAGTCTTCGCGCTGCCAATGCAGCGATCGAACGCAACGTTGAACATGGAATGTTGCATAGTCGTCTCCTTACCGGGTGAAAGTTGTACAAGTTGCCACAGTCTAGAAAAACACCGAATTTTGTGCAATATCCATCCCACCCATATGGGTGGGATGGATATGGACCGATCAGATCCCGGACAGCAGCCGGAACTCCTCCAGCGCATAGGTATCCGTCATGCCGCTGACGTAATCGAGCAACAGCCGGACGCGGTAGTACCACTCCTGCTCGGCCCCGGATTCAAAGCGGGGATCGGCGGTCGCCACCGCCAGCCGGTATGCCTTGAGGTGGCGGGCCGACAGCCGGTGAAACAGCCGCCGGGCGAAGAAGAGCTCGCTGCCCCCCTTGCCCGCCAGCAAGCGCTCAAATTGCGCGGCCGGCAGCGCCAGCAGGCAGGCGTAAGTCGAGAGCACGCCGCGCAGGGCGGCATAGCCTTCCAGCTCCAGCGCCTCCACCTCAGGGCGCATGAACACCTGCTCGCGGGCCACCTGCTTGAGGGTATCGAGCACCCGCGCCGCCGGCGCCTGACCGTGCAGCAAGGCCTGGGGATAGGCACCGCTCAGGATGACGACATGCTCGCTCACATAGGTATCGGCCGCCAGGGTGACCAGATCCCGGGTGAGCTGTAGGCGAAAATGGGGAAAGAAGCCGCGGCCGGACGCCGCGGCCTGGGCCAGCAGGCCGGCCATGTAATCCCCCCCGTCGGCGCTGCGCAGCGCCTGCAGCAGCTCGCTCAGGCTGAGGATGTGCCGATCGACCGCATCCTCCAGATCGGCGATGCAGTAGGAGATGTCGTCCGCCGCCTCCATGATGTACACCAGCGGATGACGGCAGCCAGGGGCCAGCCCCAGGTGCTGGCTCAGGGACTGATAGAGCGGCTGCTCGCTGAAGAAGATGCCGCGCTTGCTGGCCCAGCCGTGGTGCTGGCCAAAGTGCTGACCGGGCTGCGGCTGCTGCGGGTACTTGCACAGGGCCGCCAGCTGGCCTAGGGTCAGGTTCAGTTCGTGCAGGCTGTGCACCAGCCGCAGGCTCTGGGCGTTGCCGTCGAACACCAGCAGATCCTGGCGCAGCTCGGCCCATTGCGGGCTCGGGAGCCGGTCATGGGCACTGGCAAACAGCGCATCCAGCTCCTGTGCCAGCCACTGGCTCATCACCTGCTCGCCGAAGTGGCCGAACGGCGGGTTGCCGACGTCGTGCAGCAGGCAGGACATCTCCACCAGATTGATGAAGGCCCCCTCACAGACAGTGCCCGCCGGCAGGGCGGCCAGGATGCGGCGGCTGATCTGGCGGCCGGTCTCCTGCACCTCCAGCGAATGGGTGAGGCGGCTGCGCACCGAGGCCTTCACATCGAGCGGAAAGACCTGGGTCTTCTGTTGCAGGCGGCGCACCGGCGCGGCCTGCACTATGCGGGCGCGATCCTGTTCGGTCGCCTCCAGCAGGGGCTCCTCGCCCCAGGGGTGAACCCGCAGTGAGGGGATCAGGCGCTGATACATGGGCTGCGTCTCCTTAGCTGTGATGACAGGGGCCGACTCAGGAGAGCAGCCAGCGGCGCAACCGGGCGATGTCACCCGGGTATTCACGGCGCAGCGTCTCGATCCAGTCTTCCACGTTCTCCCACCAGGCGGGGTGCTCCGGGCTCTGGATCAGCTGGGCCGTCTGCTGCAGGCGGCGCAGGCCTATTGAGCCGGCCGCCCCCTTGATCTTGTGCGCCTCCTCCACCACCCCGGCCTGATCCCTGGCGATCATGTTGGTGTCGAGCACCGCCATGTAGTCGGGCAGCATCTTCTCGAACAGGTCGACGCTGGAGAGCAACACCGGCTTGCCGACCGTGCTGGCGTAATCGGTGAGGAAGGGCAGATCCAGCAGCTCATCCTGATTGCCCGCATCCTCCTGCTCATCGGCCTCGTCGTCGGCCAGATCCGCAAACAGGTGGCCAATCACCTCGCGCACCGCCTTGGATCCCAGCGGCTTGTTGATCACATCCTGCAGACCGCGATCCCGATAGTACTGGCGATCGCCGGTGCTATTGGCGGTGAGTGCCACCATGGGCGGCAGGCTGTCGCCGTAACGGGCCAGCAGCTGGGCTGCCACATCGAAGCCGGTCATGTCCGGCAGCTGGATATCGAGCAGGATGAGGTCGAAGTCATCGGGATTGGCCATGGCCAGCGCCTGGGTCCCATCCCGCGCCACCTTGACCTGATGCCCCAGCTTGGTGAGCAGGGCGCAGGCCACGGTCACGTTCAGCTCCACATCCTCCACCAGCAGGATGTCGAGCGCCGGCAGCTCCTGCTCCGGCTCGGCGGCCAGGGATTCGACGCAGTCCACCTCGAGCTCGGCGGTGAAGCAGGAGCCCTCGCCGGGATCGCTGTCCACATAGAGCTCGCCGCCCATGGCCTGCACCAGCTGACGGGAGACCGCCAGACCGATGCCGGTGCCGGTGGCGTGCTTCTTGCCCTGCACCTGATAGTACATGGCGAAGATCTTCTCCTGCTGGGCGCGCGGAATGCCGACCCCGGTGTCTTCCACCTCGAAGTGCAGCGCCAGCTTGCCCGGCACATCGGACGCGTGGGAGAGGCAACGCACCGTCACCCCGCCCTCGTCGGTAAACTTGACCGCATTGCCCACCAGGTTCCACAACACCTGGCGCAGGCGGGTGCCGTCGGCCATCACGAACTGCGGCATGTCCCCATCCCGGTCGAAGTGCAGGTAGAGCCCCTTCTGCTCCGCCTGGATGCGCGACAGCGTCTCCAGCTCGTCGAGGAAGGCGGGCAGGTCGATGCGGGTGGGAGCTATCTCCAGCCGGCGGCGATCGAGTTTGTCGAGATCGATGATGTCGTTGAAGATGTTGCCGAGCGTCACAGCGCTCAGGTGAATGGTCTTGAGCTGCTGGTGCTGCTTGGCATCGAGCGGCGTATCCATCAGCATCCGGCTGAGCCCCACTATGCCGTTGAGCGGGGTGCGCAGCTCGTGGCTGATGGTGGAGATGAAGGTGGTCTTGTCGCGACTCGCCTTCTCCAGCTTGTCCTGGTATTGCTTGCGCTCTGTGATGTCTCGGCCAAAGCCGAGCAGGCCGAGCCGCTTGCCGAAGCGGTCGAAGAAGGGCACCTTGCGCAGCTCGAAGTAGGCCTTGCGGCCATCCGGATACTCCAGCCACTGCTCGTAGGTGAGCGGCTCGTTGCTGGTGAAGACCTGCTTGTCGGTCTCCACCACCTTGCTGGCGATGTCCTGCTTGTAGACATCGAACGGGGTCAGCCCGATGAGTTCGGCCTCGACCTTGCCGGTCAGCTCCTCCATGGCGCGGTTGCAGCCGGAGAACTGCTGCTCCTCGTTGCGGTAATAGACCAGATCGGGGGAGCAGTCGATGAAGGAGCGCAGCAGGGCGGTGCGCTCACCCAGGTGCAGCTGGGCCTTCTCGCGCTGGAACACCTCGTTCTCCAGATCCTCGATCGCCTGCTGACGCAGGGTCTCGGCCCTGTTGGTCTCGGCTATCTGGGCGTTGAGGCGACTGATGTTCTCCTGCAGCTGGCTGTTGAGCTCGAGATCCCGCTCGCGCATGTCCTGCAGCTTGCGCACCATGCGGGTCAGCCGCTGACGGGAGTCCTCCAGCTGATCCACCACGATGGAGAGGAAATAGACGGCCCAGGGGGTCACCAGCAGGCCGAAGAACACCGAGCGCACCAGGTCGACGATATCCACTGTGCCACGCAGAAACTGGGTCACGCCCATCTGAATCGTCACGGCCAGCACTATGATGCCCGCCGCCAGCAACATGCTGAAACGGACCAGCCCCAGCTTGGTCATCAGGTCGACGTAGTACTGCGCCCAGGATTTGATTTGCTTCATCTCGTTGTTTTCTCCCCGCTATTGCGCAAACAGAATACCAGCACGGCGCACCGAACACTTGCCCGTCACCGCATAAATTATTGATTAACGTCACACTCCTGCTGGGGTAGCATGCCCACCTTGGCCAGTCAGCCCCAGTTCAGCAAAGGACGCTGACCCGGCCATGCGGTTTCATCATTCGTCATTTCAGGAGTCCTACTGATGCGTAATCTCACCCTGCTGAGTCTCAGCCTGCTGGTCGCCAATGCCGCCCACGCCGATCTCGGTGCCATTCCCACGCAATCTGGCTGGTCCGGTTTCTTGTTGGGAGGGGTCAGTGCCATCAGCCATGAATCCAATTTCTATGCCGGCGGGGACAGCAATGGCCACATCGACGGCCTCGGCTCCCCCGCCAGCGAGAGCGAGCTGGCGCCGCTCATCAACGCCGACATCCGCTACACCTTCGCCGATACCCGCACCCAGGTGTTCCTCGGCAACCTCATCCAGGATGCGCTGCGCTTCGACTTCACCCAGCAGCTCGGGATCCGTCAGGAGATGGGCGACAAGGGGATAGTGGCGGGCTCTGTGGTATTCAACGCCATGCCGGTCGAGCTGTGGAGCGATCCTTTCGCCGTCGGGGTGGATCGCAGCGCCACCGATGCCAAGTCGAAGGGCGTGCGGTTCGCCTGGGACAAGATCTGGGGCAGCAACTTCAATGGCAGCCTCACCACCCGGGAAATGGAGCTGGATGAGGAGCACAGCAGCCAGCAGTACGATCAGCGCCACGGCACCCACTATGCCCCCATGCTGGATCGCAACGGCAAGATCCATGACATGGAGCTCTCCTACCAGTGGCACTTCGGGGGTGGCCAGCTGCTGGAGCCCGCCATTCTCTACAAGCAGGCCGATCTCGATGGCAGTGCCGAGAGCTTCAAGAACCTGGGGATGCAGCTGACCTATGCCAAGCGCGGCCCCCAGTGGTCCGTCGTCGGCAACGCCTATGCCGGCAAGCGCGAGTATGACGAGGCGAATCCCCTGTTCGGCCAGCGCGCCGATGCCAAGGAGTTTGTGCTGGCCGGCACCTTCTTCTGGCACAACCTGATGGGGGTCAGGGATCTCTCCGCCACCGTCACGGCGGCCTACAACCAGGCCGATTCCGACATCGCCTTCTACGATAGCCAGACCAGCATCCTCAGCGCAGGTCTGCTCTACAACTTCTAAGTCGTGTCGACCCGAATACAAGGAGGCCACCCCAGGGGTGGCCTCCTTGTATCTGCTTGGTCATCAGAGACCGAGCGAGTTGAGCAGGTCGTCGTGATCGTTGGTGACGGGCGCCACCGGGGCCGGCTTGGCCGCCGCCAGCTTGGTCTGGGCGATCAGGGCATCGGGGTCAATCTCCTCCTGATCCCTGCCCTCGTTGTGCAGCCGGATGAACTCGGTGCCGTCCATCGCCAGCTCCAGGTAGAAGATGTTGTTGCTGGCGGTGAAGAAGGTGACCCTGCGGGTCTCGGGATTGTCGAGGTTGGTATCCACGCTCAGCATCACCTGCTTGTTCAGGGCCAGCATCTTGGGCTGGTTCTGGGTGATGTGAGTCTGCAACTCGCGGCCCACCTTGCCGGTGAAGCTGCCGAGGATCTGGTTCATCAGCTCGCCCATGACGTTGCTCACCTCGTCCGAGGTGTGGGAGATGGCGAGATCCTCCTTGGAGAGCCCCATGCTGAGCATGTAGC
Organism: Aeromonas sp. sif2433; assembly: GCF_019218705.1. Lineage (NCBI taxonomy): Bacteria > Pseudomonadati > Pseudomonadota > Gammaproteobacteria > Aeromonadales > Aeromonadaceae > Aeromonas > Aeromonas sp. sif2433. Next base: position 156,310 of record NZ_JAHUXD010000010.1, read on the forward strand.
TCTGGTAGAGCTCCATGGCCGCGGCGGCGGAGAAGTTGATCACCACCAGGCCGGAGAAACCGCCATCAAACAGCACGAAACAGCCGATATCCGGCTTGAGGCAGGTCTTGCTGATCCGCTGCACCATGCCGGAGAAGCGCACCTGGGTCTGGGTCGCCGCGCTCAATACGCCCGTGACCGAGTTGCACAGGCTCAGCAGCACATCCTCGGTGGTCAATACGGCGTCATCATCGGATCTTGTTAGTATCATGGAACCTTCCTGCTGATCGAAAATGGGCTAGTCGTTGTCGTCAGGCTAACAGATAGCCTGACCCCGGCCTGGAAACAGCGAGCCAGCTCTCACTTGATGCCATTGTCACTATTGAAGAGGGGTAAATCCGCTCAGGGTCGCCAGCCGGGCTCGCCAGTTATCGGCCGCAATCCGTAAATCTTGCGCCTCATATGCCACGGCAGGGTGCGCACCCCAGATGGGGCCAGGCCAGGCGGGGTCCGTACTGAAGCGGGCCACATGGTGCAGGTGCAGCTGGGGCACCAGGTTGCCGAGCGCCGCCACGTTGATCTTGTCCGGACTCAGCGCCTGCTCCATCAGGGCGGCGACGGCGCAGGACTCCTGCATCAGCTGTTGCTGCTGCTCGGGTGCGAGGTGGTGGATCTCCCGCAACTGGGCGATGCGGGGCACCAGGATGAGCCAGGGGTACTGGCTGTCTCTGGCGAGCAGGACGCGGCAGAGCGGCAGATCCCCGAGCGGCTGGGTATCCGCCTGCAGGCGGGGATGCAATTCAAACATGAGAACCTCGTTGGTCAAGATGGGCAGGTCGCCAGGCGACGGTGCCCACGTTACTGCAACGAGGGGCAAACTTAAAGCTGGGGCACGGCCCAGCCGATGAAGCGCTTGCGCAGCGCCGGATCGGCCTGCAGGAAGAGTCGCTGCAACTGCCCCTCCAGCTCGCTGGCGGCCACCGGTACCGAGGTTCCCGCCGCCACCGTCGCTACCGTCGTCGCGCCGACCGTGTTCAGCGCCGCCTTGCCCCCGCCGCGGTTGTACTCCTCCAGCCTGGCGCGCCAATCCATGCCGATCTGCATGCCGTTGACCACCAGCTCATCCTGCTGCATGGCCAGTGGCTGGCCCCCCGTCTGCAGGCTCACCAGCGGCGCCTTGGCGTAGCGCTCCATCCCGCTCTCATCGCCGGGAACGGCCGCCTGCAAGCGTACCGACTGCCGGCTGGCGTCATAGCGGATCACCTGGGGCTCGGAGCGGATCTGGCGATCGTTGTCGCTGCTGTTGCGACTCGGGATCACCCCCTCATAGCGCACCAGCAACTGCTGTTGCCCGTCGGCCAGCACGGCATGCTGCTCGTCCTGCACCTTGCCGGCGCTCACCGCCAGGATCTGGAAATTCTCCGGTACCCTGACCTCGACCTCGGCCTGCGCCGCCCCGGCACACAACAGCATGACGCCGACCCAACCCTGATGACCCTTCATCCTCTGCCTCTCTCCATCGCTGTGATGAGCGCAGGGTAGCAGCCGGATATGACAGAAAAATAACGCTGGCTCAGCCGGTTGCACTCAGATCAGGTAGTGCGGCCGCTCGGCAAACCACTCGGCCAGCACCTGCTTGAACAGGCGGATCTTGCGCGGCACCCGCCGCTGCTGGGCATGCAGCACATGGAGCGGGTGCAGGCCGGTCTGCCACTCCCCCAGCACCGCCACCAGCTCCCCCCTGGCCAGGCTGGCTTCCACCAGCATCAGCGGGCACTTGGCATAGCCCATGCCAGCACGGGCCAGCTGCAGCAGGGTGCTGTAGTGGTTGGCCCGCACCCGTCCCTGCACCGGGATCAGGGCCTCCTCCCCCTCCTTGCGAAAATGCCACTGCTCCCAGGCGGGGTTGCTTCCCTGCAGCAGACAGCTGCGGCCGCTCAGCTCATAGGGGGTGGCCGGGATCCCCTCCCGCGCGAGCAGGGCCGGGCTCGCCACCACCACGTCTCTCAGCCGGCCGAGTGGCAGCGCTACCAGGTTGTCCGGCACATGGCTCATGGCACGCAGGGCGATGTCGTGCTCCCCCTGGCTCATGTCGACCATGGCGTTGGTGAAGTTGAGCTCGACCTGCACCCCGGGGCAGCGCTCGGCGAAGCGTGCCAGCAGGTCGCTCACCATGCGATCGCCGGTGCTGACCGGGCAGGTGAAACGCAGGCGGCCGCCGTCCTCCTCGGTCAGGGCCTGGATGTCCTGCTCCGCCTGCTGGGCCAGCGCGAAGATCTGCCCCGCCTGCAGATAGAGCGTCTTGCCCGCCTCGGTCAGGCTGAGCCGGCGGGTGGTGCGCTGCAACAGCTGGGCGTTGAGGGAGGCCTCCAGCGCGCTGACGTGGCGGCTCAGCATCCCCTTGCTCACCCCCAACAGGTCGGCCGCAGCGGAGAAGCTGCCGCGTTTGACCACCTCATAGAAGCTGGCCAGGTGGGCGATATCCATCCATTCACTCCAATATGGAAACAATACGTTCATATTAAGCGCTTTTTCTTCTCTTTAGTCCTACTAGAATCCTGAATATCCCAATCAGGAGTGACCAAGATGAAAATCGTAATTGTGGGTGCCTCCGGCACCATCGGATCCGCCGTCAGTGAACTGCTCGCCAGGGACCATGAGGTCATCCGGGTCGGCCACAGCCAGGGGGATGCCAGGGTAGACATGACGGACTGCGCCTCCATCACCGCCCTGTTCGCGGGGATAGGCCGGTTTGATGCCCTGCTGGTGGCCAGCGGCAGCGTCGCCTTCAACGCCTTCCCCGAGATGACGGACGAGCAGTGGCAAACGGGGCTGGAGAGCAAGCTGATGGGCCAGATCAGGCTGACTCGCGCCGCCATCCCGCACCTCAACGACCGGGGATCCATCACCCTGATCGGCGGCATCCTGAGCGAGGAGCCCATCAACTGGGGGGTCAGCGCCAGCACTATCAACGGTGCCATCGAACACTTCGTGCGGGCCGCGGCCTGCGAGCTGCCGCGGGGGCTGCGCATCAACGCGATAAGCCCGACCGTGCTGGTCGAATCCATGGACAAGTATGCCGACTTCTTCCCCGGCTTCGTGCCGGTGCCCGCCGCCCGGGTGGCCCAGGCCTACAAGAAGTCGGTGCTGGGGGTACAGAGCGGCCAGGTGTTCAGGGTCAACGGCTGAGGCCACCCTCTCCCACTGCCAGACACCAATAAAAACGGGCCCGCGATGGGCCCGTCTGTTTATCCGGCGCTGTGCCCGGCTATGCCTTCTTGTCACCAGCAAACGTTTGTTTGTCGGCGACAAAAAAACAGGGCAAGCCTCAGTCGATCAGACCGTACTGCTCGCGCAACACCTCGATGATCTCCTGCTTGGGATTGGCACTGCGCACCAGCGGCTGACCGATGATCTTCTCGGCGATCCCCACGTAGGTGTTGGAGATGTCCATCATCACCGCCGTCGGCAGCTTGTTGTCGCGCGCCAGGGCGAAGCGTTCCGGCATGCGGTGCTTGTTGAGCAGGATGTCCGGATCCGGGAAGTGGTTCAGCAGCCACTGGCGGAAGCCCTCTTTCGACTTCTCGACGATCTGGCCTTCACGCAGGGCGGCGCCGTCCCAGATGCGGGAGCTGTCGGGGGTACCCACTTCATCCATGTAGATGAGCTTCTCGTTGCCGGCGGCGTCCTTGACGTAGCCAAACTCGAACTTGGTGTCGACGAAGATCTGATCGAGCGCGGTCAGCGCATCGCTGATCACGTTGAAGCCTTCCTTGAGCAGCACTTCGTAGCGGTCGATGTCGGCCGGCTTGCTGAAGTTGAAGCCCTGGCAGTGGCGCTCGATGTCGGCACGGGAGACGTTGACGTCATCGGCTTCCGGTACGCCATCCAGCCCCTTGAGCACACCCTTGGTGGACGGGGTGATGAGGATCTCCGGCAGCTTCTGATCCTTCTTCAGCCCTTCCGGCAGGCGGATGCCGCAGAACTCGCGCTCGCCATCCTTGTAGGCACGCCACATGGAGCCGGTGATGTACTGGCGGGCGATGGCTTCGATCATCACGGGACGGGCTTTCTGCACTATCCAGACGAAGGGGTGCGGGATATCCAGGATGTGGCTGTCGGCCAGTCCCTTCTCCTTGAACAGCTTGAACCAATGGCTGGAGATGGCGTTGAGCGCCGCGCCCTTGCCCGGCACGCCGTTCAACCCGTCCACGCCCTGCCAGATGCAGTCGAAGGCCGAGATGCGGTCACTGATCACCATGATGGCGAGCGGCGCATCGGCCGGCACATCATAGCCTTTCTCTCTTATGAGCCGGGCACTGTCTGCCGGGGTCAACCAGTAGACGCTGCGCACTTTGCCGGAATGGACAGGTTTATCGGTACGGATCGGCAAATCGTCATTCACCGCCAATACTTGATCTGCAAGACTCATGGCTTTTAACACTTCCTGTTGTGGGACTGATAAAACAGGAGCTCCAGGCCCCTGTTTGTGGGGGTAAACATAACGAAGCGAGAGCACTACCCCCTTTATAAACTGGGGGATTCACTTAACAAACAAGAGTACTAGGCTCTCTGTTTGTAAGGAAATTCACATAACAAAACAGGGGCACCAGGCCCCTGTTTCTATTCTGCTTTTGCCGCAGCCTGATCGGCTTGGCCCTTGGCGAATGCCTCGGACAGGCTGATGTACATCTGGGAGATGACCCCGGATGCGACCGGCTTCTTGTCCTTGTCAAACAGGGTGATGGAGGTCTTTCCTCCGGCCATCTCGCCGAGCTGGAAGCGATACTTGTCTTCCTCCAGCTTGAACGGCTCGGCCCCCTTGGCCTGCCAGAACTCGGCACCCGGATCGTCATACTCGACGTCGATCCAGCCCAGGGACTGCTGGGTATCCTTGATGACGAAGCCGTAATTTGGCAGCACCTGATTGAGACGGCGCCACACCTGTTCGAAGGAACCATCGGCAATCCAGGCGCTCAGCTCGTTGTTGTCGAGGCCAAGCTCCATGCCCATGCCATCGTTGGACTTGTGCTGCTCGCGAGCCTTGAGCTGCTTGTCGTAGTAGAGGGAGAACTGGTTCAGGGCGCGGGTCGCGTAGCGTTGGCCATCGGCCGCGGTCAGCGCTGTGGTGGTCTCGCCGTCGTAGGTCTCTTCGTGCTCCAGCACCCGCACCGACATGTTGACGGCGTGGCGCTGGACATCGTTGTGCAGGGTGAACTGATAGCGCTGACGAATGCGGAAGTCTTCGTCTTCCTCACCCCAGCCATCGAGCGCACCGGTGTTGTCGAACCAGCCGGTCTGCAACACGCCGCCCTGCTGATCCAGCTGCTCGGTGGTCACCTTGTGCTGGGCCAGGAAGTTCATCAGGAAGGACCAGGTGTCACGCTCCACGCTCTGGCTGGTGCTCAGGGCATAGAAGGCCAGGGTAGGCTCGCTGGCATTGGGTACGACCTGGCTGCCGGGGACCACGGTCAGCAGCTGGGCAGGAGGACGCACATCGACCTTGGCGCCGATGGCACCCTCGCGGCTGCTCTCGGGCAGGGCCGGAATGTCGAAATTGCTGTTAAAAGCGGGGGCACTCAACCCGGCGGGCACGAGGAAGGCACGACCTTCGAGGCGGTTCTCTTCGTACTCGAAGCCACGGTTGGCCATCTTGCGATCCTGGGGTGAGCTACAGGCTGCCAACACGGCAACGGTCGCAACACTCAGCACCAGGCGCACTGCATTTCCCTTTCCATTTGCTTTAAACACTCGCCATCAACTCCGCAGTCGTCAGTGCTCGGGTCATCGCTCGCTCGCCCTCGGGGGTGAGGTCGGTGAGCGGCAGACGCAAGGTCGCCGTCGCCATCAATCCCAGTCGGGCACAGGCCCACTTCACCGGGATGGGACTCGGTTCGCAGAACAGAGTCTGATGCAACGGCATCAATCGATTGTTGATATCATGAGCCAGACCGGCATCACCGGCCAGCGCAGCACGACACATGTCGGCCATCTGGGCCGCCGCAATATTGGTGGTGACTGAGATGACTCCGTCCCCCCCTTGCAGCATAAAATCACATCCACTGGCATCATCGCCACTATAAAGCGCAAAATTCGCTCCGCACAGCTCCCGCAGCAGCGGTGTCCGGTCGAGATCACCGGTGGCCTCTTTCAGGCCTATGATGCCGGGCACCCTGGCCAGCCTGGCCACGGTCTCCGGTTTGAGATCGCAGCAGGTGCGACCGGGCACATTATAGAGAATTTGAGGCAGACCACTAGCCTCGGCGATCGCACAATAGTGACGATAGAGGCCTTCCTGGGTGGGTTTGTTGTAATAAGGGGTCACCGAGAGGCCTGCCACCACGCCGGTTTGGGCGAAACGGCGGGAGAGTGCGATGGCATGGGCGGTGCTGTTGGAGCCACAACCGGCGATGACCGGGATACGCCCGGCGGCAAACTCGACGGTTTTTTCCACGACGGCGATGTGTTCCTGCTCGCTCAGGGTCACCGACTCCCCGGTGGTCCCCACCGCGACAATGGCACTGGTGCCGGCGGCGACATGATGATCGACCAGGGCGGCCAGACTGGCCCAATCGACTTCACCCGAGGCCAGCATGGGGGTAACGAGCGCAACAATACTACCGCGTAACATGGATTTTTCTCCCGATTTTCAGGGGCGTTATGGTAAAGCTGCCCCCTTTGAAAAACAAGGGAGGCGAGGGACAAGCCGTGTTACCATCCGCCACAAAACGCAGCAATGCAGGCGTGCAGGACATGGCCCCAAGCTTGGCCTCCATGCCCAGGAACAGAGCGCGCTGCAAACGCCTTCGCAATAATGGACGAGAGACGATTTATGACTCACTACCTGGTCGTAACGGCCATCGGCACGGACAGGCCTGGCATCGTCAATGAGGTTACCCGTCACGTCAGTGGCTGCGGTTGCAACATTGTCGACAGCCGTCTTGGCATCTTTGGTAACGAATTCACCTTCATCATGCTGTTGTCCGGTGACTGGAACAGCCTGATGCAACTCGAGATAAGTCTGCCCCTGCGCAGCCAGGAGTGGGATCTCATCACCATGATGAAGCGCACCGAGCGCCACCACTCCCTGCAGTACGACATCAGCGCCAGTGCCGAGGTCCTGATCCGGGATCAGCCCGGCATCGTCAGCCAGTGCACCCAGTTCTTCAGCGATCATGGTTGGGACATCCAGGCCATGCAGACCATTACCCTCGAGCAACAGCCGTTCAACCTGCTCAAGGCGAGCTTTCAGTTGAACCTGGCCAAGCAGGGAGAGTCTGGTGAATCCAAGGCGGCCTTCGCCGAATTCTGTCGTGAACTGGGCGCCGAATCGTTCGAGTTCCTCATCAATCACAAATACGCCTGACGGCTCAGGAGACCCCATGCAACCACTACAAGCTGGCACCCAGGCCCCCGACTTCTCTCTCTCCGATCAGGATGGCATTCAGGTTAGTTTGTCCTCCCTGCGCGGCAAGAAGGTGCTCATCTATTTCTACCCCAAGGCGATGACCCCGGGCTGCACCACCCAGGCCTGCGGCCTGCGTGACGTCAACGCCGAGCTGGCCGCCCTCAATGTGGTGGTACTCGGCATCAGCCCGGATCCGGCCAAGCGCCTGAAGAAATTCGAAGAGCGCGACAGCCTGAACTTCCGCCTGCTGGCCGATGAAGATCATGCCGTAGCCGACGCCTTTGGCGTCTGGGGCCCGAAGAAGTTCATGGGCAAGGAGTATGACGGCATCCACCGGCTGAGCTTCCTCATCGACGAGGAGGGCAAGGTGGCCCACCGTTTCGACAAGTTCAAGACCAGCGATCACCATCAGGTGGTGCTCTCCCTGATCAAGGGCCAGTCGGCGGGTGTTTGAATCACCTCGCACCTGATAGAGAGAGGGCCTGCAGTTGCAGGCCCTCTTTGCTGATGCGCTTCGTCTTCAGAAACTATGGGGCACGCGGCTGCCTGCCCCGACCCACCTGCGAGCCCTGGGTCGCGGCGAGACCTTATGATGGCTTGCACCTGATGGGGTGCCTTGGTGGTAGATCATCTGGCATGGCCAAATGACGCTTACATTTTTGCCTCTCCACCACACAATACAAGTCGGCCAGGACACATTTAATTAACCGGGTCGCCGGCGGTTTTGATTTCCCCTCTCCCGTTTTTCTCGCCAACCTCCCCTGCCAGATCAAAAAATTCATCTTAGATATGGGTTAACGTGGCTGCAGATTCATTTTCCAGTGAGACAGCCCATGAACATGAGCCACACCGAACGCCTGATCCTGAGCAATCAGTACGAGATCCTGGCCAAACTCAATCCGGAAAAGGCGCCGTTCTACCAGCGCGCCAGCACCATAGTCGAGCGCGGCTACTGCCTGCAGATCCTCGAGCTGGAGAAGAGCTTCGGTCACCTGGATCTCGCCACCTGCCAGGAGGTGCTGGACACCCTGGAGCTGCACCATGCGCTGGCCATCTCCTGGGGCAACCTGGACGCCGCCAGCCAGGCCGAGGTGAATGCCAGCCGACTGAGCTTCAACGGCTACAGCCGCAGCCAGGAGCGCGAGCTGGCGGATTATGTCTGCTTCCTGCTGGAAGTGGACAAGCGTTTCCCCGAGCTGCCGTGCCCCTGTGACGAGCTCTCCAGCGACATCGCCATGCGTGACAAGTACCAACGCATGCTGGCGGCCTGGCGTCAGTGCCCCCGTCAGTACAAGCTCTCCATCCAGGAGATCAGCAAGGTGCTGGCGGCCTGAACAGGCTCATGAAAAAGGCGCCCTTGGGCGCCTTTTTGGCCGTGCTATCGGCTCATTCGTAGAGGAAGGATTTGTCCAACTGCTTGAAGGCGGCATTGAGGGTATCGGCCAGCTCCTCATAACGGGGCCGCGCCACCAGCTGGCGGTGACCGCCCTGCTCGTTCATCTTGCCGTTGATCTCCCGATACCAGCTGGCAAGAGAGGGAGGAAGCCGGGTATCGGCGCGCTGGCCAAGCCAGTAGTAACCCTGCAGCGGCAGGCTGAGCAGAAACAGCACCGAGGCCATGACCGAAGGCCAATAATGCAGCTCGCCAAACTGGAACTGCAACATGACGCTGAACACGGCGAGCGCCGGGATGGTCTTGAGGGCAAACTCGGTGGCCTTGATCACCCGATTCTCGGGGAACAGGGAATTAAGCTCGGGACGGCGCGGCCAAAGAGTCATATAATGACGGCCTTGCTGTAACTTAGTTCCAAAAATGTTCATGCTCATGCTACCTCCGAGCTCTTTTTGAACGTATTAACGGCAAAACCTCGACAATATTTGAGGCTCAATAACAAAGGTTGAGGATGACTTTGTTATTTTTCAACAATCAGGTTATCCTTTGTACGCCTAATTTTTATGCCAACGGCCCGCCGTTGGCCTGTCAGGGACGTCTGGATTTCGGGTCTTGTATCACTATACAAGGGGCAAGCAACAGATTGCCAACCCTCATAAGGATAAGTTGATTGTTTTTGGACGCACCGCGTCCGGCGCATCCTCCAACCCAACCCAATCTGCGATAGGATTTATTCATGAGTAAGCTGGTTCTTGTTCTTAACTGTGGCAGCTCGTCCCTGAAGTTTGCTGTCATTGACGCAACCACCGGTGATGATCTGCTGTCCGGCCTGGCCGAGTGTTTCAACCTCGACGACGCCCGCATCAAGTGGAAACTGAATGGTGAGAAGGGTAGCGCCGATCTGGGTGCCGGTGCCGCTCACCAGGAAGCGCTGGACTTCATCGTCCACAAGATCCTGCCGCTCAACCCGGAACTGTCCAAGAACCTGATCGCCGTCGGCCACCGCGTGGTTCACGGTGGTGAGCAATTCACTTCCTCCGTGCGGATCTGCAAAGACGTGATCGCCGGTATCGAAGCCGCCATTCCTTACGCTCCGCTGCACAACCCGGCGCACCTGATCGGTATCCGTGCCGCGCTGAAGGTGTTCCCTGAGCTGGCCGAGAAGAACGTCGCCGTGTTCGACACCGCGTTCCACCAGACCATGCCGGAAGAAGCCTTCCTGTACGCCCTGCCGTACAAGCTCTACAAAGAGAACGGCATCCGTCGCTACGGCGCCCACGGCACCAGCCACTACTACATCAGCCTGGAAGCCGCCAAGCAGCTGAACAAGCCGGTGTCCGAACTGAACATCATCAACTGCCACCTGGGCAACGGCGGCTCCGTCTGCGCCATCAAGAATGGTCAGTCCGTCGACACCTCCATGGGTCTGACCCCGCTGGAAGGCCTGGTGATGGGTACCCGTTCCGGTGATCTGGATCCGGCCATCATCTTCTTCCTGCACGACAAGCTGGGCATGAGCGTGGCCGAGATCAACACCATGCTGACCAAGGAATCCGGCCTGCAGGGTCTGACCGAAGTCACTTCCGACTGCCGTTTCGTTGAAGACAACTACGACAGCAAGGAAGAAGCCAAGCGCGCCATGGACGTGTACTGCTATCGTCTGGCCAAGTACATCGGCGCTTACGCCGCCGCCATGGACGGTCGTCTGGATGCCGTGGTCTTCACCGGTGGCATCGGCGAGAACTCCGCCCCGATCCGTGAGATCACCCTGAACAAGCTGGGCCTGCTGGGCTTTGACGTCGACCACGACGCCAACCTGGCCGCTCGCTTCGGCAAGGGTGGCGAGATCACCAAGGCTGGCTCCACCAAGGCCCTGGTTATCCCGACCAACGAAGAGTGGGTCATCGCCCACGACGCGCTGGAACTGGTCGGCGCATAATTTAGCTGTAGAGCAAGGCCGCCCCCGGGCGGCCTTTTCCTGATCCCAAAAAATGAACAAGGGGTAATAAGTGGCACGCACTATTATGCTCATCCCGGTCGGCACTGGTGTCGGCGTAACTTCCGTGAGTCTTGGCGTCGTTCGCGCCATGGAACGTCACGGTGTCAATGTCAGCTTCTTCAAACCGGTGGCTCAGCCGCGTCCGGGTGAAACCGGTACCGAGCGCTCCACCGCCGTGATCCGCGCCGCCGCCAACATCAATCCGCCCGAGCCGTTCGCCCTCTCCTACGCCGAGAACATGATCACCTCCAGCAACACCGATATCCTGCTGGAAGAGATCGTGGCTCGCTTCGAAGAGCACGTGAAGAGCAGCGGTGCCGAAGTGGTGGTGATCGAAGGTCTGGTCCCGACCGACAAGCAGCCGTTTGCCAACAAGCTGAACTACGACGTGGCCAAGGCGCTGGATGCCGACATGGTGTTCGTGACCCATCCGGGCAACGACTCCAGCCAGAAGCTCAAAGAGCGCATCGAGCTGGCCTGCTCCAACTTCGGTGGCGTCAGCAACCCGCGTATCGTGGGCTGCGTGATCAACAAGGTCGGCGCACCGGTTGACGAGCATGGCGTGACCCGCCCCGATCTGACCGAGATGTTCGAGGCCCATCACCACACCTCCGACTCCGCTCATAACCTGGAAGTGCTGCAGGTCTTCGGCAAGAGCCCGCTGCGCATCCTCGGTTGCATCCCCTGGAACACCCAGCTGATCGCCCCGCGCGCCAAGGATCTCGCCAAGCACCTGGCCGCCAAGATCCTGCACAAGGGTGAGCTGGACAGCCGTCGCCTGCAGACCGTGACCTTCTGTGCCCGCTCCATCCACAACATGATCGAGCACTTCCGTCCGGGCAGCCTGCTGGTAACCTCAGGCGATCGCTCCGACGTCATCGTCTCCGCCTGCCTGTCCGCCATGAACGGCGTCAAGCTGGGTGCCCTGCTGCTGACCGGTAACTATCATCCGGAGCCGCAAGTCATCGCCCTGTGCCAACAGGCCATGGCCACCGGCCTGCCGATCATGATCACCGGCACCAACACCTGGCAGACCGCCGTCAGCCTGCAGAACTTCAACGTCGACATCCCGGAAGATGACCGCGAGCGGATCGAACTGGTGCAGGACTATGTGGCTGGCCACATCGACAAGCACTGGATCGAGTCGCTCTCTGCCAAGTCCACACGTTCCCGTCGTCTGAGCCCGCCGGCGTTCCGTTATCAGCTGACCGAGCTGGCCCGTCAGGCCAACAAGCGCGTCGTGCTGCCGGAAGGGGAAGAGCCGCGGACCATCAAGGCTGCCGCCATCTGTGCCGAGCGTGGCATCGCCCGTCCGGTGCTGCTGGGCAACCCGGAAGAAATCCGTCGCGTCGCCGAACAGCAGGGTGTGGTACTGACCGATCGCGTCGAGATCATCGACCCGCTGGAAGTGCGCGAGCGCTACGTGCCGCGTCTGGTCGAGCTGCGCAAGAACAAGGGCATGACCGAAGTGGTTGCCCGCGAACAGCTGGAAGACAACGTGGTGCTGGGCACCATGATGCTCGAGCGTGGCGAGGTGGACGGTCTGGTCTCCGGCGCCGTGCACACCACCGCCAACACCATCCGTCCGCCGATGCAGATCATCAAGACTGCCCCGGGTTCGTCGCTCATCTCCTCCATCTTCTTCATGCTGCTGCCTGATCAGGTGCTGGTATACGGTGACTGCGCCATCAACCCGGATCCGAGCGCCGAACAGCTGGCCGAGATCGCCATCCAGTCCGCCGACTCCGCTGCCGCCTTTGGCATCGAGCCGCGCGTCGCCATGATCTCCTACTCCACCGGTACCTCTGGCGCCGGCGCGGACGTAGAGAAAGTGCGTGAAGCGACCGAGCTGGCCAAGGCCAAGCGCCCGGATCTCATCATCGACGGCCCGCTGCAGTACGATGCTGCCATCATGGAGAACGTGGCCAAGTCCAAGGCACCGAACTCACCGGTCGCGGGTAAAGCCACCGTGTTCGTATTCCCGGACCTGAACACCGGCAACACCACCTACAAGGCGGTACAGCGCTCCGCCGAGCTGGTCTCCATCGGCCCCATGCTGCAAGGCATGCGCAAGCCGGTCAACGACCTGTCCCGCGGCGCCCTGGTGGACGACATCGTCTACACCATCGCCCTGACCGGGATCCAGGCCGCCCAGGCCGAGGCAGCCGAAGCATAAGTTCGCCCTATGCTGACACTGCTAAAAAACCCGCCGAGAGGCGGGTTTTTTTATGGCAGGCGGGCGAGCTGTTGATCCGCAAGATCAAATCAGGATCCTGACCGGATCCCGAATACTGGCACCAACGCCTGCCTGGCAAGGGCGAGGGGATAAGCAACCACTCACTGCCGCCACAGGGGATTGGACACTTGCGATCCAGTCGGGATCAAATAGAAATACCCCTTTAAGATCAGCAAACTAACGCCAGACACACCGCTAATCTACAGAGTTTTCCACAGCTTTTGTGGATAGTTTACCGATCATTTGAAAGAAAATGACAGACTCGCTCTGCCCCCTCCCCCCATGGTACCCATGACAAAGGGGCTCCGAAGAGCCCCTTTGGGATGATGCAGCCAACCAGCGGTATCAGGGACGCAATGCCTTGTCGGCGCGAGAGATGCCGCAGACCCCTGAGCGCACCACCTCGATGATCTCGTTGGTCTGGGCCGCCGTCTTGATGAAGGCATCCAGCTTCTCACTCGTCCCGACGAGCTGCACCGTGTACTGCTCCGGGGTCACGTCGACGATCTGGCCACGGAAGATGTCCGCCAGCCGTTTCAGCTCGTCGCGGGCGCCACCGGCGGCGCGAGCCTTGACCAGGGCGATCTCCCGCTCGATGTGTTCACCTTCGCTGAGATCGCACACCTTGAGCACGTCCACCAGCTTGTGCAACTGCTTCTGGATCTGCTCCAGCACCCGCTCGTCGCCCATGGTGACTATGGTCATGCGCGACAGGGTCGGATCCTCGGTGGGGGCCACCGTCAGGGTCTCGATGTTGTAGCCGCGTTGGGAGAAGAGGCCCACCACACGACTCAGGGCGCCGGACTCGTTTTCCAACAGAACGGAAATAATATGTCTCATCAGATTTCCCCCGCCTTGCTCAGCCACATCTCATCGACGGCGTGATCCACCAGTACGACCGAAATAATATGTTCCATCGTCAGGTTCTCTCCGTCTTGCTCAGCCACATCTCGTCCATGGCACCAAACTTGATCTGCATCGGATAGACATGCTCATCCGGGTCGACCGAGATGTCCATGAACACCAGCCGATCCTTCAGGGCAAAGGCCTTCTCCATGGCGCTCTCCAGCTCCGCCGGATCGCTTACCGCGATGCCGACGTGGCCATAGGCTTCCGCCAGCTTGACGAAGTCCGGCAAGGATTCCATGTAGGAGTGGCTGTGACGGCCGCCGTAGAACATCTTCTGCCACTGCTTGACCATGCCGAGGGCACGGTTGTTGATGGAGATGATCTTGATGGGCACCCCGTACTGCAGGCAGGTGGAGAGCTCCTGGATGTTCATCTGCACCGAGCCGTCGCCGGTCACGCAGCACACCACCGCATCCGGGTTGGCGAACTGGGCGCCCATGGCGGCGGGAATGCCGAAGCCCATGGTGCCGAGGCCGCCGGAGTTGATCCACTGGCGCGGCTTGGCGAAGGGGTAGTAGAGCGCGGCAAACATCTGGTGCTGACCCACGTCGGAGGCGACGAACGCCTCGCCCTTGGTCACCTTGTAGAGCGCCTCTATAACCTGCTGCGGCTTGATCAGGTTGGGGTGGGTCTCGTAGGCCAGGCAGTTGCGGGAACGCCACTGCGCTATCTGCTCCCACCACTCCGTCAGCGCCTGCTTGTCATTGTCGAAGCCGCACTCACGGATCACCTCCAGCATCTGCTCCAGCACGGTTTCCACCGAGCCGACGATGGGCACGTGGGCCTGTACCGTCTTGGAGATGGAGGTGGGATCTATGTCGATGTGGACTATGGTGGCATTGGGGCAGAACTTGGCCACGTTGTTGGTGACACGGTCGTCGAAGCGGGCACCCACGGCGAAGATCAGATCCGCGTTGTGCATGGTCTTGTTCGCTTCGAAGGTGCCGTGCATGCCGAGCATGCCGATGAACTGCGGATGGATGCCGGAGAAGGCCCCCAACCCCATCAGGGTGGTGGTCACCGGCAGGTTCAGCAGCTCGGCCAGCTTGGTCACCAGATGATCCGCATTGGCGTTGATGGCGCCACCGCCCACGTACATGACCGGGCGCTGGGCCTCGGTCAGCAACTTGGCGGCCCGCTTGATCTGGCCCTTGTGTCCGGCCTTGGTCGGATTGTAGGAGCGCAGCGAGACGGACTCGGGATACTGATAGGGGAACTTCTCTTTCGGGTTCTGCACGTCTTTGGGCAGATCCACCACCACAGGCCCCGGGCGGCCACTGGCGGCAATGTAGTAGGCCTTCTTGATGGCATCGGGAATATCGCTGGCCTTCTTGCACAGGAAGCTGTGCTTCACCACAGGACGGGAGATGCCGATCATGTCGGTCTCCTGGAAGGCATCTTCCCCGATCATGCTGGTCGGCACCTGGCCGGACAGGATCACCAGGGGGATCGAGTCCATGTAGGCGGTGGCGATACCGGTGATGCAGTTGGTGGCGCCAGGACCCGAGGTCACCAGCACAGTGCCCACCTTGCCGGTGGAGCGAGCGTAGCCGTCCGCCATGTGCACCGCGGCCTGCTCGTGCCGCACCAGGATGTGTTCCATCTTGCCGTTTTCGAAGAGAGCGTCATAGATGTCGAGCACTGAGCCACCAGGGTAGCCAAAGACGTGCTCCACTCCCTGATCTTCCAGCGCTCTAACTACCATCTGGGCGCCTGATAACATCTCCATGATAAAGCCCTCCAGGCTTTGCTCCGTTAAGCAAAAACTATCGACAGTCCGCTGCTTCCCGGCAGCGCCGATCCGTCTCTTGTTGTTGTCTGCATCCAGACCAGGCGAGTTCGGAGCCGTCGATAGTAGAAAAATAGGTTTTTTCCATCATTCACCCCAAAATCGGGTGAAAAACCAACTTAACCCGCCTGTGAACGCTTGTCCACGGCTTTGTCTGACCAGAACAGTCATAAATTTCAAACAGCTATTAACATTCAGTGACTTGGTTATCTGACCGAAAAGAAAGCGGGGGGGATGGGAGGGAAACCAGCGGATCATGCTGCAAATTCAGGCCGAGACGGAAATAAATGGCCCACCCGCCAAGGGTGGGCCCTCAACCAGCCTGGGACTCAATGGTCCTGTTCGGGCTCCACCAGCCAGATCTGCTGATCCGGATCCGTCTCCTCGCAGACCGAGATGCTGACCCCCATGTCCAGTAGTTCATGGAGTGTCAGATTGTCCGCCAGGGTCATGGTATCGCCGTTTTCATTGGTAAAGCGCATGTTGTCCGTCCTCTCCTTGATGGGATCATTTCAGTCTAGTCAAAGGCGCTGAGTTGCGATAACCAGGGGCGCGTCAATGCCATGCGCCCCTCCAGCTCGCTGAGACGATCGCACACCTCCTCCGGGAAGAGGGTCCTGGCCCACAGGCGGCGGGACAACTGCTCGATCCCCTCCACCGCGCCGGCTGCCAGCCAGTCGGCCAGCTCGGCCGCCACGTCTGGATAGCGGATGGCCCCCGGCGCCGGCGCCTCCAGCCAGGCTCTGACCCCGTTGGCGTCCAGGGTCTCCATCAGCTGGGCCAGCCCCATCAGCTCCAGGGTCTTGCCATTGGTCAGCTGCTCGAACTGGCCACCGAGCGGCTTGACCAGCAGCTTCTTGCCGAGAGATAGCGCCTCCGAGGCCAGCTCGAAACCGGCATTGGTGATGACCCCGCGGCAACCGGCCAAGATTTGCTTGAAGCCTTCTCGCGCCAGGGGCTCGAAGTGAATGTTGTGCCACTGGCTAGGGGTGCGGATAGCGGGGTGGAAGCAGACGAAGTGCTGCTGGTTGAAGCGCGACAGCAGGGCCGCGATCTGCTCGGTCTGTTCGAATGGCAGGTAGACCAGGATCTGGTGATTGTCCGGTGCCAGCGCTATGGGGTCTATGATGGGGGGCAACAGCGGCTGACCGAAGTGAAACCAGTGCAGCCCCAACGACTGCCGGACCGGGGCGAAGCGGCGCATCAGCTGGCGGCTGAAGCCGCTCTCCCCCCAGCGCGGAATGGACCAGTCGAAACTGGCCTGATGGCTGATGGTCAGGCTCGGCTTTTGCCAGCGACGGGCGGCATGGGCGCTGAGTGGCTCGAAATCGCTGATCACCAGATCGTAATCTCGGCAGTCGAGCGCCCGCATATCCTGCCAGAAACGCCAGGGAGAGAGCCCCTTGAGGGTACGCCAGCCCGAGATGCTCCCCTCGTGACTGACGAAGCTGATGCCGGCGAAGGTGCGATAATGCCCGAACTCGCCCATCTCGAAGTAACCATCGGCCGGCCGGCCGCTGAACAGGTAATCGACCTCTATCCCCCTGGCCTTCAGCGCCCTGGCCAGGGTGCGGCTGCGACTGATGTGACCGTTGCCGGTACCCTGCACGCCGAACAGTATCTTCATCCCTGACTCCCGCTCAATGCCCACAAGGCGCAGCCACCACCGAGCAGGGCGCCGGCCATCAGGTCGCTCAGATAGTGCACCCCGAGCAACAGCCGCGACGCCCCGACCAACATGGCCCAGAGGAACAGCAGCGGGGCCCAGAGCGGGAAGCTGGCGGCCAGCACCGTCGCCATCAGGAAGGCGGCGGCGGTATGACCGGACGGCAGGCTGTAGCGATCTGAGGGGGTGATGAAGACCGGCAACCCCACCGGGCGCTGGCGTTTCAGGGCGTTCTTGAGCAGCAGATAGAGCGGCAGTTCGAGGGCGAAGGCCAGCACGGCGATCTGCACCGTCTCGCGCTGCGCTGCCCCCTGCCACCAGAGCAGGGCGGCCAGCACGGCATAGAGCGGACCGTCGCCGGTGCGGGAGATGGCCCGGCTGATCCTGGCCTGCGGGCGGTTGTAAGGATGGAGCAGGCAGAGACGGCACACCCGCAGGTCCCATTGCTGGATCTTGTTCATAACCCCTCCTTCCCTGACGTCTTGCTGCAGACTAGGGCGGCGGGGTGACACTTGGTTGAAGGACAGATAACAGATTTGTGAAAAGCGCGATGAAAAAAGGGCCGAGCGGCCCTTTTCTGGAGTGATGCGAGTGAAGACTCAGTTCACGGAGGCGCGCAGCCCGCTTTCCATCAGTCGGCAGTTGTGGTCAGCCAGTCGGCTCATGAAGTGCTCGTCCACGGTCAGGCCGAACACCTGCTCATAGAGATCCTTCATCACGAACGGCTGCCACATCATGCTGAGGAAGGAGATCTTCAGCATCTCGGGATCCAGGTTGTCACCGAGCTGGCCGCTGGATCTCATGGATTCCAGCAGGGCATCGAACTGGGGCAGCTGACGCTCCAGCAGGCGGTTCAGCACAAAATCCCGGCCCGGGCTCTTCTCGGTCGATAACGCACTGGAGATGGCGGAGGTCAACTCGCTGTTGGGGGCCATCACCTGATAGTAGGTATTGAGCAGATCATTGAGGCTGCGATTGCTGCTCTCGTCATGCCAGGCCTGATCCAGCGGCTCGGCCACATCCCCCAGCACGGCCTTGTAGAGGCCCTCTTTGCTGCCGAAGTAGTAATGGATCATCGCCAGATTGGAGCCGGCCAGCTCGGCGATCTCGCGGGTCGTCACCTTGCTGTAGGGCGTGTTGAGAAAACGCTCGCGCGCGGCGGCAAGCAGCTTGTCACGGATGTCGGAGCGTCCGACCGGACGACCTGGTCTGCGTTTTTCCATGGAATACCTCAGATAATTCAGCAATAGCTGATAAGTCGATCTGAATCGTGCGGGTGATCGAGTACAGCAGGAATAACCAGATGATCAGGCATGAACCGAATATGGGACAAGGAAATTTGCATTCCTTTACAATCCGATTAAATAACATAGCGGATTGAACCTGTCGGTTCGTGTTGACACAGCATAAAAATCTCGATATTGGTAGAAGCGTTATCGACTGGAAGGATTGAGTCATCATGCCTATTGCCGCCCCGCTACTACTGCTTTCCCTAATCGCGACTCGTCGCGCGGGATCTTTGTAGCCGGGCTATGGCATAGCCGGAATTTACAAAAACCCGTGCACCCCGCACGGGTTTTTTTATGCCATGCAGGGTGCCGGTACCGAACTTAGGAAGAGGGAAGTCACATGTCAGATCGGGTCATCATTTTCGATACCACCTTGCGTGATGGTGAGCAGGCCCTGTCGGCCAGCTTGACGGTCAAGGAGAAGCTGCAGATCGCCCAGGCCCTCGAGCGGCTCGGGGTCGACGTCATGGAGGTGGGCTTCCCGGTCTCTTCCCCCGGTGATTTTCTCTCGGTGCAGACCATAGCCCGCCACATCAAGAACAGCCGGGTCTGCGCCCTGGCCCGTGCCCTGCCCAAGGACATAGACGCCGCCGGCGAGGCCTTGAAGGTCGCGGAGGCCTTCCGTATCCACACCTTTATCTCCACCTCCTCCATCCACGTGGAGAGCAAGCTGAAGAAGAGCTTCGAGGATGTGCTGGAGATGGGCATCAGCGCGGTCAAGCATGCCCGCCGCTACACCGACGACGTGGAGTTCTCCTGCGAGGATGCGGGCCGCACCCCCATCGATAACCTGTGCCGCATGGTCGAGGCCGCCATCAAGGCCGGCGCCCGCACCATCAACATCCCGGATACCGTCGGCTACACGGTGCCGACCGAGTTCTCCGGCATCATCCAGACCCTGTTCAACCGGGTGCCTAACATCGATCAGGCCATCATCTCGGTGCACTGCCACGACGATCTCGGCCTGTCGGTGGCGAACTCCATCGGCGCCGTACAGATGGGGGCCCGCCAGATCGAGTGCACCATCAACGGCATCGGCGAGCGAGCGGGCAACTGCTCCCTGGAGGAGGTGGCGATGATCCTCAAAACCCGCGCCGACCTGCTCGGGGTTCACACCAACATCCGCCACAGCGAGATCCACCGTACCAGCACCCTGGTCAGTCAGCTGTGCAACATGCCGGTGCAGCCGAACAAGGCCATCGTCGGCGCCAATGCCTTCTCCCACAGCTCAGGCATCCATCAGGACGGTGTGCTCAAGGCCAAGAACACCTACGAGATCATCACCCCCGAGAGCATCGGCCTGACCCAGAACAGCCTCAACATGACTTCCCGCTCCGGCCGTCACGTGATCAAGCACCGCATGGAGAGCATGGGCTACCTCGAGAGCAGCTACGACCTCGACGACCTCTACGGCAAGTTCCTGACCCTGGCCGACAAGAAGGGGCAGGTGTTCGATTACGATCTCGAGGCGCTCGCCTTCTTCAGCCAGATCCACGAGGAGCCCGAGCACTTCAAGCTGGAATACCTCGGCGTGCAGAGCGGCAGCTCGGTGCTCGCCACCGCCTCGGTCAAGCTGAAGGTGGGTCAGGATCTGATCTGCGAAGCGGCCACCGGCAACGGTCCTGTGGATGCGGTCTACCAGTGCATCAATCGCATCACCGGCTACGAGATCCGCATCGACAAGTACGAGCTCAAGGGCAAGGGGGAAGGCAAGAACGCCCTCGGCCAGGTCGACATAGTCGCCGAATACAAGGGCCGCAAATTCCATGGCATGGGGCTGGCCACCGACATCATCGAGTCCTCGGCCCAGGCCCTGGTCCATGTCATCAACAGCATCTGGCGCGCCGATCAGGTCGCCGAACAGATGGAACGCAATAACAGTATCAAATCGGAAACAGTCTGAGCGGATGGAGCTCAATAACGACATCAGGACGGAGACCGCCTTAACAGTGATTGGATCGCCGTATCGGGTCGCTGAGCAGATGGCGCTCAATAACAACATCAGGACGGAAACAGTATGAGCAGTTATCGGATCGCAGTATTGCCGGGTGACGGCATTGGCCCGGAAGTGATGGCCGAGGCCATCAAGGTGCTGGCCAAGGTACAGACCAAATTCGGCTTCTCCCTCGACTATGATCGCCACGACGTCGGCGGCATCGCCATCGACAACCATGGCACCCCGCTGCCCCCGAGCACTATCGCCGGCTGCGAGGCGGCCGATGCCGTGCTGTTCGGCTCGGTCGGCGGCCCCAAGTGGGAGCATCTGGCCCCCAACGATCAGCCGGAACGCGGCGCCCTGCTGCCCCTGCGTGCCCACTTCAAGCTGTTCTGCAACCTGCGTCCGGCCCGCATCTACACCGGCCTCGAGCAGTTCTCGCCGCTGCGTGCCGACATCTCGGATCGCGGCTTTGACATCGCCTGTGTGCGCGAGCTGACCGGCGGCATCTACTTCGGTCAGCCCAAGGGGCGCGAGGGGGAAGGTGCCCTCGAGAAGGCGTTCGACACCGAGGTGTACCATCGCTTCGAGATCGAGCGCATCGCCAAGATAGCGTTCGAATCTGCCCTGGTGCGCCGCAGCAAAGTGACCTCCATCGACAAGGCCAACGTGCTCGCCTCCTCCATCCTGTGGCGCGAGGTGGTGACCCAGGTTGCCAAGTCCTACCCGGATGTGGCGCTGCACCACATGTATATCGACAACGCCACCATGCAGCTCATCAAGGATCCGTCCCAGTTCGACGTGCTGCTCTGCTCCAACCTGTTCGGTGACATCCTCTCCGACGAGTGCGCCATGATCACCGGCTCCATGGGGCTACTGCCCTCCGCCAGCCTGAACGAATCAGGCTTCGGCCTGTTCGAACCGGCCGGTGGCTCGGCGCCGGACATCGCCGGCAAAGGCATCGCCAACCCCATAGCCCAGATCCTCTCCGCCGCCCTGATGCTGCGCTACAGTCTGGGCCAGGAAACCGCCGCCCAGGCCATCGAGCAGGCCGTGGCCCAAGCCCTGGCCGAGGGTTACTTCACCGCCGATCTGCACCAGGCAACGGCCCGTCACCCGGTGCAGAGCACCGCCGACATGGGCTCCCAGATCGCCGCGCGCATCTGATGGCAACGGTTTGAATAACAAGGAAAGAGCAATGTCCAAGACCCTCTATCAGAAAGTGTTCGACGCCCATGTGGTGCGTGAAGTGGCAGGCGAAACGCCGCTCATCTACATAGACCGCCACCTGGTACACGAAGTGACCAGCCCGCAGGCGTTCGACGGCCTGCGCGCCATGAACCGGCCGCTGCGGCGCCCGGATCTCACCTGGGCCACCATGGATCACAACGTCTCCACCACCACCAAGGACATCGCCGCCTCCGGCGAGATGGCCCGCATCCAGATGGAGACGCTCGCCGACAACTGCAAGGAGTTCGGCGTCCGGCTCTACGATCTGAACCACCAGTATCAGGGCATAGTCCACGTGATGGGGCCTGAGCTCGGCATCACCCTGCCCGGCACCACCATAGTCTGCGGCGACTCCCACACCGCCACCCACGGCGCCTTCGGCTCCCTGGCGTTCGGTATCGGCACCTCGGAGGTGGAGCACGTGATGGCCACCCAGACCCTGAAGCAGGGCCGGGCCAAGACCATGCGCATCAGCGTCAACGGCAAGCTGGCCGAGGGCATCAGCGCCAAGGACGTGGTGCTCGCCATCATAGGCAAGGTCGGTCACGCCGGCGGCACCGGTTACGTGGTGGAGTTCGCGGGGGACGCCATCGCGGGTCTCTCCATGGAAGGGCGCATGACGGTGTGCAACATGGCCATCGAGCTCGGCGCCAAGGCGGGCATGATAGCCCCCGACCAGACCACCATCGACTACATCCGCGGCAAGGTGTTCGCCCCCAAGGGTGAGGCGCTGGAGCAGGCCATCGCCTACTGGCAGGGACTGGGCAGCGATGCCGATGCCACATTCGATGCCGAGGTGGTGCTGGATGCCGCCGCCATCGCGCCCCAGGTGACCTGGGGCACCAACCCGGGCCAGGTGATCTCCGTCAATGAGCCCATTCCGGATCCAGACTCCTTCGCCGATCTGATGGAGCAGCAGTCCGCCCGCAAGGCGCTCGCCTACATGGATCTGCAGCCGGGTCAGAGGCTCAGCGACGTCACCATCGACAAGGTGTTCATCGGATCCTGTACCAACAGCCGCATCGAGGATCTGCGTGCCGCCGCCGCCATCGCCCGTGGCCGCAAGGTCGCCGCCGGAGTGCAGGCGCTGGTGGTGCCGGGCTCGGAGCAGGTCAAGGCCCAGGCCGAGGCCGAGGGTCTCGACAAGATCTTCATCGAGGCGGGCTTCGAGTGGCGTCTGCCCGGCTGCTCCATGTGTCTGGCCATGAACAACGACCGGCTGCAACCGGGGGAGCGCTGCGCCTCCACCAGCAACCGTAACTTCGAGGGGCGTCAGGGCCGTGCCGGCCGCACCCATCTGGTGAGCCCGGCCATGGCCGCCGCCGCCGCCGTCACCGGTCGTTTCGCCGACATTCGCGCACTGTAACGAGGAGAACAAGATGACAGGCTTCAAGCAACACAAAGGGATCGTCGTCCCCCTCGACAGCGCCAACGTCGACACCGACGCCATCATTCCCAAGCAGTTTCTGCAGAAGGTGAACCGCACCGGCTTTGGCAAGCATCTGTTCCACGACTGGCGCTTCCTGGATGACGCGGGCTTGCAAGCAAACCCCGAGTTCGTGCTGAACCAGCCGCGTTTTGCTGGTGCCAGCATACTGCTGGCCAGGGAGAACTTCGGCTGCGGCTCGAGCCGCGAGCACGCCCCCTGGGCGCTGGCGGATTACGGCTTCAAGACCCTGATAGCGCCAAGCTTCGCCGACATCTTCTACGGTAACGCCATCAACAACGGTCTGGTGCCGGTACGCCTGAAGGAAGACGAGGTGGAGGCGCTGTTCCAGCTGGTCGCGGCCACTCCAGGCCTGCAGATCGAGGTGGATCTGGAGGCCAACCAGGTGCGCGCCGGCGCGCTGTGTTTTAGCTTCGAGATCGACGAGTTCCGCCGCTACTGCCTGCTCAACGGGCTGGATGCCATCGGGCTGACCCTGCAACACGGGGCCGCCATCGACGCCTTCGAGGCCAGGCAGCCGAGCTGGATCTGAGCCAGCTCATTCAGATGCGGGCTTGCACCGCCAGAAAACGGGTAGAATCAGCAGGGAGCCAAGGCTCCCTGTTTTCATGTCGGCGGGAGTAGAGGGTGAGCGAGGGAAGGATGGGGAGATACGGGGGCCTGGCGCTGCTCTGCGCCCTGCTGGCGCTGCCGGCGGGGGCCAGCCAGCGCTACTTCAACAACAGTGGCGGCCAGATCGACACCGGCTGGCAGGACAGCGAGGGCAAGAGCCAGCAAGTCAGCTACCAGCTGGCCCCCGGCACGCTGCCGCCGCTCATCGCCTATCGCCCGGACCGGATGCAGGAGGAGGTGTTGCAACGGCTGCTGCAGCAGGCCGTCCTCGACTTCCCCGAGGTGCAGTTCTCCCTCTCCCGCCCCGATCTGCTGTTGAGCATCAAGAGCCGCAACGCCGAGCAGGCCAGGGCTGCCCGGGACTGGGTCGGGCCGGAGCGCAGCAAGCTGGAGGCGGAGTGGCTCAAGCAGCACTACTTCCAGCCCTTTACCCCGCCCGATGGCCATCCCGCCATCAAGCAGGATCATGTGCGCATCGCCCTGGAGAGCCGACAGGAGCTGGCGCCGCTGACCGAGCTGCTGACACAGGAGGGCGCCACCGAGACGGAGGCGCAGCAGCAAACGGTGGCCCAGATGCTCGACTTCATCCAGGCCATTCCCTACCGCCTGCTCGACAGCCCCTCAGGCCGGACCGGCAAAGGCTTCCTGAGCCCCCGTCAGGTGCTGGAACAGAATCAGGGGGATTGTGACAGCAAGGTCACCCTGATGGCGGCCATGCTCGCCCAGCGCTTTCCCGAGCTGCCCCAGGCCATGGTGTTCGTGCCGGGCCATACCCTGCTGGGGGTCGCCCTGCCGGCCAAGCCGGGGGATGCGACCCTGGCCTGGGAGGGGCAGACCTATCTGTTGCTGGAGCCGACCGGCCCCGCCCAGCTGCCGATGGGCCAAATAGCATCGACCAGCAAGATGCTGGTCGATAGCAAGCAGTGGAAGGTGCAGCCGGTTCAGGTCAGAGACTGAAACTCCAGCGCCAGCAGCAGCCCCTTCTCCTCCTCCAGCACCCGCACTATGCGGGCCTGGACCTCGAACGGTGGCAGCAGGTTGCTGCTGGTCGCCAGACTGATGCGGATGAGTTGCTGCGGATCGAAGCCGTGTTCATTCACCTCGACGCCCATGCCGTTGGCACTGAGATCCCGGCAGATGCCCTCCAGCACCTGCTGATGCTGGAAGAGGGTGACCGGGGCATTGATGAGCATGCGCGCGAAGGCGCGTCTTTCCTTGGTGCTGGTGATCACTCGCATCTCCTGCTGTCGCGGCCCCTTGGGTCCCCGGGGCACAAGTTTGTGCTGGCCTCCCCCCGAGAACGTTAATACAATGCGATTCGTTGCTCAAACGGGGTGCGGTTTACCGCTGAGATTATACCCGTGAACCTGATCCAGATAATGCTGGCGGAGGAATTTGAGGCATGGCGCTCGTTTTTTGCGCTCTCATCCGCTGGCACCTGACCATAGCAGAAGTGCCAGCGCTGAGATTCATGCGGCTGGCACCTCAGGACCCACAGGAAGTGCCGCCGATGCAATACCGGTTGCTGGCACCTCACCACTCACAGGGAGTGCCATTGATGAAACCCCTTCTGCTGGTTACCGCCAGCCTGCTCTCGGCCCAAGCCTTCGCGGCCGACACCCTCACAGTCTACACCTACAGCTCCTTCGCCGCCGAATGGGGTCCTGGTCCCAAGATCAAGCAGGCCTTTGAGCAGGAGTGCAACTGCACCCTCAATCTGGTGGCACTGGAGGATGGGGTCGCCATCCTCAACCGGCTGCGGCTGGAGGGCAAGCACAGCAAGGCCGACCTGGTGCTGGGGCTGGACGATGCACTGGTCAGCGAGGCCAAGCAGAGCGGGCTGTTCGCGCCCCATCACACGGATCTGGCCGCACTCAAGGTGCCGGGTGGCTGGCAGGATGACACCTTCGTCCCCTATGACTACGGCTACTTCGCCTTCGTCTATGACAAGGACAAACTCAAGCAGCCCCCCAAGAGCCTGAAAGAGCTGGTCGAGCGCCAGGACATCAAGGTGATCTATCAGGATCCGCGCACCTCTACCCCGGGTCAGGGGCTGATGCTGTGGATGAAGTCGGTCTACGGTGACCAGGCTACCGCCGCCTGGGCCCAGCTCGCCAAGAAGACGGTCACCGTCACCAAGGGCTGGTCCGAGGCCTATGGCATGTTCCTCGATGGCGAGGCCGACATGGTGCTCTCCTACACCACCTCCCCCGCCTATCACCTCATCGCCGAGGGCAAGCCCCGGTATCGGGCTGCCGCCTTCGAGGAGGGGCACTACCGCCAGGTTGAGGTGGCCGCCAAGCTGGCAGGCGCCAAGCAAGACAAGATGGCCGACCGCTTCCTGCAGTTCATGATAAGCCCCGCCTTCCAGCAGGAGATCCCCGCCGGCAACTGGATGTATCCGGTGACGGAAGTTCCCCTGCCCAAGGGCTTCGAGCAGATGATCTCGGTAGCCAAGCCGCTGAGCTTTGCCAGCGATGAGGTGGCCGCCAACCGCAAGGGCTGGATCCGCGAGTGGCTGCAAGCCGTCACCCAGTGAGCCCCTCTCGCCCTCTCTGGTGGCTGCCGGGCAGCGCAGCCACCGCCCTCATCCTGCTGCTGTCGCTGGGCCCCCTCGCCGCCCTGCTGTGGCAGGCGGGGACTCTCCCCAGTACCTTGCTGGCCGACCCCTACCTGCGCCATGTGCTGGGCTTCAGCCTGGGGCAGGCGCTGCTCTCCACCCTGCTGAGCCTGGGGCTGGCCATTCCGGTCGCCCGCGCCCTGGCACGGCGCCGTTTCCCCGGCCGTCGCCTGCTGCTCAAGCTGTTTGGCCTCTCCCTGGTGCTGCCGGTCATCATCGCCATCTTCGGCATAGTCGCGGTGCACGGCGGCCAGGGCTGGTTGCCACAGGGGCTGCGCAGCCTGGGGCTGGATCCCGGCAACTACCTGTACGGCCTGTTCGGCATCCTGCTGGCCCACGTGTTCTTCAACATGCCGCTGGCGGCGCGCCTCATCCTGCAGAGCATAGAGGGCATCCCCGAATCGAGCTGGCGCCTCGCCAGCCAGCTTGGCATGCGTTCCTCCCATATCTTCCGGCTGCTGGAGTGGCCGCTCATCCGCGGCATCTTGCCGGGGCTGGCCAGCCTCATCTTCATGCTCTGCTTCACCAGCTTCACCACAGTGCTGGCGCTCGGCGGCGGCCCCAAGTCCACCACCTTGGAGGTGGCCGTCTATCAGGCGCTGCGCTTTGACTTCGATCTCGCCACCGCGGGCGGCTTGGCGCTGGTGCAGCTGCTGCTGACCGCCGCCCTGCTGATGCTGCAACACCGGTTGCAGACCACCCCCTCCAGCCGGCTCAGCAATCGCCGTCCCTGCCTGCGACCGGACCGTCACCAGCCTGGCACCCGCTGGCTGGACGGTGCCGCCCTGCTGCTCGGGCTCGCCATCTTCCTGCCGCCGCTGCTGGCCATCCTGATCGCGGGCCTCAACCCCGGCCTGCTGACGGCCCTGCGCTCACCCCAGCTGTGGCAGGCGGGCGGCCAGTCGCTGGCCATAGCGCTGGCGGCGGGGCTGCTGGCCACCCTGCTCGGCGCCGCCCTGCTGCTCACCAGCCGTCACCTGCGGGTGCGCGCCCGCAAGCGGCGAGCCGCCGCCCTGTGGGAAGCCAGCGGCTCCATGATCCTGATGATCCCGGCGGTGGTACTCTCCACTGGCCTGTTCATCATGTTCATGCCCTTTACTGATGTCTTTGCCCTCGGCCCCTGGCTGGTGGTGCTGGTCAATGCCCTGATGGCGCTGCCCTATGTGCTGCGTACCCTCAGCGCCCCCATGCAGCTGGTGGTGCGCCAGTACGACAGGCTGGCCGACAGCCTGGGGGTGCGCGGCCTGCATCGGCTGCGGCTGGTGGAGTGGCCCTTGCTGCGCCGCCCGCTGGCGCTGGCCATGGCACTCTCCATGATATTGTCCCTGGGAGATCTCGGTGCCATCGCCATGTTTGGCAGCCAGGCGCTCACCACCCTGCCCTGGCTGCTCTATCAACAGCTCGGCAGCTACCGGCTGACCGACGCGGCGGCCACCGCCCTGCTGCTGCTCATTCTGTGTTTCTCCCTGTTCTGGCTGGTAGAGCGGGGGCTTGGAGGAAAAAATGCTGAACATTGATGACCTGGCGACCAGCTACCCGGATTGGCGGGTGACCTTCAACGCCACCCTGCCCAGGGGGGAGATCACCGCGCTGATCGGCCCGAGCGGCGCCGGCAAGTCCACCCTGCTCGGCATGATCGCCGGTTTCGTGCCGGTAGAGTCCGGTCGCCTCAGCTTCGATGGCGTCGATCTGCTGCCGCTCGGCCCCGCCGAGCGCCCGGTCACCACCCTGTTTCAGGATCACAACCTGTTCCTGCACCTGTCGGTGTTCGACAACATCGCCATCGGCCTGCACCCTGGTCTGCGCCTGAGCCAGGCCCAGCGCGAGCAGGTGAAACAGGCCGCAGAGCGGGTGGGCCTTGGCGAGATGCTGGCGCGGCTGCCGGAGCAGCTCTCCGGCGGCCAGCAGCAGCGGGTGGGGCTGGCTCGCGCCCTGGTGCGCGGCAAGCCGTTGCTGCTGCTGGATGAACCCTTCTCGGCCCTGGATCCGGCCCTGCGCCGGGAGATGCTGGCGGAGGTGGCCAGGCTCGCCTGCGAGCAGGGCATCACAGTGCTGATGGTTTCCCACAATCCGGAAGACGCCCAGCTCATCGCCGATCAGGTGCTGTTCGTCGACGAGGGGCGTATCGCCCTGCAGGGCACCCCGGATATCCTGCAAAACAGCGATCACCCGGGACTGCTGCGTTACCTTGGGCAATGACTCAGGGGCGCTGACCCGGCGACGGGAGCAAAAAAGGGAGGCCGATTGGCCTCCCTTTTTATATGAAGATCTTCGGTTGGATCAGAGATTTTCCTCGGCGAAGGAGGCGAGCTTGCTGCGCACCACCCCGTTCAGGAAGATGTTGGCACTGCCATCGAAATCCTTGAAACGCTCGACTATGTAGGTCAGACCCGAGGTCACCGGGCTCAGATAGTTGGAGTCAATCTGGGCCAGGTTGCCGGAGCAGACGATCTTGGTGCCCTCGCCACAGCGGGTGATGATGGTCTTGATCTGGGACGCGGTCAGGTTCTGGCACTCGTCCAGCAGCACGAAGGTGTTCTGGATGCTGCGCCCGCGCATGAAGTTGACCGACTTGAACTGGATGTTGGCCTTCTCCATGATGTAGCTGAGGGAGCCGCTCATGTTCTCGTCCTGCTTGTGCAGCACCTCCAGGGTGTCGGTCACCGCCGCCAGCCAGGGCATCATCTTCTCCTCCTCGGTACCGGGCAGGAAGCCGATGCTCTCGGCGATCTCAGGGGTGTTGCGGGTGACTATCACCTTCTCGTAGATCCCCTTCTCGATCACCAGTTCCAGCGCCGCCGCCATGGCCAGCAAGGTCTTGCCACAGCCCGCCGGGCCGGTCAGGATCACCAGATCGATGTGCGGATCGAGCAGGGCATCGAGCGCCATGCCCTGATAGATGTTCTTGGGATGCACGCCCCAGGCCTTGCGCGACATCAACCGCTCACGGCCCAGATCCTTGAGGCGGATCTTGTGGCCATCGTTGCTCAATACCCTGGCGGCGAAGAAGTTCTCCTCGTCCAGCAGGTACTGATTGACGTGCACCCCCTCCAGCAGGTTCGAGTCGATCACGTGGACGGTGTCGCGACCATGGGTCTCGCTGTCGCACTCGCCGACCCGCTCCCAGAAGCTGCCCGGCACCACCTGGAAGCCCTTGGCCAGCAGCCGGATATCATCGATCAGCTGGTCGCTGCGATAGTCTTCCACATGCGCCAGACCGGCCCCCTTGGCCTTGAGGCGCATGTTGATGTCCTTGGTCACCAGTACCACCTGGCGTTTCATTTCGTGCTTTTGCAGATAAAGGGCCGCATTGATGATGCGGTTGTCGGCCTCCTTGTCGGTGAACACCTCGGCATCCTGGGGCAGATGGTGATCACTGAAGATGGAGATATGACCGCTCGCCTCACCCGCCAGCGCCACCCCTTGCACTATCTGCTCAGGGTTGGCGTCACGGAACACGTCTTCCAGCGCACGGATGGCGACCCGCGCATCACGGCTGACGTCTTTCTGACGATCCTTGATGTTGTCGAGCTCTTCCAGCACCGTCATGGGGATGAGCACGTCGTGCTCTTTGAAGGAGTAGATGGCGAGGGGTTCGTGAAGCAGAACGTTGGTATCCAGGATAAACAGCTTTCGGTCCGTGTTGTCCATAAGCATCCTCCTTGGCACTGAAGGTGCCACGTGTGTGAATCTCAGATGTCATTGAAACCACACGGTCGTGACAGTTTTATTACCCCTCACGCTACGCCCGATTTTACCAGCGTGCAACAAATCCCTTTGGCTCCCGCCACCGACTGAACAGAAAACACTCAATAGAAAAGACCGGCCCATAGGCCGGTCTTTTCGCACTGCTTATCGGCTAACCACACCTGTTAGCCACACTTCGAATCGCCGCAGTTGAGGCAGGTCATGCAGCCATCCTTCTGCACCAGCGCCTTGCTGTGGCACTTGTAGCAGAGCGCGGCATTGGCCGGGAAGCCGCTGCCGGCCTGCGGCTCCTGGCTGTGTTGCTCGGCTTGCAACTCGGCCTGCTTCTCGGCCAGGAACGCCTGCTGGTGTTCATCCAGCCCGACCGGCTTGAGCATGCCGATCTCGGTGAGGTGAGTCTCGATCACGTTGCCAATTTCGGCGATCAGGGAGGGAACATACTTGCCCTTGTTCCAGTAGCCCCCCTTGGGATCGAACACGGATCTCAGCTCCTCCACCAGGAAGGTGACATCCCCGCCCTTGCGGAACACCGCCGAGATGATGCGGGTCAGCGCCACTATCCACTGGTAGTGTTCCAGGCTCTTGGAGTTGATGAAGATCTCGAACGGGCGGCGCGTCTCGTGGACGGTGCCCTCGTTGAGAATGATGTCGTTGATGGTGATGAACAGCGAGTGTTCGGAGACATGCTCCGGCGTCTTCAGCTTGTAGGTGGTGCCCATCAAGCGCTCCGGGCGCAGTACAGTCTCATGCATGTGCACCACGTCATCCTGGGGAGCCAGCGCTTCCTGCGGCTCATCCTTGGTACGCACCTTGTAGGCGACGATTTTCTTGTCGATCTTCTTGACCATAATCTGTTCTCAGAATTTACCGTAATAGCCTTCTTTCAAGGCGTCATAGAGGTTGGCGGCGGTGTGCAGCTCGCCATCGTATTCGATCTCTTCGTTGCCCCTGACCGTGATGACGGAGCCATCCTCCAGGGTGAACTCGTACTGAGTGTTCTCCAGATCCTTCTCCTTCACCAGCACCCCCTGGAAGGCCTCAGGGTTGAAGCGGAAGGTGGTACAACCCTTCAACCCCGAGTCCGAGGCATACATGTAGATGTCCTTGAACTGCTCGAACGGGAAGTCGGTCGGCACGTTGGCGGTCTTGGAGATGGAGGAGTCGATCCAGCGCTGGGCCGCCGCCTGAATGTC
Source organism: Aeromonas sp. sif2433 (assembly GCF_019218705.1). Lineage (NCBI taxonomy): Bacteria > Pseudomonadati > Pseudomonadota > Gammaproteobacteria > Aeromonadales > Aeromonadaceae > Aeromonas > Aeromonas sp. sif2433. The sequence goes on from NZ_JAHUXD010000010.1 coordinate 187,724, forward strand.
CACGTGCTGGGCCGGACTGATGTCGTCGGCGGTGATGAAGTAATCCGGCAGGCGGGTCCCTTCCTCTTCACCATAGGGCATGGCAGCCCGGTTGATCAGCTCGCGATAGGCCAGCAGCTCGAAGGAGTAGACATCCACACTCTCCTTGCTCTTCTTGCCCGGCTTGATGACGTTGCGACTGTAGTGGTGGGCGAAGCTCGGCTCTATGCCGTTGCTGGCGTTATTGGCCAGCGACAAGGAGATGGTACCGGTCGGCGCTATGCTGCTGTGATGGGTAAAACGTCCTCCCACCTCGGCCAGCTCGGCCACCAGGGCGGGATCCACCTCGGCCACCTGCTGCATGTAGCGGCTGTAGCGCGCGTGCAGCACCTTGCCCTTGAGCCTGTCGCCGACCTTGATACCATCGGCCGCCATCTCCGGACGCAGGCGCAGCATCTTGCCGGTCACCTCGAACTCCTGCTCCATGATGGGCGCCGGACCCTTCTCTTTCGCCAGACGCAGGGACTCCTGCCAGCCGGTCATGGCCAGCTCCTGAGAGACCTGCTCGGTGAAGGCGGCGGAGGTGGCTGAGCCGTACTTTATCTGCAGCATGGTGAGGGTCGAGCCGAGGCCGAGGAAGCCCATGCCGTGGCGACGCTTGGCTGTGATCTCCTCGCGCTGCTTGGGCAAGGGCAGCTGGTTGATCTCCACCACGTTGTCCAGCATGCGGGTGAAGATGGCCACCACCTTGCGAAACGCCTGCCAGTCGAAGCTCGCCTGCTCGGTGAAGGGGTGACGCACAAACTTGGTCAGGTTGACCGAGCCCAGCAGGCAGGCACCATAGGGGGGCAACGGCTGCTCGCCACAGGGGTTGGTGGCACGGATCTCTTCGCAGAACCAGTTGTTGTTCATCTGATTGACCTTGTCGATCAGGATGAAACCGGGCTCCGCATAGTCGTAGGTGGAGGTCATGATGACGTTCCACAGCTTGCGCGCCGGCAGGGTCTTGTAGACCTTGCAGGCCACCTGGCCCAGCGCGTTGATGACCACCCCTTCCTTGTTGGGCCAGTCGGCCCAGAACACCACTTCGGGATCATCCAGCGCTATGCCGTCCTGCTCCACCTCTTTGGCCGTGTAGGGGAAGATCAGCTGCCAGGGGGCATCCTCCTTCACCGCCTTGACGAAGTCTTCGGTGATGAGCAGGGAGAGGTTGAACTGGCGCAGGCGACCATCTTCCCGCTTGGCCTGGATGAATTCGATCACGTCGGGGTGACGGATATCCATGGTGCCCATCTGGGCGCCGCGCCGCCCGCCGGCCGACGAGACGGTGAAACACATCTTGTCGTAGATATCCATGAAGGAGAGCGGGCCAGAAGTATAGGCTCCGGCGCCGGACACGAAAGCGCCGCGCGGGCGCAGGGTCGAGAAGTCGTAGCCGATGCCACAACCCGCCTTCAGGGTCAGCCCCGCCTCGTGCACCTTGCCGAGAATGTCATCCATCGAATCTTCGATGGTGCCGGAGACGGTACAGTTGATGGTCGAGGTGGCGGGCTTGTGCTCGAAGGCCCCCGCGTTGGAGGTGATCCGGCCCGCCGGGATGGCGCCATTGCGCAGAGCCCACAGGAAGGGCTCATACCAGGCATCAGGCTCACGCTCCTGATCGGCCAGGGCACGGGCGACCCGCTGGTAGGTCTCGTCAATGGAGCCATCGATGGGGACCCCATCCTTGCTCTTGAGACGATACTTGCTGTCCCAGATCTCGAGGGAGGTTTCCTGCATGGGGATGAGGCCGGTGCCGAGTTCGGTCTCTAGCACGGGGTTGGATTTAGCCATTTTCAAGCCACCTTATGTGAATGCAACGACGTCATGATATGGGTTTGAAACACAACCAATAGATTAAAAACAACCTACAGCCACTATATATAGTAGAGCCCATCTAATGATGGGCGCCGATTCTAATCCTAAAAAAACGCCCCGACCAGCAGATTTCTGGGTCGGGGCGTTTAACCGATTCATTTCCTGAAGGATTTAGCGATCAGAACAGACTCAGGGCTTCTTGACGTAAACGCTCGGTGTCTCGCCGGCCATATTCAGATAGAACTCGTAGACTCCATCAGCCTCCGGTGAGAACTTCATGTCCTCATACTTGGAGCAGGGATTGACCGGTACGGCGTCGCCGCCCAGCACGGCGACGCCGTCACTCGGGCTCTTGTAGCCGAAGTTGGTGCCACAGCTCCAGCCCGAGTCAGCGAACTTGAACTTGTAGGGCGCCCACTCTTTCTTGAGTGTGCCTTTGGCCATATACAACTTGTCGGCGACCTTGACCACCTTGCTCTCATCGGTCGCCATCCAGTCGTTCATCTCCCCGCGCAGGTAGATGGACTTGCCACCGAAGTCGCTGTTATCCGCCCCTTGCTCCGCACCACCACTGGATGCGCAGCCACCTAATACCAGGGTTCCCGCCGCCAGTATCATCGTTACTGTTCTCTTGAACATGTGTCCATTCCTCAAATTATTGTGATTCCTTGGCCCATCGATCGTGGGCAGACGAATTAAAGCAGAGCGGACCCGACAAGAAAGGTAGAGGCATCACATTCTGTACTTTTTATATCCAGCATGCGGAATAAACGAAGAAATATTGAGCGATGAATGGGGAAATAAGAGCTCAAGAGGCGGGTCGAGATGAGCAATAAAGAGAGGCTTGGAATAAAGCGGTGATCAAATACAGGAATTTCAGACAATAAAAAAGCCCGCTCGTGAGAGCGGGCTTCTTCAATTGGGTGCCTGGCAGTGTCCTACTCTCGCATGGCGAATGCCACACTACCATCGGCGCTACCGCGTTTCACTTCTGAGTTCGGCATGGGATCAGGTGGTTCCACGGCGCTATGGCCGCCAGGCAAA
>NZ_JAHUXD010000011.1:0-136029 GCF_019218705.1 Aeromonas sp. sif2433
TCAAGGCCGGTACCGGTACCCCGACCGGCAGTGTGCTGGGTAGCCTGACCATCACCACAGATGGCAAGTGGAGCTATGAAGTCGCCAACGACAAGGTGCAGTACCTGAAAGAGGGTGAGACCAAGGTGGAGACCTTCACCGTGCACAGTGCCGATGGCACCAGCCACGAGGTGGTCGTCACCATCAATGGCACCAACGATCTGCCTACCCTGGCCATTTCCAATGGGGCCGTGGTGTCCGAAGAGGGTCTGGCAAACGGGATCGCCGACACGACCGGCAACTCGGATACCACGGATGGCACCAGCATGTCCGGCACCCTGTCCGTCGGTGACGTGGACAGCGGCACGCTTGATATCTCCCTGGGCGGACCCGCAGGGCTAACCTCCGGCGGTGCCGAGGTTCACTGGAACTGGGATGCCGGCAGCAAGACCCTGGTCGGCTATACCGGCACCATGGGAACTGGCGATTACAAAGAGGTGGTCGAGGTCACTCTCACCGCGCCAAATGGCAGCGGCAAGGGGGACTGGTCTTATGATCTGACCCTCAAGGGGCCGCTCGATCACGCTGATGTCACCCTGGAAGACAAGCTGTCGTTCCAGCTGGACGTCAGGGTATCCGATGATCATGGCACCACCACCGGCAAGCTGGATGTCACCGTCGAGGATGATGCCCCCATCGCCGGGGATGCCGCCGCCGTGGCGGTGACCAAGACCGATATTCCCAACCCCCTGACCGGGTTGTTTGACCTGACCAGATACAGCGGCAACAAGCTGAGCCTGGATATGGCTGGCTTTACCATCACCGCCAAGGGCTTTACCTCGGCGACCAACTCAGACCTGATCGATGCCAATGTCAATGGGACTTACTTTGGGCTGGGGGTCTCCAGCGTGGCGGCGCCGAACCTCAATCTCGCCAACGAGATCGATTTCCGCCACTTTGCTAACGGAACTTCCGCTTCCGAAGAGTTGATCGTCAAGCTGGATCCGGGCACCGTCGCCTATGGCGTCAATATCAAGTTCAGCCAGATGTTTGGTGGCGAGCTGGAGAAAGGGGTGGTCGAGTTCTACCGTGACGGCAAGTTGATCGGCACCCAGAGCTTCAGCTCCAACGCTGCTGGCGGCGACTATGCCGGGAACTTCCAGGTGCAGCAGGGTGGCTTCGATACCATGGTGATCAAGGCCACCAACAACGGTAACAATACCTACTCCGACAACAGTGACTTCACCGTGAAGAGCATCGAGTTCCTCGGCTCTACCACGGAACAGGCCATCGCCTATGGCTCCGGCACCGTGGCTCCACAGTGGGGTGCGGACGGCCAGGGGCACCTGCAGCTGCTTGGCTCGTCCGAAACCGGTTTGACCACCGCCACGGGTCAGTCGATCACCACCTCCATGGAGTCGCCCAATACCCTGGTCGGCAAAACCAGCGATGGCACCCTGGTATTCCGTCTGGAGTTCACCCCGGCCACCGGCAAGTGGGAATTCTTCCAGTATCAGAACATGTCCAAGCCGTTCGGCGATGGGGATATCGACTTCCAGTTCAAGGCGGTGGATGCGGATGGCGACGCCAGCACCGGCTCCTTCGCCACCAAGCCGCTGTTCATGCCTATTGTGCAGTCGGTCTCGGCCGACAGCGTGACTGAGGGGGGCAGCCTGCATCACACAGTGACCCTGTCTGACCAGACTCAGGAAACGACCCAGTATGATTTCGCCATCAATGGCAGTGGCGGCCATCCGGCATCCGGCACCGATTGGAGTCGCGCCCAGTTCAGCAATGGGGTGACCTACGACAGCGCCACCGGCAAGCTCACTGTGCCGGCCGGGGTCTCCGGCTTCACCGTGACCATCCCGACGGTGGATGATCGTCTGGTCGAGTCGAACGAAACGCTGACGGTGACTGTGGGTGGCCAGAACGGCACCGGCACCATCATCGACAACGATCGGGCACCGACCACTGTGGGTGGTCACAGCGTCGGGGCGGAAGATCAGCCGCAGGTACTGAAGTGGGCCCAGTTTGGCGCCACTGACGATCAGGCCGCCGGCGATCTCGGCGTGAAGATCGGCACGCTGCCGCTCAATGGCAAGCTGGAGTACCTCAATGCGGCCGGCCAATGGATTGCCGTGAAGGCGGGGGATCTCATCTCCCATGCCGACATCGACAGCGGCCACCTGCGTTTCGTGCCTGGGGCCAACGAGTCGAGCTCCAGCGCCGCCAATGGCCATGGTGCCGATACCGGCAACCTGCATGGGGACTATGCCAGCTTCGACTTCCAGATCAGCGACGGTGCCAACCTCAGCAATGGTGGCAAGCTGGTGATCGATGTGACGGCCGTGGCCGACAAGCCGACGGTCGACATCAGCCTCACGGGCAATGGCATACCGCTTTACAGTCAGAGCTTCCCGAGCGCCGGGATCACCAGCAGCCAGTTCCAGTCAGGCAACTTCAACAAGGGGGCCTTCGGGATCACCAAGACCCTGTCGGACAGTACAACAGGTCAAGATACTGTTGTTGGCACCGCTGGTAACGACTACATGGTTAGCCAGAATGGGGGGGGCGATCACTTTACCGGTGGTCTGGGTAACGACGTACTGGTTGGCGGTAACTCCGCACAGGGAGATACCCTTACCGGCGGTGACGGCGATGACATTTTGGTCGCGGGCCTTGGCCATGATGGCCTCTATGGTGATGCCGGAAATGACATTGCCGTATTGGCGGGCAACCGGGCCGACTATGCGATCAAGAAGGGCACGGGTTATTCGACCAACGATCGCTGGTTCGATTTCAGCGTAAACGAGCATGGCGCCGGGGTGACCAAGGCGCTGCACAGCATCGAGTATGTGCAGTTCGACGATGGCATCTACCGGATTGATCAGAGCACGGGGGAGTTGACCCTGGTGCCGCCGACCGTGGTCGATTATCCGGTTGAGATCAATGCCTCCCTCACGGATCGCGATGGCAGCGAGGTGTTCGATAGCCTGGTGCTGAGCGGCATGCCGCAGGGCGCCCAGCTCTATCACAATAACCAACTGCTGGGCACCGCCGGGGCCGACGGCAAGATCACCCTTGCTGCCGGTAGCGGTCTGTGGAGTGCGGGTGCGCTCGATGTGAAACTGGGCGGGCTGACCCTGCGGGTGCCGGGTGCCGAGGCCGGCCAGGTCGATCTGAGGGTGGAAGCCATCGCCAAGGAGGCGGGCACCGACCAGATCAGCACGGCCACCGATGACGACAGCATCCGCCTGAACTACTTCGGTACTACCGAAGGGGAGCCGGGCGACCAGAACCGGACCTATGGCAGCGAGCACAACATAGTGGTCGGCGATCTGGATGGCAGCGTGGTGCTGCCGGGCCAGAACTACAACATCGCCTTCATGGTCGACAGCTCCGGCAGTATCGGCACCAGCGCCATGGAAACCATGAAGTTACAGCTGACTCAGGTGTTCGCTACCCTCAAGGCCAGCGCGGGTACCGAGGGGGCGGGCAAGGTCAATCTGTTCCTGGTGGACTTTGATTCCCAGGCCAACAAGTCGATCAGCGTGGATCTGAAAGACCCCAACGCCTTGACCAAGTTGCAGGCTGTCATCGATAGCATGGATGGCAGTTATTGGAACGGCGGCGCGACCAACTATGAGGATGTGCTCAAGACCACGTCCAACTGGTTCAACAGCGATGTGGCCAAGAACAATACCAACGCCAAGAATCTGACCTATTTCATCACCGATGGGGCACCTAGCACCTATTTCGATTATGAAAAACTGAATCCGATCGTCAATACGAAGACGAACGAGGGGCTCGATGCGTTCGTCAACGTCAACAATTACGTTAAGGGAGAGGCCTTCTACGCCAACATCGGCGGTGAAAACAGGTTGCTGATTGATGCGAGCGGCAAAGTCTACCAATGGTCATACAGCAGCAACGGCAATCATGGCAATGGCAAATGGAGCTCCACTCCTATCGGTACTCTGCGTGCCCAGGGTGATGGTACCTTCGAGATCTCCACTTCTTACAACGACAATTATTGGGCATTGCAGAATGCGCTGGCCGTGTTGCCACTGCTGGCGGCCAATAACGTGATCTTGCAGGCCATCGGTATTGGCAGCAATGTCTCTATCGCTACCCTGAAACAGTTCGATAGCGACCAGATTGTGCAGTCCAACGTGTCGGCCAACGATTTGGCCAATGCCATCCTGGGCACCTCCATCAACAACCTGCCAGGGGCCGACAAGTTCGATGGCGGGGCTGGCGACGATATCCTGTTCGGTGATGCGGTGCACTTCGCCGGGATCCAGGGGGAAGGCTATGAGGCCATCAAGAGCTATGTGGCGGGTCAGCTTGGCCGCACGGATGTGCTGGATGCCGACGTACACAGTTACATCCAGGGTCATGCCGCCGAATTTGATCAATCCTCCAGCAATGACAAGGCGGATATGCTGATCGGGGGGGATGGCAACGACATCCTGTTCGGTCAGGGTGGCAACGACATTCTGGACGGTGGGGCCGGCAATGACATCCTGTTCGGTGGGGCCGGTGACGATACCTTGTTTGGCGGTCTGGGCAATGACTATCTCTCAGGTGGCAGCGGCAACGACACTCTGTACGGTGGCGTCGGCGACGACAACCTCAGCGGCGGTCTGGGCAACGACATCCTGACCGGGGGACTTGGCAACGACATCCTGAAGGGGGATGCGGGTGCCGATACCTTCAGCTGGATGCAGGGCGACACCACGGCAGGCACGGTAGCCAAGGATTACGTCGTCGACTTCTCCAAGGCGGAGGGGGACAAGCTGGATCTGAGCGATCTGCTGGACCACGATGGCAGCAAGACGGAGAGCTCACTGAAGGGCCTGCTCTCGGTCTTCCAGGACAACGAAGGGGTGCATCTGCAGGTCAAAGAGAGCAGCACTGCCCCGGTCACCCAGGAGATAGTGCTGACGAACCATACCTTCGACAGCCTGACCGGTGGCTCTGCTTCCACCTCCGGGCAAGTCATCGACTACATGCTGAGCAACCATCTGCTGGAGATCGACAAGCACTAACGCCTGTCTGGGATATCTTGTAGCGCTAAGAAGCGGCAGAGCAATCTGCCGCTTCTTTTATGGGTGCAATTCGGTCAGCCCATGAGGCATTCACTAAACAGGGAGAGAGTGGGGAGGCGAGTGGCTCGTCTCTGTCGTCGTATTGCGGGATAAAAACAAGGCGCCGGCTCAGAGGAGCCGGCGCCTTGGGGGTCAGGACCGGGAGTGTTTTATCCGGGGAGCCGCTCAGGCATTGACGTGGGCCAGGCGAGAGTCACGCTGGAAGCAGTTCACCAACAGCAGGAAAGTGGTGATCCCGACGGTACCCAGCACCAGCCAGGGCAGCCAGGGTTGGCCCTGGGCATTGGCGTAGTCGTGCAGGGCACCGCCGCCGACATAGCCGGTCATGCCGCCGAGGGCGAGCCCCAGCCGGCTGAATCCCATGTAGCTGCCGCGGGCGCCGGGTTGCGCCAACTTGGTCATGAGCGTCTCCCGGGCCGGCTCGGCGATGACGATGCCGAGGTAGAAGCAGGCCAGCAGCATGAAGACGGCGGGCAGGGTGGTGGCAAAGGCCACCAGCCCGATGCCGGCGGTCATCAGCAGCACCCCCGCCATCAGCCGGCTCTCCAGCTTGAAGTGGCGCTCGCCGTAACGGGCAAGGGGGTAGAGCAGGGCCAGGGAGATGGCGGTCTCCAGGGTATACATCCAGCCGACCGCCGTGGTGCTGCCCGCCATCTGTTTGACCAGGATGGGGAAGATCAGCATCACCTGCACCCAGAGCGCGTAGTAGCCGCTCAGGATCAGCACCAGCCGGCAGAATGCCTTGTCCGCCAGCACCTGACCGAGACCGGCCCGGATCGGGGTCGGCCGCTGGGAGAGCTTGTAGGGGGGCAGGATCAATAAGTTGCACAGCGCCGCGCAGACAAACAGGCCGGCTCCCAGCAGGCAGACATATTCAAAATCGAAGTTGAGCAGCCAGCTGCCGAGCAGGGCCCCGGCCACGGCGCCGGCGCTCTCCAGCATCATCAGCAGCGAGATGTAGCGACCCCGTTCGTGCGGACGGGTGAACTTGATCACCAGGGCGGCGCGGGGCGGATCGAACAGGCAGCCACCGAGCCCGGAGAGGATGCAGGAGAGGATGAGATCCAGCCCGCTCTGGGCATAGGCCAGGCTGGCAAAACCGGCCGCCCGCAGCAGCATGCCGCCGACGATGAGCGGGCGGGCGCCGAACTTGTCGGCGAGGGAGCCCCCCAGCACGCCGAGCCCCTGCTGGGTCAGCTGACGCAGCCCCAGCGCCAGCCCGACCAACCCGGCCGCCCAGCCAAGCTGATCCACAAACCGCAGGCTGATCATGGGCATCACCACGAAAAATCCCAGGATCACCAAGAGGGAATCCAATGCCAAGAACCACCGCCCCAACCGCCTCGCCCGCTCTACCATGACACTCAAACCCCAGCTTGCATCGATAACATTATTGGATGTGTGTTCACTGCCTGAATGGCGCCGTCACCAAACAGAGCCAAGGACGGAGGTAAGTCCCTGACTCGCTGGCGATCTGCCATATCATGACAATTGATACTGCTATTCTGGGAGGGGGCCAGATATAGTGGTAGCCGACAACTGGCTATATTTCATATTGGATTTGGTTATGGCTATGACGCTCGATGATTTGCAATTACTGCTGGATGTGGTCAACCGTGGCAGCTTCAGCAAGGTGGCGGCCATTCGCGGCTGGTCACAACCCATGGTCAGCCAGCGGATCGCCGTGCTGGAGCAGGAGCTGGGACAGCCGCTGTTTCGCCGTCATCGCCGTGGTGCCACCCCGACCCCGGCCTGCGAGCAGTTTTTGCCTGCCGCGAGCGCGGCCCTGAGCGCACTGGAAAGCGGCCGCCTCGCGATGCAGGGGGCGCCGGCCCTGCCGCGGATCAGGCTCTCCTGCCTGCCCTCGCTGACGACTGTGATGTTCGGCCCGCTGCTGCTGGCCCTGGTGGATGAGGCGTTCGAGATCCGCTGCAACACGGATCACTCCGGCATCATCATGCAGCAGCTGCTGACCGGCGAGACCGACGTCGGCTTCATCCTCAAGTGCCCCGCCATCGCGGGCATCCAGCTCGAGCTGCTCTATCGCTCCCCCATCATCGCCGTGGCCTGTGCCACCCACCCGCTGGCGGGACGCCAGGGGCTGACCCTGCAGGACATCGCCAACGAACGGCTGGCCCCTCAGCAGTGGGGCACAGGTTGTGACGAGCTGATCCTGCAGTTGCGATTGCTGCGCCAGGTGGCGAGCCCGCTGCACGCCATCCAGCCCGCCAGTGCGGCGCGGGAGCTGGCGCTGGAGCACGGCTTCATCACCCTGATGCCGGCGCTCGCCATCAGCCGGGATCTGGAGTTTGGTCGCCTGGTGCGGCTGGATGTGGTGGATCTGCCGCCGGATCACTGGGACGTGATGATGGCCTGGCGCAGCGGCAAGCGGCCGAACCGGGAGAAGGAGCGGGTACTGGAGGCCGCCCGCACCCTGGCCCGGCGCTGGTCGGGCAAGTCCGCATAAAAAAGCGCCGGACATGTCCGGCGCTCAGGGCTGATGAAGATTCAACGGCTCATCAATAGCTGGCCTTGAGACTCACTCCGGAGAAGGCACTGAAGGCACTGAGCTGCACATGCCAGGTGCCCGCCTTGGGCGAATTCAGGGTGCAGGTCTCGGCGTTGCCGCTCTTGTAGGGACGGCAGTCATAGCTGCTGCCGGTCGGCGCCGAGCCGAACTTCACGTAGAGATCCGCATCCCCGCTGCCGCCGCTGCTGGCGACCACCAGCTGGCTCTTGCCGGCCGGAATCTCGATGGTGTAGCTCAGCTTGCCCCCCTTGGCGGCGGCCAGCCCGGTCACCGGTACACCGTTTTGCAGCACGCTGCCGGTCGGCGGCGGTGTGGTGCCACAGCTCGCGTTGACGCCGACCGCGCTGAAGGCGGTGGCCACGTCGGTCAGGCTGTAGCCCAGATCGGTGGCCGCCTTGGTCACGCCACAGGCACCCTGATCGTAGGTGGTGTTGGCGCCCCAGTAGAGGCGGTTGGCCAGCACGAACACCTCGAATGCCTTGCGGGTGTTCCAGCCATTGCTATTGGCCAGCAGGTAGAAGGCGCGGTTGTAGACCCCTGAGCTGTGGTGCACGTCGATGCCGTCATAGTAATCGCTGGCATGGCCGATGGAGCTGCCATCCCGGGTCGGATCCTCGAAGTAGCGCAGCGAGCCGTTGCCCTTGAAGATCTGGGCCCCCACCAGCCAGTCGTTGCTGCCCTTCATGTAGTTCTCGGCCGCTTCCCCCGCCATGTCGGAGAAGGCCTCGTTGATGCCGCCGGACTGACCGGAGTAGACCAACCCCGAGTTCTGCTCGGTGAAGCCGTGGCTCACCTCGTGGGCGGCCACATCCAGGCTCACCAGCGGGTAGAAGGTGGTGGCACCGTCGCCGAAGGTCATCTGGCTGCCGTCCCAGAAGGCGTTCTCGTAGTTGCGGCTGTAGTGCACCCGCATCTTCAGCTTGAAGCTGAGTGGCGCCGTGTTGTACCAGTTGCGGTACATGTCGAACACCACGTTGCCGAAGTAGTGGGCGTCGTTGAGCGGTGAGTAGGCGCCGTTGATCTCCTTGACCGTGTTCTCCGGGCAGGTGAACTGGTGCACGCTGCCGCCGGAGGTCGCGTGGTTGAGGTTGATGGTGTCCACGTTCGGGCTGCTCATGCGGCAGCTGTCATCCACCAGCAGGGGGCCAAAATCCGCGCCGTAGAAATATTTGCCGGTCTTGAGGTTGCCGCCCGGGCCGGTGGCGTCCTTGTGGTTGATCCCCTCCCAGCGCTTGAGCTCGGCGCCGCTCTGGGCATCGACCACCACGAAGGGACGGCTCGGCTGTTCGCTCGCCGCCAGCCAGGAGACCAGGTAGACCAGGCGGGCCTGACCGGCCTCGTCCTGCATCACGAACAGCTTGACCCGCTCGTTGCTGCCCTTGGCACCGGCACGCGCCTTGAGGGCGGCATCGGCGGGGGAGAGGGCGGCGGCGGGGCTGCTCAGGTCGGCATCGATCTGGCGCAGGATCTGGCCGGAGACCTGGCTTACCTGGCCGCCGAGGGACTGCTCGGCTACCAAGCTCTGGCCCCAGACCGGGATGCCGTGCCAGGTCTGCTCATAGCGCACCCGCTGCTGGCCGTTGGGTAGCTTGACTACCCTGACCTGACGAAACTCGCCATCCCCCGCCAGCGCGCTCACTCCGGCGGCACCACTCGGTGCCCCCTGAAGGCCCGCAGCCTGACTCACTTCCACCTGTTGTGCCGCCAAGGCGGCGCTTCCCCAGCAGGCCAGTACCACGGCCAAATAGACTTTGTTCATCTCGTCTTTCCTTAAGTCGATGAAGATTGCACGCCGGGTCCGTTGCCCGGCGTTCCTACACTAGTGCGCCGGTCTGAAATAACTGCCTGTCATATGTGACAGATCAGCAGAAAGGGATAGCAGGATCGACTGCTGCGTCCATTCCATCCCGTGTAATGACGGGATGCTGGCGCGTTATGCCAAAGAAAGAGGTGAATGCGGATCCTGCGAAATGGCGGCCCAAGCGGGCCCGTCCATATGGGGGTTGCCTGTCGGTGCAAGGTGTAGAAAGCCCTTGGCAGACAATGGCTTGATTGACTACAGTGGCTCACGGATGACCCTCTGACGGTCATCATCGGAGGAGGATGGATGTTTTCATGGCAACTGGATGACGAACTGGCGCTCTTGTTCCTGCAGCCCGACATGGCCAGCGAACTCTTTGGTCTGTGCCAACGCAATCGCGACTACCTGACCCAGTGGCTGCCCTGGCCGCCGCTTATCCAGCAGCCGGCAGACAGCGCCACCTTCATCCGCCACGCCATCGAGAAGTTCGCGCGCGGCGAGGGGTTGACCACCGCCATCGAGTATCAGGGGGAGGTGGTCGGCGTCATCGGCTACAACCAGATCGATCAGGCGCTGGCCAAGGTTACCATCGGCTACTGGCTGGCCGAGCGCTGGCAGGGCAACGGCATCATCACCCGGGCCTGTCAGGCCTTGATCCATCACGCCTTCGAGGAGATGGGGATGGAGAAGGTGGAGATCAGCGCCGCGCAGGAGAACGAACCGAGCCGGGCTGTCTGTGAGCGGCTCGGCATGCAGCAGGAGGGGATCACCCGGCGGGCGGAGCGGCTGGCGGATCGGGTGGTGGACCACGTCCGCTACGGCCTGCTGCGCGACGACTGGCTCATGCAGAGGGACCATTGATGGTGCTGCCGCATATCGTCACCCCCCGCAGCCAGCTGACCATACTGCCCCCGGAGCGGGCCTCCCTGATGCTGGATTTTTACCAGCGCAACCGGGCGCACCTGATGGCCTGGGAGCCAAGGCGCGACGAGGATTTCTATACCCTGAGCCATTGGCACGGCCGCCTGCGTGACGGCTACGGCCAGTTTTTCGACGGCAGCGCCGTGCAACTGGTGGCGCTCGATCCCCGGGGGGAGCGGGTGCTCGCCACCTGCAACTTCACTCACATCCTGATGGGCATGTTCAAGGCCTGTCACCTCGGTTACGCCGTCGATGAGGAGCACCAGGGGCAGGGGTTGATGCAGGAGGTGCTGACCGCCGCCATCGACCATCTGTTTCGGGAGCACGGCCTGCACCGCATCATGGCCAGCTACATGCCCGCCAACCGGCGCAGCGGTGCCCTGCTCGAGCGTCTCGGCTTCGAGCGGGAGGGGTACGCCCGGGATTACCTGATGATCAATGGCCGCTGGGAGGATCATGTCCTCACCGCGCTGATCAACCCGGCGGGATAGACTGGTGTGTGGCCGGCATTACCATGGTCAGCCATATGTCGGTCAATCAACCCGCGCAGTGGTTCCAATTGGTCGTACCAGATGTGATTGCGACGGCTTTTTCACGATAAGCCGGCACTATCTGTGCGCATCTCATACCCCTGACCATAAAAGCGTGTAAAATTGCGCCCTGAATTTTCCCGGTCAGCAGCAGCTGGCCGCGACTCCATACTTGCAAGGCTGACATTGTGACAGAAGTAGATAGATTCGCGGATATTCGCCCCTATCGCGATGATGAAGTGCCGGCTGCCATCGAGCGGCTGATCCAGGATGATGAGTTTATCGGCGCCATCGCCAAGTACCGTTTCGGCTCCCTGATGAGCTGGTTGGGTTGGGCCATTCGCCCGCTGATCCGCCAGTTCCTGCGCCACAAGTGGGCCAAGGTCACCACGGTTCGTCAGGTACAGTTGGGGGTCACCCGCTACATGGCCCGCATGATCGCCACCTCCACCCAAGGCGTGACCTTCTCCGGTCTCGAGCACCTGAAAAAGGAGCAGGGCTATCTGTTTGTCTCCAACCACAGGGACATCGCCATGGATCCGGCGTTCGTCAACTGGGGGCTGCACACCCACGGTTTTGACACCGTGCGCATCGCCATCGGTGACAACCTGCTGCGCAAACCCTGCGCCACCGAGCTGATGAAGCTCAACAAGAGCTTCATCGTCAAGCGCTCCGCCAAGGGGCCACGGGAGATGATGAAGGCCCTCGGCGAGCTGTCGGCCTACATCGGCCAGTCGGTGCACGAAGGCCACTCCATCTGGATCGCTCAGAAGGAAGGGCGCGCCAAGAACGGCGACGACAAGACGGATCCGGCCATCCTCAAGATGTTCTACGTGGACGGCAAGAAGCAGAAGCTGGACTTCGTCGACTACATGCGCAGCCTCAACATAGTGCCGGTCAGCATCAGCTACGAGGTGGATCCCACCGACAAGGCCAAGGCGCGCGAGCTGTACGAGAAGTCGGTCAACGGCAGCTACGAGAAGGGCGAGTTCGAGGATATCGAGAGCATAGTCGCCGGCATCGTCGGCCAGAAGGGGCGGGTACATGTATCCTTCGGCGCCCCCATCACCGAGGGCTTCAGCGATCCGGACGAGCTGGCGGCGCTGATCGACAAGGCCATCTGGAGCAGTTACCGTCTCTTCCCGGGCAACTATCTGGCCGCCGATGTGCCCGGCAAGGCCAGCACCATAGAGCAGACAGCCTTCCTGACCCGCCAGTCGGAGGTGCCAGAAGAGCACAAGGCCCTCTGGCGTGCCATGTATGCGAAGCCGGTTGAGAACGCCAACAAGGTTTGAATGACACCTAAGGTGCGAAAAAACGGGAGCTGATGCTCCCGTTTTTGCGTCTGGTCAAAGTTGGCGGCAATCGACTAGTGAATAATATTGTTTCAGCTGGTACGATCATCTGGTGAATGAGCGGGTATCTCTTGGCAAGGAGCGGGCGACTGTGCAACAGTGACCCAACGTCAACGAGATGACTCATACTCTTCTCGGTCTGCATGGATGGCAGACGGCGCTAGACAAGGACCTTTAACGGGTCCTTTTTCATTGGTAGACAAAGATAGACCACGGATACACCTAAGGATGCGCATCTCATGATCACCGGCAGTCTGGATACCTTGCAACGCACCCCCTTGCCCGCCCCGCTGGCTCGCATCATGGCCGAGGTGGTGAAAGATGTGGCGCACTGGCGGGATGCCCCGCTCGGCAAGCGCGAGATCGATGGCCTGCGGCTGTTCTGTCTGGTGAGCGAGGAGCCGACCGAGCCGGTTGCGGCCCGTCGCGGCGAGTTTCATGAGCAGTATCTGGATATCCAGCTGCTGTTGCATGGTGCGGAGTGGATCGGCGTGGGGCCCCATGCCTACCGGAACGACGATGCCGATCACCCCCATCCCGATCTCTGGTTCGTCGCAGACGAACAGACCAGTTATCTGGCGTTGCAGCCCGGCGACTTTGCCATCTTCTGGCCGGGAGAACTGCATCGCCCTCTCTGTACCCTGACCACCCCGAGCCCGGTGAAGAAACTGGTGGTCAAGGTTCATAAAGATCTGCTGACCGGATGTTAGTCAGCAGCGCGGGGGTTTAGGCTCCCGCCCACGACGAGGCCGTTTCGGATGAACGGTGGCTGGTCCCGCATTGAAGACTCGATGAGTGCGCCAGAGCCTGTAGCCGGCACTCACTGCATTGAAAAATTGGGCGCACCCTTCTGCGACCATAAAGCCCCCGGCAGGGGAATCCCATCCATGTTGGATGACACGACACTGTCGGCGTAAAGCCGAAGCACAGGAAGATGTAGAACATGAGCAAGTTGGTATTGATCCTTAACTGCGGTAGCTCTTCCCTGAAATTTGCCGTAATGGACGCTGAAACAGGTGAGGACATGCTGTCCGGCCTGGCCGAATGTTTCAATCTGGATGATGCACGTATCAAATGGAAACTCCATGGGGTCAAGGGTGAAGCCATGCTGGGAGCGGGCGCCGCTCACCAGGCCGCCCTCGACCATATCGTGACCCAGATCCTGCCCCTGGATCCTACCCTCTCCGAGCAGTTGGTGGCCATAGGTCACCGCATCGTACACGGTGGCGAGCAGTTCTCCCGCTCAGTGCGCATCGATGACGGCGTGATCGCTGGTATCGAGGCCGCCATCCCGTTCGCGCCGCTGCACAACCCGGCTCACCTCATCGGCATCCGTGCCGCGCTCAAGGTCTTCCCGGCCCTGGCCGAGAAGAACGTGGCCGTGTTCGACACCGCCTTCCACCAGACCCTGCCGCAAGAGGCCTATCTCTACGCGCTGCCGTACAAGCTCTATGAGGAGCATGCCATCCGTCGCTACGGCGCCCACGGCACCTCCCACCGCTTCATCGCTGAAGAGACCGCCAAGGCGCTGGGCAAGCCGCTCGGCGAGTTGAACCTGATCAACTGCCACCTGGGCAACGGCGCCTCCGTCTGTGCCATCCGTAACGGTGAGTCCGTCGACACCTCCATGGGGCTGACCCCGCTGGAAGGGCTGGCGATGGGCACCCGCAGTGGCGACATCGATCCTGCCGTGGTCTTCTTCATGCACGACCAGCTCGGTTACAGCGTGGATCAGATCAACCACTGCCTCACCCGCGAGTCCGGCCTGCTGGGCCTGACCGAGGTGAGCAGCGACTGCCGCTATGTCACCACCAACTATGCCACCGACGCCGGTGCCAAGCGGGCGCTGGATGTCTTCACCTACCGGGTGGCCAAGTACGTCGGCGCCTATGCCGCCGCCATGGACGGTCGCCTCGACGCCCTGGTGTTCACCGGTGGCATAGGTGAGAACGCCGCCATGGTGCGCGAGATGGTGCTGGAGCGGCTGGCGCTGTTCGGCTTCAAGGTCGACAAGGACGCCAACAACGCCGCCGTGCTGGGCGGTGAGGGTCCCATCACCACCGCCGACAGCCGCCTGGCGCTGGTGATGCCCACCAACGAAGAGCTGGTCATCGCCCGCGATGCCCTGAGCCTGGTCGGCTAAGGCCCCCTCGCGCTGAATCAACGCCCGGCCCGTGCCGGGCGTTGTCGTTTCTGGCGCCGATTGAGCGGCTTGTCATTTGACATGAGGTGGCAGATACGTACCCTGACGGCAGTTTCACGTAGCGGAGATAGGGATGAAGGAGACATTTTTTCACTGGTTAACCGGCATGGGGGTCGAGGTCAGCAGCCTGATGGCTCTGGTGATCGCCCTGGGCTTCATCGTCCTCACCTCGCTGCTGCTGCACCTGGTGCTGCACCGCATCCTGCTGGTGCGCCTGGTGGGACTGCTCGGCAAGACCAAGCAGATGTGGCTGCCACCCCAGCTGCAACAGCGGCTGTTCTACCGGCTCGCCCTGGTGCTGCAGGGGGCCGTGCTGCTCGGTCAGGCCGAGATCTGGCTGCCCAAGGCCTCGGACAGCCTGCAACTGATCGAGATGCTGGCCCAGCTCTGGATCCTGCTGTTCCTGCTGCTCTCCCTGTTTGCCCTGCTCGACTGCATGTTGTCCCTGAGCCGCTACACCCGGCTGGGACGGGATCTGCCCCTGCGCGGCATCTTCCAGGGGGTCAAGCTGGTAGGCAGCATCCTGGTCGGCATCCTGATGATCGCCCTGCTGCTCGGCAAGTCACCGCTGTTCCTGTTCAGCGGCCTGGGGGCCATGACCGCGGTGCTGATGTTGGTGTTCAAGGACCCCATCCTCGGCTTGGTGGCGGGGATCCAGCTCTCGGCCAACCGCATGCTGAGCGTCGGTGACTGGCTGCAGATGGACAAGTACGGCGCCGACGGTGAGGTGATCGACATAGGTCTCACCACGGTCAAGGTGTCGAACTGGGACAAGACCATCACCACCATCCCCACCTATGCGCTGATCTCGGATTCGTTCAAGAACTGGCAGGGGATGACGGAGTCCGGCGGCCGCCGCATCAAGCGCAGCGTCAACATCGACATGACCAGCGTGCGCTTCCTGACCGCAGACGAGCAGCTGACACTCAAGCAGGCCAAATTGCTGGCGCCCTACCTCAGCCGCAAGCAGCAGGAGCTGAGCAGCTACAACCAGCAGCTCAGCGATGCGATCAGCTGCCCCATCAACGGTCGCCACCTCACCAACCTCGGCACCCTGCGCGCCTATCTGGATGCCTACTTGCGGGCCCACCCCAGCATCCGCAAGGACATGACGCTGATGGTGCGCCAGTTGGCACCGACCAGCGAGGGGATACCCCTTGAGATCTACTGCTTCACCGCGACCACCGCCTGGGCCGACTACGAGGGGATCCAGGCCGATATTTTCGACCACATATTTGCCATTATTGGGCAATTTCATCTGCGGTTGCATCAATCGCCCACAGGTTACGACATGCGTGCCTGGCAAGGCGCCGCCACGGGCAACAGCTAGGGTCTATGGGGAGCGCGCGGGGCTGACAATCCTGCGCGGATAAGCCCATTTGCCGGTTGAATTTTTGCCCGCAGAGGAGAAAAATGGCGGCCTTCTCTTCGCCCCGGGATGGCACCGCCTATCCCGGCCGGGCCCAGAGTCTCGAATCACCCCATTCATCACAGGAAAGTTATGAAGCTCCTCCACAAAACTGCGGCCATGCTGTGCTGCAGCCTCGTCCTGAGCGCCACGCCTGCGCTTGCTGTCGAATATGCCCTGCCTGCGGCCAACAGCCGCCTGGTGGGTGAAAATCTGGAATACGTGGTGCCGGTAGAAGAGGCGGGCCAGCCTCTGGAAGCGGTCGCGGCCAAGTTCCAGCTGGGATTGACCAACATGCTCGAGGCCAACCCCAAGGCGGACCCGTTGCTGCTGCAGGCCGGTGAGACGCTGATCGTGCCCCATCAGCTGATCCTGCCGGATGCCCCGCGCGAGGGGATAGTGCTGAACGTGGCCGAGATGCGCCTCTACTACTACCCCAAGGGCAAGCAGGTGGTGCAAGTGCTGCCCATCGGCATCGGCCAGCTCGGCACCGATACCCCTGAGAACTGGGTGACCAGCGTGCAGCGCAAGAAGGCGGGCCCGACCTGGACCCCGACCGCCAAGATGCACGCCGAGTATGCCGCCCGTGGCGAGCCCCTGCCGGCGGTCTGGCCGGCCGGCCCGGACAACCCCATGGGGCTGTTCGCGCTCTACATCGGCAAGATGTACGCCATCCACGGCACCAATGCCCAGTTCGGCATCGGTCTGCGGGTGAGCCACGGCTGCGTGCGGCTGCGCAACGAAGACATCGAATACCTGTTCAAGCAGGTACCGGTCGGTACCCGGGTGCAGTTCGTGAACCAGCCGATCAAGGCCTCGGTCGAGCCTGATGGCCGCCGCTATCTGGAAGTGCACCAGCCGCTGTCCCGCAGTCAGGAGGAGTTCAACTCCAGCCTGCCGGCCCCGCTGCCCATCACCCCGGCGGTGACCCGCTTCATCGCCCATGCCGACAGCGATTCCCAGCTGATCAAGCAGGCGCTGGAACAGCGCAGCGGCATGCCCATCGCCATCAGTCGTTGAGCCTGCCGTCATCGATATCGAGCCCCGGCCTAGGCCGGGGCTTTTTTGTGGCCCAGAGCAAGCTGGCAGTCAGGATAAGTCGTTGCTGTAGTGGCAGAATGTTCGGCTAATTCATCCTTGAGTAGTTGCTTAGTTAAGGGTGAAACGTTTTCATTGTGTTTTTTATTTGTTAAAAACAGTTGAGCTTAGTGTATCTGCTGATTACTCTAGGCCGGTTTTTAAGGAAGAGCCCGTCGTGAGAACGGGTACAAGAGTCACATAACGGAGTTTTGCATGACAGCTAGCACCCCAATGCTTATCACCTTCCTGGTGTATATCCTCGGGATGGTCCTGATCGGCTTCATCGCCTATCGCGCCACCCGCAACTTTGACGATTACATTCTCGGCGGCCGCCGTATGGGCAGCTGGGTCACCGCGCTCTCCGCCGGGGCCTCCGACATGAGTGGCTGGCTGTTGATGGGCTTGCCGGGCGCCGTCTTCATCGGCGGTATCTCCGAGAGCTGGATCGCCATCGGCCTCACCATAGGCGCCTACTTCAACTGGCGCTGGGTGGCCGGTCGGCTGCGGGTTCACACCGAGAAGAACCGCAACGCCCTGACCCTGCCGGACTACTTCACCTACCGCTTCGAGGACAAGAGCCGGGTGCTGCGCATCCTCTCCGCCCTGGTGATCCTGCTGTTCTTCACCATCTACTGCGCCTCCGGCGTGGTGGCGGGGGCCCGCCTGTTCGAGAGCACCTTCGGCATGAGCTATGACACCGCCCTTTGGGTCGGCGCCGCGGCCACCATCACCTACACCTTCTTCGGCGGCTTCCTCGCGGTGAGCTGGACCGATACGGTGCAGGCCACCCTGATGATCTTCGCCCTGATCCTGACCCCGGTGTTCGTCATCATCGCCGTCGGCGGCATCGACACCGCCATGGTGCAGGTGGCGGCGCAGAATGCCAGCAACCTCGACATGTTCAAGAATCTGGACTTCATCGCCATCATCTCCCTGATGGCCTGGGGCCTGGGCTACTTCGGCCAGCCCCACATACTGGCGCGCTTCATGGCGGCGGATTCCCACCACTCCATGGCCAGCGCCCGTCGCATCAGCATGACCTGGATGGTGCTCTGCCTCGGCGGCGCCGTGGCCATCGGCTTCTTCGGCCTGGCCTACTTCTCCACCTTCACGGAGCAGGCTGCCGGCGTCACCGCCAACCCGGAGCGGGTCTTCATCGAGCTCTCCAAGATCCTGTTCAACCCCTGGATTGCCGGTGTGTTGCTCTCCGCCATCCTGGCGGCGGTGATGAGCACGCTAAGCTGCCAGCTGCTGGTCTGCTCCAGCGCCATCACTGAGGATCTCTACAAGCCGTTCCTGCGCAAGAACGCCTCCCAGAAAGAGCTGGTGTGGGTCGGTCGCGCCATGGTGCTGGTGATTTCGCTCATCGCCATCGCAGTGGCCGTGAACCCGGAGAACCGGGTGCTGGGGCTGGTGAGCTACGCCTGGGCCGGCTTCGGTGCCGCCTTCGGTCCCGTGGTGCTGCTCTCGGTGCTCTGGTCGCGGATGACCCGCAACGGCGCCTTGGCCGGCATGCTGGTCGGTGCCCTGACCGTCATCGTCTGGAAGCAGTTCGGCTGGCTGGGGCTGTATGAAATCATCCCGGGCTTCGTCTTCTCCGGTCTGGCGATCCTGGTGTTCAGCCTGCTGGACAAGGCGCCCTCCAAGGCCATGCTGGATCGCTTCGACGAGGCAGAGCGTGAGTTCCAGACCTCGCCGGATGCGGTGGGCGAGCCGGTCATTGCACGCTGAATCAAGCACGCTGAATGAAAAAAGCCCCGCATCGCGGGGCTTTTTTATGAATGTATTTTACTCGGCGCTGGCCTTGCCCTGCGCCTGGCATTGCAGGGGTGGCTCGCCGTAACGCTCCAGGGTGGCGTCCTTGCCCTTGGTCAGGAGGCTGAGGTTTTGCCCCTCGTAGCGGGCACCGCTGGCAACGGGGACGCCGAGCGCCAGCACCTGCTGATCCGGGTCCAGATTGATGACGGCGGCGGGGATCTTGGCGTCTTGGTAGAAGTAGGTGGTCAGCCTCAGCTTGTCGCCACATTGATAGAGCACGGGGGAGGGCACCACCAACTGGCCGCCCTTGATCTGCAGCTCGGTGATGCGAGTCTGATAGCTGGCGTCGATGCACTTGCGCGGATCCGTGTCTTTCCAGCACTCGTTGCGGCCCTTGATCCAGCCGCGCTGCATCGCCTTCTCGGTCTTCGCCTGTTCGGCCGAGAGGTTGCTCATCGCCTTGGGATAGAGGGTCGCGAGCTGGTTATCCAGCGCAGCCAGCCCGGCATCCTGGCAGATAAGCTGCTCGGTGGTGCCGTGGGCCTTGGCGCAGTCGAAGGAGGGGGTGGCGGCACTGGCCAACAGCGGCATGAGGGAGAGGGTGCCAAGCAACATCTTGTTCATCGGAAAGGCTCCAGCAAGAGGGGATTCCCACTTACTACAACACAAGGGCGCCGGGCCGCCGAGGACTTTTTCACCCCAGGCAAGCTTGCCCGTCTCTCTGGACCCCGTTGCCGACAACACCCGTCATCAGGGCCACGGCAGACAGGCTGCCGTGGCCTTTGCTTATGTGAGTCGCCGCACCAGCCTCTGCGCATCATGGCGGGCCGCGGCCGCCGCCCGGCCCAGCCAGCGCTGTCGCTCCCGCTCGCTGGCGGTATGGACAGGCCCCAGATGCTGGCGATGGGTCAGCCTGATGCCACAGAGCCCCAGCACGGGCTTGTCGAGGGTGCGCTCGACGGGGGAGCCCAGCCACCAGCGGTAGTACCAGGCAGGGCTGTCCATGGTGAGCAGCAGGCGCGCCGTCTTGCCAGCGAGCAGGCGCTCGGGAAGGGCCTTGCCCTTCTGATAGCGAAAGGCGAATCCCGAGAGCAGCACCCTGTCCAGCAACCCCTTGAGCCGGGCCGGCAGGTGGCCCCACCAGAGGGGGGCGACGATCACCAGATGCTGGGCCTGCTTCAGGCTCTGTTGCAATGCCAGCAGATCGGGCTCGAGGGGCTGCAACTCGTCATAGCCATGGTGCAGATCCGGCTCGAAGGCGAGCTCCCCCACGTGATGCAGGGTGACCTCTGCGCCGCCCTTCTCGGCGCTGCGAGCATACTCCCGGGCCAGGGCATGGCAGAGGCTGTCGGGTTTGGGGTTGCCGTTGATGATAAGCAGCTTGGGTGTCATGGCGTGGCTCCTGATGAAGTGAGCCCCCATTACACCCCTTGTCCCATAGGGCAGAGTCAAGCCACCTTGTGCGCCCGTCCTGCAAGCCCTTGCTCAGCCTGTGGGAGCGGCTCGGTCTGGCCGGGGGCGCCATAGCGGCAGGGGTGCTGCGCCAGCAGCGCGGCGCACTGGGTCAGGGAGTGGTGCTGGTGCTGCAGCCTTGCCACCTCTGCCGCGATCTGGGCCAGCTTGCCCGCGATAAGCTGCTCCACCTTCTGCCAGGGAAACTGGGCGAGACTGGTGAGGCCTGCCAGCAAGGGGACAAGCTCGCTCAGCTTGCAGCCGAGCTGCTGAGCCTGGCGAATAAAGCCGACCCACTCCAGATCCTCAGCCCGGTAGACGCGATACTTGCCGCGCCGCCTGGGCTCGGGCAGCAGCCCGAGCTGCTCGTAGAGACGGACTGCCTTGGGTGTGGTGCCCGCCAGCCGGGCAAATTCGCCGATATACATACTGCTGCTCGCAAAGGTTGTTCGAGTAGGGGCTCACTATAGGCCAGTGGCAGGGGGGATTGAATCCCCGTGGGGGAGGGACGCACCATCGGCGCCGTGCATTGCACAGCCGCGCTCTGGACGTGGCGTTGCCCCATCGAATGGGAGGGCCTTGCCCTCGACGGGGGTTCGCCCGCCCGTCGGGGCGGGAGATGGCCGGGCTGACCCCTGATGGGGCTAGAACGGGCGTACATGGACAGGTGATCGCAGCTATAAGCAAATATTGTGTCATTATCGGAAAACCAATAAATTCAGCTTATAGTGGCTCTGGAACGCCAGACTGGGCCATCAGGGGGCCGAAAGGGCACCCCAAGGAGATTTCCCGAACCTGGTTTATATCGTGGCTGGGTTATATGTGAGTGTCAGAATACGTTTCGCTATTTGAACCTATGGGCTTCTGCTTGCATTGGATGGTTCATAGAATTTTCATTCCATATTATGTAGGCATTTGCTGATGCCGAAACCACACCAATGAGAAGAACAAAAATTGAAAAGTATTTAGAGATTCTATAATTCAACTCCCCGTTTTTTACTCGCTTCCACTCAAATTTCAACAGTGGTTTTGCCGTGTTCCTTACGTCGTCACAGGCAGTTCGAGCTTCTGATAATTCGTTTTTATTGTAATGATCCCTAGTTTTTTTCAAAGCGGATAAAAAGGTATCGTTAAGTTGCTTACCTTCTTTGTTCTTCTCGCTATCATTTATCCTAAAAATGATGTCATTATATGATTCATTTACTTTAGAGTAGATTTCCTCAACATCGCGAGCCATTTCAAACCTGTCTTTTTTTTCACCAGTTCTTTCAGCGTGATGTTTATATAGGGTCGACAAATAAGTTAAAGATGATACATAACAGGATATAGAATCACGTAATGAGTTAATCCAATCTTGTCTGAATTCAGATGTCTTATTTTCTTTAGAAGCAATCAGATTCATGAATGCAAAGAAACCAGCAACCAAAGCCGCAAACATTGCACCTAATAAGATAATTGCGTTTTTTTCAAATACGTTTTCCAATGTTTAACTTCTCCTATAGCCTAACGCCTCAATCAGGGGCTGATAATAACTTACTAAAATGTGTAACGAAGCCGAACTGAGCAAGCTGTTAGCAGTCCCGTTACTGTATTGGCTTGTTAGCTGGACTTATTAGCCTAATTCTAAGCTTTTTCTTTTGATTTCTATATGAATTCGCCGCAGCTACTTCATTAATTTTGTTCTTCGGTGGTTGAGGTTCTTCTGGCATTTCATCGACTATTTCCAAAAAACCTTTCTTTACAAGCTCTACATCAGATTCAGCAGCCAAGTTTGATATCAGCTTCTCTATTTCTTTATTTGACTCTATTAGTTTTTCAACAAGGTCAGTTGCTAACTTTCTGCCGTTTGCACCTGATTTAATTCCTTCAAGTTGATTAATCACCTTCTGAATCGAACCAATAATACCTACTCGTGCTTCAAGTCTAATGACATTTTGTTGCCTTGAACCTGCGGAAAAAACACCTTCTGATATTATATAATCTGTAACGCGTTTAGCATCACTATAAATTAGTTGAATCCCTTCTCTAAAGTCCTTGTAATTAGTAACACCTTGGAATAATAGTCCTATAGTGCCTAAAACCGTAATTCTGGCTATTAGGGAGCCTTCTTCAAAATCGACTTCTATAGGTGCATCTGGAGATAAAAAGAAATCCACACGACTTCTAGCAAACTCAGTGATCAGTTGCTTGAACTCTTCAAGTTGCTGCTCATTTTTAGCAACTTCTGATTCAATGTGAATATAAGCTTGGCTTAGAATATTCTTGTTTATGTAATCTGCCAATGAAACCTCCTTGTACAGCTAACGTTTGGTTAAGGGGCTGGCTTTAGCCCGTCCCAGAAAGCGAAGCGAACGATTTGAACCACAAGTTAGGGTGGACACATTATTTGGAGGGAATGTTGACATCTGTGGTGCCAAACGGGAGCGGAGAATATCCAGCAAAACCTGGATAGCCCGGATAACCGGGGTAGCCAGGATATCCGGGGTAGCCTGGATACCCTCGGTAGGGATGACAGCTTATTTTGTAAAGCCGGTCACCATCATGGATGGTTCCAAGGTATTCGCCTTTTTCTGTAACAACATCATAATCATCCCATGGAAGCCAACCTATCCACTTAGCTTCTTTGTTGTATACAAACTGTTCAATACGAAAGGCGATCCACTCGCCTCTGGAGTTAAAAAGGAATTGGGTAGACATTGGGTAAACTCCTTTGGACCCTAACAGTGATTAGATAGAAGGCAATACTCACACATTAATACCGCCTTCTATCTAACTCCTCTTCACCTTGATTCATGGTGTTGTAAATAATATTTTAAATCAATGATTTACCTGCCGACATCTGAAGCGGACTGTATTTGCTTGAGCTCTTCTTTTTTTGCACAACCATTTCGACTGCATAGAAAAGCAGTGTGACGTTGGCCATGGCAAACGCCGGCATGGCTACCGCACTGGATTTCAGCTTCCAGATTGCTATTTTTGACCAAAGGAACGTGGTTGGCAGGGCTCATGGGTGACTCCAACGAGGCATGTATTGCCATTCGGGTATGTTAGCGAGGGTGGCGCGGAGGGGAAGGGCAGGGTGATGGATTTTCGGGCGGGATCAAATAATGAGTCGCTATGGCAAGGGGAGTGTCGGCGTAGTCGAGCTCTGAGCCCCTCATGGGGCCGGTTGTGCCGGCCTCCTTTAGGCCAGCAGCAGGGTTTGGCGGCTGCTATAGCCGCTCGTGAAGGGGAAGGGCTGGTCGCCCTCCCTTATGCCAGTGCCAGTTGCTGGCGGGCGCGCCACAGCCGCTCGTGGAAGAAGAAGACGACGGTGTTGATGGCGGGCTCTATCAGCGCCATCACGCCACCGGTCAGCAGCTCGCCGCTCAGCAGGAAGGCGACGGCGAAGGCCACCGAGAAGTGCACCAATGCGAAGCTGCTGGTCTTGGCATTCAGGCTGTGGTCGGGCTTGAGCTTGTGCCAGCCAAGGTCGTGGAAGTAGAAGGCGACGGTGTTGACGGCGGGCTCTATCAGGGCGATCAGGCTGGCGGTGAGCAGTTCACCGGTCAGCAGGTAAGCCACTGTGAAGGCGACACTGAAGTGCAGAACGGCAAAGCTGATGGTCTTTTTCATGATGGTGTCTCCTCTGGCGATGAGTGCAGTATCACCCGGAATGACATCAAATGAAAACTATTCTCATCTATCGGCTGGATAGAAAAAGCCTATCGACCGAGGTCGAAACCACCAGATTGGGGACTTGTCTGGGGGCACGGTGGCGATAGAGTGTGCCTTTGCCATGAAAAAGGAGCTTTCATGACCCTCAATGCCACCCTGCTTGGGCAGTTCATCTTGCTGTTGGTGATCATCGTCGGTGTCGTGGCCTGGCGGCTGGCGCGCCGCAAGAGCCAGCATCCCGTGCTGATCACCTTCCTGTGCGTGCTGCTTTGTCTGTTCCCGCCATTTGCCATATTGGCCTTGCTGATATTGGCGCTGCGGCGGGATCTGCCCGCCCGCGCATAAGGGCTGCACCGGTTGTCGCACAAGCACAGGCCGCCGCACCAATACAAAAAGCCCCATGATGGGGCTTTTTGTTTTTCAGCGTGGCGGGTACAGCGTGGGCGCGGGGGTTAGCCCTCGGCCTTGCTGAGCCACTCCACCCTGTACTGGGCGCCGGCGCCCTGAGCCAGCTTGGCGCAGAGGGGCTTGAGGAAGGCCTCTATCTGCTCGGCCAGCATCCAGGGGGGGCTGACGATCAGCATGCCGGAGCCGTTCATGCCCCAGTCGCTGGTCTGGCCGGCCACTTCCAGCTCGGCCACCAGCACGTTGCCGAAGTTCTCCCGCTTGATCGCCTTGAGCATGTCGCGGGACTTGTCCGCCTCCTGCCCGAGGATGGGATACCAGAGCGCATAGATGCCGGTCGCCCAGCGCTTCTGCGCCTTCTTGAGGGTATCGACCACGGCGAAGTAGTCTTCCTTCAGCTCGTAGGGTGGGTCGATCAGCACCAGGCCACGGCGCGGGGTCGGCGGCAGCAGCGCGATCAACCCTTCGAAACCGTCGCGATGGTGCACGGCGACGCGGGGGTCGTAGCCCATGTTGGCGCGCAAGTCTTCCACCTCGTTGTTGTGCAGCTCCATCAGCGCCAGCTTGTCCTGCTCGCGGGCGAGGCGGCGCGACAGTTCGGGGGAGCCCGGGTAGTAGTGCAGCTCGCCGCCCTGGTTCATCTCCTCGATCACGCCGAGATAGGGGGCCATGGCGGACCACTGCGCCCGATCAATCCACAGTCGGCCTATGCCGTCGGCGTATTCCGCCTTCTTCTGGGACCAGTCGCCGCGCAAGTCGTAGAGACCGCCACCGGCATGGGTGTCCAGCACGATGAAGGGTTTCTCCTTCTTCTTGAGGGACTCGATGATCAGGGCCTGGACGGCATGTTTCAGGACGTCGGCGTGGTTGCCGGCGTGAAAGGCGTGGCGATAACTCAGCATATTAGGTCTCTGAGGGGGCCCTGCTGGGCCCCCAGTAACGATAGATAGTTCAACAGATTGTGGCTCTCGCCCCGCGTCAGACTGAGGTTGCGCAGGGTCTGCAACAGGACACCCTGCTGCAGCCGCTCCAGCTCCAGCTCGTGGGCCAGCATGGACTGGTACTCGGCTTCATCCAGCCGCGCCTTGGCGTTCTGGCGCAGGGCCCGCCAGGGGGTCAGCACCACCTCGGTCTGCACCAGCGCCGGCTGCAGTGTGCCGAGCTCGACCGGGATGCCATCCTGATCCAGCCGGTGCAGCAGCAGGGCCAGGTTGATGTTGCCCCCCTGCGCCTGCAGGCTGAGCCAGTCCTGGCTACGTGCGCCATAGACCTTGCCGCTCCAGTGCCAGAACGCGAGCGGGGTGGGCAGTTCATGGATGGCGACCCGCTCGGCCGCCACCCCTGGTTCGTCACGCAAAGAAGGCCTGCTCCTGGCTTTCCAGCTCCTCGGAGAGGCTCATCCACTCCAGCTCTACCCCTTCCAGCTCCTCCTTGAGGGGGCCCTGGGACTTGAGCAGCTCGGAGAGCCGGCTCTTGGCGCCCTCCTCGTAGATGGCTGGATCCGCCAACTGCTCCTCCACCGCGGCGAGCCGGGTCTGCAGCTTCTCCATGCTGGCCTCGAGCTTCTCCAGCTTCTGGCGCAGGGGCCGGGTCTGCTGGCGGAACTCCGCCTCGCGCCGCTTCTGATCCTTGCGGGCCAGCGCCGAGTTGGCGGAGACGAGGCCGTCGCTCGGCTTGGCGTTCGCTTCTTTGTCCTGCTCGCCGAGCCACTTGTGGTAGTCGTCCAGATCGCCGTCGAACGGCTCGACCCGGCCGCCGTGCACCAGATAGAAGTCATCCGTGGTGGTGCGCAGCAGGTGCCTGTCGTGAGAGACCACCACCATGGCGCCCTCGAAGCCTTGCAACGCCATGGTCAGGGCGTGGCGCATCTCCAGGTCCAGGTGGTTGGTCGGTTCATCCAGCAGCAGCAGGTTCGGCTTCTGCCAGGTGACCAGCGCCAGTACCAGCCGCGCCTTCTCGCCGCCGGAGAAGGGGGCCACCTTGTCCAGCGCCTTGTCGCCGTGGAAGCCGAAGCTGCCGAGATAATTGCGCAGCTCCTGTTCGGTCTTGTCCGGCGCGAGACGGGCCAGGTGATCGAGCGGGGTGTCGTCCAGGCGCAGGGTTTCGAGCTGATGCTGGGCGAAGTAGCCGATGCTGACCCCGGCGCTCACCTCCAGCTTGCCCGACAGCGGCGGGTTGGTGCCTGACAGCATCTTGATGAAGGTGGACTTGCCGGCGCCGTTGCGCCCCAGCAGGCCGATGCGCGAGCCCGGCACCAGGTTGAGCTTGATCTTCTCCAGGATCACCTTGTCGCCATAACCGGCGCTGAGGTTCTCCATGGCGATGAGCGGGGTCGGCAGGGCCGACGGCTCGCGAAACTCGAAGCTGAACTCGGAGTCGGCGTGGGCCGGCAGCAGCTTCTCCATCCGCTCCATGGCCTTGAGGCGACTCTGGGCCTGGCGGGCCTTGGAGGCCTTGTAGCGGAAGCGGTCCACATAGGCATGCATGTGGGATATCTCCCGCTGCTGCTTCTCGTACATGGACTGCTGCTGGGCGAGCTGCTCGGCGCGCTGCAGTTCGAAGTCGGAGTAGCCGCCGGTATATTCGTTCAGCTTGCCGTTTTCGATATGGATGATGCGGTTGATGACCGAATCGAGGAAGTCGCGGTCGTGAGAAATAAGCACAAGCGTGCCCTGATAGCCCTTGAGCCACTTCTCCAGCCAGATGACGGCATCGAGATCCAGGTGGTTGGTCGGTTCATCCAGCAGCAGCAGGTCGGAGCGGCACAGCAGCGCCTGGGCCAGGTTCAGGCGCATGCGCCAGCCACCGGAGAAACTCCTTACCGGAGAGTCGAGCTGATCGCCGCCGAAGCCGAGACCGTGCAGCAGCTCGGCGGCGCGGGCGCGGATGCTGTAGGCGCCTATGGTGTCGAGCCGGCCGTGCAGCTCGGCCACCAGCAGGCCGTTGTCATCCTGCTCGGCCTGGGCGAGCTGGGCCTCCAGGGCACGGAACTCCTTGTCGCCATCTATTACGTAGTCCAGCGCGGAGCAGTCCAGCGCCGGGGTCTCCTGGGCGACGCCGGCGATCTGCCAGCCGGCGGGCAGGCTGAAGCTGCCGTTGTCGATGGCCAGCTCGCCACGCACCAGCGCAAAAAAGGTGGACTTGCCACAGCCGTTCTTGCCTACCAGACCCACCTTGTGGCCGGGGTGTATGGTGGCGGAGGCGTTGTCCAGCAGCGTGCGGCCGCCGCGGATCAGTTCGATTTGACTGGCAACTATCATGGATGGATCTGCTTGGCTCAAGATGAAGGAGAAAACTGGCGCGGATCTTACGTGAAATGGCGCAGATTTGCACTTTAGGCTGGGGGACTTGGCTGGCTGCGGCAAGAAAAACGTGCCATAACAGAGACATCTGTCAGGGGACAGGAGGCTGCCATGCTGATTAAAGAGATCATGACGACCCGGGTTGCGACCGTTTCCATGGATGACAGGCTCAATGTCATCAAGGAGATCTTCGAGCAGGCCCACTTTCGCCACCTGCTGGTGCTGGAAGACGAGGTGCTGATGGGGGTCATCTCGGACAGGGATCTGCTGCGCGCCCTCAGCCCCTATCTCGACACCGATGCCGAGATGAACCGCGACACCGAGACCCTCAACCGGCGCGCTCATCAGATCATGAGTCGCCAGCCCATCACCATCGCCGCCGATCGCTCGCTGCAGGAGGCGGCCAGGGTGATGCTGGAGCAGCATGTCTCCTGCCTGCCGGTGCTGGAGAAGGGGGCCCTGGTCGGCATTCTCAGCTGGAAAGACCTGCTGAGGGTCATGCTCGACTGGCAACCCGCCTGAGTGCCACCACCCGCTGAGGCCCTGACACAGTATCAGCCGCTATGACAGCTCGCCTGTGGTCTGGCAGCCCTCGCCAGTCAGGGTGACGCATTGTTTACCCTTTTTTCCTTTCTTCATCTTGCCCCTCCCGCCCTGTACTCAGCAGAGACTGGCTGACGGTGTCGCTCTGTCTCCAAATGAAGCGTATAAAATGTAGCCAATTGGCGACTATTTATGTCGGTCAGAAGCCTTGTTTGGCCTCCATTCATCAATTAATCGTCAACTGCTTCAGTTCCTATCAAGGTTCGCAGATCTACCCTAGGTCATCGGAAATGAACCCGATTCTAAATTTCTAAATGACAACGACCGAGCAACAGGTCTGATAGCGTTTACACCAGAGGAACGAACAATGAAAAAAACAGCATTGACTATGGCCATCTCCAGCCTGCTGCTGGCCGGTGGTGCTCAAGCTTCTACCGTTTACAACCAAGATGGTACCAAGCTGGACATCGGTGGTCGTGTTCAAGGCATGTACTACGGCAGCGATAACGACAACGAGAATGGCGATCAGAGCTATCTGCGTCTGCGTATCGGTGGCGAGACTCGCGTCAACAGCGAAACCGTGGCCAACGGCTTCATTGAGTACAACGTACCGACCAACGACTCCGACACCGAGCTGCGTTATGCCTACGTTGGCGTGAAGAACGATCGTTTCGGTGCCTTCAGCTACGGTCGTCAGGATGGCCTGATTGCCAAAGCCGTAAACGACTACACCGACGTTCTGCCTGAGTGGGGCGGCGATGGCCTGGGCAAAGGTACTGAAGTATTCGGTACCGGTCGCACCAACGGCCTGGCTCAGTACTTCTACACCTTCGACGGTCTGGTACTGGGTGCCCAGTTCACCGGCGAAAACGAAGCCCAGAACGACAGCTCCACCAGCTGGACCAAGGGTTCCAACGAAGGTTACGCCCTGTCTGCCAACTACAACTTCGACATGGGCATCAGCCTGGGTCTGGCCTATAACCAGGCTGGCAAGACCACCGAGCAGGTTGAAAACATCAACTTCGGTGCTCAAGATGCGAAGCTGACCGCCGTTGGTATCAAGTACAACGCCAACAACCTGTACGCTGCCGCGACCTACGCCTATGGCGAAGACCACGTCTATGTGAACCAGTCTGGCTACAACGGCTACGCCGAAGAGAGCAACGGTTACGAAGCCGTGGTTCAATACACCTGGGGCCAGTGGAAGCCGTCCCTGGCGTATAACCGTCTGGACGTGAAGGGTGAAACCTTCGACGACACCCTGACCGAATACGTCTCCATCGGTGCCTGGTACAACATCAACGAGAACTTCGACGTCTACGTTGATTACAAGGCCAACCTGCTGAGCGGTGGCGATACTGATGGTTACAACGAGTTCGGTCAGAACACCGACGACGTCGTTGGCGTGGCCATGCAGTACCACTTCTAAGTCATTCCCTGACTGCCTACTGTATTTTTTGACCGGCCGCTTTGCGGCCGGTTTTTTTATGGGCGCAGCATAAGCTCGCGCTTTTGGAACCTCAGACCAATCCCCAGCTCAGCATTGTCCCCTCCTGGTCGATAACCCTCTTGTCGGGCTGATGGCGATCGGGTTTCCCGCTCTATGCGGTGGCTATGGGGCGAGGATCACGCCCCGCGGTCAAGATCCTATCTTTCCTCGACCCTTTTCATTATTTCTATAGGGACTTGCGTTGCGCCTATGGCGGGGGAATGCGGGTCTGATTGGCATGTCGACGCCGTGCTACGGTGGCGGCACTCGGGAAACGGACGTAAGGGCTTTATATGGCGAGCATATTGGATTCAGTGGATCAACGTACCCAGCTGGTGGGGGAGAATCGCCTGGAACTGCTGATGTTCCGCCTGGGCTCCCAGCAGCTGTTTGCGATCAACGTGTTCAAGGTGCGGGAGGTGGTGAAACTGCCTCGCCTCAACAAGATGCCCGGGGCCCACCACAACATCAGCGGGGTGGCGAACATCCGCGGGGTCTCCATCCCGGTGATCAACCTGCGCGGCGCCATCGGCATGCGCCCCATGGCGGTCGACAGCGACTCCAACCTCATCATCACCGAGTACAACCGCAGCATTCAGGGTTTTCTGGTCGGGCAGGTGGCCCATATCGTCAATATGACCTGGAAGGACATACTGCCGCCGCCCCGTTCGGCGGGCCGCTCGAACTATCTCACCGCCATTACGCGCGTCCCGGAGCGGGGGGCCGATCAGATCGTCGAGATCATCGATGTGGAGAAGGTGCTGGCCGAGATCATCACCTATGACATCCGCATCTCGGCCGAGGTGCTGGACAGGGAGATCCTGCCCCAGATGCATGGCCGCAAGGTGCTGATCGTCGATGACTCCAGCACGGCGCGCAACCAGGTGCGGGAGACGCTCGCCCAGCTCGGGCTCGAGGTGATCGAGTGTCAGGATGGGCTGCAGGCGCTCAAGCTGCTCAAGGGCTGGTGCGACGCGGGCAAGTCGGTCACCGACGAGATCATGCTGATGATCACCGATGCCGAGATGCCGGAGATGGATGGCTACCGCCTGACCCACGAGGTGCGCAGCGATCCGCGCATGGCCGATCTGTTCATCACCCTCAACACCTCCCTGAGCGGCAACTTCAACGAGGCCATGGTCAAGAAGGTCGGCTGCGATCGCTTCATCTCCAAGTTCCAGCCCGATCTGCTGGTGGGGGTGGCCCAGGAGCGGCTACGCCAGATACTGCAAGCCTGACCCCGATCCGACGACATTATGGTCAGGCAGATCGGCGGTGATCGCGGCATTGCCTGGTTTTAATCAGGATGACAAAGCACCCGCCTCGGCGGGTGCTTTGTTTTAGGGACTAGCGGCCTATCACACGGGGCTATTGGGTCAGCAGGGGCTCGATAAAGCTCGCGACCCTGTCACGGATCTGCGGCTGGGCTTCGGCCGTGGGATGGAGGCCATCGTTCATCAGGAGTTCAGGGCGAAGCGCAATATCATCCAAAAAGAAGGGCATCAGCGGCAGGCCATTGGCCTGCGCCAGTTCCGGGAAGATCTGCTCGAACTGGCGTAGATAGCGTGCACCATAATTGCGGGGCAGCTGGATCTGGGTCAGCACCGTCTTCACCTGCTGTGCCTTGGCAAGCGCCACCATCTTGACCAGGTTGTCACGGGTGATGGCGGGGGCGAAGCCGCGCAGGCCATCGTTGGCACCCAGCTCGATCAGCACCCAGTCGGGTTTATGCTGCTCGAGCAGGGCGGGCAGGCGGGCCAGCCCCCCTTGCGTCGTTTCACCGCTGATGCTGGCGTTGATGAGCCTGTGCTCGCCGCCCTGCTGCCGCCATTTCTGCTCGAGCAGGGCAGGCCAGCTCTGCTCGGCCTGCATCTGATAGCCGGCGCTCAGGCTGTCTCCCAGCAC
The DNA here is from genome assembly GCF_019218705.1 of Aeromonas sp. sif2433. Classification (NCBI taxonomy): domain Bacteria; kingdom Pseudomonadati; phylum Pseudomonadota; class Gammaproteobacteria; order Aeromonadales; family Aeromonadaceae; genus Aeromonas; species Aeromonas sp. sif2433. Next base: position 31,433 of record NZ_JAHUXD010000011.1, read on the forward strand.
TAGCAGGGTCTGGGCCTGCACCGATGAAACCAGGCAGCAGAAGGCGAACAGGAAACGCGTCATTATTTCAACTCCGATCATTCGTTGTCATTAGGGACCTGGGCAAACAGGATATGCATCGTGGGTTCAGTGCCCATTATTTATTGTCAGCAAGGGCCTGGGCAAACAGGATATGCATCGTGGGTTCAGTACCCATTGTTTATTGTCAGCAAGGGCCTGGGCAAACAGGATATGCATCATGGGTTCAGTACCCATTATTTATTGTCAGCAAGGGCCAAGGTAAACAGGAAACGCATCATGAGTTCAACTCCCATTATCGTCGTCAGGGACCTTGGCAAGACGGTTCGTCTCGGCCAGGAAAGCCTCACCATCCTTGAAGGGATCGACCTGCAAGTCAATACCGGCGAGACGCTGGCCCTGGTCGGTGCCTCCGGTTCCGGCAAATCCACCCTGCTTGGCCTGCTGGCCGGGCTGGATCTGCCGAGCAGCGGCGACATCGAGATCCTCGGCCAGTCGCTGACCCGGCTGGACGAGGAGGGACGGGCCCGCCTGCGTGCCGAGCAGGTCGGCTTCATCTTCCAGTCTTTCCTGTTGCTGCCTACCTTAAGCGCGCTGGAGAACGTCATGCTGCCCGCCGAGCTGCGCGGCGAGACCGATTGTGCCCCCAGGGCCAGGGAGCTGCTGGCCGAGGTGGGGCTCAGTGAGCGGCTGCATCACCTGCCGCCGCGCCTGTCCGGCGGTGAGCAGCAGCGCGTCGCCATCGCCCGGGCCTTCATGACCAGGCCCAGCCTGCTGCTGGCGGATGAGCCGACCGGCAACCTCGACAGCAAGACCGGGGAGACGGTGATCGAGCTGCTGTTTCGTCTCAACCGCGAGCACAACACCACGCTGGTGGTGGTGACCCATGATCATGAACTGGCCCAGCGCTGCCAACGGCAGTTGGTAATGGCGGCGGGACGACTTGCGTCGGATATGCCGGCACCCGAAGCCGCCTCTGCCTCCCGAGTCAGGGAGCTGTCATGAGTCAATGGCGACTGGGATTTAAGTTACTGCGCCGCGAGGGTTTCAGCGGCGAGTTGCGGCCTGGGCTCGGGCTGGCGCTGGGTGTGAGGAGTCAGTCATGAGTCAATGGCGACTGGGATTTAAGCTGCTGCGCCGCGAGGGATTCAGCGGCGAGTTGCGCTGGTTCGTGCTGGCGCTGGCGCTGAGTGTGGCCTGCGTGCTGAGCGTGGCGCTGGTGGCGGACAGGCTGGATGCCGGGCTCAAGGCCTCGGGCCGTGACTTCATCGGCGCCGATCGGGTGTTGCGCTCCGCGACCCCGGCGCCCGAGGCCTGGCTCGAGCAGGCCCGGCAGTATGGCCTCTCCATCCAGACTACGGTCAGCTTCAACAGCATGCTGTTTCACGGGGATGGGCTGCAACTGGCCTCCATCCGGGCCGTGCCGAGCGACTTCCCCTTCTATGGCAAGCTGGAGCTGATGCCGCAGCGGGCGCCCGCGCCCGGCGAGATCTGGCTCTCCGCCCGGGTGATGCAACTGCTCGGCGCCAGGCTAGGGGACGAGCTGGAGGTCGGCAATACCAGATTGAAGGTGGCGGGGGAGCTGGGGCAGGAGCCGGATCAGGGCTTCAGCCCCTTCCAGATGGCGCCACGGGCCCTGATCCACAGCGCCGACATCGAGGCGACCGGTGCCCTGCTGCCGGGCAGCCGCCAGCAGTGGCGCTATCTGCTCAAGGGCCCCCGTGAGGGGATCGCCAGCTACGAGCGCTGGCTCAAGCCCAAGCTGGCGGCGGGACAGAAGCTGATCAAGCCGGATGATCAGGGCTCCCAGGTGGGGAAATCCCTGGCCAACGCCGAGCGCTTCTTCCGCCTGGCCTCCCTGGCGGGGGTGCTGCTGGGGGCCCTGGCCATGGGCATAGCGGTGCGCCACTTCGCCGAGCGGCAGACCAACATGGTGGCGCTGCTCAAGACGCTGGGCGCGTCCCGTCGCACCCTCTGGCAGCTGATGGGCACGCTCCTGTTCTCGCTGACCCTGATCGGTGCCTTCATTGGCCTGGTGGCGGGTAGCGGGATGCAGTGGCTGACGCTGCAACTGCTGGGGGATCTGCTGCCCAGCGATCTGCCGCCGCCCTCCTGGCGCCCCTTCGCCCTCGGCCTGTCGGTGGCCTTCTTCATCACCCTGCTGCTGGCCTTCATCCCCTTCCTGCGGCTGCTCAAGGTGCCGCCACTGCGGGTGCTGCGCCGTGAGCTGGAGGCGGGCGTGCCCCCCTGGCTGACGGTGCCGGTCGGCCTGCTCGGGCTATTTGGTCTGGTGTGGGGCTTCACCGCCGACGCCAGGCTGGCGCTGGGGCTCATCGGCGGCATGGGGGTGCTGATGGGGTTGCTGGCCGTGCTGGCCTCCGGGTTGCTGCGACTCGGTGGCAGGCTCAAGGGGCCCCATGCCCTGCGCCTGGCCATCAGCCACCTCTCCCGCGAGCGGGGCAGCGGCCTGTTCCAGCTGGCGGGTTTCGCGCTGGCGCTCATGCTGTTCGGGCTGCTGTGGGCGGCGCGGGTCGACTTGCTGGACGACTTCTCCGCCCGCTTGCCGGCTGATGCCCCCAATCGCTTCCTGGTCAATGTGGCCGATCAGGAGCGGGACGGGATCCTGGCGGACCTGCGTCAGGCCGGCGCCATCACCTCGGACTTCTATCCCATGGTGCGCGGGCGTCTGACCCGGATCGCCGGCCAGGCGGTGGGTGAGGATGCGGCGCGGGAGGGGGTGAACCGCGAGCTGAACTTCACCACCACGGCGGCGCTCCCCCCCGACAACCAGCTGACCTCGGGGCAGTGGCTCGCCGGCAAGGGGGAGGTCTCCGTCGACGAGGTGCTGGCGGGCCAGCTCGGCATCGCCCTCGGCGACGTGCTCAGCTTCACCATAGAGGGGCGCAGCTTCGAGGCCAGGGTGACCAGCCTGAGATCCATCAAGTGGGACAACATGAGGCCCAACTTCTACATGATCTTCTCGCCGGATCTGCTGGCGCCCTTCTCCCAGACCTGGCTCGGCAGCTATCGCCTGCCCCCAGAGGGACGCAGCGCCGAGGTGGAGCTGATCCGCCGGCATCCGACCGTCAGCCTCATCGACGTGGAGGACTTGATAGCCCGACTCACCGTGGTCTCGGATCAGGTGAGCCGGGCGCTGGGGCTGATGCTGGGGCTGGTGACGGTGGCCGCCCTGCTGGTGCTGCTGACCCAGACCCAGGCCAGCATGGCCCATCGGCGGCGCGAGCTGCTGCTGATGCGCACCCTGGGGGCCGGCAGCGCCCTGCTCGAGAAGATGCTGCGCTGGGAGCTGGTGGCGAGCGGCCTGCTGGCGGGGCTGTGCGCCGCCATGGTGGTCGAGCTCTGCTCGTTCGGCCTGCAGTGGTGGTGGTTCGATGGCCGCTGGCAGTTCCACTGGGCCATCTGGGCCGGGCTGCCGCTGCTGGGGGCGCTGCTGGTGACCCTGGCCGGCCAGGGCATGCGCCGCCAGCTGCTGGCGGGGACCCTGAGCGATCGGCTGCGAGGGCTGGGGCAGGGGTTGCTGTAGGTTCGATTAGCCACGAAGTGGCGTAATCGGACTAACGGGGATGCTGATGCTTGGTTGCCAGCTACGCGAGCGTCCGATGACTAATTGACCCTGCGGCCTTCTCTCAAACAGCGCCCGGCCTTGGCCGGGCGCTGTTTTTTGTGGGTCTCAGCGGGGGGCGTGCAGCAGGTTGTCGAGGGCCTGGGGCAGCTCTGGGTAGGTAAAATGGAAGCCTGCCTGCTGCAACCGGGTGGGCAGCACGTGCTGACCGGTGAGCAGCAGGTCAGCCGCCTCGCCCAGCAGCAGGCGCAGTGCCCCGGCCGGTACGCACAGCAGGTGGGGGCGGTGCAGGCTGCGGGCCAGGCTCTGGCTGAAGGTCCGGTTGTCGACCGGCTGGGGGGCGGTGCCGTTGAAGATGCCGTCGCACTCGTCGTGTTCCAGCAGGAACAGCATGGCGCGCACCAGATCCTGAATATGGATCCAGCTCATCACCTGCCGGCCTGAGCCCATGGGGCCACCCAGCCCGAGGCGGTAGGGGGGCAACAGCTTGGGCAGGGCGCCGCCATCTTGGCCGAGCACCAGGCCGATGCGCACTATGCAGACCCGGGTGCGGGGGCCGCGGGCCTGTTGGGCCAGGCTCTCCCACTGCTGGCAGAGTCGATGGGTAAACTCGTCATGGGGCTGGCGGCACTGCTCGTCCAGCGGCTCATCGCCCTGGCGGCCATACCAGCCGATGGCGGAGGCATTCAGCAGCAGCCTGGGGGGCGTGCTGGAGAGCTTGATGAGATCCACCAGCTGCTCGGTCAGCAGCCAGCGGCTGTTGCACAGCAGCTGTTTGCGCTGCTCGCTCCAGCGGCCACTGGCGATGGGTTCCCCGGCCAGGTTGATGACGATGTCCACGTCGTTGAGATCGTCCAGCCGATCCAGGTTGTCGAGCAGCTTGATGTCGTGGCCGAGCAGATCGTAGGCCCGGCTGCCCTGGCGGGTCAGTACCACCACCTCGTGCTGCACCTTGAGATGGGCCACCAGGCGGCGACCGATAAAGCCTGTCCCCCCCGTGATCAGTATCTTCATGTCCTGCCTCCCTGATGCTGTTGGCTCTACTCTAGAGGGCGGGGTCCGGATGAACAAGCAACTGTTTTTGAAAGTATTATAATTTTTTGTGCGCCAGCGCCTGGATTGGCCTGCGAAGATTGGGGGAGACTGTGGCGACCCGGCATGCGGGAATAAGATGTGGGGATGAGGCTTGTTTCACGGCTCGTCGGGGGCCGCATGGATCACTCATCTCGCGCCCTCGTGACTTGCCAAGTCGGTGACAAGGCGTAGACTTGTCTGCTTTTTCGCCTTTGCCATTGTGGGGAATCATGCCATTTCGTCGTCTGAGGGTGCGTCAATTCTATGTCCGGCTGGCCTGTGCCCTGCTGGCCGCTCTGTTGCCCGTGGTGCTGGGACTGGCCATCGTCGCCTGGCAGACGGTGGACGGGGTGAAGCAGGATGCGGTGGAGCGTTTGGTGCATGCCCAGCGCATGTTTGACCGCACGCTGGACAACGCCCAGCTGGCCGCCTCGGCGGTCATGGGCAACGTGGGCAAGCCCTGCCTCGAGGTGGTGCAGGGCCTGCGGGATCAGGTGGCGACAGTGCCGGATGTGCGCAGCGTCAACCTGACCGAGGGGGAGACCATCTACTGCACCTCCCTCTATGGTCCGGTCAAGGGCCGGATCTATCTCGAGGACTATGTCCAGGGCAAGCTCGATCTCATGCGGGGCAATCCGGTCACGCCGGATCGGCCGCTCATCGTCTACCGACAGGAGGTGGGGGAGTACGGCATCCTGGTCGGGGTCGATGGCTATTACCTGCTCAACATCCTCGACATGCTGAGCCGCACCTCTCCCCTTGGGCTGGTGGTGGGTCCGCAGATGCTGCTGCGCGACAGCAAGCTCACCGATCAGCTGTTCCCCTCAGATGCGCCTGGCTACCTGGAGCAGGCCTCGGAGAAGTACCCGTTCAAGGTGGCGACCACCCTCTCGGTGGACGAATACGGCGCCCATATCTGGGACTACTCCAAGATCAGTCTCATCGTCTATCCCCTGCTGAGCTTGCTGTTCGGGGTGGGGGTGTTCTGGCTGATGGGGCGCTCGACCTCACCGACGCAGGAGCTGAAACGGGCGCTGGATCAGGGGGAGTTCTTGCCGCACCTGCAACCCGTGGTGACGGGTGACGACGCGCACTGGAGCGGCTGCGAGGTGCTGATGCGCTGGCAGCATCCCCGCCAGGGCATGATCTCGCCGGATCGCTTTATCCCCATGGCGGAGGCCTCCGGCCTCATCATCCCCATGACCAGTGCGCTGATGCGCCAGGTGCGCGAGCACTTCGCGTCCAGGGTGCATGAGTTGCCGGCCGGGTTTCACTTCGCGTTCAACGTCTGTGCCCGCCACTGCCACGATCTCAGCCTGGTGGACGATTGCCGCGCCTTCATCAAGGCGTTCGAGGCCAATCCCATCAAGCTGGTGCTGGAGCTGACCGAGCGGGAGCTGATAGTGGCGGACGAGGTGAGCGACCGGCTGTTTGCCGAGCTGCACGATCTTGGCGTCTTCATCGCCATCGACGACTTCGGCACCGGCCACTCCAGCCTGGCCTATCTGCAGACCTTCCAGGTCGATTTCCTCAAGATCGATCAGAGCTTCGTCGGCATGATAGGGTCCGATGCGCTGTCCAGCCACATCGTCGAGAACGTCATCGATCTGGCGACCCGGCTCGGCCTGCAGCTGGTGGCGGAAGGGGTGGAGAACGAGGTGCAGGATGCCTACCTGAGGGCGCGGGACGTGACCTTCCTGCAGGGCTACTTCTACGGCAGACCCATGCCGATGGCGGAATTCAGCAAGCGGCTGAGCCGCTGAGGCCGGCAGGCGGCCATAAAAAAACCAGCGACCGAGGTCGCTGGTTTTTTTCATCAGGCGAGGGCTCAGAGCATGCGGGCCAGGGCGCGGGCCAGCCGCTTGACCCCTTCCTCGGTGGTGGCCTCGTCCACGCAGGAGAAGCTCAGGCGCAGGGTGTTCTTGATCTCGGGGCGCACATAGAAAGGGGCGCCGGGCACGAAGGCAACTTTCTCCTTGATCGCCTCGTCGAACAGCTCCATGGCGGAGATGCTGGCGGGCAGAGTCAGCCAGAGGAACATGCCCCCTTCCGGCCGGGTGTAGCTGACGCCGGGCGGGCAGTGGCGAGCCAGGGCGGCTTCCATGGCGGCGCGCTGGCGACCGTAGACTTCCTTGATCTTCTCCAGATGGGCATCCAGCGAGTTGTCGGTCAGGAAGCGGTGCAGCACCTGCTGGCTGAAGGCGTTGCTGTGCAGATCCGTGGCCTGCTTGGCGATGGTGACCTTCTTGCGCAGCCAGTCCGGCACCAGCATCCAGCCGAGACGAAACGCGGGCACCACCGTCTTCGAGAAGGAGCCGAGCAGCACGGTATTGTTCGGCGCCAGCTTGGCGATGGGGGGCAGGTGCTCCCCCTCGAAGCGCAGCTCGCCGTAAGGGTCATCTTCCACCATCAGCAGCTCGTGGCGTACCAGTCGCTCGGCCAGCGCCTCGCGATTGGCGCGGCTGTAGGAAACACCGCTCGGGTTCTGGAAGTTCGGCACGCCGTACAGCAGCTTGGCATCGGAGCCTCGCTCCAGCAGCGCATCCAGCGCGGCCAGATCCAGCCCCTCTTCCCCCAGGGTGATGGGGCGGAAGTTCGGTTGATAGACGGAGAACGCCTGGATGGCACCCAGATAACCGGGCTCCTCGATGATGAGATCCTGCCCCTCGTTGACCAGCACCTTGCCCAGCAGATCCAGCGCCTGCTGGGAGCCGCTGGTGATCAGGATGTTGTCCGGGTCCACTGTCATGCCGTGGCGCGTCAGGTAACGATCGGCGATGTACTGGCGCAGCGGGGCGAAGCCTTCGGTGGCGGCATATTGCAGCGCGGCGGCGCCCTGTTCGCGCAGCACATCCTGGCAGGCCTGGTCGATGGCCTTGACCGGGAACAGGTTCGGGTTGGGCAGGCCGCCGGCGAAGGAGATGATCTCCGGATTGGCGGCGACTTTCAGGATTTCGCGGATAAAGGAAGGTTCGACCTTCTCGAAGCGCTGGGCAAAAAACGGCTGCATAGGGTTCTCTCTGACTGGGTGGCGGTCGCTCCATTCAACCGCCAGGTTATCCGTTTGTATCAGATTTCAGAAATGAGGCAATGGCTGTCACAAAAATCCATAAAAAAGGGCAGGTTTGACACCTGCCCGAATTTTATCGTCTCCGAGCGGGGGCGGGGCGTAAAAACCCCTGACCCGTTCGTGCTCGGCCGTCAGCGCCGACTCAGAGTCCGGGTTCCTTCAGGAAGCGGATCATCAGATCAGTGTTGGCGCCAAGCTGCTGCTGGACCCGGCCCGGGAACAGCTCGGCCATCTTGTCGAGACGGTCGTACTGGGTGTGCCAGATCTTGCCCCACTGGGTCTCGCTGTCCCGATCGCAGGCGCTCTTGCTGGCGTCATCGTAACAGTCCCACAGCGCCGGGTTGGTGCTCTGGGAGTAGCCGTCATAGCCGTCCGCCCCGTTGATGGTGAAGTTGGTCGCCTCCACGTAGGCGATGGGTACCCCCAGGCAGGCGAAGGGGGCGTGATCCGACCAACTGCCGGTCTCCCCTTCCGGGTAGCCGGCGTAGCTGGGATGGATGGCGAACGGGGTGGCACCCTGCTGGGAGATGGCCAGCAGGCGATCCCGCACCTTGGGATCGAAGCTGTAGCGGCCCGGCTCGGCGCAGTTGTACTCGCTCACGTCGGAGTGGGCGGAGTGAACGTAGACGATGTCGCCGCCGGCGATGGTGTCGTAGTTCACCATGGCCAGCAGTTGGGCGACGGCGGCGCCGTCCAGGCCGGCGGCATAGGCCTTGGAGCCGTTGAGGCCGTTCTCTTCCGCGCCGAAGAAGGCGAAGCGCACCGTGTAGGGCAGGGTCTGGCCCTTGAGCGCCTCGGCGACCGCCAAGAGGGCGGCGACCCCGGCGCCGTTGTCGGTGGCCCCCTCAGAGCCCTTCTTGTCCCCGGTGCTGTCGTAGTGGGCGCCGATGAGGATCACCCTGTCGCTCTGCCCCTTGAGCTCGGCGATGAGGTTCTGGGAGTGCTTGCTGGCGCCGCCCTTGGGGTAGGTAAACGGCTGGTTCTGTACCTCGTAGCCCCAGCCGGTCAGATGATCCTGGATCCAGGCGGCGGCGCGGGTCTCGGCCTCGGTGCCTGTGGGTCTGGCCCCTATCCCTTCGGCGCCCGAGCTCAGCTGCACCAGATACTCGTAGGCCTGGTCGGCGGGGGCGGGCGCTTGTGAATCATTGTCCGAGGGGTTGCACCCGGCCAGCAGGGTTGCGATGGCGAGGCACAAAACTGTTTTTTTCATACTGCAATCCTTTGTTGTGTATGGCTTTATTATCGCGTGTCAGGATGCACCTGACGCCCGGCAGATTCTGTGAAGGGGGTGGCATTTGTCAACCGAACTGGCTGAATTGGCAAGAGACGGGGGATTTGTTGCGCTAAACACTTGCGCCTTGGGCCTATCTTGGGATAATTCGCTCCCCTGTTTTCGTCGACTGATGAAATAACGAGCCACTCAAGGTCGACCCTCAGCCGGACTGACCGAGATGTGTTGCCCGGATTGATGAAATAACGAGACTATTCATTCGAGTCGTCCCCAGCCGGATTGACCTGAGATGTATGACCCGGATTGATGAAATAACGAGACAATTATGCCTGTGACCCAAGATGTATTTAACGAAGACGGCAAGTTCATGCGCAAGATCCGCAGCTTCGTCCGTCGCGAAGGCCGCCTGACCAAAGGGCAGGAGAAGGCCCTGGAAGAGCTCTGGCCGGTCATGGGTATCGATTTCGCACCGGCCCCACTCGACATGGTGGCGCTGTTTGGGCGCGACGCGCCCGTGGTGCTGGAAATAGGTTTCGGCATGGGCGCCTCCCTGGTGGAGATGGCCAAGAATGCCCCCGAGAAGAACTTCATCGGCATCGAGGTGCACTCCCCGGGCGTCGGCGCCTGCCTCGGCACCGCCCAGGAGGCGGGGGTCAGCAACCTGCGCGTCATCTGCCACGACGCGGTCGAGGTGTTTGAGCACATGATCCCGGACGGCTCGCTCTCCTGCCTGCAGCTGTTCTTCCCGGATCCCTGGCACAAGAGCCGTCATCACAAGCGTCGCATCGTGCAGCCGGCGTTTGCCCAGGACATTCGCCAGAAGCTGGCCATAGGTGGCGTGTTCCACATGGCCACCGACTGGGAGAACTATGCCGAACACATGCTGGAGGTGATGAGTGCCGCCGAAGGCTATGAGAATACCGCCCCTGGCGGCAACTGGGTGCCGCGTCCCGACTGGCGCCCGCTGACCAAATTCGAACAACGTGGCCATCGTCTTGGGCACGGGGTTTGGGATCTGATTTTCAAACGAGTTAACTAAGTTAACGTGTCAACAAACCTAAGGAGCTAGCATGGCCAATCGTAGTCGCCGTCTGCGTAAGAAACTGCGCGTCGATGAATTCCAGGAAATGGGATTCGACATCAGTTTCAACTTCCCGGTCGGCACCGCCGAAGAGACCATCGATACCGTGGTCGATGCGTTTATTGATGAAGTGATTGAACCCCGCAAGCTGGCCTTCGCCGGTTCGGGTCACCTGTCCTGGGAAGGCATGATCTGCACCCAGCAGTTGGGCAAGTGCACCGAGGAAGACCGTGCCGTCATCAAATCCTGGCTGGAAGGCAAGGGGATGGAAGCCGTGGTGGTCACCGAGCTGTTCGACCTCTGGTACGGCGAGCCGGCCTGATATCGGACTGCCTGTCACGGGCACATAGAAAATCCCGCCGCCGGCGGGATTTTTGTCGGTGGGGGCGGCCCCTCACCCCGCTTCATGTCATGGAATAGCCAATGGTGTTGTCATCCGAATTACTGGCCAGCATTCTCGAGCAGGTTCGTCCCCTGCTGGGACAAGGCAAGGTGGCCGACTATATCCCCGCGCTGGCCCAGGTTCCCGCCGATCGGCTCGGCATCGCGGTCTGTACCGTGGAGGGGGAGCTGTTCACCGCCGGTGACGCCTTCGAAGCCTTCTCCATCCAGAGCATATCCAAGGCCCTGAGCCTCACCCTGGCACTGACCCTCTATCAGGAGGATGAGATCTGGGCCCGGGTCGGCAAGGAGCCCTCGGGCCAGCCGTTCAACTCGCTGGTGCAGCTCGAATTCGAGCAGGGCATTCCCCGCAACCCCTTCATCAATGCGGGGGCCCTGGTGGTGAGCGACCTGCTGGAGACGCGGCTCACCGCCCCCCGCCAACGCACCCTGGAGCTGGTGCGCCGCCTGTGCGGCAACCCGGCCATCATGGCGGATCAGGTGGTGGCGCGCTCCGAGTATCAGCACGCAGCCCGCAATGCGGCCATCGCCTACCTGATGAAGGCCTATGGCAACTTCGAGAACGAAGTGGACAAGGTGCTGCAAAGCTACTTCAATGCCTGTGCCATTCGCATGAGCTGTGCCGATCTGGCGCGTACCTTCATCTACCTGGCCAATCGCGGCGTGCCCCTCGGCGAGAGCACGCCGCTGCTGCCGGCGCGCACCACCAAGCAGGTCAATGCCCTGCTCGCCACCTGCGGCCTCTATGACGAGGCCGGTGACTTCGCCTATCGGGTCGGCATGCCGGGCAAGTCCGGAGTCGGCGGCGGCATCATGGCGCTGATCCCGGGCGAACTCTGTGTCTGCGTCTGGTCACCGGAGCTCAACAAGGCCGGCAACTCGCTGGCCGGCACGGCCGCGCTGGAGCTGCTGGCGGAGCGCCTTGGCCGCTCTATTTTCTAATTTTGTTCACTATGGATCGAGACAACATCATGAAACGAATCACAGCCCTGTTGCGGGCCGGTCTGGCCGCGTTGCTGCTCTGGTGCGCCTTGCCTGCCCAGGCGGCGGAATTGCCCCCCCTCTCCCTGGCGGATGCCAAGGCCAAGGAGGCCGTCATCCTGGATACCCGCCCCAGCTACTTCTACCAGGGCTGGCCCATGGCGGATGAGCAGCAGGGCGGCCACGTGGCTGGCGCCGAGAGCCTCTCCGCCGAGTGGAAATACGGTGACGAGGAATGGGCCAAGGCGCTCAAGGAGAAGGGGCTGAGTGCGGACCGTCCGGTGGCACTCTATGGCGAACCGCGCGGGGTGGCCGAGGTGGCCCGTCTGCTGCGCCAGCAGGGCATCAAGCAGCTGTTCGAGCTGCAGGACTGGAAGGCCGCGCCGCGCGAGGCCCTGACCCGCTGGCAGCAGCTGGTCTACCCGCGCTGGCTGGCGGATCTGCAGGAAGGCAAGCCGGTGGTGGCCAAGCCCAAGGGTGACTGGAAGCTGTTCGAGGTGGATTGGGGTTCACCCAAGGCTTACCTGCTGAGCCACATCCCGGGGGCCGGTTACATCGACACCAACCGCCTGGAAGAGGAGCCGCTGTGGAACAAGGTGTCCGATGAGGCGCTCAAGCAACTGCTGCTGGAGAACGGCATCCGTCACGACACCACCGTCATCCTCTATGGCCGCAACACCATGGCGGCGGCCCGTGCCGCTCACCTGATGATGTACGCCGGGGTGGAAGACGTGCGACTGCTGGATGGCGGCCTGGATGCCTGGTTCGTGCAGCACCTGCGCACCGAGACCGGTCTGGCCAACAAGTACGAGCCGGTGAAGGAGTTCGGCGTGGCCATTCCGGCGCACCCCGAGTACCTCACCTCCCTGACCCAGGCCAAGGAGCTGCTCAAGCAGCCCGATGGCGCCCTGGTCAGCGTGCGCACCTGGGACGAGTTCGTCGGCAAGACCTCCGGCTACAGCTACATCAAGCCGAAGGGTGACATCCCCGGCGCCAAGTGGGGTCGTGGTGGGGTGGATGCGAACAGCATGAGCGACTTCCACAATCCGGATGGCACCATGAAGCCGGCGCGCGAGATCCTCGCGATGTGGGATGAGTGGAACATAGAGCCGACCCAGCAGGCCGCCTTCTACTGCGGTACCGGCTGGCGCGCCTCAGAGGCCTTCTTCTACGCCTGGCTGATGGACTGGAAGCGGATCAGCGTCTACGACGGCGGCTGGTACGAGTGGAGCTCAGATCCCAAGAACCCCACCGTCACCGGTGAGCGTCAGCCCAAGGGCTGATGGCGCTCCTGCGTTACCCAGTCAAAGGCCGGACCCATGTCCGGCCTTTTTCATCTGGATCTCATGCCGCATCCCGCTGTTAACTCGCTGATTAAGCTCGCTGTTCTCATATTCTGGCCACACTCATTCGGGTGGAGGCGCTTGAGCTAGGCTTCAAGAAACATCCTCGTCCTGAGGATGCCGGAGGGAGAAGAGGCGGGCGATGAAACGACTGATGATGATCCTGGTGTGCGTGCTGGGACTGGTGGCGTGCAGCTCTCAATACATCATGAGCACCCGGGACGGGAAGATGATTACCACCGACAGCAAGCCCAAGCTGGATGAGGACACTGGCATGTACCGCTACTACGACGAAGAGGGGCGGGAGATGTTGATCAACAAGGATGACATCACCCAGATCATGGAGCGCTGAGGGGCGCAGGACGAGAAGGGCTGCCCGCGGGCAGCCCTTTTATTTCAACCGGTGATCTCGGCCACCTGGCGGCTGACCTGACCGACGAACAGCCGGTGGAAGCGGGAGTCCGGGTTGGCCAGCAGGCTGACCGGCGAGCCCTGCTCCACCACGGTACCCGCCTCCATCACCACCACCTTGTCCACCGACAAGAGCGGCTCCAGATGGTGGGCTATCACCAGATAGCTGGCCTCGGGCCGGTAGCGATAGAGCAGCTCCGCCATCTTGCGCATGCCGCCGTGATCGAGATCCGAGGTGGCCTCGTCCAGCACGATCAGCGGGCGGCGCGACAGCAGGATGCGAGCGATGACCAGCAGCTGGGTCTCGCCGGCCGACAGCTGCAGCTTGTCGAGATCCTCGTCCAGCCGACCGGCGCAGCGCTCGGCCAGACCCACCCGGGCCAGCGCCAGCTCCAGCGCCTCGTCGTCGTGGCGGGTCAGGGGGGCCAGGTTGGCGCGCAGGGTGCCGAAGAAGGTGAGCGGCGTCTGGGAGACGGTGTCGTACAGATCGCGCACCGCCTCAGGTGCCAGCGCCGACAGCGGCTGCTCGTCGTAGTAGATCTCGCCCTGGGAGACCGGATACATGGCCTGCAGCACCCCGAGCAGGGAGCTCTTGCCCGCACCGGTGCGGCCGCAGACGCCGACCTTCTCGCCGGGGGCCAGCTCGAAGTTCACCTTGTGCAGCGCCCACTGGCTCGCCTCGGGGTAGCGCAGCCCCAGGTTGTCGAAGCGCACCCTGGGATGAGGGGTGGCGAGCGGCTCACCCTCCTGGCGTTCGCTCTCGATCTCGCTGTACTCGCGTACCCGCTCCACCGCATTCATCACCTGCTCCACCTCGGCGAAGGTGCGGATCAGGGAGTTGAGCATGGCCGAGGCGGTGAAGGCGTAGGTGATGGCCACGGCCCCCAGCAGCGAGCTGTTGCTGAAGGCCACCATCAGCGCCACGGCCCCGACCAGGGCGGCGGAGAGCAGGGTCTGGTGCATGCCGAGCCAGCGGTTGATGGAGGTGGTGGTGTACCAGCTGCGCAGGTTGTTGTCATAGTGCAGCAGCACCTGATCCAGGGCGTAACGCTCGGCGCCGGCCAGGCGCAGGGCGGGGGCGCCGCGGATGGTCTCGCTGATGCTGATGTAGAGCGGGGAGCGCAGCACCGAGGACTGGCGCCGCAGCTTGAGCTGCACCGCCCGGTAGCGGCGCTGCAGCACATAGAGCGCCCAGCCTACCAGGGGGGCGATGAGCAGCAGCAGCGGCATGTTGACGCCGATCACCGCCACCTGCAGCAACACCGAGATGAGCATGGCGAACAGCCCCATCAGCATGGACAGCAGTATCTCCTGCGCCTCCCCGAGATCCCGATCGAAGCGGTTGAGGATGCGCCCCTGGGGCACCTTGTCGAAGAACGCCATGGGGGCGCGGCTGATGCGCCCCAGCATGCCGTCGAACAGGGTCCAGGCCAGCTTGAGGCCGAGTTTGTAGTTGATGATCCGCACCACCATGATGCAGACGAGGGAGCCGGCTCCCAGCAGCACATAGATGCCGAGCAGGGTACGGACATCCGCCACCTCGGCCTTGCCGCCGAGCCAGAGATCCGAGGCGATGCGCAGCCCCTCCTGGCCCAGGGTGAGCAGCAGCGCGATCAGGATGGCGCCGGGGGCGGCCAGGCGCTGCCACATGAAGCCGAACAGGCCCCAGTCGACCTTGCCCTCGACCACCTTCTCCTCGCTGAACTGCTCCGCCTCCTGTGGCGCCACCATGGGGGCCGGCTGCGGGTGCTGGATGAGATCCGCCAGCTGGTGGGCGTCGAGCTCCACCAGTTGGCCCTGCTCGACCCGGATCACCCGATCGCAGTGGGCCAGCACGTCCGGATCGTGGCTCACCAGCAGCCGGGTCGGGCCCGGCTTGAAGGCGAGCCCCTGCTCCAGCACCTGGGCCGAGACGATGGGATCCAGCGCCGACAGGGGGTTGTCCAGCAGCAGGATGTCGGCCTTCGCATAGAGCGCCCGCGCCAGGGCGACCCGCTGCTGCTGGCCGCCGGAGAGGCGGGTGCCGAGCTCGCCCACCAGCGTCTGATCGCCGTGGCTGAGCAGGCTGAGGTCGGCACTGAGGGCGCAGGCGCCGAGCACCCAGCGATAGCGTTCGCCGTGCCAGGGCTGGCCGAACAAGATGTTGTTGCGGATGGTGTCGTTCATCAGCCAGGGCTTGTGGCCGAGGTGGGCCACCCGGCCGTGGCGGCGGATCTCCCCCTCGAACTCGTTGTCGAAGCCGGCGATCAGGTGCAGCAGGCAGCTCTTGCCCGCCCCGGTCGCCCCCGTGATCCCCACCAGCTCCCCCGGCTGGATAGCGAGGCTGGCCCCTTGCAGTACCGCCTTGTGCTGGTGCAGGGCGGTGACGGCCTCGAGCCGCAGGCTGCCGACGGGCAGGCTGGGATCATTGAGATCCCGGTGCTGTTCCTCGCTGTTGAGGAAGTCGCACAGCCGGTTGAAGCCGGTGTTGAAGTTGATCAGGGTGCGGATGAGGTAGGGCAGCCGCATCATGGGGATGCGCAGCACCGCGAACAGGGCGATGGTGGTGAACACCTGGGGCAGGGTCAGGCTCTGGCCCGATGCGAGATAGGTGGTGAAGGTGGCCAGGGTGACCAGCAGCGGGGTGCTCAGCATCAGGAAGCTGTTGACGGCATCGAGCTTGAGCACCCGGCCGAGCACGCCGAGCTCCTGCTGGCGCTTGGCGTTAGCCGCCTGGGTGAAGAAGGCGCCGAGCCCGTTCTGGCGCACCAGCCGCAGCTTCTTGATGTATTCCGCCAGTATGCCGTTGCGCTCGTCCTGCTGGCGCTTGAGCTGCTGCTCCTGCTGGTTCATGCGGCGTACCACCCGGGTGGAGACCAGCAGCAGCAGGGTGAGCACGGCGAAGCCGACCAGGCCGGCGCTGCCCACCTGCCACACCAGCAGGGCTATGGTGCCGGCCAGTTGCAGCGCCATGGTGAGCGGCATGGCGGGATCGGCCAGGATCCAGGTGATGTCCCACACGTCCCGGTTGATGAGGTTCTGCACCCGGCCACCGGCGCGGTCGTCAAAGCTCTTGCCCCCCAGCTTCATCACCTTGGCGAGCAGGGACTCGGCCAGCAGGCGGCGAATGGGGACGTGCATCTTGAGCGCCAGCTGCAGGGAGTGCTCCGCCAGCATGCCGGCGGCCAGCACGGAGGCGAACAGGGCGAAGGCCAGCAGCAGCTTGTGGCCTGTGCTGGCACCGGCGCCGAGCTGGGTCATGCTGTGGTTGAGCAGCCAGGGGCTGGCCAGGGTCGCCAGCATGCCGAGCAACTGCAGCAGGGTGAGCAGGCCGATGCGGCCGCGGTAGTGATGCCAGATGAAGGCCATGATGGGCCAGGGCCGCACCGGCCGGGTGGCGGTCAGCGCGAGGAAGGCGTCGGCGCGCTCGTCACGCCTGTCTTCCGGCAGCAGAGGATAGAGATCGTCGAGGCTGACCTGGGGTTCGCTCAGACCCTTGCGCAGCAAGGGGCCCGTCCAGTGATAGAAGAGACGGCTCAGCCAGCCGGCCGAGGTTTCCGGGTGTTCCAATGGTGATCCTTATTATTGTGTGTTGCTTCCGACAGGGTGGGGCGGCTCATGGGCCGCCCTCAATTTTAGGATGTCATTGCCCCGGGCCTGCTGCCCGGGCCGGGATCAGCGATCCCGATTCAGGCGGATGAGCCGGTCCAGGATCTGCTCGCCGTCGGCCCGCAGGCCGTTGTGTTCGTATTCGTTGGTGATCCAGGCGCGGCTGTTGCCGAGGCCCTTGAGCGTCTCGCGGCTGTAGTCGAACTCGACGTACATGTCCTCGGCGTAGACGGCGCAGGCCACCGGCACCCGGTTCTGGGCCAGCCGGGCCGGATCGTAGAGCGGGCCCCAGTCCGCCTTGTGGGCCAGCAGGTGGGCGGCCTCCTTGAGCGGCATCAGCTCGCGGAACTGCTCGAACATCCAGGGGTAGATCATCTCGCCGGTGAAGGCGAAGTCCTTGCCCGGCGCCCAGGCCAGGGCCGGGTACTCGCCCCTGACCCGCTCGGCCGCCCAGTTGCTGGCTTCCCCCTCGCAGTAGATGGCCTCATGCAGGATGGCGAACACCGGGTTGGTGTTGAACGGCTGCATGGCCTGCACCTGATAGAGGAAGGCGGGGTTGAGCCGCTCGCCGATGAAGGCGTCCTCCAGCAGGTAGTAGAGCTCCTCGAAGGCGCCGCTGGCGCCGAGATCCAGCCCCTGCTGCTGCAGCTGCTCCACCGTCAGGCGCTGGCCGTTGGGCAGGCGCACCTCGTGGTGATGCAGGTGGTTCGCCAGCCGGTTGGCGATGGCCTGGGCGTGGGGGAAGCGGGCGAAGAAGGCGCGATTCTTGTCGGCGACCCGCTGGTAGGTGGCGCGGTAGACCTCGTCCGCGCTGCGGCCTATGGGGGCCACACCGCCGGTGAGGTAGACCTCGTGCAGGCTGTCCGGGAACAGGGAGAGATAGGTGAGGCTGCAGAAGCCGCCGAAGCTCTGGCCGAGCAGGCTCCATGGCCGGCCCGGACTCAGGATCTCGCGCAGGTATTCGGCGTCCCGCACTATGCTGTCGGCGCGAAAATGGCTGAGATAGTCCGCCTGCTGGCGGGGCGTGAACTGGGCCAGCGCCTCGGCATGGATGGGGGTGGAGTGGCCGGTGCCGCGCTGATCGAGCAGCAGCACCCTAAACTCCTGCAGCGCCCGCTTGAGCCAGCCGCTGGCGGCGGTCGGGCGCGGGGCTCCGAAGCCCGGGCCTCCCTGCAGGAAGAGCAGCCAGGGCAGGTCATCGTCCAGCCGATCCTGGCGACAGAGGGTGCGGCCAAACAGGGTGATGGTCTCCTCATCGTCAGGCTGCTGGTGGTCGAGGGGCACGGTGAAGAAGTGTGGCTCGCAATGGATGCCGTCCAGCACATAACGCAAGGGGCTGCTCATCTTGGGTCTCCCTGAGGGTAGGAAATCGTCGGCTCATCATAGCCCTGGCATGGGGGATGGGTCACGCCGCTTTTCGCTATTGTTGAGCGGCCGCCGAGCCACCTTGCCAGCCAGGCGAGGGCCTGGCCGGAATTATTATCGGCGGGTGATTGACGGCGAGTGGCGCTTGTCCAAAGATGAGCCGCCTGCCGAGCAAGGCAGGAGAGCCGGCGCAGGAGTCGCGCACAAGAAAGGATGAGGTGGGCTCGATGAAGCCTAAATGGATAAGGTTCAGGAAGAGAAGAAAACAGACGGATCCGGAAGGGGTGTTGCAGGCTGGGTTGCTGATGTTCAGCGCCACCTGCGGGGCCACTCTGCTGCTGGCGGCCTGTAACGGCGGCTAGCAGATGACCAGACTGACAAGGCCCGCTCCCTCGAGCGGGCCTTGTCATTTGGCGACGCCTGCCGGGTGATGAGACTCCAACCAGTACCGATCTGACGGGGATCGGGACCGGCCCGGGGCCACCCCTGGCACCGAGTTTGCGGTAGCCGGAGAGCTGCTGCTATGGTCAGATCACGACTCGATCCACCGAGGGAGACGATCATGAATAGTCGTGAGAGAGTTCTGGCCCATCTGGCCACCGATCAACGGGTCGCCGGCTTGACCGCCGGTGAGGCGCTGGCCAGCATCAACCATTCGATGAGCTCGCTGCTGCTGCAACGGGATCAGCATTTTTTCCGCCGCCACGCCGATGACCCTTGCCACGAGGTCGCGCGGGCCTGCTATGCCGGCCACGTCTGGCACGGTGACGAGAACCTGTCATAGCTCTGTGGGGAGAGCTGCGCCGCCGCGCGCGAACGCCAGATGCAAAAAGGCCCGCTCGAGTGAGCGGGCCTTTCAAATTTGGCTCCTCCTACTGGACTTGAACCAGTGACATACGGATTAACAGTCCGCCGTTCTACCGACTGAACTAAGGAGGAATTGTTGGTGCCCAGAGACGGAATCGAACCGCCGACACGGGGATTTTCAATCCCCTGCTCTACCGACTGAGCTATCTGGGCAACGGCGCGCATTAAACCCTTTCTGGACTGGGGTGTCAACCATGGGGTGCAGATTGCGGTGCCGTTCGCTCGATAACCGAGCAATCCGCTCGCCGCCCCGCCGCCCCGCCACCGGGGCGCTTGCCGGGGGGCACGAGGGACAGCAGGCGCCGGCTTCCCGCCTGGCGGCCACAAAAAGGGGGCCAGCGGCCCCCGGTTGCACTCCGTCATGACTCAATGACGGCTGATGATGATGCGGCCCGTGCTCATGTCACGGGCCTGGCCGGTGACGCTGATCTTGAGGCCATACTCGGGCAGCAGGCGACCCGCATCCGGGATGGCGTCGCTCTGGTAGCTGCGGGAATCCTTGAACACCCGGTTCGGGGCTATCCAGAAGTCGCGCAGCAGGGCGCCGCTCGGATGCTTGAGGTCGAGCGGACGCTGGAAGCCCAGGCTGAAGGTGGCGTCGTGGATCTGGTAGCGGGTGCCGGCCACGGCGCCATCGCTCCAGCTCAGGGTGCGCTGATCCCCATCCACCACGCCGAGGAAGCCTTCACCCGGATGGACTCCCACCCAGTTGTTGGCCTGGCTGTTGTCCACGTACCAGAGCAGCATGCCCGGCTCGTAGCGCATCAGCTGATCCGCCACGTTGATGTGGGCCAGCCCCTTGTCGACTCCCGCATGGTTGCGCCACTCGGCCAGGTAGTAGTGATCCTTGGCCTCGCTGCCGTTGCTCTGCACGAAGCCGGCCAGGGTGAAGGCGGCGCTGCCCTCTGCCCCGTCGCTCAGCACGACGTCTCCGTCGGCGAGCAGCTGGATCTCGTCCACGAACAGGCCGTTTTCGGCCACGCCGGCGTCGCTCTGGTATTGCAGGCTGAGCTCGATGCGCTGACCAGCCCAGGGGCTCAGGTCAAACTCGGCATCGACCCAGCCGTTGGAGTTGCCGGTGAGGCCGACGCCGAAGCCGACCCCGTTCGGATCGTCGGCGGTGGTCAGGTTGCCCGGAATGGGCTCGCCGTTGACCAGCACCCGCGCATAGTCAAAGCCCTCCTCGATCTGATACCAGGCCTTGAACGCCAGGCTGGCGCTCTGCCTGCCGGTCAGATCCAGCGCCAGGCTCATGCGGTTGTCGAGGCCGTTGCCCTTGCCGCCGTGGTACTGGTACTGGCCGGCGTAGGGCGGGTTGAGCGGGATCTGCTTGGCGGGCAGATTGATGCGCACCACGTCGTCGTTGCGGCCCTTGTCGTTGGCCTGATCCAGCATGTAGACGTTGCCGCGGGGGCTGAGATCGTCGAGCCGCAGGTTGCTGCCGTGCAGCCAGTTGCCGCCGAGGGAGGCCTGCAGGAACTCCTTGGCCCAGGCGGAGAAACCGGTCGGCTCGGTGCCGCCGATCACCCCGGCCCAGGAGCCGGACGACATGATGGACCAGGTCGCCACCGGTTCCCCCTTGCCGCTGTACTTGGTGTCGTACTCGTCCGGCAGCCCGAGATCGTGGCCATATTCGTGGGCACAGACCCCGGCGGCGGCGTCGATGGGCTGGATGGTGTAGTCGTAGGCGGCGAACTGGCCACCGAAGTTCCCGCTCGGGCTGTCGGTGCCCGGGATCGGGTAGGGGGCGCCGAGGTTCCAGCGATGGGCCCAGATGGCATCTTCGCCGAGATCGCCGCCGCCCGCCTCTTCCCCCACGCTGGAGTGGAAGATCATCAGGTGGTCGATGAGGCCGTCCGGCTCGTCTCTGTTGCCGTTGCCGTTCAGATCGTAGCGATCCTCTTGATCAAACTGGGCGAGATCGATGGAAGGATCCCCCGCCACCTGGTGCAGCGCCTCCTTCACCAGCTCCCGCACCGCCGTCTCGTTGAGGTTGCTGCCGTAGTAGGCGGCACTCTTGGCGGCGGTATACCAGCCGGCCACCTGGCCACCCACGCTGTAGCTCTGGCCGGATTGCTGCTCGTAGAACTGGCGCATGGAGATGAAGCGCTCGCCGCCCGGTCCCGCATAGCCCTTGGCCGAGAACAGCAGATCGTTGTAGTGCGCCGGGGTGTAGTCCGGGTAGTACATCTTGGTGAGCTCGGGGCTGAGGCTGTTCTTCGGGTAGTCCGGGAAGTCCACCAGGATGGCGAGGATCTTGTCCTTGCGCATCTTGCCGCTGTAGTGCTCCTTCTCGATCGCCTTGAGCAGCAGGGTTGGCACCCGATCACCCGGCCGTGCTGTGCCGTTCAGGCGGATCTTCTTGAGGATGCGCTCCCGCACCTTGCCCTCTTTCTGCGCCAGGCTGCCACTGCCGCCTGGGTAGGCCCGCGCCTTGTCGCGGTAATAGCGGGCCAGCGCGGCCTGCTCCTGCTCGGGAGAGGCCAGGGTCGGGATGTGGCCGCTCTTTTTAAGCATCTCCAGCACCTTCACCTCGTCGGCGAGGGGGGCATCGAAGGGACCATGGACCGGGGCGGCCATGGCGTGGTTTCCAATCATAAGGGTCGAGCCGACAAGCAGGCTCATTATTGTTTTTTTAGGCATTACTATGTGCTCCTTCACATGATCAAAAAGGGAGCCCGTCGGACTCCGCTTTCCTGGCGGGCAGTGATTCACCCGCGTCCCTTGATACCCTCAGACAGGGCATTTGTCATCAAGCTCCATAAGGTGATATGCACTGGTTTTGAGTGGCCTAATGGCGCTGAACACAAGGTGTGGCTGAGAAGATGTGAAGTTATGTATGTGCATCTAATTCTTGGGCAGCTGATTACCCTTTTTTAACCTTTTTGCGGACACCACCATTTGGGAGGGGGCGGGCGAGGCAGTTATCTTGGTCCCTCGCATTGAGCCGGATGCACTCTGCGGGTATGCTTTGCCGCAACCATACCCCTGGCGGCAAGAGTGCCTATTGCCGGCCAGCCGGGTGTCGACATCCATCAAATACCGTCTGGGGTTTATATGAGTATCAACATGCAAGAGTGGCGCGAAGAGACCACCGCCATCGTCAACGAGCTGCTGGCCGACGGCAGCAATCCGGATGTGGACTACGAGATTGAGCACCACTTTGCCTGCCAGGACTTCGATCTGCTGGAGAAGGCGGCGGTCGATCTGTTCAAGGCCGGTTTTGAAGTGACCGATGCCGAAGAGATGGAGCTGGACGACGGCGCCCCCATCTTCTGCTTCGACGCCACCGTAGTGCGCAAGCTGGAGATCGAAGCCATCGTCGCCGACATCGAGAAGATGCTGCCGGTCCTCGAGAAATACGGCGTGGATTACGACGGCTGGGGCACCTACTTCCAGGAGTAAGGCGCGCTAGCCAGATTGTCGAGATGCCCTCGACAGACAATAAAAAAGGCCACTTGAAGTGGCCTTTTTTATTGTCTGTCCATCAGTCCGCGGGCAACTGGTAGTTGCGGGCGAATTCCGCCGGGGGGAGGGGGCGGCTGAACAGGTAGCCCTGCAGGTGATCGCAGCCCGCCTGGGCCAGCCAGGCTTGCTGCTCCTGGGTCTCCACCCCTTCGGCGGTGATCTTGATCCCGAGCTCATGGCCGAGGCCGATGACGGAGCGCACTATGGCGGTGGTGGCCTGGTTGGTCGCCAACCCTTGGGTGAAGCTTCTGTCCAGCTTGAGGGTCGCCACCTGCAACCTCGGCAGGTAGGCCAGGGAGCAGTAGCCGGTGCCGAAGTCGTCGATGGCGAGCTGAAAGCCGGCCTCGATCAGGTTTGCGAGGTTGCTCTCTATCTCGTCGGCATTTTCCATCAGCACCCCTTCGGTGATCTCCAGCTCCAGTTGCCAGGGGGCTATCCCGTGGCGTTCGATGCAGGCGAAGATCTGCGGGCAGAGCTCGGGGTCACGGAACTGCAGCGGCGACAGGTTGACTGAGAGCACCAGATCCGGCGCCGCCACTTGCCAGCGCGCCAGCTGGGCACAGCCCAGCTCCAGCATCAGCTGGCCGAGCTGGCCGATGAGCCCCAGCTCTTCCGCCAGGGGAATGAATTCGTCGGGGGAGATCATGCCGAATTCCGCATGAGGCCAGCGGCAGAGCAGTTCGGCGCCGTGCAACTGGTTGCTGTGGGTGCAGATGATCGGCTGATAGACGGCGACCAGCTGGGCCGACTTGATGGCCAGCGGCAGCTGGGCGGCGATGAGCTGACGGCGTTTGAGCTTGGCATCGAGTTCGGGGTCGAACAGGGTGCAGTGTTGCTGCTGGCGCTTGCCCTGGGCCAGGGCGGCCTCGGCATGGCTCAGCAGGCGCTCGGCATCGTTGGCCTTGCCCTGGGCGATGCCGAGGAAGACCGGGATCTGGATCCTGTGCTCCTCGACCTGATAGGGCACCATCAACTCGTACTGCAGGTTGCGGCTCCACTCGGTCAGGGGAAGGGGCAAGTCCGGCAGCAGCAGGGCGAAGTCATCGGCCGCCACCCGGCACAGCAGGGACTGGGGCGGCGCCAGCCGTTGCAGGCGACGGGCCACCTGGCTGAGCAGGCGATCGGCGATGCGGATGCCGAAGCGATCGTTGATCTCGCGAAAATGTTGCAGATCGACCAGCAGCAGGCTGGCCGGGCGGGCGCCGAGGTGGCGGCTGGTCTGCAGGAAGTGGGAGAGTTTGAGCAGGCCGGTCAGGCTGTCGTAATGCTGCTCCTGCTGGAGCTGGGCCTGGGTGGTGCGTAGCCCGGTGATGTCACGGCTCAGGGTCAGGATGCCGAGGGAGTTGCCCTCGTCATCCGGGACGTCGACCCGGGTCACCTCCAGATGGCGGCCCTGGCCATTGGCATCCATCAGGCAATACTCCCCCCGTCCCAGCGGCTGTACGGCGGGCAGGCGAGGGGCGATCCGCTGGCCCAGCGCCTCGCTCGCCGCCAGCCCCATGAAGTCGAGAAAGGCCTGGTTGCAGTCGATGAGCAGGCCCTGGTGGTCTTCCAGCCGGATAGGGTCCGGGATGGCGTCCAGCAGGCGACGCTGCAGCAGCTGCTGCTGGCGGAAGGTCTGCTCCAGCTCCTTGCGCTGATCTATCTCGCTGATCATGGCGAACAGGGCAAGCGGGTGGCCCTGCTCGTCATAGAGCGGGATCTTGTGGATCTCCATCCAGCTGGTGGTGCCGCCGCTGTGGCAGTGCAGCTGCTGATGGAGCAGGGGACGCCGCTCGGCCAGCAGACGCTGATCCTCCTCCCGGAACACATCGCCCCAGGGCATCTCGGCATCCGTCTTGCCGACGAGTTCATGGGGGTGCTGCAGGCCAGCCTCTCGCGCGAAGACCTTGTTGGCGAACAGGTAGCGTCCGTCCGTATCCCGGCAAAAGATATTCATGGGTAACTGGTCGATGATCTGCTGCAGCAGAGCCAGGGTGAGCAAGGAATTCACGGGGATACTCACGGGGGAGACTTCGAGCAAATCTATGATAACAGGCCACTTTTGTAAAGCGTGGCCGAAGGCTTGACCATTTCTGTTGATCCCTGCTGACAGTCTGTGTCGCGGGCGCCATAATAGCCGCCGGTTGGCCTGTGGCCGTATGGATGAGAGAAGCGACATGAAGAAGATAATGGGGGGCGCCCTGGCCCTGTTGATGGTCGGTTGTGCCAGTGACAACAATGGCGGCGAGCAGTATCGCTATACCCCGCCGGTTGCCAAGGCGACCAACAACACCCAGGAGCTGGCGATCCCGGTGGATCTGGTGTGGGCCCGCGCCGAGAAGTGGTTTGGCGATCACGGCCTGAACATCGAGAACAGCCAGCGTGGCTCCGGCCTGATGACCGCCAACGTCGAGAATTCGGCCGAGGGTCTCGAGTGGCTGGATTGCGGCACCATGGGCGCCAAAGTGGCGCTGGGCAACCCCAATCTGCAGATCAACCTGATCATCACCCAGAGCGGCAACAACAGCGTGGCGACCGTCAACGTCAAGGGCAACACCCAGCTCTACTTCGTCGAGTCCTCCGGCGAGCGCGTGCTGGCGCCGTCCATCAGCCCGGTCTGCGTCTCTCGTGGCAGCCTGGAGCAGAGCCTGTTCGCCACCCTGGGCAACTGATCCGGCCCTGCCCGCCGCCCGTCATGGCGGCGGTCCGCACCAAACACCCCGTTGCCTGCAACGGGGTGTTTGTTTTTGGGGGGTAGCGAGCATCAAGGAGAGGGAACCGCCATTGGCGCATCCTGGCGGTTCAGGCCTGCGTGCAGCAGCAGCCAGCATCAACAAAAACCCCGGCAGAGGCCGGGGTTTGTCATGGAAGGCTCAGCCTTGCAGCGCGCTGTCACCGTGGAACAGTACCTGCTCGCCGGACTTGAGCAGATAACCCTTCCAGGGGAAGAGCTGATAGGCGCCGCCCTGCCAGGACCAGTTGCCCTCGTCCCCCTGGCGGACCAGCCGGATCTGCTCGCCGCTTGGCAGAGTCAGCTCGGCCTCGCGCTGATCGGGGCCGAACAGCACGAAGGCACTGCCGGTTTCATCGGCCTTGAGGGATTGCAGCCGCACCGCCTGCTCGAACAGCCGCACGCACTGGCTGGTCAGGCTGGACCACTGGTAGCCGGCGCTGGCACGGCAGCCGTGGACATCCTGATCGTTGCCGACCAGGTGCTGTTCCGGGGTGCTGCAGGCCGCCAGCAGCAGGGAGGCGGCCATCAGGGTCAGGGTGCGCATATTACTCCTGCAGATCCCGCTCGATGACGATGCTGGAGAAGCCCAGTTCCTTGAAGTAGTTCTCCTGGTAATCCTTCACGCTCTTCTTGTCGCGGCGGCAGACCTGGGCCAGCTGGGCCTCCATGGCGTGGAAGCTGGCCAGGTTGATCCCCTCGGCCGCGGCGATGGCATCGTAGATGCTGTTGAACTTGTCGTTGGCGTAGCCGATCTCTTTGGTTTTTTTGCCGTAGGTGTAAGTAATTTTAAACGCCATCGGGGTCTTCCTTCTTTTTCGCCTGCTTGCGCTGGACGTACAGGTAGAGGCTCTCGACCTTCTCCCTGGCCCAGGGGGTCTTGCGCAAGAATTTCAGGCTGGATTTGATGCTGGGATCCTGGGTGAAGCAACGGATGTCGATCTCCTTCCCCAGCTGCTCCCAGCCGTAATGCTCGACCAGGGCGGTGACGATCGCCTCCAGGGTCAGCCCGTGCAGCGGGTTCTTTCGCTGTGCTGGCGGAGTGGGTTGGTCGCTCATGGCTTGGCCGCCAGCTTGGCAAAGGGTTGACCCATGCGGGTGGTCACGCCGTTGGCCAGGTGCGGCTCGAAACCGGCCAGCATGCCAGGGCCAAACAGGCAGACCACTGTGCTGCCGAGCTTGAACAGGCCCATCTCGGCCCCTTTCTGCAGGGTGATGGCTTGCTCGCCACTGTAGTCCCAGCGCACCACTTCCTTCTGTTTGGTCGGCGCTATGTTGCCGGCCCAGATGGTCTCGATGCTGGCGACTATGGTGGCGCCAACCAGCACCAGCGCCATGGGACCATGGGGGGTGCGGAAGGTGGCGACCACCCGTTCGTTGCGGGCGAACAGGTTTGGCACGTTGTCGGCGGTGAGCGGGTTGACGGAGAAGAGATCCCCCGGCACGAACACCATGCTCTCCAGCACGCCGTCCAGCGGCATGTGGATGCGGTGGTAATCCTTGGGCGCCAGATAGATGGTGGCAAAATCCCCATCCTTGAACGGCGCCACCAGATCCTCAAAGCCCCCCAGCAGCTCGCGGGCGCTGTAGTCGTGGCCCTTGGCCTGGATGATGCGGCCTTGCTGGATGGGGCCGAGCTGGCTGACGGTGCCATCCACCGGCAGGGCCAGGGTCATTGCATCTTCCACCAGCGGGCGTATCCCCGGCTTGAGCTCACGGGTGAAGAAGGCGTTGAAGCTCGGGTAGTGGGCGGGACTCTCGTGCAACGCCTCGCTCATGTCGACCTGGTACTGCTTGATGAACGCCTCTATCACCCTGGTGGTGAGCTTTCCGGCCTCGGCGGCCGCCAGCTTGCCTACCAGGCGGGAGACGGCATGTTTGGGCAGGCAATATTGACCGGCAATTTTCAGGTTGTCAGTGATGCTCATGATCTTCATCGAAATAAGTTGAATGGGTCACAGCCGGGCTTGTTGCCGACCGTGGCGGGCTTCCTGCATGGTTTCCAGGATGCGGTGATAGTTGTGGAAGCGATCGGCGCTGATGGCGCCACTGTCGACCGCCGCGCGCAGGGCGCAGCCGGGATCGTCCTTGTGGGTGCAGTCGCGGAATCGGCAACCACCCAGGTAGTCACGAAACTCGACGAAACACCAGGTGATGCGATCGGCTTCCAGGTGCCAGAGTGCGAACTCGCGGATCCCGGGGGAGTCGATCAGATCGCCGCCGCTCGGGAAGTGGTAGAGCCGCGCCGTGGTGGTGGTGTGGGTACCTAGCCCCGAGTTCTCGGAGATCTCGCCGGTGAGCACACCCAGCCCGGGCATCAGGGCATTGGTCAGGGAGGACTTGCCCACCCCGGACTGGCCGACGAAGATGCTGATCTTGCCCTCGAACTGGGCCTTGAGTTCGTCCAGCCCTTCGCCGCTCTCGCAACTCACCAGGATCACCTGGTAGCCGAGCCTGCGATAGGGGGCGAGCTGCAGCTCGATGCGCGCGCGGGCGGCGGCGTCGAGCATGTCGACCTTGTTCAGCACGATGAGCGGCTGGATCTCCACGTCTTCGGCGGCCACCAGATAGCGGTCGACGATGTTGGTGGAGAACTCGGGTACCACCGCCGAGACGATGATGATCTGGTCGATGTTGGCGGCGATGGGTTTGACCCCGTCGTAGAAGTCCGGTCGGGTCAGCACCGAGTGACGCGGGTGTACCGCCTCGATGACGCCCGCGGTCGCAGCATTGAGGCCGGGACGCCAGACTACCTTGTCACCGCACACCAGGCTGCTGATGCTGCTGCGACGCAGGTTGCTGCGGTGGATGGTGCCGTCACTCGCCTCCACGTCCGCATGCTGACCGAAACGGCTGATCACCATGCCCTCGATGGCCGGGCCAAACAGGGTGTCATCCACGACCGTGCTGTGATCTTTTTGCAGCCGCCGCTCGCGGTTGGCCTGGACGCGTCTTTGTTGACCCAGATTGAGTTTTGCTTTCTTTGCCACTCGATTCGCCAGTTTATGAACAGATCCAAAGCCAGTATGATACATGCAAATCGGCAAAATTCCGCCATTCCTCCTAACTGAGAGAGTAATCATGACAGTCAGCGCGCAGAACCTGGTATGGATCGACATGGAGATGACGGGTCTGGACCCCGAGCAAAACGTGGTACTGGAGATCGCCACCATCGTCACCGACAAGGATCTGAACGTGCTGGCAGAAGGGCCTGTCATCGCCATTCACCAGAGCGAGGCAGAGCTCGCCAAGATGGACGAGTGGAACGTCAACACCCACACCAAGAGCGGCCTGGTGGCCAGGGTCAAGGCGAGTGAACATGACGAGGCGCGCGCCGTGGCCGAGACGCTCGCGTTTATCCGTCAGTGGGTGCCGGAGCGCACCAGCCCGCTGTGCGGCAACAGCATAGGCCAGGATCGCCGCTTCATGGTCAAGCACATGGGCGAGCTGGAAGCCTTCTTCCATTACCGCAACGTCGACGTCAGCACCATCAAGGAGCTGGTGCGCCGCTGGCAGCCGGAGCTGCTGGATCAGTTCACCAAGCGCGGCACCCACATGGCGCTGGATGACATCCGTGAGTCCATCGCCGAGCTGCAGTTCTACCGTGGTCACGTCTTCAAAATCTGAGTTGCCGGCAAGGGGTTGGCGCCGTCCGGTCGCTAAAATCGACAGTTCGACCAGCTTTTGAGCGAACGACTGCACAGTGACAAAAAAGCCCTTGCAATTGGAATGACTGCTCTTATAATTCGGCTCCCGTACAGTAGCGCAAGCAACCAAATGCTGTACGGCCGTTTTAAGGCAGTTGCGGGAATAGCTCAGTTGGTAGAGCACGACCTTGCCAAGGTCGGGGTCGCGAGTTCGAGTCTCGTTTCCCGCTCCAAAAGTTTGCAGATGATATTCCGATGCGGGAATAGCTCAGTTGGTAGAGCACGACCTTGCCAAGGTCGGGGTCGCGAGTTCGAGTCTCGTTTCCCGCTCCAATCATCAGCACAGCCTGAAAGACAACCAATGTTGCGGGAATAGCTCAGTTGGTAGAGCACGACCTTGCCAAGGTCGGGGTCGCGAGTTCGAGTCTCGTTTCCCGCTCCAAGCTTATTTTATGAAGTGCTGCAGATGATATTCCGATGCGGGAATAGCTCAGTTGGTAGAGCACGACCTTGCCAAGGTCGGGGTCGCGAGTTCGAGTCTCGTTTCCCGCTCCAATCATGTGCAGATGACATTCTGTTGCGGGAATAGCTCAGTTGGTAGAGCACGACCTTGCCAAGGTCGGGGTCGCGAGTTCGAGTCTCGTTTCCCGCTCCAAAAGTTTGCAGATGATATTCCGTTGCGGGAATAGCTCAGTTGGTAGAGCACGACCTTGCCAAGGTCGGGGTCGCGAGTTCGAGTCTCGTTTCCCGCTCCAATCATGTGCAGATGACATCCTGTTGCGGGAATAGCTCAGTTGGTAGAGCACGACCTTGCCAAGGTCGGGGTCGCGAGTTCGAGTCTCGTTTCCCGCTCCAATCTCTCTTCGTAGTGCCCCATCCCTTCGATATCGCAGTTCAACTGCATGCCTCTATATCACCTTTTTATTTTCCCATTTTCCCAAACATATTCCGCCGTATCGGTCTCTTTCGCCTGTATTTGATCAGCTGGGACATCATGTGCGTGCTGGCCTCGCCAGAGTCACAGTCTATGCATTGTGCCGGTATGGCAGGGCGCTTGTCGATTGGAGGGCGTGCCTTGGTTGGCGCGGGGAGAGGGAGGTAAATGGCGGGCAAAAAAATAGGAGGAGTCGATCTCCTCCTGCGAGCTCACGGGTGCGGCTTAGAGCAGAGTCACGTTCTCAGCCTGAGGGCCTTTCTTGCCATCGGTCACGGTGAACTGGACTTTTTGACCTTCAGCCAGGGTCTTGAAACCTGTGCTCTGGATGGAGGAGAAGTGAACGAAAACGTCCGGTCCCTGGGATTGCTCGATGAAGCCAAAGCCCTTGGTCTCATTGAACCATTTTACTTGGCCGGTGCGAATGTCAGACATGTGGTAAGTCCTATCTATAACAAAATGAAACTAACGCCTTGTTGGGCAGCATTTGCCTAGGATGCAGGGGCCTACCCATGACTGACTACGTCAATTTGTCCCAGTAGCATGCAGTACAATCCCTGTCGAAAGCACAAACGATTGTACTGAAGCCCGATCCCTTGTCAATTTGGCACTTTTCATTTTTTGAGCAAGCTAAAACTATTGCGAAGTCAGCGGCTTGTTTCATGGGTTCGCTCAAAAAAACGGGAGGCTCATCAGCCTCCCGTTGTATCACTCCTTGAGGGCAAACCCTTCACCCTGCCGGTCGTAGCGGTAACTCACCTGACCGAAGGAGCGGATCTCGACCCGCTGGATGCGGCGGCCTGTGTCCACCAGGATGAACACCGACTTGCCCGATTGCAGTCGGGTCAGCGGGCGATCCGGCCCCTCGATGGCGATCAGCCGGCTCAGCTCGGCGCCCGGCAGCTCGAACTTGCGGAAGATGGAGTAGAGGGTCTCTCCGGCCTGCACATCGTGTTGCAGCCAGCTGCCGTTCACCTTCTCCTCGACCGGCTTGGCGGCTTGCACCGCTCCCCCGCTGGCGGCGCTGCCCACGGTCAGCGCCTGGGTCGGCACGGCCAGCGGCACAGCGAGCGAGCCGGAAGGGGCCACGCGGGGCGCCGAGGGCGCAGGCTCCCAGGCCAGCAGCAGCAGCCAGATGGGCACCAGCACCAGCAGGCCTATGGTGTTTTTGCGCGGCAGCGGGCTGGTCAGCTTGAATGAACCCTTCTGGGTGTCCTTGTTGCGTTGACCAAAACCACTCATGCCCTGGCCGAGGCGTTGACGCAGGGGCAGGGTGGCGGCATTGATACGATGGAGCAGGGATCCTTGTGATTCGTCTTGGCGACGCTGCTGGGCACGTCTGTTATGGCCACGTGGGCGACGGTCCGGGGTGGGCACGGCATTTACCTCTCACTACATTGCCTGCCATCAGGCAAATATGCCGTCTATGGTAAACGGACTCGCCCCCGAGGGGGAGAGTCCAGAGCATGAAAATTATCAGCTGAGACGAAATTGTCCCAGCAATTGCTGTAAACGCTCCGCCGCCTGGCGCAAGGCCTGGCTGGCTTTGGCCGTCTGAGTCGCATCCTGGGCGATGTCGTTGGCCAGTGCGTTGGTTTTTGACAGATTGCCGGAGACTGTCTCGGCAACCGAGCTCTGCTCCTCGGCGGCGGAGGCGATCTGGTAGGTCATGTCGTTGATGGTGGAGATGGCCTGGTAGATGCTGCCGAGCGCCGCCTCCGCCAGATCCGCTTCCCCCACCGCCTGATGGGTCAGCTGCTGGCTCTGCTGGATGGCGTTGACCGCGTTGGTCGAGCTGTGGCGGATCTTCTCGATCAACTCCTGGGTATTCTGCACCGCCTGCTGGGTGTTGCCGGCCAGCTTGCGAACCTCGTCGGCGACCACCGCGAAGCCGCGGCCCTGCTCGCCGGCCCGGGCCGCCTCGATGGCGGCGTTGAGGGCCAGCAGGTTGGTCTGATCGGCGATGCCCTGGATCACGGTGAGTATGCTGGTGATCTGCTCGCTGTCGTGGGCCAGCCCCTCGACCACCTCGGCCCCCTTGCCCGCCTCGGCGGCGACCCTGTGCATGGACTGGATCACCTGCTGGAAGCGCACCTTGCCCTGATCCGCCGCGCTCTGGGCCTGCTTGGCCGAGTCGGCGGTGTTGTTGGCGTGGGTGGCGACCTCCTGGCTGACATAGGACATCTCCTGCACCGCGGTCAGCATCTGCTCCATCTCCGCCTGGTGATGCTGCAAATTGGTATCGGTCTGGCCGGCGATCCTGTCGGTGTCACCGGCGTGGCGGTTCACCTCGCTGGCGGTCTTCTGCACATCCCCAAGCAATACCTGCAGCTTGTCGATGAAGCGGTTGATGCCGCGGGCCAGTGCCCCCAGTTCGTCTTTGGACTGGGTGTTGAGGCGCTTGGTGAGATCCCCCTCGCCATCGGCGATGTCATCCACCAGGCTGACCATCTGCCGAATGGGGCCCGTGATGCTGCGGGCGATCACCAGCATGGTGGCCAGCGCCAACACCAGCACCAGCAGGGCGCCGATCAGCTGCTGGGTCATGGCGGCCCGGCTCATGTCGTTGAGCTGGCTCTCCAGCTGGTCGGCACCGGCCAGTACCACCTGATAGGGCAGGGTGACTATGATGGCCCAGTTGCGGCTCATGCCCGGCACCATGATGGGCACCGAGATGCGGAAAGATTCGTCCAGCTCCTGACGCTGCACCTCCGGCTTCAGATATTGCTGCCACTGGTTGCCAAGCAGCTTGTCGGCGCGGCTGCCGAGCAGGCTGGCATCGCCGCTGGTGCCGGTGATGACCCCGGCGGCGCTGACGATCAGGGTCTCGCCCTTGCCGTCATAGATGTTGCTGTTGAGGGACTGGGCCTGCCGGCTGATGGAGTCCACCGCCAGATCCAGCGCGGCTATCCCCCTGAACTGGCCCGCCACCATGATGGGGGTGGTGATGGTGCTCACCAGCACCTGCTGGCCGTTGATATCCACCTTGAAGGGATCGATGAGGCAGGAGCGCCCCTCCCGTTTCGGGCAGGCGTAGTAGTCGTTGGCCGGGTTGCCGAATTCGTCGGCATCGCTCTTCTCGATGGAGAGCAGCAGGTCGGTGCCTATCTGCTCCTTGTCACGGTAGAAGTAGGGCACGAAACGCCCCTTGCTGTCGCTGCCCAGCGCACTCTGACCGGCGAAGGCGGCGTCCTGGCCGTCGAAGCCGTTCGGCTCGAAGCCGGCGAAGGCGCCGTACAGTTGTGGCTCCAGCGCGAGCTGCGCCTTGAGCAGATCGGTGGCCTGCTGGCGATCCAGCGGCAGCTTGCCCTGCTGCTGCAGGGCGAGGGTACCGGCCATCTGCTGGGTGTAGGAGAGCCCCTTTTGCAGCAGCTGGGTGATGGTGGCGGCTTCGGCACGGGCGTTGGCACTCACCTTCTGCCAGGCCTCCTGCTGCAGCGCGGCACGACTGGAGCTGATGGTCAGCTGCTGGGTCTGTTTGCCCGAGTATTGATTGAGCAGGATCAGGATGACCAGCGCCGTGGTCATGGCGATCCCCGCCATCACCAGGATGCGATTCTGGATAGAACGAAACTGCATCTTGCGTTCCTTGTAACGTAGATAGTTGACGGATTTATCGGCAGGGCGGGAGACTTCTCCAGCGATGTTGCCCAGCAAAGCGGAAAAAGAGGGGAGGTTTTGCGATCCCACTCAAAGAATGGGGGCATGGCCGGATCCTTGCCTATTTAGGCCCCTGCTGTTGCATGGTTTTCCCATCCGTGATTCTGAGTGCTAAAATGCGACGGTTTTTTTAATGAATTGGCCCAAGGCCCTCTACACAAGGCTTAAAGATGAAAGTCAAAACCCGTTTTGCTCCCAGCCCGACCGGCTTTCTGCATGTCGGCGGTGCCCGTACCGCGCTCTACTCCTGGCTCTATGCGAAAAGCCAGGGTGGCGAGTTTGTGCTGCGTATCGAGGATACCGATCTGGAACGTTCCACTCAGGAGGCCATCGACGCCATCATTGAGGGCATGGAATGGCTGGAGCTGAACTGGGATGAGGGTCCTTACTACCAGACCAAGCGTTTCGATCGCTACAACGCGCTGATCGACGAGATGCTGGCCGACGGCCGCGCCTACAAGTGCTTCTGCTCCAAGGAGCGCCTGGAAGCGCTGCGTGAAGGCCAGATGGCGAGCGGCGAGAAGCCCCGCTATGACGGCAAGTGCCGCGACAAGGCGCACGATCACCCGGCCGATGCGCCCCACGTGATCCGCTTCCGCAACCCCACCGAAGGCTCTGTGGTATTCGACGACCACGTGCGTGGCCGCATCGAGTTTGCCAACACCGAGCTCGATGACCTGATCATCCGTCGTACCGACGGCGCGCCGACCTACAACTTCTGCGTGGTGGTGGATGACTGGGACATGGAGATCACCCACGTGGTCCGTGGTGAAGATCACATCAACAACACCCCGCGCCAGATCAACATCTACAAGGCCCTGAACGCCCCGGTGCCGGAGTTTGCTCACGTCTCCATGATCCTGGGTGACGACGGCGCCAAGCTCTCCAAGCGCCACGGCGCCGTGTCCGTGATGCAGTATCGCGACGACGGTTACCTGCCGGAAGCGCTGCTGAACTACCTGGTGCGTCTGGGCTGGTCCCACGGCGATCAGGAGATCTTCAGCCTGGACGAGATGATCAAGCTGTTCAGCCTGGATGCCATCTCCAAGTCCGCCTCCGCCTTCAACACCGACAAGCTGCTGTGGCTGAACAACCACTACATGCGCAGCCAGGACCCGGTCCACGTCGCCAAGTATCTGGAATGGCACATGACCGCGCAGCACATCGACACCAGCACAGGCCCGACTCTGGCCGAGGTGGTGACCCTGCTGGCCGAGCGCTGCAACACCCTGGTGGAGATGGCCGCCCAGAGCCGCTATCTGTTCGAAGAGTACGAGGCGCTCGACGAAGCCGCCGCCAAGAAGCACCTGCGCGGTGTGGCCGCAGAGCCGCTGATCCTGGCCAAGGCCAAGCTGGCCGCGATGGAGACCTGGACCACGGAGGCGCTGCACGAGCTGATCGAAGCCACTGCCGCCGAGCTGGGTCAGGGCATGGGCAAAGTCGGCATGCCGCTGCGCGTCGCCGTGACCGGGCTGGGTCAGTCCCCCGCCATCGACGCCGTGATGGCGCTGGTGGGCAAGGAGCGGGTGCTGGCACGCATCGATCGCGCCTTGGCCTATATCGAAGCACGCATGGCCGCCGAATAAGCGCCAGTCGTTGACAACAAAGGGCTCCCGAACGGGGCCCTTTGTTTTTGGCAGACAAGTAGATTTGTGACATAAAACAGTGAGATAGCCATCTTGTTGGCGGTAAAAACAGCTAACTGTCTGAATTTTGACTAAACGCTCCAGTCGGTGTTATTTTTGGGTTGACAGCAAAGCGGGTGATGCCTATCATGCGCCTCCGTTGCCAGAGATAACTTTGGTAGCGCCGAGGTGAGTTGGGGTTATAGCTCAGCTGGGAGAGCGCTTGCATGGCATGCAAGAGGTCCGCGGTTCGATCCCGCGTAGCTCCACCAAATTCTTCTCGGACAATCTGGAATCCAAGGGGTTATAGCTCAGCTGGGAGAGCGCTTGCATGGCATGCAAGAGGTCCGCGGTTCGATCCCGCGTAGCTCCACCAGGTTCCTGATTGTAGAAATGAAGTACCCAGGGCAGTGCGGTGTGTATCACCCAGGCCGACCTTTGTGGGGTTATAGCTCAGCTGGGAGAGCGCTTGCATGGCATGCAAGAGGTCCGCGGTTCGATCCCGCGTAGCTCCACCACTATTTGATATTTGAATACCAGAGTTAGGGCAACCGGCCGCCAGAACCGGTTGTCTAAAGAGTAAAGAATTTGGGGTTATAGCTCAGCTGGGAGAGCGCTTGCATGGCATGCAAGAGGTCCGCGGTTCGATCCCGCGTAGCTCCACCAATTATTTGCAGTAAAGGGCAGCCGGCCGCCAGAACCGATTGTCTAAAGAGTAGAGAATTTGGGGTTATAGCTCAGCTGGGAGAGCGCTTGCATGGCATGCAAGAGGTCCGCGGTTCGATCCCGCGTAGCTCCACCAAATACCAGAAGGCCACCGTTATCACGGTGGCCTTTTTGTTTTGGCTCAACTTTCCTTTTTACCCCCCAATTCTCGTCGACAAAAAAGCCCGCATCGGCTGCGGGCTTGGTGGCTATGGCAAGTCATCAGCCGTGGCGACGGCGCCAGGCC
This sequence comes from Aeromonas sp. sif2433, assembly GCF_019218705.1. Taxonomy (NCBI): domain Bacteria; kingdom Pseudomonadati; phylum Pseudomonadota; class Gammaproteobacteria; order Aeromonadales; family Aeromonadaceae; genus Aeromonas; species Aeromonas sp. sif2433. The sequence goes on from NZ_JAHUXD010000011.1 coordinate 67,446, forward strand.
AGCGGCAACAGCGCCAGCAGCAGGGCACCCATGGCGCCACCCCCGCTACCATTGCTTGGCTCCTGCAGCTTGAGGTCGACGATGATGGGGTCGTGGTCGGAGGCGCTGAACGGGTTGTCGGACTTGATCATGTCGCCGGTGAAGCCACGGCCGTACTCGAACAGGTTGCTCTCGAACGAGTTGATGTGCCAGTCGGCGACGGCCACCACCTTCTTGGCCAGCGCTGGGTTGGCGAGGGCGTAGTCCAGGGTGCCGAGCTCGGCCTCGTAGCTGTAGGAGATGGCCTTCTCCTGGTTGAACTTGACGTTCACATCGACCAGGCCATAGCTCTTGCTCACCTCCTGGCCGAGCTGCTCGTAGGGCTGCTCGCCGACGAAGGTGTGGGAGGCGGAGCGGATCTTGCGATCCGCCTTGGCCGCATCGTAGTCGGTCAGCACCCGGATCGGGTCTTCCTTGGCGTAGGAGTTGAAGTCGCCCACCAGCAGCACCTGGCCCGGCAGCTTGTTCACCGCCTCGCCCAGCACCTTGGCCGCACTCACCCGAAACTCGGTGCACTTGCCCTGCAGATCGGCGGGTTCGGTCTTGCCGTCCCCGTTCTCAAAGCAGCCAGAACCCTTGGATTTCAGGTGATTGACCACCAGCGTCAGGGGATCCTTGCTGCCCGCCACCGTGAAGCTCTGCACCAGGGAATCGCGCTGACCGGCGCTCTTGGCGACGCCGCCCAGGATGTAACGCTGCTGCGGCAGTTGAATCACACCGGCTTCCCCGTTCGGGGCCAGCTTGGCCGGGCGATAGAGCATGGCCACCATGATGGCGTCGCCACCGAAGTAGCGCTCCTCGCCGAGCAGCGCCTTGGGCAGGCTGACGAAGGCGTAGTGCTGGCTGGCATCCTTCTGCTGGGCGTTCAGATGCGTGACCAGATCGCTGATGGCGGAGTGCTCGTCAAAGCCGTTGTTCTCCATCTCCATCAGGCCGAGCAGATCGGCGTCCATCTCGGTGATGGCGTTGACTATCTTGATGCGCTGCTGCTGGAAATCTTCCAGGTTCTTGGCGCCCCGGTTGCAACCCTTGGCGCTGTCCGCATCCGCCTGATCCTGGCACAGCACGTTGAGGGCACCGCCCACGCTGGAGTGGCTGGTGAAGTAGTTGAGCACGTTGAAGCTGCCGACCCGCAGATCGGTGCCGGCGACCCGAGTCGGGGCACTCTGGCGATCGTTCTCGTCGGTGCGCAGCAGATCGCCGGCCGTGATGGTCTGCCCCTTCGGCACTATCAGCCGGTACTCGTCATAGCTGTAACCCACCAGGGCCTCCAGGTTGACCGGGGCATCGCCGATGCGCAGGTAACCCTGCTCCGGCTCCCAGGCGGGCAGCCAGGGCAGCTTGCCGTCGGCGGCCTTGAAGTCGGATTCGAGGAATACCCGGTTGCCCGCATTGGCCTGTGCCAGTGCCTTGGCCTCGCTGCTGCCCGCCACGTGCAGCTGGGTCGGTTTCATCAGCGGGGCCTGATGGGCGAGCACCAGGTTGTTGCGCCGGGCGGCGTAGTCGTAGCTGAAGTTGCGGCTGACCTTGAGCGCGCTGTCGGCATCGAGCCGCACCCGCATCCCCTCGTGACGCTCCAGCGCCCGGGCCAGGGTCTCACCCTCCAGCACCCGCAGCGGCACGGCGGCGGGGGCGCTGCCCTGCGCCAGCACCTGCAGGCGCGGGACCTTGCTATCCAGGACTGGCTTGAGCTGGGTATGGCCGTAGTATTCCGCCACCTTGGCTTCCAGACAGACCTCGGCCCCCGGCTGGATGGCGGGATACTTGTTGATGTCACTCAGGAAGACGAAGATGCCGTCCGAGCTCTGGGGGTTGCCATCGCCCTGGAGATCCTGCAGGTAGAAGCCCTTGTTCAGGCTCTCGCCGAGGGCGCTGACCACCGCCTTGACGGCCACCGTCTGGGGGCTTTCAAACAGATCGTCCGGGATCAGCGGGCTCTTGTCGCCACTGCCCTGAATGGCGGGGATGGGGGTGAGGGCGTTGTCGGCCGGGCAGCTGAAGCCGGCGGCATGGATTGAGGGGGACGCGAGCGCGAGCCCCACGGCCAGCGACAGCAGGGTAGGTGTTCCTTTCATGGGTATTCCTTTTTTATTTTTGCCAGTGTTTCCATAGCCTTGGCGCCTTGGCCAAGGGCGCGCATTGTCACATTTCTGGCACATCATACCAGTGAGCCAACGCACATTATGGGGAGGCAAAAGAGGCCTGTTTCGTTTTTATGACGTGGCTAACATTATGAAATTAATGATAAAAGTGTCACCGACTGTGTGGGAGGACGTGGTGGGCCTGGCGGCGTTTACATATTTTTCTTCGAGAATGAAGATTGAGACTCGGCCACTTGCTTCCTATACTCGCCCTGTTCCTCACGGAACCCAGATAAAGGGCAAACCGGCAGTGATGCCGGGACGCAAAGCCTCCGATCTGCCGGATACTGGCCAGACAGCGGGGTTACCCAGGGTGACATGAGGGGATGTGGCCCCGTCCATGGCCTGTTGTCGACCCTTTCTCACCTGTTGCTATTGCGCTTTGCCCGGTCTTAAAAGCCAAGATAAAACAAGGATGATAACAATATGCAACAGACCCTAAGGCCCAGCAGGCTCGCCATGCTGGTCGCCCTTGCGGCCATGCCCGCCTGGGCGCAAGCCGCCTATCCCGCCTATCAGTCCGGCACCGCCTACAAGGCTGGCGATGTCGTCAGCAACGTCGGCAACCTCTATGAGTGCAAGGAATTTCCCTACTCCGGCTGGTGTGGCGCTTCGCCCTATCACTATGCGCCCGGGGTGGGTACCGTCTGGGCCGATGCCTGGAAACCCTTCAGCGATGGCGGCACGGCGCCGGGCCTCGGGCTCGCGATAAGCTCGCCCGCCGTTGGTAACGCTTTCAACGAGGGGGCGCCTGTGGCCCTGGCGGTAACCCTGAGCGGTGACAGCAGCGCCCTGGTCAAGGTGGAGTACCTGATCGATGGCACCCAGGTCGCACTGAGCAGCGCGGCCCCCTGGTCGGCAAGCTGGGTGGCGAGCGGCGTCGGCCCCCATCAGCTCAAGTCCCGCGCCCTGGACAAGGATGGCAAGCTGCTGAGCGAGGCAGATGTCAGCTTCGCCGTCAGCGCCGTGGTGGCCCCAGAAGCGCCCAAGGTGAGCATCAGCAGCCCGGCCGCCGGCGGCAGGCTGACCCTGGGCCGGGTCGCCACGGTCACGGCCGATGTGACCGATGCCAACAACGATGTGGCCAGGGTCGAGCTCTATGTGAATGGCCAGAAGGTGGGCGAAGACAGTAGCGCCCCCTGGCAGCTGAACTGGACGCCCCAGAGCAAGGGGGTCGCCGGCCTCAAACTGGTGGCGACCGACAAGGCCAACCTGGTCGGTGAGTCGGCCCAGATCGATGTCACCGTGGAAGAGGCCGCGCTGCCGCCCACGGGTGGCAACCTCTCCTGCGACATTCGCCAGATCTACCGCGCCGATGGCAGCGAGTGCATGGGGGATGACCATGCCCGCCGGGTCATCGGTTACTTCACCTCCTGGCGCACCGGCAAGAACGGCCTGCCCGCCTACCTGGTGAGCGACATTCCCTGGGACAAGATCACCCACATCAACTACGCCTTCGCGGCGGTGGATGAGCAGAGCCACCTGATCAAGGTGGACGACGCCGCCACCAAGCTGACCTGGGAGGGGGTGCCGGGCGCCGAGATGGATCCGGAGTTTGCCTACAAGGGTCACCTCAACCTGCTGTCGAAATACAAGAAGCAGTATCCGGACGTGAAGACCCTGATCTCGGTGGGCGGCTGGGCCGATACTCGTGGCTTCTATACCGCCACCACCAAGGGCGACTGCTCGGTCAACACCGCCGGCATCAACGCCTTCGCCGACTCGGCGGTGGGCTTCATCCGCCAGTACGGCTTCGACGGGGTGGACGTGGACTACGAGTACCCCACCTCCATGAAGGATGCGGGCAACCCCAACGACTTCCCGCTCTCCAACCAGTGCCGGGCCAAGCTGTTTGCCAACTACGAAGTCCTGATGAAGACCCTGCGCAGCCGGCTCGACAGCGCCGGCACCGAGGATGGCCGCAAGTACATGCTGACCATAGCCTCACCGGCGTCGGCCTATCTGCTGCGCGGCATGGAGAACTTCCAGGTCACCCAGTATCTGGATTACGTCAACCTGATGACCTATGACTTCCACGGCGCCTGGAACAACTTCGTGGCCCACAACGCCGCGCTGTTCGACAACAAGGCGGATCCGGAGCTGGCCCAGTGGGGCGTCTATAGCCAGGCCCAGTACGGCGCCATCGGTTATCTGAACGCGGCCTGGTCGGCCCACTACTTCCGTGGCGCCCTGGCGGCCGGCAAGATCAACATAGGGGTGCCTTACTACACCCGTGGCTGGCAAGGGGTCACCGGCGGTACCCATGGTCTCAACGGCAAGGCGGCCCTGCCGAGCCAGAGCAATTGCCAGCCGGGCACCGGTGGCAGCACCATCCCCTGCGGCAACGGCGCTGTCGGCATCGACAACATCTGGCACGATCTGGACAAGAACGGCAACGAGGTCGGCGCCGGCGCCGTGCCCATGTGGCATGCCAAGAACCTGGAGCACGCGGCCAGCCTCGGCATCACCACCCTGCCGAGCTACGGTCAGGCCTGGGGTCTGGATCCCAACAACCCGGCCGACGTGATCCAGGGCAAGTACGTGCGTTACTACGATGACAAGGCGCAGGCGCCCTGGCTCTGGAACGAGGAGAAGAAGGTGTTCCTCTCCACCGAAGATGAAGAGTCCATGGGCAAGAAGCTGGACTACATCGTCAAGCGCGGCCTGGGGGGCGTGATGTTCTGGGAGATGGCGGGGGATTACGCGTTCGATCCGGCCAAGAACGAATATGTCATGGGCAGCACCCTCACCGGCCTGGCGTACGACAAGTTCAGGACGGCGAGCCAGCCCAATCTGAAGCAGAACGATCTGCCTGCCCCGGCGGCGCAGCTCGACATAGGCGTCAGCCTGACCGGCTTCAAGGAGGGGGATTCCAACTACCCGATCAACCCGACGCTTAAACTGACCAACAAGTCGACCCAGACCATACCGGGCGGGACCCGCATCGAGTTCCTGGTGCCGACCTCCACCTCTGACACCATCACGGATCAGAGCGGCATGGGCCTGAAAGTGGTCGAGAGCGGTGGCAACCAGAACTCCGATGGCATCGCGAGCGAGAAGGACTTCCACAAGGTGGCCATGACGCTGCCAAGCTGGAAGGCCTGGGCACCGGGCACGGATGTGGAAGTGGCCATGACCTACTACCTGCCAGCCGCAGGCGTGCCAAGTGGCATTCGTCTCGTCAGCGGCAGTCAGACCATAGGCCTCAAGGCTGACTTCCCGGCCCTGGCCGAGGCGGTGCTGGGCAGCGGCGGTGGCGATGGTGGCACCGGCGGTACCAGCTGCAGCGCCCAGAGCGTCAACCCGGCGAGCTATCCGGCTTACCCGAGCTGGCCGCAAGGGGACCACGCCAACGCCAACGATCGCCTGACCAATGGCAAGGCGGTCTGGCAGGCGAACTGGTGGACCAGCAGCGAACCCAAGGCCGGCGACGGCAGCTGGAAGCTGGTGTGTAACTACTGAGTCTGGTATTGCGGGCGACGTCACGGCGCCGCCCGCATCGATACGAACCAATCCGGAGCTCAGGCTCCGGATTTTTTTATGGCAGATATAAAGGAAGGAGAGCGCGAGCATAAAAAAGACCGCTCCGAAGAGCGGCCAATTGCCACCAAGGCAATCTGCGGGGCGAACCCCTTGTTATGTGCAGCGGACGGGGAGGGCTCCCGTTCTGCCGCGAGTGGCCGGGGTCAATCTGCGACCTGGTTTATTGCGTGATGGCGCCGCCTTGTTGTTCTTTCAGGAAGTTGATCCAGGGTGAGGCGCGGCCGCTGACGTTGCCGTTCTGAGCCGCCTGGGTGAAGGCGTTCAGTGCCTCCTTCGGCTTCTGCTGCTCGAAGTAGGCGACCCCGGTCAGGAACTTCAGATCGGCGCGCTGTTCACCGTTGGCATTCGCCGCCGGCTTGGCGGCAAGGGCCACCAGATCCTGGTAGCGTTTGCTCTGGATCATCATGCGCGCCATCTTCAGCTGCAGCTCGGCATTGGGCGCCAGCTGGTAGGACTTGGCCAGGGTATCGATGGCCGGATCCAGCTCCTTGGCCTGATGCCAGTAGTTGGCCAGCGCCTTGTAGTTGGCCGCGTTGCCCTCGATGACGCCCTCCTTCATGGCCTTCTCCATCACGCGGGCGGCGCGATGGGGGATGCCGGAGAAGGCCAGGTAGTTGGCGAGGCGCTGCAACTCGGCCGGCTCGGTCAGCATGCCGAGGTGGTAGGCCGATTCCAGCGCCGCCAGCGCCTTGCCATCGTTGCCCGCCTGCATCTGCATGGCCGAGAGCTGGGTCCAGTACTTCTTCTTTTCTGGGTACCTGTCGACCAGAGCGGTCAGCACCTCGGTCGCCGGCTTGTACTGTTTCAGCTCGTAGTGGGCCGCCATCTTCAGCAGGTACCAGGACTCGGGCGCCTTGCCCGCCGACAGCTTGATCGCAGTGTCCACCGCCGGAATGGCCTCTCGATACTGCTTGAGCTGCACATGGGCGTTGGCCAGGGTGATGTAGGCGTGCGGGGTCGGTTTCTCATCCTTGCCGAGGCTCGCGAACCACTGGTTCATGGTGCTGATGGAGGCCTTGAAGTTGCCCTCCGCCATGTAGAGCTGGGCCAGGTTGTAGCGCACCTGCTGCGCCACCGGCTGCGGCAGGCCGCCGGTGGCGATGGCATCGGCGAAGTACTTGGTCGCCTGACCGTACTTCTCCTGCTGCGCCGCCACGAAGCCTAGGGTCTGCAGGATCACGCCCTTGTCGTAGACCCGCTCGCCGACCCCGGACAGCGCCTCCTGCAGCTTGGCATTCGCCTCGCCGTATTTCTTCTCGGTGATCAACGCCTGCGCCTTGTTGACCGCGCGGTAGGCGCGATCGGACAAGGCGGGCTGCTCGGCGGCCCAACTGGCGGTACTGAGCAGTACCGCCATGGCAACCGGGGCGAGGATCAGGGTGTGTAACTTCTTCATCGCCACCTTCCTTAGTTGGTCGCAAACTCGATTTCTTGCTGCATGCGACTGGCTTGCGGTTTGCCATCGATCATGGCCGGCTTGAACGTCCACTTGGTAATGGTCTGACGTGCGGCCTTGCCAAGGTCATAGCTGCGCGGCTCTTCCTTGACGATGCGGATGTTGCTGACGGTGCCACGCTCGGTCACGGTGAACTCCACCAGCACCTTGCCCGTCGCGAGGCCGGCCAGGGCCGCCTTGCGCGGCATCATGGGCTCGAAGGTCGCCAGCGGGATGGCGCCGTTGTTGCCGCCGGTCCCGCCACCCCCGCCGCCGGTGCTGTAGGCACCGAGGGCGTTGCCGCCGCCGATGTTGACCGGGATGTCGAGCTTGGGCATGTCCATCGACGAGCTTTCCATCTGCGGCCGATCCGTGCTGGCCACCTCCATCTCGGGCGGGGGAGGCGGGCGATCCGGGGGCGGCGGCTTGGGCAGCTCGCGCTGTTTCTCTTGCAGGGTCTCCTGAGGCTTGAGGCGAATGAAGTCGGTCATGGTGACGTCATCCCTCTCTACCAGCTCCCGGTGATCCGGTGTGATCAGCTTGTTCATTCCCAGGAACAGGAAGAACACCACCACACAGGAGACCGCTAACGATATCAGGTATCTCATAAGTCTCTCTCCAGCATCAGCTGCTCTTGTTGGCAGCGATGGAGATGCTCTGGACACCGGCCATGCGGATCTGATCCATGACCTGGACCACCAGACCCGAACGGGATTCGGTATCGGCCTGGATCACCACGGCGCTCTCAGGGTTCTCGGCCCGCAGCCGCTCGATGTTGGCGCGCACGGCCCCCACCTCGACGGAGCGCTTGTCGACCCAGACCTGACCGTTCTCGCGCACCGCGACCATGATGTTCCCCTTCTTCACCGTCTCGGCCGTGCTGGCGCTCGGGCGGTTGATCTCCACCCCGGACTCCTTGACGAACGAGGTGGTGACGATGAAGAAGATCAGCATGATGAACACTATGTCCAGCATGGGGGTCAGATCGATGGCCGCCTCTTCAGCACCGCTGTCGCTGTGACGTTTTCTCATGGCAAAACTCCTTGCGTAACTGTGCCCCCGGTCGGCGATGCCGTGCCGGGGGAATGCATCCTGCATTAACCGTGTTTCAGGTTGTCTTCCAGCTTCTCGACCGCCAGCTTGGCTTTGTGATCGAGCTGGTTGACAAAAAACAGGCCGGAAAGGGCGGCAATCATGCCCGCCATGGTCGGTACCGTCGCCTTGGAGATGCCCGAGGCCATCGCCCTGGGGGAGCCGGTGCCGGTGATGGCGAGGGTGTCGAACACCTGCACCATGCCGACCACGGTGCCCAGCAGTCCCATCAGCGGACAGAGCGCGATCAACACCTTGATGACCGGCATCCCCTTGTCCACCGCCATGGCGACCCGCGAGACCAGCTCGCGCCGGATCTGCCTGGCAGACCAGGAGAGGTGATCGCCGCGGGCCATCCAGCTGGCCTTGGTCTGCTTCACCTGTTGGGGATAGACCGCCATGAAGTAGAACCAGCGCTCCAGCAGCAGGGCCCACATCAGCAGCGTCAGGAAGAACAGGGCGACCAGTACATCGCCCCCCAATCCCAGAAACCGGCGGACCGACTCGACTTCTTCAATCAACCAGAACCACATGGGTGACTCCTTAGGCTGCGGCTTTGGCGGCGTGCAGACGTTCCTGATAACGGGCGACAAAACCGGCGCTCTGCTCTTCCAGTATCTGGATGAGACGACGGCTCTGGGTCTGCACTATGGTGTAGAGGAACAGCATGGGCACCGCGACCACCAGACCCTGCATGGTGGTGACCAGGGCCTCGGAGATGCCGCCCGCCATCAGCTTGGGATCGCCGGTACCGAACAGGGTGATGGCCTGGAAGGTGGCGATCATCCCGACCACAGTCCCCAGCAGACCCAGCAGCGGGGCCACCGAGGCGATCAGCTTGATGATGCTGATGCCCTTCTCGAACTTGGGCACGTTGCGCAGGATGATCTCGTCCAGCTTGGATTCCAGATCCTCGATGTTGTCACCGCGATGAGCCTGATAGGCCCCCAGCATCTCGCCGATGGGGTTGCCCTTGACGATCTGATCGGACTTCAGCTGCTTGCGCATGGAGGAGCCGATCATCGACAGACGGGCGCCACAGAACAGGGCCAGCAGGGTACCGAGCACGCCGAGTACCATGATGACGTAGCCCACCTCACCGCCCTGATCGACGCGTTCCTTGAAGGTCGGCGACTGCACCAGCAGGGAGAGGATCACGCCGCGGGACGGATCGATGAAGACCGGCTCGACGGCGCCATTGCCCTGCTCAAACTTGGCGATGGGCTCCAGCACTGCCTTGTCCGGCTGGCGGGGCAGCTGTTCGAACTTGCCGGTCTCCGGCACGAAGGTGAGGTACTTGCCCTCGGAGACGGTGTTGAACTCCCCGATCTGGGTGACCGTCTTCTCGGCCTGATTGCCTTCCCCGTACACCACGGTCCCCTGCATCTGGCTCACCTTGCCCCCATCGACCATGCGGCTGAGGGTGATGGTCCAGAAGGCGCTCAGATCGTCGCTGGAGGGCAGCTCCTTGCTCTCGGCCAGGCGGGTCAGCAGCGCCGCCTGCTCCGGGTGTTCGACCCGGCGGGCGGAGGCGTTGAAGATCCCCTTGAACTCACCGGCGAACTGGCGCAGCACGCCGAACATCTCGCCCATGTTGCCGGAACGCTGGCGCAGGGTCTCGGTCAGCTCGGTCAGCTGCTTGTCGTTGAGGTCGAAGGTGGCCTTGAGCTGCTCGCCCTTGGCGGTCTCGGCGGCGAGTTCGGCCTTGGCCTTGGCCAGCAGCGCCACTTGTTCATTCTTGTCGGCCAGGAAGCGGGCCTCCCGCTCCTTGTTGAGTTGGGATTCGCTGGTGCTGGCGGCCTTGACCTGGCTCAGCAGGGCGTTCAGGTCCACCGGTTTCTCGGCGGCGGTCACCGGCAGGGTGATCAGAGTGGCTCCCGCGATCAGGGAGGCAATGGCGAGTTTGATTCCTTTCATGATGCTTTCTCCGCAGTTTGAACCGGCAGCTTGATGAGCGCGGGTGGCGCCTGCTTCTTGGCGATACGCAAGCCCTGTTCTACTGCACTGCGATACTCCTGGGGCAACTCCTCCCACTGACGGGTCTTCTTGTTCCAGATGCCGGTCTCGTTGCCATCCGGGGACTGATAGAGCAGGGCGATGCGGCCGACGCGCAGGAACTCGTAGGTCTTCTCGGCGCCATCCTTGTCCAGGCTGGCCTTGTAGGCCTCTATGGTGCGGCTGAAGCCCTCCTCGATCTGGTAGGCCTCCAGGATCTTGCGGTACTTCTCGGAGATGGTGACATCGGCCCGGTTCATCAGATCGGTCAGGGCCGCCACGCGGTCCTCCCGCTCAACCTTCTGGAACGGCAGATCCAGGGAGACGAACTGATCGAGGGAGTCGATCATCTTCAGCATCAGGGGGACGACCTCGGTGCTGGTCTGATCGATCTGGGCTATCTGGCGCTGCATCGAGGTCAGCTCGGTGGCCTGGGAGTCGACCATCTTGCCCACCTGCTCGTTGTAGGTGCGCAGGCTGTCGACCTGACGCAGGGCGGCCTTGTACTGCGCCAGGGCAGACTCGGCAGACTCGGCATAGTTGTCGATCTTCTGCTGGGATACTTTGGATGCATTGTCGGTGGCGGCTTGAGCGTCCACTGCCTGACCGGCAGAGGCGGCACTCAGGTTGAAGCTGGTCAGCAAGGCAGCCGAAACCAGGCTGCCGAGGAGCGCTTTCTTCATTGTAATAGTCCTTTTTTTCATAGGATTACCCTATCTCCGTAACTTCCTTGGAACGTTGGGCAAAGCCGACCCGAAACGGGCCGGCCTGTCGCTTGCTTGGTGGATTAGAACTTCTGGGCGTAGTCGAGGTAGTAGATGCGACCGTCGATGCTGTAGAGCTCATCGTCATAGGTGAAGCCATCGCTCTCGAGGGACGGGCCCGCGTTGAACATGTTCTTCACCCCGACCTGGATCTTGCCGTTCCAGGGGGCATCCACGCCGACGTTCAGGTTCCAGGTGGTCTGGGACGCGATGTGGCCGACTTCCTCACCGGTATCGGCGATGTAGTCCTGGCTCTGGGAGTCGATGTAGTTCGCGCTCAGGTAGCTATCCATGTTCCACCACTGGGGCACGTTGACACCGACACCGGAGCTGAAGCGCATCTGCGGCATGCCGTTCTGGCCGATCTTGTCGATGACGGGGCCGCCGGCGTACAGACCTTCCTTGTAATCCAGGATGTAGGTGCCGCCCAGGTCATAACGGATGGTGGCGGAGGTCAGGTCGTAGCGGTAATCCAGCTTGAGATCCAGACCGCTGGTGTTCAGATCCCCCAGGTTGACCATGGGGGCGATGGCGTTGCCTATCTTGCCCTGGCTGTTGCGGGTGATGCTGCTGGAGCTGCCGGTGTTCAGCTCGTCATAGATGAGGGACTGCAGGGAGTTCAGCTGGATCACGTCGGTGATCTTGATGGTGTAGTAGTCCAGGGAGAGGTTCAGGTCATCCACCGGGCTGTAGGCCACGCCGAAGTTCCAGGTGTCCGCGGTCTCTTCCTTCAGCTCCTCGTTGGCGGTGCGGGTCGTGTCGTACTGGCGGTTCGGGCAGTCCGCCGCGGAGATGCCGTTGGCCTCGCAGTAGACATAGTCCTTGGCCCAGTCGGCAGATTGAGAGTCTGCCGAATAGAGATCGCTCAGGCTGGGGGCGCGGAAGGAGCGGGACCAGGAGCCGCGCAGCATCAGGTTATCCAGCGGCTGGTAACGCAGGCTCGCCTTGGGCGAGAAGGCGCTGCCGAAGTCGCTGTAGTCATCGAAGCGACCGGCCAGGTTCAGCTCGACCTGCTCGGTGATGGGCACCAGCGACTCGATGTAGGCGGCGGTCACGTCGCGCACCCCACCGGAGGAGTTGCCAGCGGAACCGATGATGTTGCCCGCTTCTGACTGGGCATCGTACTTGTCGGCATAGACCCAGTCGTTGTACTCGGCGCCCGCATACCAGCTGACCGGCCCGGCCGGCAGCGCGCCCATGTCCCACTGCACCCCGGCGTACCACTGGTAGAAGTCCATGGTGGAGCGGCGGCTGACATCGGCAGACATCGCCTTGGTACTGGAGGCATCAAACTCGCCCTTCACGAACTTGCCATCGGCGATGGCCTGCTGGGCGGCGGATTGCAGCACGTAACCTGTGCCGTTCTCCTTGTTGTCGGTCTTGGAGTACATGTAACCGGCGTTCCACTGCATGTCACCCACGGATTCGGTGGTGACAGTGCCTTCGAAGCCGAGGTTCAGGCTGCCGGTCATGTCGGTGACATAGTTGTCACGGGGACCGACGTTGGTGAAGCGGTAGTAGGCGTAGGCGGCCTCACCCAGACCCTGGGTCGCGGCGGCATCCAGGCCGTTGTCGGTGAAGAACTGGGCATTCTTCGGATTGGACGGGTCTATGGCGAAGGCGCCGGCGGCGGGGGCGTAGCGGCCGAAACTCTCGACCCGGGAGCCGATGATCTGCGGCACGAAGTCGACGTTGTCGTTGATGTGGTAGCGACCGTTCACATACAGGGTATCGCGGCTGCGGGAGGCGGTGGTGGCCGCGACCTGACCATAGTTGAAGTTACAGCCGTCCTCGAAGCCGACGAAGGGCTCCTTGCAACTGCCATCGGCGTTGGTGGCGCCCGCCAGCGGACCGTATTTCCAGATGGGATCGCCGTTGGCGTCGAGGCCGGTGATCCCCTCCACGTTGCGGCCATAGGGGCTGGGAGAATCGTTGCCCTGCTTGGCCAGGTAGTCACGATCCCGGGCATAGACGATGTCTTTCTTGTCGTGCTCGTAGACCGCCATCAGCGAGCCTTTCTCGCCATTGACGCCGGCCACGACGGAGCCGCTGGCCTCATCGCCGCCCGGCTCGGTCGGCGAGCCGAGACGGCCCTGGAAGGTCAGCCCCTCATAGCCCTCTTTCAGCACTACGTTGATGACACCGCCGATGGCGTCGGAGCCGTAAATGGCCGAGCCGCCATCCAGGTTGACTTCCACCCGCTCAACGGCCGCCATCGGTATGGTGTTCAGGTTGATGGAGGTGCCGCCCATGGTGGGGGAGCCCGCCACCCGCTTGCCGTTCAACAGCACCAGGGTACGTTCTGAGCCCAGGCCGCGCAGGCCGACGGTGGATTGGGACTGGGCAGAGCTGCCGGATGCCGGGGAGACGCCACCGAAGGAGTTGTAAGAGGCCTGTTTCAGATAATCTGCGACGGTCTGCTGACCCGACTGCTCGATCTTGGCCTTGGTGATGGAGACAACGGGGGTGGAGCCTTCCACCTCGACGCGGGAGATCCGGGAGCCGGTGACCTTGATTTTTTGCAGTTTTTCTACGTTTTGGGTCTCTTCGGCCGAGACAGGGGTGGCCACAACTGCCGCGCTCGCCAAGGCAAACGCTACGGCAGCAGAGAGTCTGCTTTTCCTAAGCATCGCTAGTATCCTTCCTGATTGTTTATTGTTTGCTTCCTTTACCGCCCTCGTTGGAGCGGTGCGTAAGGCTTATCAAGCTTTGGGGATGGACGTCAAATGAGGCGGTACGAACGGGGAGGGAGGTGGTAATAAGATGACTATGTTTTATTGGTGCGTTTATTTTGGGATTTTATTCTGACTAAATAACCTATGGCGATGTGAAAGCGATGTTAAATTCGAGTGTTTCAATTTTATTGGTTATTTTTGAACTTATCGATAAGCCCCCTGTCGCCCTGAGTTGTATATCGTGACTTGGCACTTTTTCAGCATTTAAATCTGTTTGAGTCCGCGGTCATGTTTCTGTTCAGGGCGGTGCTGGCGAGATCCGCTCCTCTTCTTACGGGTAAATGGTAAAAGGCGGTGATTTAAATTCATCCGTTTGTTTTTTATCTATTTTTTTCTTTAAATCTCACATTGCTTAATTTGTTTTTAATAATTAAAAACTATTTAAACAGGAAGGCGTAGCAGTTTTTTATCTTGAAGTTGGGTTTTTAAGGAAAAGACGACAGTTATTTTCACTGTTGGCATCGATGAGGGTGGCAGGTCTTCGTTTTACTTGATTTTTGTTGCAGAGCTTTTACAGTGACCGAGCGGGATTGTCTGCCAATAACAGCCAATTCAGTGAGTAATGCCAGGAAGGACAGGCCGTTCATCGGAATAGAATGGCCATACAAGAACAACAAGGACGAGGTTTAACCCACCATGCTGTCGTATTTCTTACGTCGGATGCTTTTGATCATCCCGACGTTCCTCGGTATCACCCTGCTCGTCTTCACCATCACCCGTTTCGTGCCGGGCGGCCCGGTCGAGCGCATGCTGCTGCAGGCGCAGGTATCCCAAAACGAGACAGGTCGCTCCAGCGGCAGCAAGGGGGCGCAGGCGCTGTCCGATGAACAGATCGAGGAGCTCAAGGCGTTCTACGGTCTGGACAAGCCCATGCTGATCGCCTACTGGGAGTGGCTGCAGAAACTGGCAGTGCTGGATCTGGGGGAGTCGACCCGCTATTACGAGCCTGTGTGGGATCTCATCAAGCAGAGGCTGCCGGTCACCGCCTTCTTTGGGTTGGCGACCTTCCTGCTCAGCTATGCGGTCTCCATCCCGCTCGGGGTCGCCAAGGCGTTAAGGCATAACAGCCGCTTTGATTCCCTCAGCTCCATGCTCATCTACATGGCCTATGCGCTGCCCGCCTACGTGGTGGGGATCTTCCTCATCACGGTATTTGCCTTCCACCTGGAGTGGCTGCCCATGGGGGGCTTCCCGGGGGACGAGTTTGATTCCATGGAGAGCAGCTGGGATCAGATCCGCACCCTCTTCGCCCATGCGCTGTTGCCACTCATCGCCTATGCCATCGGGGATTTCGCCATCCTCACCATGACCATGAAGAACAGCCTGATGGAGAACCTGTCGGCGGACTACGTGCGCACGGCGGTGGCCAAGGGGCTGCCGTTTGGCAAGGCGGTCACCCATCACGCCATGCGCAACAGCCTGATCCCCATCGCCAGCCATCTCGGCAGCGTGCTCACCGTCTTCTTCGGCGGCTCCTTCCTCATCGAGACCATCTTCAACATCGACGGCATAGGCCTGCTCGGCTATGAGGCCATCGTCGAGCGGGACTATCCCACCGTCATGGGGATCCTGGCCATCACCTCCATGCTGATGCTGGTGGGCAATATCCTCTCCGACATCTGTGTCGCCTTTGTCGATCCCCGCGTGCGGTTTGGAGAGTGAGCGTGAACATGAACCCTCTTGTCATGTCGATGCCGATGTCGACGCATATCGTCTCCGACATCTGCGTTGCACTGGTCGATCCCCGCGTGCGGTTTGGAGAATAAACATGAACCTGAACCCGGTCACCCTGAAAAAACTCAAGCGATTCAAGTCGATCAAGCGCGGCTACTACTCCTTCGTCATCTTCACCACCCTGGTGGTGCTCTCCCTGCTGGCGGAGCTCTTGGTCAACAGCCGGGCGCTGATGGTGAACTATCAGGGGGAGCTCTACTTCCCCACCTATGGTGACGTGATCCCCGGCCAGCACTTCGGGCTGGATTACGAGTACGAGACCAACTACCGCCAGCTGCAGGCCAAGCTTGAGCAAGAGGCCAAGGGAGGCTGGGTGCTGCTACCGCCGGTGCCCTGGAACCCCTATGAACAGGACTTCAAGCAGGATGTCTACCCGCCCTACGCCCCCAGCCTGGCGGAGCGCCACTTCCTGGGGACAGACACCAGCGGTCGCGACGTGCTGGCCCGTCTGGTGTATGGCTTTCGCATCGCCATCGGCTTTGCCTTCATCGCCCTGGTGGCGAGCTACCTCATCGGGGTCAGCATCGGCTGCATGATGGGCTTCCTCGGCGGGCGGTTTGACCTCATTCTGCAACGCTTCATCGAGATCTGGTCCCAGGTACCCTTCCTCTACGTCATCATGATCCTGGTGTCGCTGGCCAAGCCGAACTTCGGCCTCTTTGTCGGCATCAACGTGCTGTTCGGCTGGATGGGGATCACCTGGTACATGCGCACCCTCACCTACAAGGAGCGGGCGCGGGACTATGTAATGGCGGCGCGGGCCCAGGGGGCCACCACCAAGCGCATCATCTTCCACCACATACTGCCCAACACCCTGATGATGATCGTCACCCTGGCGCCCTTCGCCGTGGTGGGCAACATCTCCACCCTGACCGCGCTGGATTATCTGGGCTTCGGGTTGGCGCCGCCGACCCCGAGCTGGGGCGAGCTGCTCTCCCAGGGCATCAACAACCTGGATGCCATCTGGATCGTCAGCTCTGTGGTGGCGGCGGTGAGTCTGGTGCTGATCATGGTCTCCTTCATCGGTGAGGCCATCCGCGAGGCGTTCGACCCGCGCAAGTTTACCCGTTATCAGTGACAGGGCAGGCGCCAGGCCTGCTCGAAAGGCGTTCGAATCGTATCCGTTATCAATAAGCCCCCCCACAGCAGGGGAATGACCAGGAAGTCAAACATGAACAATAAAATCAAATGGATAGGTGCTATTTTCCTGTTGGTGAACGGCTCCTGGGTATGGGCCGCCAGCCTGCCTGCGGATCTCAAGTGGGAGACCAACGACACAGATCCGGTGTTCGCCTCCCCCAAAGCGCTGCCCGGTGGCACCCTCAACCTCTTTATCGACAGCTTCCCGCTGACGTTTCGCACCGTCGGCCCCGATTCCAACGGCTCGTTCCGCTCCTACATCCAGGATAACCAGCTGCGGCTGATCAGCTTTCATCCCAACACCGGCAACCCCATCCCCTCGCTGGCGAGCGCCTGGGCGATAGCGCCAGACAGCCAGACCGTCTACTTCAAGCTGGATCCCCGGGCCAAGTGGTCAGACGGCAAGCCGGTCACCGCCGATGACTACACCTTTGGCTACGAGATGATGCGCTCCAAGGACATCAAGGGGCCCTGGTTCAACAACTACTACACCACGGAAGTGATCGCGGTGGAGAAGGTCGATGAACACACCATCATGGTCAAGGCGGGGACCCGCAAGGCCAAGCTGGACCTGCTCAACACCACTGAGCTGTGGCCCCAGCCCAAGCACTACTACAAGCTGACTCCCAACTGGGTGAAGCAGTACAACTGGGCCCTGGTGCCGACCACGGGCCCCTACGTCATGACGGATGTGAAGAAGGGCAAGTCGGTCACCTTCAGCAAACAGAAGGAGTGGTGGGCCCAGCACGATCGCTACAACCAGCACAGATTCAACGTCGAGACCATCAAGGTGCAGGTGATCCGCGATCACAACATCGCCTTCCGCCACTTCCTGAAGGGGGAGTTCGACACCTTCGAGATGATCCTGCCGAACTGGTGGCATGAGAAGGCCGTGACCCCCGAGTACAAGAAGGGTTATGTGCAGAAGGTGATGGCCATGACCGACACCAAGCAGGGCGGCCAGGGGCTGCACCTCAACATCGCTAACCCCAAGCTGGCGGATCTGAACGTGCGGCTCGGCATCCAGCACGCCATGAATCTCGACAAGATGATAGAGACGGTGCTGCGCGGCGACTACGACCGGGCCACCACCTTCGGCTCGGGCTTTGGCGAATTCACCGACATCAAGCTGCCCGAGCGGGCCTATGACATCAGCAAGGCGCGGGAGTACTTCGCCAAGGGTGGCTATGGCAAGCCGGGGCCGGATGGCATCTTGCAAAATGACAAGGGCGAGCGGCTCACCCTGGCGCTCACCTATACCAGCCAGGAGCACTCCAAGCGGCTGACCGTGCTGAAAGAGGAGGCCAAGAAGGCGGGCCTGGATCTGGAGCTCAACCTGGTGGATGGCGCCACCGGCTTCAAGGTGATGCTGGAGAAGAAACACGAGGCGGCCTGGCTCGGCTGGGCCGGTGGTGGTCTCTATCCGCAATATTGGGAATCCTTCCACTCAGACAATGCCAACAAGCCGCAGACCAACAACCTGTTCAACGTCGCCGACAAGCAGCTGGACGCCCTGATCGATGCCTATGGCATCGAGTTTGACACCGCCAAACGGGCCGAGCTCTCCCGCCAGATCCAGCAGCGCATCCATGATCTCGCCATCTTCGTGCCCGGGGTGCAGCTCAACTACGTGCGGGCCAGCAGCTGGCGCTATGTGATGCTGCCCGAGGTGCCTGCCACCAAGAACACGCCGGATCTGCTCTACTGGCCGATGGACGGCTACCCCCACAGCAGCGGTGGCCTGCTCTGGATCGATCCCAAGCTGAAGGAGCAGACGCTGCAGGCGAAGGACGCCGACGAGGCGCTGACCCCCATCAACCTGCTCGACAAGACCTATGCGCATCATTGAGAAGGGGGAGGCCATGCCCGATACCCAGGCCCCCATCCTCGAGGTGCGCGATCTCGAGGTGGAGTTCAGCGTCGATGACGGCAAGATCAAGGTGCTCGACGGCGTCAGCTTCTCGGTGAAGGCGGGCCAGACGCTAGGCATCGTCGGCGAGTCCGGCTGCGGCAAGAGCGTCACCGCCCTCGCCATCATGGGGCTGCTGCCCAAGCCTCACGGTCAGGTGGTGGCCGGCTCGATCCGCTTTCAGGGGGAGGAGCTGCTGTCGCTGCCGCCGGATCAGATGTACAAGGTGCGCGGCAACCGTATCTCCATGATCTTCCAGGAGCCGATGACGGCCCTCAACCCGGTGCAGACGGTCGGGGATCAGCTGATGGAGGTGTTCAGCCTGCACAGGCCCGACTATGGCAAGGCCCAGCGCAAGGGGGCCGCCATCGCCATGCTGCAGCGGGTGGGGATCCCGGAGCCGGAGCGGCGCTTCAGCGTCTATCCGCACAACCTCTCCGGCGGCATGCGCCAGCGGGTGATGATCGCCATGGCGCTCGCCTGCGAGCCGGATCTGCTGATCTGTGACGAGCCGACCACGGCGCTGGATGTGACCATCCAGGCCCAGATCCTGGATCTGATGAAGGCGCTGCAGGCCCAGACCGGCATGGCCATCATCTTCATCACCCACGATCTCGGGGTGGTGGCGGAGCTGTGCGACGAGGTGGTGGTGATGTACGCCGGCCGTGCGGTGGAGCGGGCCGACATCTACGAGCTGTTTGACCATCCGCGCCATCCCTATACTCATGGTCTGATGGCCTCGATCCCGCGCCTCGAAGACGTGCCCAAGAGCCTGCTCAAGACCATCAAGGGCCAGGTGCCCGCCCTGCACGAGATGCCGGCGGGCTGCCGTTTCTCCAACCGCTGCCCGCACGCCACCGAGCTGTGCGTGAGGGTCATCCCGGCGACCGAGCAGCTGACCGAGCGACACGGGGTCGCCTGCCATCACTGGAAGGAGTTGATATGACTGCGTTGTTGTCTGTGCGGGATCTGAAGCAGCACTTCCAGCTCGGCGGTGGCTTCCTCCGCAAGAAATACACCGTCTATGCGGTGGACGGCATCAGCTTCGATCTGAAGCAGGGCGAGACCCTGGGGCTGGTGGGAGAGTCCGGCTGCGGCAAGTCCACCCTGGGTCGCTCCCTGCTCAAGCTGTTTGAGCCGACGGCGGGCCAGATCAGCTTCGAGGGGCGGGACATCACCAAGTTGTCCGCCCGGGAGATGCGCTCCCTGCGCCAGGAGATGCAGATCGTATTCCAGGATCCTGCGGAATCCCTCAACAGTCGCCACACGGTCGGCCAGATCCTGGAGGAGCCCTTCATCATCCACGGCAAGGGCAGCACTGAGCAGCGGCGCGAGTGGGTGCTGGAGCTGCTGGACAAGGTGGGCCTGCCGAAGAGTGCGGTGGATCGCTACCCTCACGAGTTTTCGGGGGGCCAGCGCCAGCGCATCGGCATCGCCAGGGCCATCGCCCTAAAGCCCAAGCTGCTGGTGTGTGACGAGGCGGTGTCGGCGCTGGACGTGTCGGTGCAGTCCCAGATAGTCAACCTGCTGCTCAGCCTGCAGCGGGAGATGAACCTGGCCATCATCTTCATCGCCCACGATCTGTCGGTGGTGAAGCACATCTCGGATCGGATCGCCGTCATGTATCTTGGCCGGATCGTCGAGCTGGCGGAGGCGCAGCAACTCTATCTGCACCCGCGCCACCCCTATACCCAGGCGCTCATCTCGGCTATTCCGGTGCCGGATCCCCGCCGTCGCAACCAGCGTATCCTGCTGACCGGCGATGTGCCGTCCCCCATCTCGCCCCCCAGCGGCTGCCATTTTCACCAACGCTGCCCCTATGCCACCGAGCTGTGTCACGGCACCTCGCCTGAGCTGCGGATCTGCGATGGTGCTGCCCATCAGGTGGCCTGTCATTTCCCCCTGCCGGTGACGGAGGCGGTGCCCTTGGGAAAGGCGGTATGATGCCGGTGCCTGCATCGCAACCAGATGGCACGGGAGAGGAGCAATAAAAAATGGGGCCCGTGGGCCCCATCTTCATGGTTGTGGCGTTCAGGTTTGGCCGTGGAACATCTGGCCCGGGCAGGACAGCTCCCTCGAGGGGATGGCTGTTGTGTGGATTGCGTTATTTTGTAATTTTACTACTTTCTCTTCCGGCCAGACTCTATCAGGCGCCATAACGGAAGTAATATTGACGGGTTGAAGGTGCATAGGTGTCTTTCTCTTCTGCGCCCTTCTTGCTGGTTGCACCCTTAAGGTGGAACAGTACTGCCAGATTCTCAAACATATATTCACCTCATCGCTCTGTTATCTCATTGTTGTATGTGACCTGGGTCACAATTCGATCCTATGGCCTAATGTGAGCTGGATCAACTTTTTGTGTAGTAAATTTACATAACTCATGGAAAGGGTTTTCATATCCAGCGCCGCTTATGGAGACGGTTTCAAGGGGCCGGGAGCGGTTGTCGTGGGGTATGAGAGGCGAGATTGAGGCGGGGGATGAGGAGAAGGAGGCAATAAAATGCCCCGCACCGGGCGGGGCATGAATGGCTGCGATGATGCGCCTTACTTGGCCGGGATCTGCTCCAGCACGTGCACCAGCAACTGCCAGAAACGCTCGACCGCCGGGATGTGCACCTTCTCGTCAGGGGAGTGGGCGCCGCGGATGGTCGGGCCGAAGGAGACCATGTCCCAATCCGGGTAGGCGCTCTTGAACAGGCCGCACTCCAGACCGGCGTGGATCACCATGACGTTGGGCATCTCGCCGAACAGGGTCTGGTAGCTGTTGCGTACCAGCGCCATCACGGGAGAGTCGACGTTCGGTGCCCAGCCCGGGTAGGCGCCTGTGAATTCGCAGCTGGCGCCGGCCAGCCTGAACAGGGAGCTGGTCATCTGCTCGACGTTCTCGCGACCGGAGTCGATGAGGGAGCGGATCAGGCACTGCACGTAGACTTCGCCCTCGAGGGTCTTGATGACGCCGAGGTTGGTGGAGGTCTCGGTGACGCCCGGGATGGCATCGCTCATGCGGATGACGCCGTTCGGGCAGGCCATCAGGGAGTCCAGCAGGCGGGCCTGCAGGGACTCGCTCAGCAGCTTGGCCGGCTTGTCCTGGGCATTGAGCAGCAGGGTCAGGTTGGCCTCGGTGGCGGCCAGCTCGCTCTGATAGATGCCGGCATAGCGGTCGACCAGGGCCTTGAACTCGTTGACGCTGGCGGTGGGCACCAGCAGCTTGGCGCGGGCCTCACGGGGGAT
Organism: Aeromonas sp. sif2433; assembly: GCF_019218705.1. Taxonomy (NCBI): domain Bacteria; kingdom Pseudomonadati; phylum Pseudomonadota; class Gammaproteobacteria; order Aeromonadales; family Aeromonadaceae; genus Aeromonas; species Aeromonas sp. sif2433. The sequence continues at coordinate 89,204 of NZ_JAHUXD010000011.1, forward strand.
GGCGTTGCGCAGGGTGCCGCCGCTTATCTCGGCAAGGCGCACTCCCAGCGGCTCGGCGGCCTTGAGCAGGCGCACCAGCAGCTTGTTGGCGTTGCCACGACCGCGGTGGATGTCGACCCCGGAGTGACCGCCACGCAGCCCCTTCACCTGCAGCTCGAAGCCTTCACCCTCGGTGGCGGCAACTAGCTCCAGCGGGAAGCGGATATTGGCATCCACCCCACCGGCGCAGCCCATGTAGACCTCGCCATCCTCCTCGGAGTCGGTGTTGAGCAGGATCTCGCCTTCCAGCCAGCCCGCTTCCAGCCCGAACGCGCCGGTCATGCCGGTCTCCTCGTCGGTGGTCAGCAGCACTTCCAGCGGACCGTGCTTGATGGTCTTGTCGGCCAGCACGGCCAGACAGCCGGCCATGCCCATGCCGTTGTCGGCGCCGAGGGTGGTACCGCGGGCGGTGACCCAGTCGCCATCTATGTAGGCATCGATGGGATCGGTCGCGAAGTCATGCTGGGTATCGGCATTGGCCTGGGGCACCATGTCGATGTGGGCCTGCAGCACCACGGCCTTGCGGTTTTCCATGCCCGGCGTGGCCGGCTTTTTGATGATGATGTTGCCCACGGCGTCTTGCTTGACCGCCAGGCCTTCCCCCTGGGCCCACTGCACTATCCAGGCGCTTAAGCGGGCTTCGTGCTTGGAGGGATGGGGGATGGAGCAGATCTGCTCGAAGAACTGCCAAATCAATTGGGGAGAGAGAGAACTAAGCTGTGCCACGTCAGGACTCCTTACCAGCACGGAAAATGACCGGGCCCAGGGGGCCGGGGAAGAGGGCTACGATAATACAGCCAATCACACAAAAATGTGAGCAAACAGCGCAAATAGCGGTCTGCTTGTGCTGATAAAGGCACCATAAATGGCGGACATGCCTGCATTATCGAGATGGGCCAGCACAACCTTATTTTTGTGATGGGCGTCACAAAAATATTGTGTTTTCGGCGCCGGGTGGTAAATTAACCGCCGTGGGTCAACCACTTGTCAGGATGACAACGAATGCCTCCAGGGAACCGAAGCAAAGCAAGTGCGCCTCCACGGAACCGAGTGTCTGTTCAAGGATCTGAACCCGCATAAAGGTACGTAACTTGTTAAGCAATCAGGAGTTTTAAATATGTCAGGCAGCAATTCAACCTATTGGTTTGCCCAGTCTCTCTATACCCAGGGTTTCAACTATCCGAATCCCTACGCCAGCCGTCGTTAAGGCGGATCCTCAGCCAGGCTGACGACCGAATCGACAAACAGCAGGTGTGTGAGGTCTCGTTCCTCCCCCTGCTATTTTTTTACCTGAAATTCGGGGTTTGCTCCTCGAATGAGTATCATTCTGGCCGCGGGTGATCGCCAGATGAGGGCCGACGGGGTGGGAGATGACCGACTTTTCCTGTTTTTCGCATACGTTTGCCAGTCATTTTATCCGCAAACGATGCTATCATACCGCCCCAACAGCCGGTCTGCGGTCTTCATTCCGATCGCGATGACCGCCAGCTATGCCCGTCCTGCTTCCATTGCATCAGTGTCTGCTGCCGAGGGTTTATCCCCAGGCAGTCAAAGTGCAAGCCAAATTCGGTGGGAAGGGGCACCAGAATTTACTGAATATCGTGTGTCAGCACGAATTTTTACGTCTTAAGTAATTGTTTTATATAACTCTTCGAGATCGATAACATGCCAAAAAAATTCTACGTGTCGTGGGACAACCTGCAACGTGAAGCGCGCCGTCTGGCCCGTCGTCAGCTGCCTGTCAGCCAGTGGAAGGGGATCATCGCGGTCAGCCGTGGTGGTCTGGTGCCTGCCGCGCTGATGGCCCGTGAACTTGGCATTCGCAATGTCGAAACCCTCTGCATCTCCAGCTATGACCACAACAACCAGCGTGAGCTGGTGGTCGTCAAGGGCGCCACTACCGCCGGTGACGGCGAAGGCTGGCTGGTGGTGGATGATCTGGTGGATACCGGTGGCACCGCCAAGGCGATCCGTGACCTCTATCCCAAGGCCAAGTTCATCACCATCTTCGCCAAGCCGATGGGCGAGCCGCTGGTGGATGACTTCGAAGTCGCCATCCCGCAGGATACCTGGATTGAGCAGCCATGGGACATGGCGCTGGAATTCGCCAATCCGATCTGCGACGAAGAGTAAGAGCCACACCGCATCCGGGAAAGAGGCCGCCTTGATGGCTGCCGCTTTGCTCGCGATGAAGTGAAAAGGTTTCAAAGGGCCCCTGTTTGGGGCCCTGTTCTTTTATGCTATGGCTGCCCGGTGCGAAAAGTGGTTAAGATGGGCCATTGCCTGAGACAGAAGAGCCACGATTTTGGAACCAAACAACGATACCAACCTGACGGAAAAGCTATTCACCCGGATCAAAAAGGTATTGGAGACCTCCGAGATATCCAACTCCAGTCCGGTAGAAGAGCAGGACAGCTCCCTGGCCGAGAGCTTCATCGACGGCGCCCTCTCGCCCCACTGGTACCGCTTGCTGCGTCGGCCGGCCTGGGCCTGGCAGGGGGCCAACCCGGTCGAAGTGGAGCAGACCCTTGCCCGCATCGCCATGGGGCAGGGGGAGCGCAGTCACGAGCGCTATCTGGATACCATCAAGGGCTATGTGCCCGGCAACTGGGTCTACGAGTGGAGCCAGCTGGCTGGCCACTACTTCAATCAGGGGCGTGAGCTGGTGACCCAGGGCGACACGGCCGGCGCCTTGAAGAACCTGCTCAAGGCGGTGCGTTACTACTCCATCGCCAGCTATCCCCATCTGAAGAATGACGAGCTGGCGGATCAGGCCCAGTTGCTTGGCAACATGGCGTACCGCGAGGCGGGCCGGCTGTTCAAGGTGCCGCTCAAGGAGCTGCAGGTGCCGTTCCGGGGCAAGACCATCCAGGGCTATCTGCACCTGCCCACCACCGACAAGCCTGTGCCCCTGGTCATCGTCAGCGGCGGCATCGACTCGCTGCAGGTCGATTTTCTCAACTTCTATTTCAAGTGCCTCGAGCCCCACGGCATCGGCATGCTGTCGCTGGACATGCCGGGCATCGGCTACGCCGAGCATTGGCCGCTGGTGCAGGACACCAGCCGCCTGCATCAGGCGGTGCTCAATCACCTCTCCGAGGTGGCCTGGGTTGATCACCAGCGGATCGCCATGGTGGGATTCCGTCTGGCGGGCAATGTGGCGGCGCGGCTGGCCTTCGTCGAGCCGTTCAAGCTCAGGACAGTGGTCTGCATCGGCGCCGGCATCAATCAGGTATTTACCAATCAGGAGATGTTTGCCCGCTGCCCACGCATGATGCGTGATGGCCTGGCGAACCGGCTGGGCGCCGATGCGGCGCAGTGGGATCTGTTGCGCACCAAGTGCCAAGTCTTTTCCCTCAAGACCCAGGGTCTGCTGGGGAGCCGCACCTCGGTGCCGATCTTGAGCATCGGCCACAAGCGAGATTTCATTTGCCCGGAGCAGGATGTGCGGGCCCTGGCTGCCGCCAGCCGTAATGGCAAGGCGGTGGTCTTCGACAAACAGCCTCTGCTTGAGGTGTACGACGCGGCGCTGAAAGAGACGGTAGACTGGCTCAAACAGCATTTATGTACATGATACAGAAGTAAAAATGTAACATCATCGCGTGATGATATGGCTTGTTCAACAGGGAGGTTAGCATGTCGGAAAGAGTGACCTACAAGCGATTGCTGCGGCAATTCGCGGCCATTGGCCCCTATTTACGGGAAGACCTGTGTGAGGAGGGGCGTTATCGTTTCGACTGCCTCTCCGTCTGCATCAGCGCCAAGCCGGCGCCGGACAAGCGGGAATTCTGGGGCTGGTGGCTGGTGCTGGAGCAGCAGGATCACAGCTTCAGCTATCACTACCAGTTCGGCTTCTACAATGCGGACGGGGAGTGGCTCAACAAGCCGCTGCCCAAGAAGCACCAGGTCGAAGTCGAGCGCACCCTCAACCACTTCTACAAACTCATCAGCGCCAAGCTGACGGCACTTGAGTGCCAGTTGACCCCTGCCGAGCAGGTGACCAACGAGCTGAGCGTGACCGCCGCCTGATCTGCCGCGGCCCTGCGGGCCTTGACTCGCAGGGCCCCTTCCTTTTCAACGGCGTTTAATTGCCTTGCAGGGCTGCGAGGCCGTGGGTATAAAGGATCCCTTACTTTTTTAACCTCCTTGTTCCCATGGAAAACAGAACCATAGTCGTCAAACTGGGCACCAGCGTGCTCACCGGGGGATCTGCCCGGCTCAACCGTGCCCATATGGTGGAGCTGGTCAGACAGTGTGCGGCGCTGCACCGTCACGGCCATCGCGTCGTGGTAGTCACCTCGGGGGCCATCGCCGCCGGGCGTGAGCATCTGGGCCACCCCCCGCTGGCGCCGACCCTGCCCAACAAGCAGATGCTGGCGGCGGTCGGTCAGACCCAGCTCATCCGGGTGTGGCAGGACCTGTTCAACCTCTACGGGCTGCACATCGGCCAGATGCTGCTGACCCGCGCCGATCTGGAGGACAGGGAGCGCTACCTCAATGCCCGCGATACCCTGCGTACCCTGCTGGATCATCACATCATCCCTGTCATCAACGAGAACGATGCGGTGGCGACCGCCGAGATCAAGGTGGGGGATAACGACAACCTCTCCGCCCGCGCCGCCATCCTGGCGGATGCCGACCTGCTGATCCTGCTGACTGATCAGAAGGGGCTCTTCACCGCCGATCCGCGTACCAACCCCGATGCCCAGCTCATCGAAGAGGTGCAGACCATAGACGACACCCTGCGCAAGCTGGCGGGTGACAGCGTCAGCGGGCTCGGCACCGGCGGCATGGCGACCAAGCTGCAGGCGGCCGACGTGGCGCGCCGGGCCGGCGTCAAGGTGGTGATCGCCACCGGCCAGATCCCCGAGGTGATAGGTCGCCTCGCCAAGGGCGAGCGGGTCGGCACCCTGTTCCCGGCGCTGGCCTCGCCGCTGGAAGGGCGCAAGAGCTGGATCCTGGCAGGCCCTCCCCCTCACGGCGAGGTCCAGGTGGATCAGGGCGCCGTCGCTGCCATGCAGGACAAGGGCTCCAGCCTGCTGCCCAAGGGCATCATAGCGGTGAGGGGCGACTTCGTGCGGGGCGATGTGGTGCGCATCCTGGATCCGAAGGGGCGCGAGCTGGCGCGCGGCATCTGCCGCTACGATCACCTGGAGCTGGACAAGTTGCGCGGCGTGCACTCGGATCAGATAGAGCAGGTACTGGGCTACGGCTATGGCGCCGTGGCCATCCACAGAGACGACATGGTGCTGCTGTAAGGCGGCCGGATCAGATAAACCTGCAGCATTGGGCTACGGCCATGTCGCCGTGGCCATTCACAGAGACGACATGGTGCTGCTGCAAGGCTGCACCCAGATAGGGACCAAATCATGAGTCTGGAGAAAATGGGGCAGGCGGCGCGCGAAGCCGCCTATCAACTTGCCACCATCAGCACGGCGCAGAAGAACCGGGCGCTGGCCGCCATCGCCGATGAACTGGAGGCGCGTAGCGAGCAGATCCTGGCCGCCAACGCCAAGGACATAGCGGCGGGCCGCGAGGCCGGCCTGGCTGAGGCCATGCTGGATCGGCTGCTGCTCAACCCCGAGCGGCTGGCCGGGATAGTGGCGGATGTGCGCAAAGTGATAGTGCTCGACGATCCGGTCGGCGCCGAGATCGACAGCCGGGTGCTGGAGAACGGCCTGCGCCTCTCCCGCCGTCGGGTGCCCATCGGTGTCATCGGTGTCATCTACGAGGCGCGTCCCAACGTCACCATCGACATCGCCAGCCTCTGCCTCAAGACCGGCAACGCCAGCATACTGCGCGGCGGTCGTGAGACCTTCCACTCCAACCTGGAGCTGGTGCGGGTGATCCAGCACGCACTGGCGGCTTCCGGCCTGCCGACCGGGGCCGTGCAATACATCGACAACCCGGATCGGGCGCTGGTGGGGGAGTTGCTGCGCCTCGACCGTTATGTGGACATGATCATCCCCCGTGGTGGCGCCGGCCTGCACAAGATGTGCAAGGAGAACAGCTCCATCCCCGTCATCATCGGTGGCTTCGGCATCAGCCACATCTTCGTGGACGAGAGCGCCGATCTGCTGCGCTCCCTCGCCGTAATCGACAACGCCAAGGTGCAGCGCCCCTCCGCCTGCAACTCCCTCGATAGCCTGCTGGTGCACGAGCGGGTTGCCGCCCGATTGCTGCCGCAACTGGTCAAGTTAATGAACGAGCGCAAGGTGACCCTGGTCGCCAGCCCCGAGGCCATGCCGCTGCTGGCGGGGGCTGACAACGTGCGCGCCGCCGGCCCGGAAGACTTCGATACCGAGTGGCTGGGGCTGACTCTGGGGGTCAAGCTGGTGGCCGATGTGAACGAGGCGCTGGCGCACATGCGCGAGCACAATGCCGGTCACTCCGACGCCATCCTGACCAACGATCTGGCCAATGCCGAGCGCTTCGTCAACGGTGCCGGCTCGGCAGCTGTCTATGTCAACGCCTCCACCCGCTTCACCGACGGTGGCCAGTTTGGCCTCGGCGCCGAGGTGGCGGTGTCGACCCAGATGCTGCACGCCCGTGGCCCCATGGGGCTGACCGAGCTCACCAGCTACAAATGGGTGGGACTGGCGGACTACCTGAGTCGTGCCTGAGTGCGCCCCCTGACCCCGTGTGAAGATGCCGACCCATGTCGGCATTTTTATGCTTTTTTATTGCGCCCTATCAGGGGCTTGCATATAACTATCCTGCGAGGTGTGGCGCTATTTTGCCCCCTGGGCTACCAGCAAGAACGGGAGCGACTTCAAGGATGAAGCGAACAAATTGGATGACGCGGCTAGGCGCGCTCTGGCTGAGCCTGCCGCTGCTGCTGGGGGCGCTCTGTTTCAGCGGCGCCGGCCATGCCAGTTGGGATCAGGATCTCTATCGTCAGCTGGGTCTGGCGGGCAAGCTCGACAAGCAGGTGTTTCGCAAGGCCCTGCTGGGCTATCAAGATGTGCGTCACAAGCGCAAGGCCATTCTCACCATCATCGACTACAGCAAACCCTCGACCCAGCGCCGGCTGTTTGTGATCGATGTGAAACGCCACAAGCTGCTCTACCACACCTGGGTCAGCCACGGTCGCAATTCGGGGGAGCTGGCCGCGCGCCAGTTCTCCAATCAGCTCAATTCCCGGCAGAGTTCCCTCGGGGTCTATCGCACCGCCGAGACCTATCAGGGCAAGCACGGTTACTCGCTGCGCCTCGATGGGCTGAGCCCCGGTCAGAACAGCAACGCCCGCAAGCGCGCCATCGTCGTGCACGGGGCTGACTATGCCAGCCCACGCCATCTGCTCAAGTTCGACAAGCTGGGCCGCAGCTGGGGTTGTCCCGCGCTGCCGAGGGAGCAGTCGCGGGCCATCATCAACATCATCAAGGAGGGAAGCGTCATCTACGCCCATGGCTGAGTTGGCCCCATAGCAAGAAGGCCAGCGAGCGCCGGCCTTCGGATGTCGGTTGGCGGCAGTGTTATTTACGCACCACCAGCACCGGGCAGGGGGCGTGACGCACCACGGACTCGGCGACGCTGCCCACCAGCAGGTGGCTGATGCCGGAGCGGCCGTGGCTGCCCATGACCACCAGGTCAACCTTGTCCTCTTTCGCCTGGATGACGATCTCATCGGCGGCACGGCCGAAGCGGACCTCGAAGGTGGCGGGCACGGCCAGATCGGCGACCAGCTCCTTGAGCTGGGTCTTGGCCTGACGCTCCATCTCGTGGGTGATCTCGATGGCCGTCATGTGCAGTATCTTGTAGCTGTCGAAACCGTGCAGCTGATCCACCACATGGACCAGCCTGAGCTCGGCCTGATGGCTCTGGGCCATGAAGACCGCGTAGTCGAGCACGGCCTTGGACATCTCGGAGAAATCGACGGGGCAGAGCAAGGATTTGATGGTAGGCATAAGAAGGCTCTCCTCTGATTGGGTTGCTAATGAATCTTATTGTTCATGATACCCATCAAGGAGGTAATTACCCTCGACCCGCTCGCAAAATCAGGAAAAAGAGGTGATCCGCCAGGATCACTTCCTATGATGTGATAAGGCTTGAACATGCCCTTTGTCTGTGGGCCCCGCTGACAGACCCGCCACCGAGGAAATACAGGTACATGGTTCGTCCGCTGCTGCTTTTGTTGTGCTGCCTGCTGCTCCCCTGGTCCGCCCGGGCCGATGTCATTCATGTCTATTGCGACGACTGGCCCGGCTTCTGCCAGAACGATGGCCGTGGTGTCTATCTGGACATAGTGCGTGCCATCTATGAGCCGGAAGGCTATCGCATCCATCCCCACATAGTGCCCTACAAGCGGGCGCTGGCGGTGGTCGCGCAGAAGGGGGGCGACATGGCGATGGGGGTCTATCTGGGGGAGGTGCAGGGGGTACACCAGCCGAGTTATCCGGCCTCGGCCGATGATGTGACTGTGCTGATGCTGAAGAAGTGGCTGCCGCTCTGGGCCGGCGAGGTGAGCCTGCAGGGTCAGGATGTGCTGTGGCTGCGGGGCTGGGCCTTTGACAAGTTTATTCCCGTGCCCATGCGCTGGCACGAGATCGACGATCACGCCCTGGCCATGCAGCTCCTGGCGAAGGAGCGTTACCGCTACTATCTGACCGCCGGCGTGCTCTATCCGAAGGGGGAGCTCCCGTCCGACATGAGCAGGATCTTCCTGCGCTGGGTGCCCACCTATCCCATCTTCGCCGACACCGAGCGTGGGCAGCAGCTGCGCCAGCACTGGGATCCCGGCATGAGGCGGCTGCTTGGCGGCGGCACCCTGGCCGAGATCTATCGCAACAACCAGCTCTATGACTACTACCACGCCTTTATCAAGGAGCAGGAGGCGAGGGTAGCCAAGTAGGCAGCAAGGCCAGGCCCATGCATCCCAGCTTGCGTGGTGATATTGACCGCCGGCTTACTCCCCCAGTCCCGCCCGCAGGCGCTTGGCCAGCCGATCGTAGAGGATCTCGTTGACCGAGGCGGCCAGGTTTATGCAGCCTTTATGTGTGGTCGCATAGATCGCAGCTTTACTCTGTCAGCCCGGCCCGCAGGCGCTTAGCCAGTCGATCGTAGAGGATCACGTTGACCGAGGCGGCCAGGTTCATGCAGCCTCTTGTCGGCACATAGATCACCTCCTTCACCGCCTCGTAGCGGGCGGGATCCAGGGTGCCGTCCTCCGGGCCGAAGATGTAGAATGCGCGCTCCGGGTGCACATAGTCCGGCAGCGAGGTGGCCCCCTCGATCAGATCCACCAGCACAGGGGTGCAGCCTTCGGGTACGAACGCCAGCAGCTCCTCGACCCCGAGCAGCGGGATCTTCTCCACCATCTGCTTGGTGTCGGTGGCGAAGCGGCGCGCCAGCTCGAAGCGGCTGCCGGTGTAGTAGACCTCGTCCGCCCCGTAGCAGCCGGCGGCCCGCATCACGGCCCCTACGTTCTCCGGCGACTTGGGATTGACCAGCCCGATGCAGCAATAAGCGGGCGCGGCATGCTCCGCTGAGGCTGTATCGACCCGTTTAGCGCCCTCGTAATCCGACTCTTTCATCTCTCTCTCCTCTGTGGCGGCCGCATTATACCCCCGGCTCGCACTTTGCCCATGAGTGTCGTCGGGCGGGAGCCTGTTTTTGCCTGGCGGGGCCCAACAAGAGGGCAGCTGCACCGTCCCGGCGCAACCCGGCGGCGGTGGCCGCACTGGCGGGGCGCCTCGCATCTTGGCGCAGGCTTTGCAGTCATCCGTCATGACAAGATGATCGAGGCTCAGCCGGACAAAGGCGTCCGTCCCCATTGGGGGGCGGACGCCTTTTTCATGGGCCAGGGCAAGGAAGGCAACCCGCGAGGCTGCCGGGCGACAAGGAGCGAGGGAATGAAGACCACCTGTGCCTATTGTGGAGTGGGCTGCGGCATCCGGCTGAGCCGGGAGGGCGATGAGTGGCAACTGCAGGGGGATGAACGGCATCCGGCCAACGCTGGCGCCCTCTGCGTCAAGGGGGCCAGCCTGCTGGAGAGTCTGGACTTCCCCGACCGCCTGCTCTATCCGCGCTGGCAGGGACAGCGCATCGGCTGGGACCAGGCGCTCGATACCCTGGCCGACCGTTTCGCCACCATATTGGCCGAATCCGGGCCAGCGGCCATCGGCATCTATCTGTCGGGTCAGCTCACCACAGAGGATTACTACGTCGCCAACAAGCTGATGAAGGGCTATCTCGGCAGCGCCAACGTGGATACCAACTCCCGGCTCTGCATGTCGTCGGCGGTGGCGGCCCATCAGCGCGCCTTCGGCGAGGATCTGGTGCCTGCCTGCTATGAGGATCTCGAGCTGGCGGATCTGGTGGTGCTCACCGGCGCCAACACCGCCTGGACCCATCCCGTGCTGTTTCGCCGCCTGCAACAGGCGCGGGCGCGGCGGCCCGAGCTCAAGCTGGTGGTGCTGGATCCCCGTCGCACCATGACGGCGGAGCAGGGGGATCTGCACTTGGCGCTCAGGCCCGGCAGCGACGTGGCGCTGTGGAACGGGCTCTGCCGCTATCTGCTCGATCACGATGGCTGGGACAAGGATTACGTGGCGCGCCATGTGAGCGGCTTTGGCGAGCTGGCGGCGGCGCTGGACGATCCGGCCTGGCAGCTGGAGGCGGTGGCCCAGAGCTGCGACCTGGCGCCGGGGGATCTGCTCGGCTTCTATCGGCTGTTTGCCCGCACCCCCCGCACCGTCACCCTGTTCTGCCAGGGGATCAACCAGTCCAACCAGGGGGTGGACAAGGCCAACGCCATCATCAACGCCCACCTGCTGTGCGGGCGCATCGGCAAGCCGGGGGCGGCCCCCTTCTCCATGACCGGGCAGCCGAATGCCATGGGCGGGCGCGAGGTGGGCGGGCTGGCGACCCAGTTGGCGGCCCACATGGGCTTTGGCGAGGCCGAGTGCGACCGGGTGCAGCGCTTCTGGCAGAGCCCGACCATGGTGCGCGGCCCGGGCCACAAGGCGGTGGCGCTGTTCGAGGCGGTGGCGCGGGGGGAGATACGCGCGCTCTGGGTGCTCGGCACCAACCCGGCGGTCTCCCTGCCCGATGGCAACCGGGTGCGCGAGGCGCTGGCCCGCTGCGAGCTGCTGGTGGTCTCCGAGGTGACCGCCGACACCGACACGGCGCGGCTGGCCCATTTGTTGCTGCCCGCCGCCGCCTGGGGCGAGAAGGGGGGCACGGTTACCAACTCGGAGCGCACCATCAGCCGCCAGCGCGCCTTCCTGCCCCTGCCGGGAGAGGCCAGGCCCGACTGGTGGGCGCTGACCCAGCTGGCCCGCCGGCTCGGCTTTGGCGAGGGCTTCGCCTATGAGCATGAGCACGAGATCTTCGGCGAGCACGCCGCCCTGTCCGGCTTCGAGAACGAAGGGGCCCGCCAGTTCGACATCTCGGGGCTGGCCCGCCTCAGCCGCGCCGAGTTCGAGGCGCTGGAGCCCCTGAGCTGGCCGGTCAACGCCGCCTGGCCCAAGGGCCGTGCCCGTCTGTTCGAGGATGGGCGCTTCCCCACCCCGGATGGACGGGCCCGTCTGTTGCCCCTGGCCCAGCACTTTCCCCCCGAACCTGTCGCCGTTGCCGAGCCAAAAGCGGTGCTGCAGCCGGCGGGCCTCTCCTTGTTGCTCAACTCGGGCCGGCTGCGGGATCAGTGGCACACCATGACCCGCACCGGCCATGTACTCCGCCTGCAGGAGGCGGAGCCCTGGCCCAAGCTGCGGGTGGGGGCCGCCAGCTTGCTGGCGCTCGGACTGGCCGAGGGGGAGCTGGTGCGCCTCTACAACGGGCTGGGCGAGGCGCGGCTGCTGATCGGGGTGGATGAGGGGTTGCGGGAGGGGGAGGCCTTCCTGCCCATGCACTGGACCGACAGCCAGTGCAGCCAGGGGGCGGTCAATCGCCTCATCGCCGCCGTGGTGGATCCCCTCTCGGGCCAGCCCATGTTCAAGCAGGGACGGGTGATGGCCGAGCCGCAGCAAACCCGCTGGCAGGGGCTCTGGCTGGGCCAGCAGCCCTGGGGAGAGGCGGTGGACTGGTGGGCCAAACGCCCCCTGCCCGAGGGCAACTGCACCCTGCTGGCCTCCTGGTCAGAGAGTCCGGCGGCGCTGTGGCAGCGGCTGGGGGCGACGGGGCGCTGGCTGCGGCTGCCACTCGCACAGGGTTGGCTCGCGGTGGCGCTGGTGCAGGATCGCATCGACGGCATCCTGCTGGTGGGCGAGCGATGGCCGGATCTCAAGGTCTCCCTGCTGGCGAGCCTGCTCGGCACGCCCTTGCAGGCGGGGGCCCTGAGCCAGACCCTGAGCGCTGCCCTGGCCGGGGAGAGCCGGCTGGTCTGCTCCTGCCTGCGGGTGTCGGAGGGACGCATCGTCGACGCCATCACCCGGCAGGGGGTGAGCGAGCTGGCGGGGCTGCAGGCCTTGCTCGGCTGTGGCAGCAACTGCGGCACCTGTCTGCCCGAGATCGACAAACTGTTGATTAAACATGTTTTTATCGCCTCCGCTTAAGACGGGGCACAAGGAGTGTGAGATGAGCCATGTCAGTCTGGTAGGGGCCGGTCCAGGCCCGCTCGAATTGTTGACCCTGCGCGCCCTGCAACGGCTGGAGGCGGCGGAGGTGGTGATCTATGACCGGCTGGTGGGGAGCGAGATCCTGGCCCGCATTCCCCAGGGCGCGGCCCGTTTCGACGTGGGCAAGCGCTGCGGCGAGCCTAGCCCGAGCCAGGCGCAGATCAACGCCCTGTTGCTGGCGCTGGCCCGCACCGGCAAGCGGGTGGTGCGGCTCAAAGGGGGTGATCCCCTGGTGTTCGGCCGCGGCGGGGAGGAGGCGCTGCACCTGGCCCGCCACGGCATCGAAGCCGAGCTGGTGCCCGGCATCACGGCGGCGCTGGGTTGCGCCGCCAGCAGCCTGATCCCCCTGACCCACCGGGGATTGGCGCGCTCCCTGACCCTGGTGACGGGTCATCTGATGGACGAGCGCGACTACCAGGGCTGGCAGGGGCTGACCCGGGCCGGCCACACCCTGGTGTTCTACATGGGGCTGGAGCGGGCGGCCCGGATCCGGCAGGGACTGCTGGCGGCCGGCGCCTCGCCGGATCTGCCGGTGGCGCTGGTGGTGGCCGGTTGCAGCCCGCAACAGCGGGTGCATGAGACCCGGCTGGCTGCACTGGGGGAGGCGGCGCTGGCGCTGCTCGGCCAGAGTCCCGTGCTGATGATCATGGGGGAGGTGGTGAGTCTGCGCTCCGAGCTGAACGCCCTGCTGACCCAGGCGCTGGATCGGGTGGCCTGAGCCGCCGTCTCGGCCCCTACCCCCACTACCTCCAGATGGATAAAAAGGGGGTATATTCAAATAGTTGGCCTTCATGTTGCGTCATCTGCGGTGAACAAGCAGCGACAGACAAGCTGCGCTAGCCGTTGGCAAGGAGCGCCATGACCACTCTTCCCCCCGGGGGCCGTGCCGGCCCCCCTTCCCGCCTGCTGATCCACGCCGACGAGCCGGGTCAGGCCAACCGCCTGGCCCTGCTGGTCAGCCACTACGGCCATCAGCCGCAGATCCTGGACAGCCGCCAGCTGTTGACCCCGGACGGGCAGGGGGATGCCCTGCTCATCAGCAGTCGCCAGTTCGGTGCCGAGGTGCGGCTCGGCCTCTCTCTCTGGCCCGGGGTGCCGCGCCTGCTGTTTTGCGAGCGACTCGGCGCCGAGCCCCAGATCGCCCTGTTGCAGCAGGGGGTGCTGCTGGTGCCGCATCCGTGTGGCGAGCGGGAGCCGGTCGAGCAGTGGCTGCGGCTGGCCCGCAGTCAGCTGGCCATGGTGCAGGCGCTGGCGCAAACCGAAGCCGAGCTGCGCCAGAAGCTGGAGGAGAGGCGGCTGGTCGAGCAGGCCAAGGGGCGGCTGATGCGCCATCAGGGGCTGGACGAGGAGCAGGCCTACCGGCTGATGCGCAGCACCGCCATGAGCCGCCACCTGAGCCTGGGGGAGCTGGCGCGGCAGTTGTTGCTGGCCCTGCCCGTTTGATGCCCTCGCGGAGCAACCGTTTTGGTGCAGTTGCGCCTTATTGAGGCAAATGAGGAGGCAAAGCAGGAAGAAAGGGACGGGACAGGCCCGTTTTCAGTGGCCTGGCCAAGCTGGCATGGAAAGTGAATTACCCAGCAGACAAGGAGTGACGGCGCCCACGGGCCCGTCACTCGCAACAGGGCAAAGAGGCCTCACCGATCCCGGATCGGTGAGGCTTTTTTTTGGTCGCGACCCTGCAACGGCGCAGAGGGATGACCGCCCATGACTGGATCTGAGCGAGGAAGGCGAATGAACAAGAGACAAGGATGTGCGGCCCTGCTGCTGGCGATGTTGTCGCTGCCGGCGCTGGCGGTGGGGGCTCCCGAGCAGGAGGAGCTCAAGCTCGGCTTCATCAAGCTGACCGACATGGCGCCGCTGGCGGTGGCCTATGAGCGCGGCTACTTCGAGGACGAGGGGCTCTACGTCACCCTGGAGGCGCAGGCGAACTGGAAGGTGCTGCTGGATCGGGTGATCGACGGCGAGCTGGACGGCGCCCAGATGCTGGCGGGTCAGCCGCTGGCCGCCCACATCGGCATCGGCACTCAGGCCGAGCTGGTGACGGCCTTCGCCATGGATCTCAACGGCAACGGCATCACTGTCGCCAACCCGGTGTGGGCCGCCATGCAGCCCCATCTGCCCAAGCCGGTGACGGGTCAGGTGCCGGCGCCGGTGAGTGCGGCGGCGCTCAAACCCGTGGTGGCCCAATACCGGCAGGCGGGCAAGCCGTTCAACATGGGGATGGTGTTCCCCGTCTCCCCCCACAACTACGAACTCAGATACTGGCTGGCGGCCGGCGGGCTCCACCCCGGCTTCTATGCCCCCGATCAGGGTGACAGCTCGGGCCAGCTCCAGGCGGAGGTGCTGCTGTCGGTCACGCCGCCGCCGCAGATGCCCGCCACCCTGGAGGCGGGCACCATAGCCGGCTACAGCGTGGGGGAGCCCTGGAACCAGCAGGCGGTCGCCAGGGGGATAGGGGTGCCCGTCATCACCGATTACGAGATCTGGCGCAACAACCCGGAGAAGGTATTCGGCGTCACCCGTAGCTGGGCCGAGCGCCATCCCAACACCCACATCCGGCTGGTGAAGGCACTGCTGCGGGCGGCCTGGTGGCTGGATGCCGAGCAGAACGGCAACAGGCGCGAGGCGGCAAAATTGCTGGCGAGGCCGGAATACGTGGGGGCCGACGAGGCGGTGATCGCCGGCTCCATGGTGGGCACCTTCGAGTACGCCAAGGGGGACGTGCGCCAGCTGCCGGACTTCAACGTCTTCTTCCGCCATCAGGCAACTTACCCCTTCTACTCCGATGCCATCTGGTACCTGACCCAGATGCGGCGCTGGGGCCAGATCCCGCAGGGGAAACCGGATGCCTGGTTCGAGCAGGTCGCCAGGGCCGTCTATCGACCCGAGGTCTACCACCAGGCGGCCGAGGCGCTCATCGCCGAGGGCAAGTTAAAGGCGAGTGACTTCCCCGATTTTGCCAGCGAGCAGGGTTATCGCGGTCCCCAGGATGGCTTCATCGACGGCTTGATCTACGACGGGCGTCATCCCAACGCCTACCTGCAACAGTTTGCCATCGGCCTCAAGGGCGATGAGCGGGTGCAATGAGCAAGGAGATTCCGATGAAACGACACAAGTGGCAACTCATCAATTGGAAAGCCATTGATTGGAAACCCCTGGTGCAGCCCCTGCTCGGCGTGCTGCTGTTCCTCGGCCTCTGGCAGTGGGGGGCGAGCCAGGTGCAGACCAGCCTGGGCACCCTGCCCGGGCCGGTGGCGACCCTGACCCAGCTCTGGTCCCTGGGGCAGGAGCATCTGGCACAGCGGGAGAAGGCGGCCGCCTTCCTCGAGCGCCAGCAGCTGCGCAACGCCGAGCGGCTGGCGCAGGATCCGGCGGCCGAGGTGAAGCTGCGCCCCTATACCGGGCGCCCCACCTTCTTCGATCAGATCGCCACCAGCCTGCTCACAGTGCTGTGCGGCTTCGGGCTGGCCAGCCTGATCGCCATCCCGTGCGGCCTGCTGCTCGGCATGAACCAGGGGCTCTATCGTGCCGCCAACCCGGTGATCCAGCTGCTCAAGCCGGTGTCGCCGCTGGCCTGGCTGCCCCTCATCACCCTGGTGGTGAGCGCGCTCTACGCCAGCCCAGCGCCCTGGCTCGCCAAGTCCTTCGTCACCTCTGCGCTGACGGTGACCCTCTGCTCCCTCTGGCCGACCCTGATCAACACCGCGGTCGGGGTGGCGGGGCTGGACAGCGACCTGCACAACGTCAGCCGGGTGTTGCGGCTCTCCTTCTGGACCCACGTGCGCCGCATCGTGTTGCCCGGCGCCCTGCCCATGATCTTCACCGGGCTGCGGCTCTCCCTCGGGGTGGCCTGGATGGTGCTGATCGCGGCCGAGATGCTGGCCCAGAACCCGGGGCTCGGCAAGTTCGTGTGGGACGAGTTCCAGAGCGGCGGCTCGGCCTCCCTGGCCCGCATCATGGTGGCCGTGGTCACCATAGGCCTCATCGGCTGCGGTCTGGACAGGGGCATGCTGGCCCTGCAGCAGTGGCTCTCCTGGGATAAACGCCAGGCATTGCGTTAGGAACTTGTGCAGCAGTGGCCCCGCTGCAGGATAAGCGGCAGGCATTGCGTTAGGGCCGTGTCGGCAACAGAGGGAGAGCCGGGCCTGGCGGCAGTGGTTCTGCTTCAGGGCAAGCGGCAGGTGTTGCGTTAGGGACTTGTGCAGCAGTGGTCCCGCTTCAGGACAAGCGTCAAGGGTTGCACTAGAGACGAATCACATATTCAGGCAGGAGAACCGCCAATGAAAAGTTATCTGCAGATCAGCGATGTCGGCGTTTCGTTCGAGACTGAGCGGGGCCGCTTCGAGGCCCTCAGCCGGGTCAACCTGCGCATCGAGCAGGGGGAGTTCGTCTCCCTCATCGGTCACTCCGGCTGTGGCAAGAGTACAGTGCTCAACCTGGTGGCCGGGCTGCTGGATCCCACCACCGGGGGCATCATCCTGGACGGGCGCGAGGTGGTGGGGCCCGGGCCGGAGCGGGCCATGGTGTTCCAGAACCATGCGCTGCTGCCCTGGCTCAGCGTCCAGCAGAACGTGGCGCTGGCCGCCCGGCAGGTGGAGCCGGATCGGCGGGCGGTGGCGGAGCGGGTCGATTACTACCTGTCGCTGGTGCAGATGGATCACGCCAGCCAGAAGATGCCCCACGAGCTGTCGGGGGGCATGAAGCAGCGGGTCGGCATCGCCCGCGCGTTGTCGCTCTCCCCCAAGGTGCTGCTGATGGACGAGCCGTTCGGTGCCCTCGACGCCCTGACCCGGGCCCATCTGCAGGATGCGCTGATGGCCATCCAGGCCGAGCTCGGCAACACCGTCATCATGATCACCCACGACGTGGACGAGGCGGTGCTGCTCTCCGATCGCATCTGCATGATGACCAATGGCCCCAGTGCCACCGTCGGGGAGATCCTGACCGTGGACCTGCCAAGGCCCAGAGACAGGGTTGCCCTGGCGGACGACCCCCAGTATCACAGGCTGCGCCAGCAGGTGCTGCGCTTCCTCTACGAGAAGCAGCGCAAGGTGACCCCGCTCAAGGCGGCCGAGCTGGTGCGCAGCAAGCTGCGGGCCTGAACTCCCAGAATTCAAGGAAGAGACACATGGATCACAAACAAAGATTGCTGGTGGGCAAGGGCATGGATTTGATCGATCACCAGGTCGTCGAATCCCCCGGCAGGGTTGAGAAGCAACGTCTGCTGGTCATCGGCAACGGCATGGATGATGAGATGGACCACCACTTCGTCGAATCGCCCGAGAGGGGCGAGAAACAACGTCTGCTGGTGATCGGCAACGGCATGGTGGGCCACCACTTCGTCGAGCAGCTGGCGGCGGCTGGCGGCCTGGCGCGCTTCGAGGTGACCGTATTCGGGGCCGAGCCGGACTCCGCCTATGACAGGGTGCACCTGTCGGAGGTGTTTGGCGGCAAGGCGCCACAGGCGCTGCAGCTGGCGGATCCCGCCTGGTATGAGGCGCAGGGCATAGCGCTGCGGCTGGGAGCCGAGGTGGAGGCGCTGGACCGGGAGACCCGCACCCTGACCCTGGCCGATGGCGAGCGCTTCCCCTACGACCGGCTGGTGCTGGCGACCGGCTCGGTGCCCTTCGTGCCGCCCATCCCCGGCCATCGGCGTGAGGGCTGCTTCGTCTACCGCACCCTGGGGGATCTCGCCGCCATCCGCGATGCCTGCGCCCAGGCGCGCAGCGGCGTGGTGATCGGCGGCGGCCTGCTCGGGCTGGAGGCCGCCAATGCGCTGCGTCTGCTCGGCCTCAAGACCCAGGTAGTGGAGTTCGCCCCGCGGCTGATGCCGGTACAGCTCGACGAGAGCGGCGGCGCCGTGCTGCGGGACAAGATCCGGGCGCTCGGGGTCGAGGTGCTGGTGGAGCGGGCCACCGAGTGCATCGAGGACGGGGAGCAGGCCCGCCACCGGCTGGTATTCAAGGATGGCAGTCACCTGGAGACGGACGTGATCCTGTTCTCGGCGGGGATCCGCCCCGCCGACGGGCTGGCGCGCCAGGCCGGGCTGACCCTGGGCGAGCGTGGCGGCATCTGCATCGACGACGGCTGCCATAGCTCGGATCCCGCCGTGCTGGCCATCGGCGAGTGTGCGCTCTGGCAGGGCCGGATCTTCGGGCTGGTGGCCCCCGGCTACCAGATGGCCCGCGCCGCCGTGGCCAGCCTGTGCGGCGGCGATGCCCGCTTCGCCGGGGCGGACATGTCCACCAAGCTCAAGCTGATGGGGGTGGATGTGGGCTCCATCGGCGATGCCCACGCCAGCACCGCCGGGGCCCAGGAGCTGTTGCTGCTGGACAGGGTCAACGGGGTCTACAAGAAGCTGGTGACCGACGGCGAGGGGGGCCGCCTGCTCGGCGCCATTCTGGTGGGGGACGGGGCCGACTACGAGCGGCTGTTGCAGTACTACCAGAACGGCATGGCGCTGCCCCAGCCGCCGCTCTCCCTGCTGGTGGGGGAAGCGGGCGGCGCCCCCGCGCCTCTGGTGCTGCCGGACAGCGCCATCCTCTGCTCCTGCCATAACGTCAGCAAGGGGGCCGTGGTGGCGGCGGTCAAGGCGGGCAATCACGAGCTGGCGGCGATCAAGAGTTGCACCAAGGCGGGTACCGGCTGCGGCGGCTGCAGCAACCTGCTCAAGCAGGTGGTGGAGCAGACCCTGAGCGAAATCGGGGTAGAGGCGGACAAGGGGCTGTGCGAGCACTTCGCCTACGGTCGCCAGGAGCTCTATCACCTGGCCAGGGTCGGCGAGCTGAAGAGCTTCGAGGCGCTGCGTGACAAGCACGGTCATGGCCTGGGTTGCGACATCTGCCGGCCGACGGTCGGTTCCATCCTGGCGTCCCTGTGGAACGAGCACGTGCTGGAGAAACCGCTGCGTGGCCTGCAAGACAGCAACGATACCTTCCTCGCCAACCTGCAAAAGGACGGCACCTACTCGGTGGTGCCGCGCATCCCCGGGGGCGAGATCACCCCGCAGGGGCTCATCACCATAGGGGAGGTGGCGCGCAAGTACGGGCTCTACACCAAGATCACCGGCGGCCAGCGCATCGACCTGTTCGGTGCCCGGGTCGATCAGCTGCCCGCCATCTGGGGCGAGCTGGTGGCGGCGGGCTTCGAGACAGGCCAGGCCTATGGCAAGTCGGTGCGCACCGTGAAGTCCTGCGTCGGCTCGACCTGGTGTCGCTACGGGGTGCAGGACTCCATGAGCCTGACCCAGACCCTGGAAAACCGTTACAAGGGGCTGCGGGCGCCCCACAAGCTGAAGTTCGCGGTCTCCGGCTGCACCCGGGAGTGCGCCGAGGCCCAGAGCAAGGACATAGGCGTCATCGCCACCGAGCGCGGCTGGAACCTCTATGTGTGCGGCAACGGCGGCATGCGGCCGCGCCACGCCGATCTGTTCGCCATCGACCTCGATGAGCAGACCCTGATCCGCTACATAGACCGGCTGCTGATGTTCTACGTGCGCACCGGCGATCGGCTGCAGCGCACCTCGGTCTGGATGGAGGGCATGGAGGGGGGGCTCGACTACCTCAAGTCAGTCATCATAGACGACAGGCTCGGCATTGGGACCGAGCTGGAGGCCATGATGGGTGAGATCGTCGGCAGCTGGCAGTGCGAGTGGAAGAGCACGCTGGCGGATCCGGACAAGCTGAAGCTGTTCGAGGCCTTCGTCAACCAGCCGGAGGGGAGCACGCCTCCCCGCCGGGCGGAGCGGGGCCAGTGGGTGCCGGCAATCAGTATCAAGGAGCTGATATGAGCGAGGGGATGGAAGCCTTGTTAGATCCCGAACAGGGTGGGCAACTGCGAGGTGTGGCTATGAATGAGCTCGGGGAAGACAGGTTGCACAGTGAACATGGCCAGTGGCTGCGGGTGTGCGCGCTCTCGGCCTTGCCGGAGCAGGGGGGCCGCAGCGCCTGGCTGGAGGGGCGGGCGCTGGCGCTGTTTCGCCTCGGTGAGCGGGTCTATGCGCTGGATGACGTGGATCCGCGGGCCGGGGTGGCGGTGTTGGGGCGCGGCCTGGTGGGGGATTGCGGCGGCGAGCCCGTGGTGGCCTCGCCGCTCTACAAGCAGCGCTATGCCCTGGCCGATGGCCGCTGCCTCGACGATCCGGCGCTGCGGGTGGCCTGCTGGCCGGTGATGCAGAGTGAGGGGGCGGTCTGGGTGCTGCTGAGCTGATCGGTGCCGGATCCTGTCATGGAGGATCACCGGGCCAGGCCCGGTGATTTTTTGTGGCTGACCCGACATTTCTTGCACGAGAGGATGGCGGGAAAACGTTTTTCGGAAATAATGGACAAACGTTTGTAACTGGATGTTTGTCTATGACGGAACGTGAACAAGAGATCCTCGCCCTGCTGCGCCAGGATCCCATGATTGCCCAACAGGATCTGGCAGACAGGCTCGGCATCAGCCGCTCGGCGCTGGCGAGCCACATCTCCAGCCTGATGCGCCAGGGCTATGTGCAGGGGCGTGGCTATGTGCTGCGCGAGGGTCCCTACGCCGTGGTGATCGGCGGCGCCAACATGGATATCTGCGGCTGCAGCCACGACAACCTGCGCATCGGTGACTCCAACCCCGGCAAGGTCCGCACCTCGGCCGGCGGGGTGGGGCGCAACATCGCCGAGAACCTGGCGCGGCTCGGCACCGATACCCGGTTGCTGACCGCGGTGGGCAACGATCAGTACGGTCACCACCTGCTGGAGGTGAGCCAGCGTGCCGGCGTCGACGTGCGCCAGGTGCTGGTGCTGGAAGGGCAGGCGACCTCCTGTTACCTCAGCCTGCACGATGGCAGCGGCGAGATGAGCTGCGCCGTCAACGACATGGCGATCATCGACGAACTCACCCCGGCAAGGCTCAGCCAGCTCAGCGGCTTCCTCGGCGCGGCCCGGCTCTGGGTGCTCGACACCAACCTCGCCACCCACACCCTCGACTGGCTGTTCGAGCGCCAAGGGGAGCACATCATCTTCGTCGACACCGTCTCGGTGGCCAAGGTGGAGAAGATCCGCCCCTGGCTGCACCGCATCCACACCCTCAAACCCAATCGCAGCGAGGCCGAGCAGCTGTGCGGCTTCCGCATCGCCGGCCCCGAGAGCTGGCCCATGGCGGCGGCCTGGTTCCACCGCGCCGGGGTGCAACGGCTGTTCCTGAGCCTCGGCGATCAGGGGATTTTCTATAGCGACGGGGAGTGCCAGGGCCATCTGCCCGTGCTCGGCAGCCCGGTCGTCAACGTGACCGGCGGCGGCGATGCCTTCATGGCAGGGCTGGCCCACGCCTGGTTGCTGGAGGCTGACATGGCCGAGACCACCCGTTTCGCCCTCGGCTGCGCCGCCCTCACCGTCAATTGTTCCGATACCGTCTTTTCCGGCCTATCCAAGGCCGCCGTTGAACGCATGCTGGAGGAGTACCCATGTTGAACGCTTATCTCGATATCCAACCAGAAGTGGCCGCGGCCCTGGCCGCCGGCAAACCGGTAGTGGCGCTGGAGTCCACCATCATCTCCCACGGCATGCCCTATCCGCAGAACGTGGAGACGGCGCGCCAGGTGGAGCAGGTGGTGCGCGATAACGGCGCCGTGCCGGCCACCATCGCCATCCTGGATGGCCGCCTCAAGGTGGGTCTGGATGCGGGGGCGCTGGAGGCGCTGGGTCGGGCCGGTCATGCCGCCATCAAGTGCAGCCGCCGGGACATCCCCTTCGTGCTGGCGAACAAGGGGCTGGGGGCGACGACCGTGGCCTCCACCATGATCATCGCCGCCATGGCCGGCATCCGGGTGTTCGCCACCGGCGGCATCGGCGGTGTGCACCGCGGTGCTCAGGAGACGTTCGACATCTCGGCGGATCTGCAGGAATTTGCCCAGACCCCGGTGGCCGTGGTCTGCGCCGGTGCCAAGTCGATACTCGACATCGGCCTGACCCTGGAGTATCTGGAGACCCAGGGGGTGCCGGTCATCGGCTACCAGACCGAGGAGCTGCCCGCCTTCTACACCCGCGAGAGTGGCTTCAAGGTGGATTACCGCCTCGATACCCCGGCTGCGATCGCACAGGCGCTGCGCCTGAAATGGGAGCTGGGGCTGGCCGGCGGCGCCGTGGTGACCAACCCGATCCCGACCGAGTTTGCCATGCCCAAGGCCGACATAGACGCGGCGATCGCGCAGGCGCTGCGCGAGGCGGACGAGCAGGGCGTCAAGGGCAAGGAGTCTACCCCCTTCCTGCTGGCGCGGGTGTGCGAGCTGACCGGCGGCAACTCGCTGGCGGCCAATATCCAGCTGGTGCTGAACAACGCCGCCCTAGGGGCGCGTATCGCCGCCAGCCTGTAAGGCGAAGTCATGCATGAACAAGAGGGCCTTCTGGCCCTCTTTGCTATTGTGCGCCGCTATGCCTGGTGGAGGGCGGCAGCCTGCTGGTCTGGATAAATAAACCCGGCCACCTGTCGCCTTTACCAGCGAATAACCTGCGAGGGATAACCCGAAATAGGGGCGAGGGTGGTCGGCGCCACCGAGGCATTATTGATAAGGTATTATCTCGAGCATTTAATAATGCATGTTAAATAAACCTAATTAATGTTCGATCATTGCTGCATATTTAATAATCGCTTTATTCAATGACCCCAATCTAATTAATAGGCTGTCATTCAGGCTCTGTCTGTTGATAATTCATACATCAGAATTTGGCTGTTTTTACCTCGCAAGTCCCCGCCATCAGTCCGTCAAAAATATATCAATCCATTGTTTTTAATGTGGTTTTTATCTATCCCATTTGATCCTGAGCAAATAATGCGCAACCTTTCCCGGTCAGGCTGAGGCTGCGATTGTTCGCGGACTCAAGGGAGAGAGAGAAATGAATAAATATTGTCTGCTGCTGGCACTGGTCTTGCCCGGGATGGGGTGGGCCACCGAGCCGGTGCAACCGATCGAGGCCGTCAAGCCGGGCTCGCCGGAGAAAGTCGAGTTGGGCAAGATGCTGTTCTTCGAGCCGAGGCTGTCAAGGTCCAACGCCATCTCCTGCAACTCCTGCCACAACCTGGCGACCGGCGGGGTGGACAACCAGGTCAGCTCCCTCGGCCACCAGTGGAAGGAGGGGCCGATCAACTCGCCGACCGTGCTCAACTCCAGCCTCAACTTCGTGCAGTTCTGGGATGGCCGTGCCAAGGATCTGAAGGAGCAGGCGGCGGGCCCCATCGCCAACCCGCTGGAGATGGCCTTCACCCACAAGCTGGCGGTCGAGACCCTGCACACCCTGCCCGAATACCGCGCCCGCTTCGATGCGGTCTACGGCAAAGCGGACTTTGGCATCGACGAGGTGACCGATGCCATCGCCGCCTTCGAGGAGACCCTGATCACCCCCAATGCCCCCTTCGATCGCTGGCTGAAAGGGGACGGC
Organism: Aeromonas sp. sif2433; assembly: GCF_019218705.1. Classification (NCBI taxonomy): domain Bacteria; kingdom Pseudomonadati; phylum Pseudomonadota; class Gammaproteobacteria; order Aeromonadales; family Aeromonadaceae; genus Aeromonas; species Aeromonas sp. sif2433. Next base: position 113,208 of record NZ_JAHUXD010000011.1, read on the forward strand.
AAGGCGCTGACGGCGCGGCAGCTGAAGGGGTACCAGCTGTTCAAGGAGAAGGGCTGCACCGCCTGTCACAACGGGGTCGCCATCGGCGGCAACTCCTATCAGAAGATGGGGCTGGTCAAGCACTACCAGACCAGCAACCCGGCCCAGGGCCGCGGTGGCGTGACCGGCGAGCAGCAGTTCATCGGCTGGTTCAAGGTGCCGACCCTGCGCAACATAGCGCTGACCTATCCCTACTTCCACGATGGGGCGGTCTGGGATCTGAAGGAGGCGGTGCAGATCATGGCCGACATCCAGCTGGGTCAGCGTCTGAGCGAGCAGGAGGCCGACGACATGACCGACTTCCTCAAGAGCCTGACCGGGGATCAGCCGCAGATAGTGTTGCCCATACTGCCGCCGTCCCGAGCCGATACCCCGCGGCCTCAGGTCAAGAGCTGAGGGACATCACCAGAGCGGGGCCGGGCGCCCCGCTTTTCATGGGCATATCCAATTGATTAAACGGGAAAAATGTCCCGTTCAGCACAATGACAGGGGGATGACAATCCCCCAGCTGTCCGCAGGTTTTTGGCCGAATTGCAGTCATCTTCACATTTACGACATGCTCGCAAACTAGCCGATTGCCTGACTCCTCCGACCTGGTGTCAAATCACTCCGCCTAACACAAGGAGTGGCATAATAATGAATAATATTAATAAGTTAGTTCTGTCTATCGGATTTACTCTCAGCGCTTTCCCGACCCTGGCGGCGGGATTCCAGTGCAAGGATCACGTCACCCTGGGAGTCCCCAGTCAATCCAGTCAGCTGCTGTGCCGGGAAGGCTATGCCGCTGGCTACAACTACGACACCAAGGTCTCTGACTGGGTCTCTTATCGGATGACGGCGGCCAGCGCCCAGGGTCAGGTGCCGCGCAAGGATGCCTTCGCCGAAGATAAGGAGGTGCCGGTGCAGTTCCGCGCCACCCTGGCGGACTACAAGGGTTCCGGCTATGACAGGGGTCATCAGGCGCCGGCGGCGGACATGCGCACCAGCGCCACCACCATGAAGCAGAGCTTCCTGCTGACCAACATGACGCCGCAGTTGCCGGCGCTCAATCAGGGGGCCTGGCGCATCCTGGAGGAGAAGACCCGCCAGTGGGCCATCGCCTATGAGGAGGTCCAGGTGATCACCGGTCCCATCTTCACCAACTCGGATGCCGCCATCGGCAACGGCGTCGCCGTGCCCCATGCCTATTACCGGGTGGTGATGGACGTGGCCAATCGGGAGGCCATCGCCTTCATCCTGCCCCAGGAGAACGTGTCGGCCAGCCGGCTTGCGGACTACATAGTGACGGTGGACGCGGTGGAGGAGCAGACCGGGCTGGACCTCTTCGCCGAGCTGCCGGATGAGCCGGAGGAGGCCATGGAATCCCAGCTGATGGCGATGTGGTGATGGTCAGTCGCAGCTAACACAACAGGGGCCAAGGCCCCTGTTGTCATTTACTGATCTCATCGCCCACCTTCTTGACGGTGTCCCGGGTGCCGTGGCCGATCTCCCGGGTCACGTCCCGGGTGGTGTGGCCAATCTCGCGGGTCACATCGCGGGTGGTGTGCCCCACAGTCCGGCCCGCCTCCTTGATGTCGGCACAGCCGCCGGTCAGGGCGCCAAGGGCCAGGCAAAGTGCCAGCGGTGCCATCCAGTTACGCATCATGCCGTACTCCTTCTCGTGTCATCGATGCTGCCATTCCGATGGGACATTATGGCCAGCTGGGCAGCGGATGGGCAACCAGCAGGGTGTGGCCGGGCCCCGGGATCTCGTGCTCGGCCTCCACGTGGAAACCCGCCTCGCGCAGGCACTGGTACATCTGCTTGGAGTGGTAGAAGCGGCTGTCGCCGTTGGCGATGGCGGTGAAGTAGAGGGAGGTGGCGTTGAGACAGAAACTGGCGGCCTCGAAGCTCTGCCTGTCCCAGAACAGCTCGAGGATGCAGACCCTGGCCCCTGGCTTCATGTGGCGGCGAATGCGTTTGAGGATGGCGACTATCTGCGGGTGGCTGAAGCAGTCGAGGAACTGGCTCATCCACCAGATGTCTGCCTCACCCGGCAGCGGCCCGTCGGCGTCGAGCATGTTGACGGCATGGCCGTCGACCCGCTCCGCCAGCCCGGCCTCTGCTATCCGGGGCTGGGCCAGGGCGAGCTGCTCCGGCAGATCCAGTATGGTGACGCTGAGTGCAGGATCCCGGGCCGCGCAGGAGAGGGCCCACTTGCCGGTGTTGCCACCCACGTCATAGAGCCGCCGCGGCCGGTAGCTCAGCACATGATCCTGGGCCTGGCGGAAGGCCCAGTCGGAATAGAAGTGATCGAAGGCAAACCAGCTGGCCCGCGCCGGCTCGGGCAACTCATCGAGGTGGGGATAGATGGTGGCCCAATCGGGGTTGAACAGCTTGAGCCCCTCGGGCTTGCCCTCGCGAATGGCGCTGAGCAGGTGGGCGAGGGGCTGATAGCAGACGTGCTGGGTGAAATCCATGTTGACCCGGGTCATGGGGTCGTTCTGCAGGTATTTGCCGACCCTGCCGAGCACGTAGCGCTCGTCGGCCAGATGACAGAGCCCGCCGCCCAGCCCCATGTCCAGCAGCACCGAGACCGCATATTCGCTGAGCCCGCAGTGGCCGGCTATCTCGGCCGTGGTGGCGCCCGCCTTGCCGCACTGCTCCAGGTAGGCCAGCACGCCGGTCTCGCGCAGGCACCAGCTCGCCTGGAACAGCATGGGGGCGAAGGCGATGCGCTGGGCCTGACTGATGGCGTCGAGGGCATCATATTGCTCGCACTGATAATGTTTCACTGGGCGGCTCTCGTGGTGGGTGATGGGTGGTTGGGGCGAAACAGCCCGGCCTGGCTCGGGCCGCCATTGATGATTGTTCCGCGGTGCTGCTGCTTATTAACTGGAACAATAAGACATCATTATCTGGCGGCTTTCAATAAAAGGCGACTACAAACAAAGGGTTATATTTTATGCTGCCTACTCTTTCTGAAAAATAATGCTATGATGGCCGGCATCATCAATGGTGGTAATAGGTTGGCTATTCGCTCGGCATGGACTCGCTGTACCCTGTCGCCGGCTGAACCGCTTATTGCTCATGATCCCTAACGCCGCAACAGGACGGAGCGTCGCTATCATGCTCTCATTTTCACTCCTCGATGCACAGGCGCTCTCCCCCGGTCTGGATCAGACAGGCCAGTGGCGGCAGTGGGCCGAGCAGGGCCGCTGGCCCGCCGACGCCTCCTTGCCGCCGACCCCGCTGCTGCCCATGATGATGGCCCGCCGCCTCAGCGCCGGCGCCCGGCTCGCGGTGCAGCTGGGGCTGGAGATGCTGGCCCGCCACCCCGTCGACAGCGTCATCTTCGTCAGTCGCCACGGCGAACTGGCCCGCTCCATGACGCTGTTGCAGGGGCTGGCGGCGGGCAAGCCCCTCTCTCCCACGGATTTCTCCATGTCGGTGCACAACACGGCGGCCGGGATCTGCTCCATTCAGGGCAAGGCGGCGCTGCCCATGAGCTCACTCGCCGCGGGGGAGGGCAGCCTGATGGCGGGGCTGACCGAGGCGGTCGCCACTCTGAGCGTCAACAACGGTCGTGTGCTGCTGGTGGCCTTCGAGGGCGAGATCCCGGCCTTCCATCGGCGCTGGCTGTCGGCAACCCCGCCCTATGCGGTCGCGCTGGTGCTGGCGGACGAGCCGGACGGGGAGCGCTGGCGTTGCGACAGCCGGCGGGCCGAGACCCGGCCTCCCGCATTGGCCCAGCCTCTGGCATTCTGGCGCGCGCACCTGTTGCAACAAGCCGGCTGCCTGCTCGGGGATGGGCGCCAGGAGTGGTCATGGCGGCGCGACTGAACCGGCTCTGGCGGCTGGCGGGCACCGCCCTCGGCTTCACCTTGTTTGGGCTGGGCGGCCTGCTGCTCAGCCTCTGCTGGTTCCCGCTATTGGCGCTCTGCCTGCGGGGGGAGCGGCGCCGCACCCTGGCCCAGGCCAGCATCAAGCAGAGTTTCCGGCTGTTTATGGGGCTGCTCAGGGGGTTGGGGGTGCTCGACTACAGGGTGAGTGGCCTGCCGGACTCCCTGCGCGGCGTGCTGGTGGTGGCCAACCACCCCAGCCTGCTGGACTATGTGATGCTGGCCGCCGAGCTGCCGGCCTGTGACTGCATCGTCAAGCAGGCTTTGTGGCATAATCCCTTTCTCGGTGGCGTGGTGCGTGCCGCCGGCTACATTCCCAATGTGGAGGCCGAGCAACTGCTGCCGCGCTGCATCGAGCGGGTGCGCCAGGGGGGCCTGCTGCTGGTGTTCCCTGAAGGCACTCGCACCACCCCGGGCCAGCCGATCCGGCTGCAGCGGGGCGCCGCCCAGCTCGCGCTGCGCGGCCAGCTGCCGCTGCAGCCCGTGCGGATCCAGTGCAGCGAGCGCTTCCTCACCAAGCAGGACAAGTGGTACCGGACCCCGGCCAACAAGCCCTGCTTCACCCTGGAGTTTCTGCCGCAGATCCATGCCGCAGAGGTGGTCGACGGCTCGCAGCACGGCGCCCTGGCCGCCCGCCAGTTAACCCGGTTTCTTACCCGGGTCCTGCAACCCGGGACCCCATGACAGCCTATGGAAGAGCAATGCAAGACCTGCAACAAGAGATAAAACGACTCATCATCGACAGCCTCAATCTGGAAGGCTTGAGCCCGGACGACATCGACAGCCAGGCGCCGCTGTTTGGCGACGGTCTGGGTCTGGACTCCATCGATGCGCTGGAGCTGGGGCTCGCCATCAAGGGGCGTTACGGCATAGTGCTCTCCGCCGATGACGAGAACACCCGTCGCCACTTTGCCAGCGTCGATGCCCTGGCGGCGCTGATCCAGGCGCAGGCCGGATCCCGCCCCCTCGTGGAGAAACCGTGATGAACAGAGACGACATCTTTGCCCAGGTGAAGGCCACCCTGATCGACTTGTTCGAAGTGGACGAGGCCGCGGTCACCCCGGATGCCCAGCTCTATCAGGATCTGGAGCTCGACAGCATAGACGCCATCGATCTGGTGGTGCACCTGCAGAAGCTGACCGGCAAGAAGATCAAGCCGGAGGAGTTCAAGTCGGTGCGCAGCGTCGGTGACGTGGTCGATGCGGTCCAGCGCCTGATGGATGAGGCCTGAGCCGGCGATGAGACCCAAGCCGCACGGAGCACGGCCATGAGGCGTCAGCTCTCTCGTCTGAGTCGGTCATGATGCTGCTCTCCCTCCTGAGTCGGGGGCGGCCATCATGATCCGGCTGCTCTCCCTCCTGAGTCGGGGGCGGCCGTCATGATCCGGCTGCTCTCCCTCCTGAGTCGGGGCGGCCGTCATGATCCGGCTGTTCTCCCTCCTGAATCGGGGGTGGCCATCATGATCCGGCTGCTCTCCCTCCTGAATCGGGGGCGGCCGTCATGATGCGGCTGCTCTCCTTGCTGGCGGGCGGCCTGCTGCTGCTCTATCCCCTCGCCGTGTACTGGGGGCTGACCCATTGGGGCGGCTCCGCCCTGCTCGTCATCCTGCTGGTGACCTTCGCCCTGCGGCTATTGCCCGGGGTTGCCCCGGTGCGCGAGTGGCTGCTGCTCGGCCGTCTGCTCGCCTGTGTTGGCCTGCTGCTGACGGGGCTCAGCGCCCTCTTCTCGGCCCAGCACTGGCTGCTCTACTACCCCCTCGTCGTCTCCCTGGCGCTGCTCGGCCTGTTTGGCTGGAGCCTGAACCAGCCCATGACGCTGGTGGAGCGGCTCGCCCGCCTGACCGATCCCGACCTGCCCCCGGCCGGGGTGCGCTACACCCGCACCGTGACCCGGGTCTGGTGCGGTTTCTTCGTGCTCAATGGCACCCTGGCCGCCGCCACCATCTGGCACGGGGATCTCGCCCTCTGGAGCCTCTACAACGGCCTGGTCAGCTATCTGCTGATGGGCTTGTTGATGGGGGCCGAGTATCTGGTGCGCCTGCGGGTCAAGCGGAGCTTTGCCTCATGAGGGGGCCAGCGAACCTGCTCGCCGCCATCTGGGGGCGGGAGGACGAGGAGCCGGTGGCGTTCGGCCCCCAGGGGGATTGCCGCTTCGGCACCCTGCGCCTTGACAGCGAGGCACTGGCTGCCCGATTGGCGAGCCTGCCCGCCCGGCGCTGGGCGCTCTGTTTCGACGACAGCCTGCTGTTTGCCCAGGCGCTGCTGGCCTGTGCCCTGACGGGGCGCGAGGTGGTGCTGCCCGGGCACCAGCGACCAGCCGCCCTGGCCGAGCTGCAGGATCACTTCGATGGGGTGCTGACCGATAGCCAGCCACTGGGGGAGGGGATCACCGCCCCCTGGCTGCAGTTGCCGCTGGCGGATGCCCAGCCCCATCAAGGGCCGGCTGCCGGCTGGCCCGCCCCCCAGGGCCTGCGGCTGACCCTGTTTACCTCGGGCTCCACCGGCGCCCCCAAGGCGATCCCCAAGGCCTGGCACCAGCTCGAGGCCGAGCTGCTAGTCCTGCAGGCGCTCTGGGGCGAGCGGCTCGGCGGCGCCCGCCTGCTGGCGAGCGTCAGCCATCAGCACATCTACGGCCTGCTGTTTCGCATCCTGCTGCCCCTGGTGCTAGGCGTTCCCTTCGCCCGCACCCTGACGCTCTATCCGGAGCAACTGCTTGATCAGCCGGGCAAGTGGGGGCTGATCGCCTCCCCGGCCTTCCTCAGCCGGCTCGATCCCGGCCTCGGGGCGACGGGGTGCTGCCTCATCGTCTCCTCCGGCGGCCCCCTGGCCCCGGCGGATGCGAACCGGGCCCACGAGCTGCTCGGCCAGCTGCCGGTGGAGATCTTCGGCAGCAGCGAGACCGGCGGCATCGCCTGGCGCCAGAGCCCGGCGCCGGACACCCCCTGGCGGCCCATGCCGGGCGTCAGGGTCGCGCTGGCGGATGAGGATTGCCTGCTGCTGCACTCCCCCTTCCTGCCCGATGGCGAGCCGCTGCTCTGCGCCGATCGCATCCGGCTGACCGACAGCGGTTTTCATCTGCTGGGGCGAGGGGATCGGCTGGTGAAAATCGAGGAGAAACGCATCTCCCTCGATGAGGTCGAGAGCCGGCTCATGGTGCTGCCCTGGGTGGCGGCGGCGGCCGTGCTGCCGCTGACGGTAGGGAGCCGACAACTGCTCGGCGCCGTGCTGGTGTTGACGCCAAAGGGCCAGGCCCGGTGGCAGGCGCTGGGACCAGGCCGCTTCCTCATCGCCCTGCGCGAGCTGCTCAGACCCTGGCTCGAGCCGGTGGCGCTGCCGCGCCGGGTGCGCATCCAGCCGGCGCTGCCCCTCAACAGCCAGGGCAAGCGGCCCTGGGCCGAGCTGAAGGCACTGTTTGACGAGGCGCCCGTTGATGTACAAAACACGGACTCGTCACAGGCCGACTCGCCACAGAAGGACAAGATGGATCGACAGGGATCCGTCCCCATGCAGATAAGCGGGCTACCCACCCTGCTCGAGCAGCGCTGGCTGGACGGCACCCTGGTGCTGCGCCTGCGGCTGGAGGCGGACTTGCCCTGGTTTGTCGGCCATTTTCCCGGCGCCCCCCTGCTGCCCGGGGTGACCCAGGTGCACTGGGCCATGCACTATGGCCGCGCGCTGCTCGGCCTGACCGGCGCCTTCGGCGGCATGAGCCAGCTCAAGTTTCAGCGCCCCTTGCGCCCGGATCAGGAGTGCGAGCTGCACCTGAGCTGGCAGGCCGAGCGGGAGCAACTGCTGTTCAGCTACCGGCTCGGGGATGAGCATGCCAGCAGCGGTCGGGTGCGGCTATGTCCCTGAAACCCTGCCTCCTCATTCCCTGCTACAACCATGCGGCCCCCCTGGCCGGGGTGCTGGCCAGGCTGAAACCCCTGGGGCTGCCCTGCCTGCTGATCGATGACGGCAGCGAGCCCGTCGCGGCGGCGGCCCTCGACGCCCTGGCAAAGGAGCATGGGGATTGGCTCAGCCTGCTGCGCCACCCCGAAAACCTCGGCAAGGGGGCCGCCGTGATGACCGGGCTCAGGGCCGCACTGGCGCGCGGTTTCAGCCATGGGGTGCAGATAGACGCGGACGGTCAGCACGAGCTGTCCGACGTGCCTCGCCTGCTGGCGGAGGCGACGGCTCACCCGGCTGCCCTGGTGTCGGGCCGCCCCCTCTATGACGACTCTGTGCCCAAGGGGCGTCTCTATGGCCGCTATGTCACCCATGTCTGGGTCTGGATAGAGACCCTCTCCTTCGCCATCGAAGACAGCATGTGCGGCTTTCGGGTCTACCCCTTGGCGGCGAGCTGCGCCCTGTTTGACGAGGTGCGCCTCGGCCGGCGGATGGATTTCGACACCGAGGTGATGGTGCGCCTCCATTGGCGCGGGGTGCCGGTGCGCTTCGTGCCGACCCGGGTCATCTATCCCCAGGACGGCAGCTCCCACTTCCGGCTCTGGCGAGACAACCTGGCCATCTCCTGGATGCACACCCGGCTGGTGTGCCGCCTGCTCTGGGATCTCGGCGGCAAGCTGCTCGGCTTACCGGCCCGGCTCTGGCAACAGGGCAAGGTGCGCTGGTCAGGTACCCCAGACAGGGAGGGGGCCAGCCCGCAAGGGGAGGGCTGGCTGGCCTGGGGCAAGCGTCACTGGTCACGCACCCCCGAGCGGGGCTCCTGGCTCGGCATGCAGATCATGCTGGCCAGCTATCGGCTGCTCGGCCGGGGCGGCTTCAAGGCGCTGCTCTACCCCGTCATCGGTTACTTCTGGCTGACCGGGCGCCGCCAGCGGGCGGCCTCGGAGCAGTATCTGGCCCGGCTCGAGGCGTTTGCGGTGGCCAACGACATTCCACTGCCCGCGGGATCGAGATCCAGCTTTCGCCACTTCCTGCGCTTTGGCGAGGCGGCGCTGGACAAGCTGGCGGGCTGGCGCGGCGACATCCCCCCCGAACAGGTCGAGCTGGTGGGGCGCGAGCATTATGAGGCGGCGCTCGCCTCGGGCCGCGGCCTGCTGCTGCTCGGCTCCCACCTCGGGGATCTCGAGCTGTGCCGGGCGCTCGGCACCCGGGACGGCCAGGTACGCATCAATGCCCTGGTGTTCACCCGCCACGCGGCGCGTTTCAACGCCCTGCTCAAGCAGATCAACCCGGGCGCCAGCCTCAATCTCATCCAGGTGCAGGAGATGGGGGCCGACACCGCCATCCTGCTCAAGGAGAAGATAGAGGCGGGGGAGTGGGTGGTGATCGTCGGGGATCGCACCTCGGTGACGCGGGAGAAGCGGGTAGTCTGGGCCGATTTTCTCGGCCAGCCGGCCCCCTTTCCCCTCGGCCCCTTCGCCCTGGCCAGCGTCTTGGCCTGCCCCGTCTACCTGATGTTCGGCCTCAAGGAGCAGGGGCGTTTTCGCGTCCATTTCGAGCCCTTCGCCGAGCGCCTGCTGCTGCCCCGTGCACAGCGGGAGGCTGCCCTGCACCACTGGGTGCAGGCCTATGCCGACCGCCTGCAGCACCACTGCCTGCGGGCGCCGCTGGACTGGTTCAACTTCTTCGATTTCTGGCAGCTGACTCATGATGAACAATGATCTCCCCCCCTCCCAGCAGGCCGATGAGGCCCTGGTCACCTTTGGCGCTGGCCGGCTCACCATAGAGCAGGTGGTGGCCCTGGCCGAGGGGCATGCCAAGCCGGTGCTCAACCCGGATCCCGCCTTTATGGCCCGCATCCAGCGCGGCGCCGACTTTCTCGACCGGCTGCTGGCGGAGGAGGGGGTCATCTACGGGGTGACCACCGGCTATGGCGACTCCGTGACCCGGGCCGTGCCGCCGGCCCTGGTGGCCGAGCTGCCCCTGCACCTGACCCGCTTCCATGGCTGCGGCCTGGGGGAGGATCTCGATGTGACGGCCGGACGCGCCGTGCTGGCGACCCGGCTCTGCTCCCTGACCCAGGGGGTCTCCGGGGTCAGCCCGGCCCTGCTGGAGCGGCTCTGCTGGCTGCTGGAGCAAGATCTGATCCCGCGCATCCCCGAGGAGGGGTCGGTCGGCGCCAGTGGCGATCTCACCCCCCTCTCCTACGTGGCCGCCGTGCTGGTGGGGGAGCGCGAGCTCTATCGGGACGGTCGGCTGGCGAGCACCGCCGAGGTCTATCAGGCCCTGGGTGTCAGCCCCCTGACGTTGAGACCCAAGGAGGGGCTGGCACTGATGAACGGCACCTCGGTGATGACGGCGCTCGCCTGTCTGGCCTATGCCCGCACCGACTACCTGATGCGGCTGGCGACCCGGATCACCGCCCTGGTCAGCGTCGCCATGGCCGGCAATGCCTTCCACTTCGACGAGCGGCTGTTCGCCGCCAAGCCGCACCCCGGCATGCAGGGCATCGCCGCCTGGCTGCGCGCCGATCTGCAGAGCGGGGAATTGCCGCGCCACAGCGACCGTCTGCAGGACAGATATTCCCTGCGCTGCGCCCCCCACGTCATCGGCGTGGTGGCCGACAGCCTGCCCTGGTGGCGCCAGCTCATCGAGAACGAGCTCAACAGCGCCAACGACAACCCGCTCATCGATGGTGAAGGCGAACATGTGATGCATGGCGGCCACTTCTATGGTGGCCACATCGCCATGGCCATGGACAGCATGAAGACGGCGGTGGCGAACCTGGCGGATCTGCTCGATCGCCAGCTGGCGCAGCTGGTGGACACCAAGTTCAACGGCGGCCTGCCGAGCAACCTCTCCGGCGCCAGCGGCGAGCGGCGCATGATCAACCACGGCTTCAAGGCGGTGCAGATCGGGGTCTCCGCCTGGACCGCCGAGGCGCTCAAGCTGACCATGCCCGCCAGCGTCTTCTCCCGCTCCACCGAGTGCCACAACCAGGACAAGGTGAGCATGGGCACCATAGCGGCGCGGGATGCCCTGCGGGTGCTGACCCTGAGCGAGCAGGTGGGCGCCGCCTGCCTGCTGGCGGCGGTGCAGGGGGTCGAGCTGCGCCTTGGCGTGCAGCAACGGGGTCTGGAAGAGTTGAGCCAGCCGTTGCAAGGGATGGTGCTGGCGGTGCGCGCCCATCACCCGGCGCTGGTGGAGGACAGGGCGCTGGAGCAGGAGCTCAGGGCGCTGATCGCCCGACTGCAAGGACGTCACTATGAGTTGTATGGGGAGGATAAAGATGCAGAGTGAACCCTGGATGCTGAGTCACAGCATCGAGATCGAGATCCCGTTCCACGACATCGACATGATGGCTGCGGATGTCTGGCACGGCCCGATGGAGAGCCTGTATGCAGCATGAACCCTGGATGCTGAGCCACAGCATCGAAATCGAAATCCCGTTTCATGACATCGACATGATGGCGGTGGCCTGGCATGGCCACTACGTGCGTTACATCGAGCTGGCCCGCTGCGCCCTGCTCGAGCGGATCGACTACAACTACCCCCAGATGGCGGCCTCCGGCTACCACTGGCCCGTCATCGACATGCGGCTCAAGTACATGGCGCCGCTGCGCTTTGGCCAGAGGGTGCGGGTCGAGGCCAGATTCAGCGAGTACCAGAACCGGCTCAAGATCGAGTACCAGCTGTTCGATGCCATCAGCGGGGTGCGCACCAGCAAGGGCTACAGCATCCAGGTGGCGGTGAACCAGGAGAGTGGCGAGATGTGCCTTGCCTCGCCCAGGGTGCTGCTCGACAAGCTGGGAGTGAGTGAATGAGGCGGCTCTTGATGAAGGGAATGCGCGGCTGGCTCTGTGCCTGTCTGTGGCTGATGTTGCCGGGGGTGGTGCAGGCTGCCCCCATGACCCAGGCCGAGGTGCGCGAGCTGCTGAGTGCGCAGCCGGCCCAACGAGCTCGCTTCGAGCAGGAGAAGCAGGTGGTCGGGCTGGCCCAGCCCCTGAAAGCCAGCGGCGAGCTGCTGCTGGCGCGCGGCCAGGGGCTCTGGTGGCATCAGTTGCAGCCCTTTGAACTGGCGCTGAGTCTGACTGCCCAGCGCATGCGTCAGCAGGTTGGCCAGGGGCCTGTTCAGGTTATCGACAATCCCCAACTGCTCGAATTCAGCGGCATGCTGCTGGCCCTGTTCGGTTCGGATGAGCAGGCACTGACCCGCTATTTTTCCCTCGACTTCCAGTCCACCGAGCAGAGCTGGACCCTGGTGCTGACGCCGCTGGCGGCGCCACTGAACAAGGTATTTTCCAGTCTGACGTTAGGCGGTGGCAAGCAGCTGGATCGGCTCGTGATCGCCGATCGCCAGGGGGATGAGACCCGCATCCGCTTCTCTCACTGGCAGGCGGTGAGTCTCCCCCTCTCTGCCGAGGAGCAGGCCCATTTTGCCCCCTGAAAACCCTGGCGACGCCGCATCCTCTCCCACACGGCCATCCCCCGTCCGGGGCTGGAGCGAGCCGACCTGGCGCCGGCTCTCCTGCCTCTGGCTGCTGCTCAGCCTGTTGGCGCTGGCGCTGCTCGGCTGGCAGCTCTCTCACAGCCGCATCAATACCAGCCTGATGGATCTGCTGCCCCACGAGGAGAGATCCATACTGGATCCGGCCCTGCGCGGTGGCCTGTTGCGCCAGCTCGACAAACAGCTGGTCTGGATGCTGAGCCTGCCGGCGGGGCAGGATGGTCGCGTCGTGGCAGAGGAGTGGGCAAAGGCCCTGAGCGCCTTGCCCGAGCTCAGCGCGGTGCGCGGTGCCCAGCCGGAGCTGGCCCCCGCCTGGCAAGGCTTCATCTATGACTATGCCTGGCAGCGCCTCGATGAGGGCAGCCGGGCCAGGCTGGCCGCGGGGCCCGAGGCCTGGAGCCAGTGGGTGCTCGGCCAGATCTACAGCCCCTTCGGTGGCGTCTCCCGCCCCGAGTGGCAAGCCGATCCCCTGCTGCTGACCCGCGCCGGGGTGCAGGGTCAGGCGGCCACGGCCCTGCGCCTCGATCAGGGCTGGTTGATGAGCCGGGACGAGGCGGGGCGGCAGTGGTTTCTGCTGCGAGCCGAGCTGGACCTCTCGGCCTTCGATCTCTCTCGCAATAGCGAGCTGCTGGCCCGGCTCAACGCGGCAGAGCAGAGCCTCAAGGCCCAGTATCCCGGGCTGGAGCTGCTGCGCCGTGGCACCCTCTTCTACAGCCAGCATGCCAGTGACCTGGCTCAGGAGGATATCTCCACCATAGGGCTCGGCTCCACGTTCGGGGTCTTGCTGCTGATGTGGTTGGCGTTCCGCTCTGGTCGTGCGCTCTGGATCTCCCTGCTGCCCATCGCCATCGGCCTCGCCTGGGGGGTGTTGGCCGTGCTGCTGTGGTTTGGCGAGGTGCACCTGTTCACCCTGGTGATCAGCTCCAGCCTGGTCGGCGTCATCGATTACGGGATCCATTTCCTGACCGAGCGGCGCCTGCACGGGGACCAGGAGAGCCCCCACCAGACTCGCGCCCGCTTGCTGCCAAGCCTCTCGATGGCGCTGTTCGCCACCCTGGTGGGCTATGGCCTGCTCTGGCTCGCCCCCTTCCCCGGCTTGCAGCAGATGGCGCTGTGCGCCCTGGTGGGGCTGACGGCCTCGTTTATTACCGTGCTCTGCCTGTTCCCGCTCTGGCTCGGTGACTTGCCCCAGCGGGAAGCGCGCATCCTGGTGCCGATGGCGCTCTGGCTCAAGTGGTGGCGCGAGATCCGTGCCTTGCGCTGGGGCGTCCCACTGCTCTGGCTGATCCTGATAGGGGTGGGATTGAACCGGCTAGAGGTCGATGACGATATCGCCCGGCTGCAGCCGCTGCCCACCGAGCTGCAGGCACAGGAGCGGCAGATCCAGCACCTCACCGGCCAGCAGGGGGGCATGACGGGCTTCCTGGTGACGGCGACGGATGGCGAGACCGCCTTGCAGCGGCTCGAAGCCATGAGTCATAAGCTGGCTCAGGCCAGGGCGCAGGGTCAGCTGGCAGGTTTCGTTTCGCTGGCACAGTGGCTGCCGTCCCAGGCGCAGCAGCGGGCGGATCATGCCGCCCTCACTCGGCTGTTGCCCGAGGTGGTGGCGCGGCTCAATCAGGTCGGCGTGCCGGTCGAGGCCAAGCCGAGATCCTGGCATCCCCTGACTCCCGAGCACTGGCTGGCCAGCCCGGTCAGCGAGGGCAGTCGACTGCTCTGGCATGGGTTGCCAGATGGTCGGGTGGCGCTCTGGCTGCCGGTGAACGGGGTGACGGAAGTTGCCGCCGTGGCAAAGCTGGCGCAGGGGCAGGAGGGGGTCTTCTGGCAGGATCCGCGCAACCAGTGGAGCCAGCTGTTTGCCCACTACCGTATCAAGCTGACCGAGCTGCTGCTGGTGGCCATCGCCCTGGTGGGCCTGCTGCTCTGGGTCCGGTTTGGCTGGCGCAAGAGCGTGCGGATCCTGCTGATCAGCGGATTTTCGCTGGGGGCCGGTCTGGCCCTGCTCGCCGCCTGTGGCCAGCCGCTCACCCTGTTCGGGGTGCTGGCCATGAGCCTCATCTTTGGCATCGGCATCGACTACAGCCTCTTCTTTGCCTACAGCGGCGGGGATCCCCTGCGCCAACGCTCGACCATGTTCGCCATCTTGCTGGCGAACCTGACCACCCAGCTGTCGTTCGGCCTGCTGGCCCTGAGCCACACCTCGGCCATCGCCGGCTTCGGTCTGGTGCTCAGCGGCGGTATCTTCACCGCATTCCTGCTCTCACCACTGGTACTGGAGAGGCGATGACCCCATGACCACTAGCCACCACAGCTCTTCGGGAGCCATGATGAAGTTGTTCTTGTCCCTGTTGTTCGCCACCTTGCTGAGTGCCTGCGCCAGTCAGCCCGTGCCCGATAATCGTGCCTTCCTGAGCCCGGACACCAGCCTGCTGCTGCCGGCCCCGCTGCGGGCTCAGCCGCTCTATCGCCAGCAACTGCTGAGTGCCACGAGCAAGGGCGGCCAGCATCAGCTGCTGACCGTGCTGGAGGCCGATGGCCACCGGCTCACCCTGGTGGGGCTGACCCCCAGCGGGATCCGGCTGTTTCGGCTGAGTTATGACGGCGAGCGGATCCAAACCGAGCAGCTCTCCAGCCTGCTGGGAGGGGCGGCCCTGCCCCCGGTGGCCCAGGTGCTCGCCGACGTGATGCTGAGCTACTGGCCCATCGCCGCCTGGCAGCCACAGCTGCCCAAGGGCTGGCGACTCGAGGACGAAGGCATGGTACGCCGTCTGACCGATCCCGATGGCAAACTGGTGAGCGAGATCCACTACCGGCAGATCGCCGGCGAGCGCGAGCCGGTGCGGCTGATCCAGCACGCCTTCGATTACCAGCTGCAGATGGAGAAATTGGCGCCATGAGCCTGAATTTGAAGGATCGCCCGCCGGTTGCCCCCTGCTACATCCGGGACTACGGCCTGATCTGCGCCCTGGGGGAGGGCAAGGCGGCGGTGTCCGCGGCCCTTGCCCGCTGGCAGGGGCAGGGCATCAGCCCACTGGATGCGGAGTCGCAGGCCCTGAGCGATGGCCGGCTCACCCCGGTCGGCCGGGTGAGTGCGGCGCTGCCCTCTGTGCCCGCGGCGCTCTCGGCCTATGACTCGCGCAACAACCGCCTGTTGCTGGCGGCCCTTGCCCAGATCCGGCCAGGGTTCGATGAGCTCAGGGCCCGGCTGGGGGCGGATCGCATCGCCATAGTGCTGGGCACCAGCACCTCTGGGATCGCCGAGGCCGAGGCGGCGGTCGCCGCCACGCAGGCCGGCCAGCCGCTGCCGGCCGGATTCGACTATCGCCAGCAGGAGCTGGGCTCGCCGAGTGAATTTCTGGCCCGCCACTTGGCCCTGACCGGCCCGGCCTACACCCTTTCCACCGCCTGCTCCTCGAGCGCCCGCGCCTTCATCAGCGGCCAGCGGCTGCTGGCGGCCGGGCTGGCGGATGCGGTCATCGTCGGCGGCGTCGACAGCCTGTGCGGCCTGACCCTCAACGGCTTCGACAGCCTGGAGTCCCTCAGCCTGGCGCGCTGCCGCCCCTTCGCCGCCGAGCGGTGTGGCATCAACATCGGGGAGGGGGCCGCCCTCTTCCTGCTGAGCCGGGAGCGTGCCGGACTCGCCCTGCTCGGCACGGGCGAGTCGTCCGATGCCTGGCATATCTCGGCGCCCCATCCTGAGGGGCTGGGGGCCGAGGCCGCCATGCGCATGGCGCTGCTCCAGGGGGGCATCGAGGCCAAAGCGCTCGACTACATCAACCTGCACGGCACCGCGACCAAGCTCAACGACGAGATGGAGAGCAAGGCGCTGGCCCGGCTGTTTGGTGCGGGCGAGACGGCGCCCTGCAGCTCCAGCAAGATGCTGACCGGCCACACTCTTGGGGCGGCCGGCGCCATCGAGGCGGCGCTCTGCTGCCTGCTGATGGAGCAGGCACTGCCGCCGCCCCCGCAGGGGGAGGCACAGGATCCGGCCCTGGCCCCCATCCGGCTGGTGCGGGCAGGGGAGGCGGGCAGACCGCTGGCCCGGGTGCTGTCGAACTCCTTCGCCTTCGGTGGCAATAACGTCAGCCTGCTGTTGGGGCGTATCATCTCGGGGAAGGAAGGAGAACCGCCCCATGAATGAGATAGCCATCGCCGAGTTGCTGCCCCATCAGGCCCCCATGTTGCTGCTGGATCGGTTGCTCGATTACCGGGGGCAGCGGGTGCGCTGCGAGACCCGGGTCGGCGCACGCCACGGCCTGCTGCTCGATGAACAGGGCAACTTGCCCGCCTGGGTCGGTCTGGAGCTGATGGCCCAGACCATAGCCGCCTGGGCGGGGATGCGGGGGCGTGAGCGGGGCGAGCCGGTGCGCATCGGCATGCTGCTCGGCAGCCGCCAGTATCGCTGCCAGGTGCCGGCGTTCGCGGCCGGGGAGCGGCTGGTGATCGAGGCCGAGTGCCTGCTGGAAGATGGCGGCATGGCCAGTTTTGAGTGCCGGATCCTGCGGGGAGACGAGCCCTGCGCCGAGGCGCGCCTCAGCACCTACCTGCCCGGCGATGCCGAGCTGGCCGAGTTGCTGGCACAGCCTTAGGTCCCGGCCAAAGCGCTGGGCGAAGAGACCGGTTTATCTGAATCTGTTAGAGAAGGATCGAATATGAGTTCCACCGTATTGGTGACGGGCGCCAGCAAGGGCATAGGCCGCGCCATCGCCCTGAAGCTGGCCGCCGATGGCTTTCACATAGTGGTGCACTATCACGGCGACAGCGCCGGCGCCGAGGCGACCCTGGCCGCCATAGTGGCGGCGGGAGGAGAGGGGCGGCTGATCCAGTTCGACATCTCGGATCGGGCGCAGTGCCGCAGCCGGCTCGAGTCCGACATCGAGGCCCATGGCGCCTACTACGGCGTGGTCAGCAACGCCGGGGTGATCCGCGATGGCGCCTTCCCGGCCCTGACCGACGAGGACTGGGACGGGGTGCTGCACACCAATCTGGACGGTTTCTACAACCTGCTCAAGCCCTGCATCATGCCGATGATAGGGCTGCGCCGGGGGGGCCGCATCGTCACACTGTCATCGGTGTCCGGCATCATGGGTAATCGCGGCCAGGTCAACTACAGCGCCGCCAAGGCGGGCATCATAGGGGCCAGCAAGGCCCTGGCGCTGGAGCTGGCCAAGCGCAAGATCACGGTCAACTGCGTGGCCCCCGGCCTCATCGACACCGGCATGGTCAATGCCGAGGTGGAGGCCGAGGCCATGAAGATGATCCCCCTCAAACGCATGGGCCAGGCCGAGGAGGTGGCGGGGCTGGTCTCCTACCTGATGTCTGATATCGCCGCCTATGTGACCCGGCAGGTCATTTCTATTAATGGAGGCATGGCATGAAGGGTATGAAGCGAATGGGACTGGTCTCCTACCCGCAGTCAAATTCAGACATCGCCGCCTATGTGACCCGCCAGGTCATTTCTATTAATGGAGGCATGGCATGAAGGGTATGAAGCGAATGGGACTGGTCTCCTACCCGCAGTCAAATTCAGACATCGCCGGCTATGTCACCCGCCAGGTGATCTCGATCAACGGGGGCATGGTATGAGCGGGGATGTGAGACTATGGGGCCAACTTGAGCAGGCAGAGTGGAGCAGAGCAGCATGAAGCGTGTCGTAGTCACCGGCATGGCCGGAGTGACCGCCTTCGGTAACGACTGGCAGAGCGTGGGGCCACGCCTGCGGCAGGAGCACAACGCCGTGCGCCAGATGCCGGAGTGGGATGTCTATGAGGGGCTCAATACCCGACTGGCGGCGCCCATCCTGGATTTCGCGCTGCCGGCCCATTACCCGCGCAAGAAGACCCGGGCCATGGGGCGGGTCTCGGAGCTCGCGACCGTGGCGACCGAGCTGGCCCTGACCCGGGCCGGGCTCATCGATCATCCGGTCCTGACCGGCGGTCGCACCGGCATCGCCTACGGCTCCTCCATCGGCAGCACCGGGCCCATCAGCGACTTCGGGGCCATGCTCAACGACAAGACCACCGCCAGCATCACCGCCACCACCTATGTGCAGATGATGCCCCACACGGCGGCGGTCAATACCGGCCTCTTCTTCGGCCTGCGCGGCCGGGTGATCCCCACTTCCAGCGCCTGCACCTCCGGCAGCCAGGGCATAGGCTACGCCTACGAGTCCATCAAGCACGGCTATCAGGATCTGATGGTGGCCGGGGGTGCCGAGGAGCTCTGCCCCTCGGAGGCGGTGGTATTCGACACCCTGTTCGCCACCAGCCTGATGAATGACAGCCCGGCGCTGAGCCCGCGGCCCTTCGATCGGGACCGCGATGGCCTGGTGATCGGGGAGGGGGCGGGCAGCCTGATCCTGGAGGAGCTGGAGCATGCCCTGGCGCGCGGCGCCCCCATCTTCGCCGAGCTGGTGGGCTTTGCCACCAACTGCGATGCGGCCCATGTCACCCAGCCCCAGCAGGAGACGATGCAGCTCTGCATGGCACTGGCGCTGGCCGATGCCGGCCTGCAGGCCGGGGACATCGGCTACATCAGCGCCCATGGCACGGCCACCGAGCGGGGCGATATCGCCGAGAGCCACGCCACCTCGGCCCTGTTCGGGGACAAGACCCCGATCTCCTCCCTCAAGAGCTACTTAGGCCACACCCTGGGGGCCTGCGGCGCCATCGAGGCCTGGCTCTCCCTCGAGATGATGGCCGAGGGCTGGTTTGCCCCCACCCTCAACCTGAACGAGCCGGATCCCGCCTGCGCCCCGCTGGATCATATCCGCAGCGGCGGCCGGACGCTGGCGGTGGACTATCTGATGTCCAACAACTTCGCCTTTGGCGGCATCAATACCTCCCTCATCTTCAAGCGCTGGCCCTAGCCGCCGGCCAACAGGCTGGAAATAAAAAGAGGCGCCCAGGGGCGCCTCTTTTTATGGGTGATGAGCAGAGCTCATTTCTTGGGACGAAATGGCTTGATCACGCTCTCGTCGCACTCGAGATAGGGGCCGTCCATCAGATCGATGCAATAAGGAATGGCGGGGAAGACCGCGTCCAGACAGTCGCGGATCGACTTGGGTTTGCCCGGCAGGTTGACGATGAGCGAACTGCCACGCAGGCCGGCGGTCTGGCGGGAGAGGATGGCGGTGGGCACGAACTTGAGGGACTCGGCCCGCATCAGCTCGCCGAAGCCCGGCATCATGCGATCGCACACCGCCTCTGTGGCCTCCGGGGTGACATCCCGCTTGGCCGGCCCGGTGCCGCCTGTGGTGACGATGAGGCAGCACTGCTCCTCATCCGCGAGTGCAATCAGGGTCGCCTCAATCTGATCCTGCTCATCCGGGATGAGCCGATAGACGGGCTCCCACTCAGAGGTCAGGTAGCTGCCCAGGGTGTCTATGATGGCCTTGCCGGACAGGTCTTCGTAGATGCCCGCGCTGGCGCGATCGCTGACGGTGACGATACCGATTCTTGCCTTGCTCATGCTCTGCCCTTGCTCATTCGAAAAAGTGGTAAATAAAATAACATAATCAGATAGATATGTTAAATCAGCGGGGCGGGTATGGGGAGGGTCGCCAGAATGGAGAGCCGAACGAAAAACCGATCCGCCCCCACCGATGAATAGGGAATAAGGGCGGGTATATAAACATGTAAAATTTATAAAAAAACTGACGCAGGCCGAATGCCGATAATTACATGAATCATAAAGAATAAATGTTTAGCCTCGCCAACATATCGCCCCACTGATGGGGAAATGGACTCCTGTGGCACGGGGCAGGCCGAACCAGAATCGCCGTCATCTTATATAACCATCCTTACGGACAGTGAAATTATGTGCTGAGCGTAGTCGTGGAAGTGTCACACATGAGGCTTCTGGCCAGGAGGGCATATGGAGCTGCCTGATTTCGATACTCTGAAACACTGGGCCCTCGACGAGCCGGAGCGGCTCGATGAGCTGTTGCACCAGCAAATAGATGCCCTGATCGCGCAGGTGGGGCCGGATCGGCAACGGCGGCTGCGGGGCCTGCAATTTCGCATCGATTGCCAGCGGCGTCTGGCCCGGAATAATCTGGATAGCTGCATCCGGATCGCCAACATGATGCACGACTCTTTCTATGCCATGCGCCGTCATATGAGCCAGCTGCAGGAGGAGTCATCGGCACGGGAAGAGGAGCAGCCGCCGCTGAATAATGTGATTCAACTGTCGGATCATAGGCGCAATAAATAAGGTATTGGCACCCGGCTCTCTTTATTCCCCCGCATATTCTTGCAGGCAAACCACCCGATGTTAATTAGTTGGGTGGTTTGTTATTTGCTGCCAAGCGGCGCTGGGCGCCGGATAAATAACATCTGGGCTGGCTAAATCATCAGATATGGGTGAAGGACTATACCGTTTGGGGTAGTATCTCGGCACATTTCATCTTGCTACGACTCTAAGGGATTATGAGAAGTATCACGCCAAGAAGGGTGCTGTCACCGGAACAACAGACAGAGATCACCCGGATCATCGTCAAGGTGGGCCAGCTGCTGGCTCAACATGGGGCCGAGGGGCGCATCATAGAGCAGACCACGGTCCGGCTCGGGTTGGCACTTGGGTTGGAGAGCGTCGAGATGGCGATCTCCGCCAGCGCCATAGTGCTGACCAGCCTCTATCAGGGCAACTGCGTAACCACCACCCGCCGGGTGCGGGATCAGGGCATCAACATGCAGGTGGTGTGCGAGGTTCAGCGCCTCTGCATCCTGGCGGAGAAGGAGCTTGTCGGGGTGCGGGAGGTACGCCAGCGGCTCGACGGCATAGTGCCATTCCACTATCACCCCTGGCTGGTGGTGCCCATGGTGGGGCTCTCCTGCGGGGCCTTCAGCCTGTTGTTCGGCGGCGACTGGCCCATCTTCCTGGTGACCTTCGTCGCCTCTGCGGTGGCGATGCGGGTGCGCCAGGTGATGGCCCGCCATCATCACAGCCCGCTCATCAACTTCGCCGTGACCGGGTTTGTCGCCACCCTGATCGCCTCCAGCGCCACCTACTTCCAGTGGGGAGACCAACCCTATCTCACCATGGCGGCCAGCGTGCTGTTGCTGGTGCCGGGCTTCCCGCTCATCAACGCCGTGTCCGACATGGTGAAGGGCTACTTCAATCTGGGGCTGGCCCGCTGGGGCACGGCGACCCTGCTCACCGTCAGCGCCGTCATCGGCATAGTGCTGGCCATGTCGGTCACCGGGATCTGGGGCTGGAAGCTGTGGTGGGACTCGATATGAGGCGAAATGAAAGGGCCTGCGGGCCGGCGCCATCCCCCCTAGGTGCAACATTTATCCGCCGCCAGCAGTTGCCGGTTCGGCTCAGCAGGGAATGGGGGGTTGCGCCATGATGGATCTGCTCCTGTTGCTGGCCAGGGATGCGTTCTGGTCGGCCATCCCGGCGGTGGGCTTCGCCATGCTGTTCAACGTGCCGCCGCGCATGCTGAAGTATTGCGCCATGGGCGGTGCCCTGGCCCACAGCCTGCGCACCCTGCTGATACATTACGGCATGCCCATCGAGTGGGCCACCCTGGCGGCGTCCACCACGGTCGGCTTTGTCTGCGTCTACTGGTCGCAGCGTCTGCTGGCCCCCCGGCCGGTGTTCAGCGTCGCCTCCATCATCCCCATGATCCCCGGCAGCTATGCGTTCAAGACCATGATCGCCGTGGTGGAGCTCAACATCTCGGGGGTGACTACCGAGCTCATCCATCATGCGGTGACCAATGGCCTCAAGGTGTTGTTTATCGTGGGGGCGCTCAGTTTCGGTTTGGCGATCCCCTCCCTGGTCGTGTACCGTAATCGGCCCATTGTCTGAGACAGGCTGCAAGAGGCTGAACCCATGCAAATTTCCATGATTGCCGCCATGGCGCAGGATCGCGTTATCGGGCTGGACAACCAGATGCCCTGGCACCTGCCCGCCGATCTGGCCCACTTCAAGCGGGTCACGCTCGGCAAGCCGGTGCTGATGGGGCGCAAGACCTTCGAGTCCATCGGTCGGCCGCTGCCCGGTCGTCGCAACCTGGTGATCAGCCGCAACCCCGATTACCGGGTCGATGGGGTGGAGGTGGTCGATTCGGTCGAGGCCGCGCTGGCGCTGCTGGCGAGCGGCGAGGCGGTGGATGAGCTGATGGTGATCGGCGGTGGCCATCTCTATGGCCAACTGCTGCCGAGGGCGGATCGTCTCTACCTGACCCGGATCGAGCTGGCGGTCCCGGGGGACACCCGTTTCCCCGCCTTCGATGAGGGGGAGTGGCAGTGCCTCGAGCGCGAGGCTCACCCGGCGGACGAGAAGAACCCGCACCCCTACCGTTTCGAGACCTGGCAGCGACGCTAGTCCACTCGCACCAAGCAGGCCCCTCCCGTTGCGAGGGGCTTTTTTTTGGCTCTGTCCCAATTACATGTTGAAAGGCTAACCTTGAAGTAGGTCATCACCCGAGGGCCGCCATCATGGATACCCAAGCCTTTCAACACCTGCTGTCTCTCTTCCCACAGCTCAGCTTGCGCCAG
>NZ_JAHUXD010000012.1:0-121773 GCF_019218705.1 Aeromonas sp. sif2433
TTGCCTGGCGGCCATAGCGCCGTGGAACCACCTGATCCCATGCCGAACTCAGAAGTGAAACGCGGTAGCGCCGATGGTAGTGTGGCATTCGCCATGCGAGAGTAGGACACTGCCAGGCTCCTAATTACGGTCACAGCGATGTGATTGGTCGTGCAGCGACGTAAGGTTGTTGCGGACAACAGATTTAGATAACGCACACAGTGTGTTCTTTACCGGTTAGTGTGCTGATATGGCTCAGTTGGTAGAGCGCATCCTTGGTAAGGATGAGGTCCCCAGTTCGACTCTGGGTATCAGCACCAGTTTTAAGTTAGTGATACAGCTTTTGCCTGACGGCAATAGCGCCGTGGAACCACCTGATCCCATGCCGAACTCAGAAGTGAAACGCGGTAGCGCCGATGGTAGTGTGGCATTCGCCATGCGAGAGTAGGACACTGTCAGGCACCTATTTAGAAGAGGCCTCCCATGCGGGAGGCCTTTTTGCTTTGGTGTTTTTTCCTGTTCTGATGGGTTTCTTTTAGTAAAAATGCTGGGCTGTCAGCATGTTGCCCGTTACTCTTGGACTGGTATTGTCGCGAGTCATCGCCAGAGGAGTATGCATGGCCACATTGAAGGAAATAGCGCTGGAGGCGGGGGTTTCCCAGGCCACGGTGTCACGGGTGCTCAATGAGGATCCGACGCTGAGCGTCAAGGAAGAGACCAGGCAGAAGATCTTCGAGATTGCCGAGCGACTGGAGTACAAGACCAGCAGCGCCCGCAAGGGGGTGCACAAGAGCAAGCTGCACTTTCTGGCGGTCTACGCCTACCCGCAGAGCACCGAGGTCAACGACCCCTATTATCTCGCCATCCGCTACGGCATCGAGACCCAGTGTGCCCGCCTCAACATCGAGCTGACCCATTTCTACAACGGTGCCGAAGGGCGTGAGCTCTCCGCCGTCGACGGCATCCTGGTTATCGGCCATCTGCCGCCGGAGCGCCTCGCTGCGCTGTATTCTCTTTCTGCCCAGCTGGTGTTTGTGGATTGCCGCTCCGAGGGGGAGTTCGATTCGGTGGACGTGGATCTGGCGCTGATCAGCCAGCAGGTGGTGGACTTCTTCATCGCCCAGGGGCATGGCCGCATCGGCTACATCGGTGGTCAGGACGAGGCACCGGATCTGCGGGAGCTCGCCTTCCTCGATTACGGGCAGCGGCTGGGGGTGGTGCGGGAGAGCGACCTCTATCGCGGCGATTTCTCCAGCGCCTCCGGCTATCGGCTGGCGAAGGAGATGCTGGCCGGCGACTGGCCCCGTGCCCTGTTCGTGGCCTCTGACTCCATCGCCATCGGCGTGCTGCGGGCGATCCATGAGAAGGGGCTGGCCATTCCCCTGCAGATCGAGCTGATCAGTGTGAACGACATTCCGACCGCCAAGTTTACTTTCCCGCCGCTCTCCACGGTGCGGATCCACTCCGAGTTGATGGGCTCCCAGGGGGTCAATCTGTTGGTCGAGCGGCTGCGCGACGAGCGGGAAGTGCCGCTACGGGTACTGGTTCCCAGCCGACTGACCCTGCGCGGCACCACTCGGTAGTTTTAGTAAAATTATCCTTCCCCTGTTGCTCCATATCCCTATGGAGCAACGGCCTTCCTCCCTCCTGCATTGACTCCTACCATTAAGAAAAACACTTAAGTATTTGTTTTTAAATACTATACATCTATCTCTTGCTGACCCCGCCAATATCTATGCCATTCAGGCAGACAGCCCCCTCTTTTATCTCCTGCTTCTGATCCCGCTCACAAATTGGGCTATCTTATGTGATCAGGTTAAAACTTTACCGATTATCATCTGATATTTAGTAAATGTTTATCTAGAGTTTACCCAGCTACCTTGCCTTGTTCCGGGAGGACATGTGAATAACTGGGAAAACGTTCAATTCGTTGGTGAACACAGACTGGCACCCCGTGCCTACTTCTTCTCTTATGCCGACAGCTCTGCGGCCGCCACCCTGCAGCGGGAGCTAAGCCGTCGCTTCCTCTCCTTGAGCGGCCAGTGGCAGTTTCATTACTTCGAGCATCCCCTGCAGGTGCCGGAGGCCTTCTATCACAGCCCCATGAGCGACTGGGGTCAGATCACGGTGCCCAACATGTGGCAGATGGAAGGCCACGGCCATCTGCAATACACAGACGAAGGTTTTCCCTTCCCCATCGATGTGCCCTTCGTGCCGAGCAACAACCCCACCGGCGCCTACCAGCGTGGCTTCACGCTGAGCCCGGCCTGGGCGGGCGAGCAGGTGATCATCAAGTTCGACGGGGTCGAGACCTACTTCGAGGTCTATGTGAACGGTCAGTATGTGGGCTTCAGCAAGGGCAGCCGCCTGACCGCCGAGTTCGACATCAGCGCCTATGCCCAAACCGGCGAGAACCTGCTGTCGGTACGGGTGATGCAGTGGGCGGATTCCACCTACATCGAAGATCAGGACATGTGGTGGATGGCGGGGATCTTCCGCGACGTCTACCTGGTGGGCAAACCCAGAGTCCATGTGCAGGACTTCTTCATCCAGACAGCGCTGGCCGACGACAACCAGAGCGCCACCCTGAGCTGCGACATCGCGCTTGAGAATCTCGGCGAGTCGGCTCGGGATCACCGGCTGGTCTGGTCCCTGCTGGATCAGGGGAGCGAGATCGCCAGCGGCGCGCTCGACAGCCTGACCATAGATGGCAAGCTCGACTGCCGCTTCAGCCTGGATCTGGCGAACCCCCATCTGTGGAACGCCGAGGATCCTTACCTCTACCAGCTGCAGCTGTCGCTCTATAACGAGCGGGGCGAGCTGCTGGAGGTGATCCCCCAGCGGGTCGGGGTACGCGAGATCACCGTCAAGGACGGGCTTTTCTACGTCAACGGCCAGTACCTCAAGCTGCACGGGGTGAACCGCCATGACAACGATCACCTCAAGAGCCGGGCCGTCGGCATGGATCGGGTGGAGCGCGACATAGTGCTGATGAAGCAGCACAACCTCAACTCGGTGCGCACCGCCCACTACCCGAATGACCCGCGCTTCTACGAGCTGTGCGACCAGTACGGCCTGTTCGTGATGGCGGAGACCGACGTGGAGACCCACGGCTTCGCCAACGTCGGCGATCTGAGCCGCATCACCGATGACCCCTCCTGGGAGCCGGTGTTCGTGGACAGGATCGAGCGCCACGTCCACGCCCAGAAGAACCACCCCTCCATCATCATCTGGTCCCTGGGCAACGAGTCCGGCTACGGCTGCAACATCAGGGCCATGTACCGGCGCTGCAAGGCGATCGACCCAACCCGGCTGGTGCACTACGAGGAGGATCGCGACGCCGAGGTGGTGGATGTGGTCAGCACCATGTATTCCCGCGTCTCCCAGATGAACTGTTTCGGCGAGTTCCCGATGGAGAAGCCGCGCATCCTCTGCGAATACGCCCACGCCATGGGCAACGGCCCGGGTGGCCTCAGCGAGTACCAGCAGGTGTTCGACCGTCATCCCCACATTCAGGGTCACTACATCTGGGAGTGGTGCGATCACGGCATTCTGGATCAGGACGCGCAGGGCCGCCCGGTCTACAAGTACGGCGGCGACTACGGCGACTACCCCAACAACTACAACTTCTGCATGGATGGCCTCATCTACCCGGAGCAGACCCCGGGACCTGGCCTGCGCGAATACAAGCAGGTGATCTGCCCGGTCAAGGTGCGGGCGCTGGATCTGGCGAGCGGCAAGCT
Source organism: Aeromonas sp. sif2433 (assembly GCF_019218705.1). NCBI lineage: Bacteria > Pseudomonadati > Pseudomonadota > Gammaproteobacteria > Aeromonadales > Aeromonadaceae > Aeromonas > Aeromonas sp. sif2433. The sequence continues at coordinate 3,723 of NZ_JAHUXD010000012.1, forward strand.
TGAGCTGGAAAACCGCTACTGGTTCTCCAATCTGGACGACATCCGCCTGCTGGTCGAGGTGAAGGCCGAGGGTGAGCTGCTGGGAAGCCAGCAAATCTGTCTGGAAGGGGTTGCCCCCGGTGCCATCACAGAGCTGCAACTCGAGCTGCCATCCCTCGATGGGCGGGAAACCTTTGTCCAGCTGCGGGTCATCAAAGCCAGCGCCACTCGCTACAGTGCGGCGGAGCACGAGCTGGGCCAGTACCAGTTCCGGCTCAAGGAGTCGACTCGCCAGCTGCAGCCCTTTGCCAACCCCAACGCCACGGCGCTGCAGATCGCCGACGAGCGGCTCGCGCTGACCCTGACCGGCAGCGGCTTCGCCCTGCGCTTCTCCCGCCTCGACGGCAAGCTGGTGAGCTGGCAGCAGGATGGCATCGAGCTGATTGAGCGGGCGCCGCGCCTCACCTTCTTCAAGCCGATGATCGACAACCATAAGCAGGAGTACGAGAGCCTGTGGCACCCGAACCACCTGCAGATCATGCAGGAGCACTTCCGTACCCTGAGCTGGCGTCAGCTGGGGGAGGCGGTCGAGGTGACGGTGGAGAGCCTGATCGCGCCGCCGGTGTTCGACTTCGGCATGCGCTGCCGCTATGTCTACACCCTGAGCCCGAACGGCCAGCTGCATGTGGCCCTCAGCGGCCAGCCTTATGGCGGTTATGACGACATCATTCCCAAGATCGGCTTCGAGCTGAGGATCCGCCAGGACCTCGATCGGGTGCACTACTTTGGCATGGGGCCGGGGGAGAACTACCAGGACAGCCGCCAGAGCAACTGGATCGACTGCTTCCAGAGCACTGTGGCCGAGATGTGGGAGCACTACCCCTTCCCGCAGGACAACGGCAACCGCCAGCAGGTGCGCTGGGCGACCCTGAGCAACCGCCACGGCGCCGGTCTCTACGTGCGACCGGATGCCCCCATCAACCTGAGCGTCTGGCCCTACAGCTGGGAGCATATCCATGCCGCCCAGCACATCAACGAGCTGGAGCCCTGCGGTCATCTCACCCTCAATCTGGATCACAGGGTGCTGGGGCTGGGCTCCAACTCCTGGGGATCCGAGGTGCTGGACTCCTGGCGGGTGCGCTTCGAGCCATTCAGCTTCGGCCTGACCCTGTTGCCCATCGCCCGCGGCAACCTCAACCCGGCCGCGCTGGCCGGGATCGATCTCAGTATCAACGGCGGGAGGACGCTCGCATGATCACCCTGGACAACCTGACCCTGTTCAAAAACATCTACCGGGAGGGCAAGAAGTGGGGCCGCTGCGTGGAGGCCATCGACAACCTGCCGAACCTCAAGCCCGGCGTCTGCCACTCCATCGGTGACTCCCTCACCTACCGCCTGCAGGAGGGGGCCAGCCCGGCCACCGCCCTGTTCGAGGGGCAGCGCCGCTACTTCGACATCCACTACTACCTGGAAGGGGAAGAGACGGTGGAGTGGGCCGAGAAACGCAAGCTGTGCACCGAGCAGGCCTACGACGACACCACTGACCGCGAGTGGCTGGCCGGCGAGGTGCAACAGCGCCAGCGGGTCGGCAACGGTCAGCTGGTGATCTTCGAGAATGACGAGGCCTATCGCTTCGTCGGCGATGGGTCTGTGCGCAAGCTGATCATCAAGGTGACCATCGAAGGCGGCTACTTCAAGAACAAATAACAACCTGCTGCTTCTGTACTGATAAAAGCCGGAAGGGACGGGGCTCCCCTACACCTCATGTCCCGCCCTTCCGCACACAATAACTACACGCCGGAGATGCACGATGTCTGATTCCAAACGGAATACGATAGGTAAGTTCGGGTTGCTGTCGCTCACCTTTGCGGCGGTATTCAGCTTTAACAATGTCATCAACAACAACATTGAAATCGGTCTGGCGTCAGGCCCGATGTTCTTTCTGGCCACCATTTTTTACTTTATTCCGTTCTGCCTCATCATCGCGGAATTCGTGTCACTGAATAAGAACTCCGAGGCCGGCGTCTATGCCTGGGTCAAAAGCTCCCTCGGCGGTCGTTGGGCCTTCATTTCCGCCTACACCTACTGGTTCGTGAACCTGTTCTTCTTCACCTCGCTGTTGCCGCGGGTGATTGCCTACGCCTCTTATGCCTTCCTGGGCTACGAATACATACTCACCCCGCTCGCCACCACGGGTCTGAGCATGGTGCTGTTCGCCTTTGCCACCTATGTCTCCACCAACGGCGCCAAGATGCTCGGTCCCATCACCTCGGTGACCTCTTCCCTGATGCTGCTGCTGACCCTCTCCTACATCCTGCTGGCGGGTGCGGCCTTGATCGGTGGTGTACAGCCTGCCGATCCCATCACGGTAGAGGCGATGATCCCCGATTTCAGCTGGGCGTTCTTGGGTATTACTACCTGGATCTTTATGGCGGCCGGTGGCGCCGAGTCGGTGGCTGTCTACGTGAATGACGTCAAAGGCGGCTCCAAGTCTTTCGTGAAAGTGATCATCATCGCCGGGATCTTCATCGGCGTGCTGTATTCCATCGCGTCAGTGCTGATCAACGTCTTTGTGCCGAGCGATACCCTGAAATATACCGGCGGCTCGGTGCAGGTATTCGAGGGGCTGGCCTCTTACTTTGGTCTGCCCGCCATCTTGATGAACCGCTTCGTGGGCCTGGTCTCCTTCACCGCCATGTTCGGCTCCCTGCTGATGTGGACGGCCACTCCGGTGAAAATCTTCTTCTCCGAGATCCCGGCCGGCATCTTCGGCAAGAAGACGGTCGAGCTGAACGAAAACGGCGTGCCGGCCCGTGCTGCCTGGATCCAGTACCTGATAGTGCTGCCCCTGATGCTGATCCCGACCCTGGGCTCCAACACCGCGCAAGACCTGATGAACACGGTGATCAATATGACGGCGGCCGCCTCCATGCTGCCACCGCTGTTCATCATGCTGGCCTACCTGAACCTGCGCCTGAAGCTGGATCACCTGCCACGGGAGTTCAAGATGGGCTCACGCACCACGGGGATCGCCGTGGTCTCGGTGCTGATCGCCATCTTCTCGGTTGGTTTCCTCGCCTCCACCTTCCCGACCGGCGCCGACATCATGACCATCGTCTTCTACAACGTGGGCGGAATAGTGATCTTCCTGGGCTTCGCCTGGTGGAAATACAACAGATACGAAGCCTCCCTGAGCGAGGAGGCGCGGGTGAAAGAAGCCCAGCCGGCCGCTCAGGTGTTCATCCAGGCGCCCTGATCCCCAGAGCAAACCAGCCCGAGTGGCCAAGAAAGAGAGAAACCGGGTGGCGGCGGCCACCCGTTACCGGTTGAACCACAGAGCATGAGGAGAATGGAATGAGCGAGACGATCGAGTTTGCCGAATTCAAACGGGTCGAGATGAAGGTGGGCAGGGTGCTGGAGGTGGTGCGCCATCCCGGGGCCGACAAACTCTATATCGTCCAGATCGACGTGGGTGGCGAGCGGCCGCTGCAGACGGTCACCAGTCTGGTGCCCCATTACAGCGAAGAGGAGCTGATGGGCAGTGAGGTGGTGGTGCTGACCAACCTCAAGCCGACCAAGATGCGCGGCGAGCGATCCGAGTGCATGTTGCTCTGCGCCGAGACCCCGGACGAGAGCCAGAGCGTGCTGTTGCAGCCCCGGGTGCCGATGGCGCCGGGCACCCCGATAGTGTGAGGGCGGGATGACGCCAGCCCGGGCCAGCTTGCGGTGCCCAGGCCAACAATAACAAGAGAGTAAACGGCCCGGCCAGCAGGCTGGAGTCGAACACATTCAGAGTCATGGCGCCCTCATGCGAAGGGGCGTGAATCCACCGGAGGACAATATGTCTGAATCAGTACGCGGCACCATAGGCAAGTTTGCCCTGTTGTCGATGACCTTTGCCGCCGTGTTCAACGTGCGCAACATCGTCAACAACAACATCGAGCTGGGGCTGAGCTCAGCCCCCGTTTTCCTGCTGGCCACCATCGTCTATTTCATCCCCTTCGTGTTCATCATTTCCGAGTTCGTCTCGGCCAACAAGCACTCGGAATCGGGCATGTATGACTGGCTCAAGAAGCCGCTCGGCACCCGGATGGCCTACCTCGGCTCCTTCCTCTACTGGTTCGTTAACCTGTTCTGGTTCGTCTCCCTGCTGCCGAACGTCATCGCCTACGCCTCCTACGCCATGCTGGGGTATGAATACAGCTTCTCCCCCATGGTGACCTCGGTCATCTCCATCGCGCTGTTCGCGGCGGCGACCCATATCTCCACCAAGGGGGCGACCTGGCTCGGCAAGATTGCCGAGCTGGTGGCCTACGGGGTGTTCGCCCTGTTCGCCATCTATGTGCTGGGGGCGCTGATGGCGTTGGGGGGCGATCACGTGCCGGCCGAGCCCATCACCCTGGCGGCCATGACGCCAACCATCAACTGGGCGACGCTCGGCATCATGTGCTGGATCTTCCAGGCGGCCGGTGGCGCCGAGACGGCGGCGGCCTACCTCAATGACGTCAAGGGCGGCCAGAAGTCCTTCATCAGGGTGATTATCACCGCCGGTGTGATCATCGGTGCCATGTATGCCATCGGCTCGGTGCTGGTCAACGTGTTCGTGCCGCGGGAGAGCCTCACCTACGCTGGCGGCATGGTGGAGATCTTCACCGGCATGGCGCAGTACTTCCAGCTGTCGGAGGCGCTGGTCGGCCGGGCGGTCGGGGTGGTGCTGTTCATCGCCATGTTCGGCTCCATGATGATGTGGACCTCGGCGCCGGTGAAGATCCACTTCTCCGAGATCCCTCAGGGCGTCTATGGCGAGAAGACCACCCAGCTCAACGAGCATGGGGTGCCGGTGCGCGCCGCCTGGTGGCAGTTTGTGTTCGTGTTCGTGATGCTGGTGGTCAACGGCTTCGGCTCCGAATCGGTGCAGCAGATGATGAACACCGCCATCAACCTCACCGCGGGCACCGCCATGCTGCCGCCGATCTTCATCATGGTGGCCTACTTCGTGTTCCGCTGGAAACACGACGACACCCCCCGCGAGTTTCGCATGGGCTCGCGTGGGTTCGGCATGAGCGTGGTGTCTGTGCTGATCGCCATCTTCGTGATCAGCATGAGCGCCTCCGCCTTCCCGACCGGGGTGGATCTGGTGCGCGCCTTCTTCATCAACGTCTTCATGACGGCGGTGTTCTCGGCGCTGGCCTACTGGTGGATCTCCCGCTTCGAGAAGCGTCAGGCTCGCAAGCTGGCCGCCGGCGACAAGGCCCCTGGCCAGGGTGCCAGCCTGGCCAAGTAACACCGCACCGCGGTTTTCAAACAGCACGGGTGGCCCAGGGGCCACCCGTTTTTTTGTGCCATCTGCGCCTGGTGGCGAGCCCGGCTGTGCCAGCTCGCTCAGCAGCAAGCCGAAGGCGTTTAATTTCGGCGGCATCCCTCAACTTTGCGCCTCCCCGTTATCGGGGTAAGCTGGGTCCGTTTCGACGGGAGGTGCCAGACATCTCCCGCTCTGCTGCCTGTCGTCCCTTGTCCCGACCTCCTCGCGAGGGCGGGATCCGTTTTCTGATGGAGACCGCTCGTGCGTCTGGATCCCTTTACCTCTGTGCTTATCCTGGTGGTCACCCTGGCCTCCCTCTTCCCCTGCGAGGGGCAGGTTGCGATCTGGTTCGCGCTGCTGACCAAGCTGGCGGTGGCCATGCTGTTCTTCATGCACGGTGCCAAGCTGTCGCGCCAGAGCCTGCTGGCGGGGCTGGGCCACTGGCGGCTGCACCTGGTGGTGATGGCCAGCACCTTCCTGCTGTTCCCGCTGCTGGGGCTCTTGCTCAGCCCGCTGGTGCCGCAATGGCTGAGCCCGGCCATCTACCTCGGTTTCCTCTATCTATGCGCGCTGCCCGCCACAGTGCAGTCGGCCATCGCCTTCACCTCCATGGCGGGGGGCAATGTGTCGGCGGCGGTGTGCAGCGCCTCGGCCTCCAGCATCCTCGGCATATTCCTCTCGCCGGTGCTGGTGGGCATGATGATCAACGTGCAGGGGGAAGGCATAGACACCTGGCACTCCATCCAGGCCATCATGGTGCAGCTGATGCTGCCGTTCGTGCTGGGCCATCTGTCACGGCCGCTGATCGGCCGCTGGGTCGACAGCCACAGGCCGCTGATCGGCAAGCTGGATCAGAGCTCCATCCTGCTGGTGGTCTATGTGGCCTTCAGCGAGGCGGTGGTGCAGGGGATCTGGCACCAGGTCGGCTGGTACGATCTGGCCAGCATAGTGCTGCTCAGCTGCGTGCTGCTGGCGCTGGTGCTGGGCTGGAACGTCTGGATCAGCCGTCGGCTCGGCTTCGACAAGGCGGACGAGATCACCATCGTCTTCTGCGGCTCCAAGAAGAGCCTGGCCAACGGGGTGCCCATGGCCAACGTCATGTTCCCGGCCGCCAGCGTCGGGGTCATGGTGCTGCCGCTGATGATCTTCCACCAGATCCAGCTGATGGTGTGCGCCGTGCTGGCGCGCCGCTATCACGAGCAGGGGGTCCAGCCCCTGGTCCCCGACCAGGAGCTTTGACCTTGTCGCGGTGAAAAAAGAGGGAGGCCATAGGCCTCCCTCTTTGCATTCCCCGGCTGGGCGCCCTCAGCGTTTGCGCCAGACGGTCAGCTGCGCCACCGTGTGCTGGTACTTGCGAGCGGTCTCGCGGATGACGAAGGGGACATCCCGGGGCGGGCATAGCTCCTCGAACTGTGCCGCCAGCAGCCGTTGCAGTGCCTGATGGGTGGACAGTGCCTCGCCATTTTCCCGGATGCCGCCGAGCCAGTTCGCCTTGGGGGTATAGTCGGTCAGCCAGGTGTAGGGGCTGGTGAGCAGCAGCAGGCCGCCGCTGCGCAGACGGGGGGCTATGTCGCGCAGGAAGCGGGCGGGTTCGCGCAGCCGATCGATCAGGTTGGAGGCGAGCACCAGATCGTAGTGGTCGTACTTGGGCTTGAGGTTGCAGGCATCCCCCTGGCTGAAGTGGATGCGATCCGCTTGCGCAGGCCCGAGGTCGTGACTCGACAGCCGCGCCTCGCAATACTCCACCAGTTCCCCCTCCACCGGCATGGCGTAACGGAAGCTGTCCTGGCTGGCGAGGGAGAGCGCCACGTCGATGAAGCGGGCCGAGTAGTCGACCCCGTCCACGTGCTGGAAGTGGCGGGCCAGCTCGAAACTGGCGCGGCCGGTGGCGCAGCCGATGTCCAGCGCCCGCTGGTGGTTGCCGCACAGCTCGCCGGCCAGATCGGCCAGGGTCTTGGCGTAGTTGGCCACCCCGAAGTGGGTCGGACCGTACTGGAAGTCCAGGTATTGGGCGACCAGGGTGTCGGTTTCGTAAGGATTCACTGTGATGGCTTCCTGATAGCGGGAGACCAGATAGCGGAAGCCCGCATGCTGGAAGAAGTGGCGGCGGAAGGCATAACGGGACGACTTGAGCGCCTCGTTGCCGGTGCTTGCCCAGCTGCCGCCCTTGATGAGGCTGTGCTTGCCATCGAAGGTGGGGGTGGAGAAGTCATCGTAGAGCGGGTGTACCCGAAAGCCGTCGAAGCCATCGATGGCGGTGCTGGTCCATTGCCAGACGTTGCCCACCAGATCGAAGAAGCCGGCCTGCGGGCAGGCATCCACCGGACAGGGGGAGGCGAAGCGCGCCAGGTTGAGGTTGCCGGGTGCCTCGATCCAGTCCGGCTGATCCCCCGCCAGCGACTCGCGCAGCAGCGCCCACTCCGCCTCGCTCGGCAGCTGGATGGGCAGGCCGGTCTGGGCCGCCTTCCAGCGACAGAAGGCGGCGGCCTCCAGCTGATTCACCTCGACCGGCCAGTCCCAGGGCATGGCCACCCGCTCGGTCATCAGCCGCAGTTGCAGCTGCTCGGGCTCGGCCGGGGAGCCGAGCCAGAAGCTGGGCATCTGCGCTTTGGCATACTGGCACCAGCCCCAGCCTTCGTCATCCCACCAGGCCTGCTGGCGGTAACCACCGGCCTGGACGAACGCGAGGTATTCGGCATTGCTCACCAGCATGCGGCTGGCCTGGAAGGAAGGGATCTCGATGTGGCGTTCGCCGTATTCGTTGTCCCAGCCGTAGGTGGCGTCCTGCTTGCCGAGGCGTACCCGCCCCGCCGCCACCGGCAGCAGATCGTTGAGGGGCACCTCGTCGATGCGATGGCAGGCCTCGCCGCAGCTGGGCCACTGGGGCTGGGATCGCACCCAGGCCAGCGGCAGCTGGCGGATCAGCACGCTGGAGGTCTCGAGGTGGATGCGCTCGTGCTCTGTCCCCATCAGGATGACCCAGGCCGGGCTCTGCCAGTCGATGGGCAGGGTCAGTGGCATCTGCTGGATGAAGTCGATCACCCGGGCGCGCACCTTGGCGCGGTAGTGTCGCAGCTCGGCCACCCCGGGCCAGTCGTAGTGGGTCTCGTCCAGATCGTCCCAGCTCATCTCATCCACCCCGATGGCGACCATGGCCTCGATGCGGGGGTCGATGCGGCTGTCGATCAGGCGGGCCGCCAGCAACTTGTTGATGAAGAAGGCGGCGGTGTGGCCGTAGTAGAAGATGAGCGGATGACGCAGCGGGATCGCCTTGTTGAACCAGGCGCGCTCATCGGCCAGGCAGTCGAACAGGCTGTCGTAGAGTGCGAAGGTCTGGCAGAAGTAGTCGAGCAGCTCGCGCCGTTTCAGCTCGGGATCCTCACCGGTCAGCAGCGGGGTGCGGGTCGGGGCAGGCAGGCCGCTGGTGCTGGCGAACTGGTGGCTGGCTTGGGTCACGCTTTGACTCCTCGTTGGCAGTGAAGACTGACAAGACAGTGATGGCGACAAGGCCGCCATGGCGGGCCGCATGGGCAACAGGCTATTACTATTGGCTCAACAGACCGGTGGCACAACAGAAAACTTCCATGGCCTATCAGCGTAGTGGCCCCCGGGAGGTGCGGTCAACCGGGAGCCGCCACCCCGACTGGGGCTGGTCAGTCTGACCAACTTGTGGTCTAAATGACTCTCTGTTTATTGGTCAGCATGCCGCCTCAGCCATAGATATCGATGTAAATCATAGGGTTGATGATGTGGCATGGAGTTTGCCATCTTGAGAGACAGAGACATGGGATGCGACCAATGACAACGAGGAATGTGGCATGACACGGATGATGGGGATGGCATTGATCCTGGGGCTGCTGAGTGGATGCAGCTGGCAGGAGGATACCGAGGTGGTGGGGACGGGAGCCGTCATCGAACAGCGGCAGCCGCTCGGCGAGATAGACAGGGTCGCGGCCATGGTGCCGGCGACCATAAGGATCCTGGCCGGTGACGAGCCGGGGCTGAGCATCAGAGGGCAGGAGAACCTGCTGCCGCTGCTCAGCGTCACCGAGCGCGGCAACCAGCTGGAGATCGAGGTCGAGGATGGCTATAAGCTCGCCCCCACCGAGCCGCTGGAGCTGACCATCACCCTGCCCAGATTGCGCGAGCTGGCCCTGGCGGGCAACAGCCAGGGGGAGATAGGTCACTTCAAGGGCGACAAGTTGGTGCTGTCACTGGCCGGTTCCGGCGGTATCCAGGCCCAGCGGCTGGAGCTGGACAGCCTAGAGGGCAATATCGCCGGCTCGGGCGGACTGGATCTGGGATCCGGCACAGTCCGGACCCTCGAGCTGAACATCGCCGGCACCGGTGATGTGCAGGGCAGCCGGCTGGAGAGCGGCGAGGCCGAGGTCAATATCGCCGGTAGTGGCGACGTGGAGGTTAGAGCCAGGGAGCGGCTCAATATCAACATCGCCGGCTCCGGTAGCATCGCCTACTGGGGCGATCCCAAGGTCGAGCAGCGGGTCGCGGGCTCAGGTTCGGTCACCCGCGAGGGGAGCTGAGCACGGCACGAGAAAAAGGCCCTGAAAGGGCCTTTTTTTATGGTGCACCGTCACTGAGGCGGCTTCATTCCAGCGGGAGCTGCAGCCCCAGATCCGCATTGAGTCGCATCAACAGCCATTGCATGCCGGCGAGATGCTGGTGGTCATGGCTGGCGAGCAGGCGTACCAGCCCATCCAGCGTCACCTCGCCATAGCTGCCATAGTGGGCCCGTCGGCGCCAGGCCGAAGCAGGCAGGGCGCTGAGCCAGTCGACCGTCTGGGTTCGGGCGGCACGAAATCGGGCCAGCTGCACGGCGGGATCCTGCCGTGGGTAGTCGTTATCCTGCGCCAGCTGATAGCCATCGAGGGAGGCCAGCAGGGGCAGCGTCTCAGCCAGGGTGCGCCGGAAGCGCAGCTGATAACCCAGCGTCTCTATGTCCAGCAGATGGCAGAGGTGCCCCTGGGCCGAGAAGCGCTCAGAGGGGACGCCTGCCCAGTTGGCGGGCTCCCAGTTCAGGCGGTCGCCGGGCACCTGAGCAAACAGCTGCTCGAAGCGATCCGGCGTGGTCAGCAGTGCGGTAAAGAGATTCATCCTTGATTCCTGTTCCTTGGCCAAGCCGGGCCTCGACTCTTGCCGACCCGCGAGCGCGGTTAGAGCTGTTCGCCGAGGTGACGGGCGTGGAAGCGCAGGTGCGCCTCGATGAAGCTCGCCACGAAGTAGTAGCTGTGATCGTAGCCGGCGTGGCGGTTGAGCTCCAGCGGCCAGTCCTTGGTCGCCGCGATTTCGGCCAGGGCATCGATGCCGAGCTGCTCCTCCAGGAAGGGATCGTCCAGCCCCACGTCCACCAGGGTCGGCAGGGGGGTTGGCTCGTGGTGGCGCAGCAGCTGGCAGGCATCCCACTCCTGCCACAGCAGGGGGTTGTTGCCGAGATAGGCGCCGAGTGCCTTCTGGCCCCAGGGGCAGCGGCTCGGGTGGCTGATGGGGCTGAACGCCGACACCGAGCGATAGCGGCCGGGTTCACGCAGGGCGGCGATCAGGGCCCCGTGTCCCCCCATGGAGTGGCCGCTGATGGCGCGCCGGGTCGAGACCGGGAAGTGGGTCTCGATGAGTTCGGGCAGCTCGCGGGTGACGTAGTCATACATCTGGTAGTGGTCGCGCCAGGGGCTGACGGTCGCGTTGACGTAGAAGCCGGCCCCCATGCCGAGATCGTAGCCGGGGTCGTCCGCGATGCCGTCACCGCGCGGGCTGGTGTCCGGCGCCACCAGGGCGATGCCGAGTTCGGCGGCGATGCGCTGGGCACCGGCCTTCTGCATAAAGTTCTCATCGGTGCAGGTGAGGCCGGAGAGCCAGTAGAGCACGGGCACCTTCTGGCCGGTGAGGGCCTGGGGTGGCAGATAGACGGCAAAGCGCATCTCGCAATCGAGCAGGTCAGAGCGATGGCGATACTGCTTGTGCCAGCCGCCGAAGCTTTTGTTGCTGCTGATGATGTCCAGATTCATCGAGGGACTCCTGGCCCCGCCGGCCCGTTGGCAGGCGGGGCTGTCATGGCTCAGTAGTGGATGACGGTGCGGATGCTCTTGCCTTCGTGCATCAGCTCGAACGCCTCGTTGATCTGCTCGAGGGGCATGGTGTGGGTGATGAAGTCGTCGAGGCGGAACTCCCCCTGCATGTAGCGCTGCACATAGCTCGGCAGCTCGCTGCGACCGCGTACCCCACCGAAGGCACTGCCGCGCCATACCCGGCCGGTGACCAGCTGGAACGGACGGGTGCTGATCTCCTGGCCTGCACCGGCGACGCCTATGATGACTGACTCGCCCCAGCCCTTGTGGCAGCACTCCAGCGCCGCGCGCATCACCTTGACGTTGCCGATGCACTCGAACGAGAAGTCGACGCCGCCGTCGGTGAGCTCGACGATCACCTCCTGGATGGGCTTGTCATAGTCGTTCGGGTTGATGCAGTCGGTGGCGCCCAATTTTCGGGCCAGCTCGAACTTGCTCTCGTTGATGTCGATGGCGATGATGCGGCCGGCCTTGGCCAGGCGGGCGCCGATCACGGCGGAGAGGCCTATGCCCCCCAGCCCGAAGATGGCGACGCTCTCACCCTCCTTTACCTTGGCGGTGTTCATCACGGCACCGATGCCGGTGGTGACGCCGCAGCCGAGCAGGCACACCTCTTCCAGCGGGGCGGCCGGATCCACCTTGGCGATGGAGATCTCGGGCAGCACAGTGTATTCGCTGAAGGTGGAGGTGCCCATGTAGTGATAGATGGGCTGACCATCCTTGGAGAAGCGGGTGGTGCCGTCCGGCATCAGCCCCTTGCCCTGTGTGGCGCGGATCTTCTGGCACAGGTTGGTCTTGCCGGACTTGCAGAACTTGCACTCGCCGCATTCCGGGGTGTAGAGCGGGATGACGTGATCCCCCACCTTGACGCTGGTGACGCCCTCGCCGATGGACTCGACGATGCCGCCGCCCTCATGGCCCAGGATGCAGGGGAAGACCCCTTCCGGATCTTCACCGGACAGCGTGAAGGCATCGGTGTGGCAGACGCCGGTGGCTTTGATCCGCACCCGCACCTCACCGGCCTGGGGCGGCATGACCTCCACCTCTTCGATGGAGAGGGGCTGGCCCGGGCCCCAGGCGATGGCGGCCTTACACTTGATGCTCTGAACCTGTGCCATGGATGACGTCCTCTTGTTGAATGGGTGAACGGAAAAGGGTTCGGACGTTGAGTGTAGTTTCCCGCCGATTTGGTGATAATAAGGCTAAATCTCAAATCACTTTTACACATAGGTAATAATGTTCGGCTGGGAAGGCGTTTGTGAATTTGTCAGCGTGGCGGAGCAGGGTGGTTTTACCCCGGCGGCGCGCAAGCTGGGGGTGTCGGTGGCCCAGGTCAGCCGGCAGGTGGCACAACTCGAAGACAGGCTGCAGGCCAAGCTGCTGCTGCGCACCACCCGTCAGGTGCGGCTCACCGAGCTGGGCGAGATTTATTACCGCCACTGTCGCCAGCTGCTCGACAACCTCTACGAGGCCGAGCTGGCCCTCGGCCAGCATCAGGCCCAGCCGCAGGGGCTGCTGCGCATCACGGCCCCGGTCTCCTATGGCGAGAGCCGCATAGCGCCGCTGGTGAACGACTTCATGGTGCGCTTCCCCCAGCTGGAGGTGACCCTCAACCTCACCAACCAGCTGCTGGATCTGGTGCACGAGGGGTTCGATCTGGCGATCCGGCTCGGCCATCTCAAGGATTCGACCCTGGTGGCGCGCAAGCTGGCGCAGCGGGTGCCCTATGTGTGTGCCTCGCCGGCCTACACGGTGCGGCACGGCATGCCCAACAGCCTCTCCGAGTTGTCCCGCCACCGCTGCCTGGCAGGCAATGGCGATGAGTGGCACTTCACCCTCAACGGGCAGCCCCACAGCGTGCGGGTGCGCGGCCTGCTGCAGTGCAACAGCGGCCATGCCCTGTTGGACGCGGCCCTGAAGGGGATAGGCATCATCCAGCTGCCGGACTACTACGTGAGCGAGCACCTCGCCCGGGGGGAGCTGATCGAGCTGCTGCCCGAGCTGCGGGCACCACAGGAGGGGATCTGGGCGCTCTATCCCCACAACCGCCACCTCTCCCCCAAGGTGCGGCTGCTGGTGGACTATCTGGCCGAGCGGCTGTGCGATCCCCAGCAGCCGGCGCTGGTGCGCCCTATCGGCTGAGTGCTCCGGCGGCATAAACAGGCGCCATAAAAAAGGCCCACTTGCGTGGGCCTCTTGTTGCAGGCGGGAAGGTCATTCCCGTTCCTTGACGTAGGGGGTGCCGAGCGCCTTGGGCGCCACCGCCTTGCCGATGAAACCGGCCAGCAGGAACACGGTCAGTACGTAAGGCAGCGCCTCTATGGCCTGCACCGGGATCGGGAAATCGCCGATGCTGACCCCTTGCAGCCGGATGGCGACGGCGTCGAGGAAGCCGAACAGCAGACAGGCCGCCATGGCGCTCCAGGGCTTCCACTTGCCGAACACCAGCGCCGCCAGCGCCATGAAGCCCTTGCCCGCGCTCATGTTGGGGATGAACTGGGCGGTCTGGGCCACGGCCAGGTAGGTGCCACCGATACCGGCAAGCAGGCCGCCGATCATCAGCGCTGTGTAGCGCATCCGCACCACTGAGATGCCGGCGGTATCGACCGCGGCCGGTGCCTCGCCCACGGCGCGCAGACGCAGGCCGAAGCGGGTGCGGAACAGCACCCACCAGGCCAGGGGCACGGCGGCAAAGGCCACGTACTCCAGCAGGGAGTGGCCGCTCAGCAGCTCGCTGTAGAGCTGGCCGACGACAGGCACGTCATACAGCTCCTTGGCATAGGGCAGATCGATGGGGGCGAAGCGCGAAGCGCCGGACAGCGCCGGAGTCTGGCCGCCCTGATCGAACCAGTAACGGCCAAGGGTGACGGTCAGACCGGCCGCCAGTATGTTGATGGCCATGCCGCTCACCACCTGATCGCCGCGGTGGGTGATGGTGGCGAAGCCGTGCAGCAGGGCGAACAGGACTGAGACACCGACCCCGGCGCCCAGCCCAATCCAGGCCGAGCCGGAGACCGCCGCCGCCGCACCGCTGGCGAACGCCGCCGCCAGCAGCTTGCCTTCCAGCGCGATGTTGACCACCCCGGAGCGCTCGCAGAACATCCCGGCCATGGCGGCCAGAATGAGTGGTGGCGCGGTGCGAATGGTCGCATCTAGCATCAATATCAGGGTTTCGAACATGGTCAGGCTCCTTTGACTTGCGCGGTTGAGCGGTTGGCAAATGCCAGATAGCACTGCTCGATGCGCGGACGCAGCATGTGCTCAAGCGCGCCGCAGAACAGGATCACCAGACCCTGCAGCACCACCACTATGTTGCGATCCACCCCGAACTCGAAGCTGAGCTCGGCGCCGCCCTGATAGAGGAAGCCGAACAGCAGGCTGGCGATGATGACGCCGACCGGGTGGTTGCGCCCCATCAGGGCCACCGCGATGCCGGTGAAGCCGAAGCCTTCCACGAAGTTGAGCTTGATCTGGTGCAGCTCGCCCTGCAGCACGTTGAGGGCGAAGAAGCCCGCCAGCATGCCGGAGATCACCATGGCCAGGATCACCACCTTGGGATAGGAGATGCCCGCGTAGGCGGAGGCGCTCTGACTGGCCCCGACCGAACGGATCTCGTAACCCCAGCGGGTATGCCAGATGAAGACCCACACCAGCACGGCACAGATCAACGCCCAGACGAAGCTGATGTTGAGCGGGCTGTTCGGCATCGCCACACCGAAACCGGCCGCCAGCTCGCTGATCTTCGGCAGCCAGCTCGCCACGGCGAACACCTTGCTCTCGGTGGCCATGGATCCTGGCGGCTTGAACACATCGACCAGCAGGTAAGCCATCAGCGAGGCGGCGATGAAGTTGAACATGATGGTGGTGATGACGATGTGGCTGCCGCGTTTGGCTTGCAGCCAGGCCGGGATGAAGGCCCAGGCCGCGCCGAACAGGCCACCGGCGATGATGGCGAGCGGCAGCAGCAGCGCAAACGGCAGCACGTCGCCGAGCAGCAGGCAGACCAGTCCCACGCCGAGGCCGCCGATATAGGCCTGGCCCTCACCGCCGATGTTGAACAGACCGGCGTGGAAGGCCACCGCCACCGCCAGACCGGTGAAGATGAAGCCGGTCGCGTAGTAGAGGGTGAAGCCTATCCCCTCGCCGGTGCCAAAGGCGCCGTACCACATGATGTCGGCGGCATCGAGCGGGTTGATGTCGAGGTAATAGAACAGGATGGCCGACACCAGGAAGGCCAGCAGTATGTTGATCGCGGGCAGCACGCCCACGGAGATCCAGGCAGGAATACGTGTCTGGCTCATGGGCGAGCCTCCTTGGCAATCTCGTCTGGGACTATGTTAGCCATCATCAACCCTATGGTGCGTTCGTCCGCCTTGGCGCCATCCAGCTCACCGACGATGCGACCATCGGCGATGACCAGGATCCGGTCAGACAGACTCATGATCTCGTCCAGCTCCACCGACACCAGCAGCACGGCCTTGCCCTTGTCGCGCATGGCGATGATCTGCTGGTGGATGTACTCGATGGCGCCGATGTCGACGCCCCGGGTCGGCTGACCGATCAGCAGCACATCCGGGTTCTGCTCCACCTCGCGGGCGATCACCAGCTTCTGCTGGTTGCCACCGGAGAAGTTCGCGGTCTTGTGGTCGGGATGGGGCGGGCGCACGTCCCACTTGTCCATCTTGGCCTGGCAATCCTGCAGGATCGCCTCCTTGTTCTGCAGCCAGCCCCTGTTGTACTGGGGGCGGCGGTGATAGCCGAGGATGAAGGCCTCTTTCGCCTCGAAGCGATTGATGAGCCCCATCTTGTGGCGATCTTCCGGGATATGGCCGAGACCGAAGTTGCGCACCATCTCGGGATCGGCCGGCTGTGCCACGCTCACCTCATGGGCCTTGCCGCCGCCGGTGATGGTGAAGCTGCCCTTGCTCGGCTGGAGGATGCCGCCGAGCAGGCTGAGCAGCTCGGACTGGCCGTTGCCGGAGACGCCGGCGATGCCGACCACTTCACCGGCCCGCACCTCGAAGCTGACGGACTTGACCCGCTCCACCTTGTTGTCATCGATGTAGCTGAGGCCTTCGACCTTGAGCTTGGCCGCGCCCGGCTGGGCTTCGCCCTTGTCGACCTTGAGGCGCACCTTGCGGCCCACCATCAGCTCGGCGAGCTGCTCCTTGTCGGTATCCTTGGTGGCGACGTGGGCCACCATCTCGCCCCGGCGCATGATGGAGACCTGATCCGTGATGGCCAGGATCTCCCGCAGCTTGTGGGTGATGAGGATGATGGTCGCGCCCTGATCCCGCAGCTTCTTGAGCACCTCGAACAGGTGATCCGCCTCTTGCGGGGTCAGTACCCCGGTCGGCTCGTCGAGGATCAGGATGCGGGCGCCGCGATAGAGCGCCTTGAGGATCTCGACCCGCTGTTGCAGGCCCACCGGCAGATCCTCGACCTTCTCGTGCAGCGGCACCTCGAGACCATAGTCCCGCGCCAGCTCGCCGAGCAGCTTCTCGGCCGCCGCCAGGCTCTGGCCAAGGTGCCAGCCGTTTTCCGCGCCGAGGATGACGTTCTCCAGCACGCTGAAATTGTTCACCAGCATGAAGTGCTGGTGCACCATGCCCACGCCTGCGCCGATCGCATCTTGTGAGCCATGGGGTTTGAACGGTTTACCGTCGATCAGCATCTCGCCCTTATCGGCGTGGTAGAAACCGTAGATGATGCTCATCAGGGTCGACTTGCCGGCGCCATTTTCGCCGACGATGCCGTGAATACTGCCTTTTTGAACCTGAAGGTCGATCTGCTTGTTGGCGTACACTTCGCCGAACCGCTTATCGATACCTCTTAATTCGATGGCATAGCGATCTGTCTGGTCCATGATGCAGTCCTTGCGGGTCATGAATTAGAGACTAAAAACCGGCCCGTACGGGCCGGTCATCTTGGATTGAGAGTAGTAGCGGTGACTCAGTATTTGCAGGAGTTGTCACTCATGTAGTCGTGCACCTTGACCTTGCCGGAGATGATGTCGGCCTTGATGGCGTCAACCTTGGCCTTCATGTCCGGGGTGATCAGCTTCTCGTTGTCTTTGTCGAGTGCCCAATCCACCCCGCCTTCGGCCAGACCCAGGGTCTGGATACCCGGCTTCCAGCTGCCCTTGGCGGCGTCATCCCAGGACTTGTAAGCGGCCAGGCCAACATCCTTGACCATGGAGGTCAGCATGGTGCCAGGTTGCAGGTGGTTCTGGTTGGAATCCACGCCGATGGCCAGCTTGCCTTCATCTTTGGCAGCCTGGTAGACACCGATACCGGTACCGCCGGCGGCGGCGTAAACCACGTCGGCGCCCTTGGCGAACTGGGACTTGGCCAGCTCGGCACCCTTGGCCGGGTCAGCAAAGGCGGCCGGGGTGGAGCCGGTCATGTTCTGGTACACGTCGATCTTCGGATTGATGTACTTGGCACCCTGCTCGTAGCCGCACTGGAATTTGCGGATCAGCGGGATGTCCATGCCACCCACGAAGCCGACCTTGCCGCTCTTGGAGGCGATGGCTGCCAGCGCACCCACCAGGAAGGAGCCTTCATGCTCCTTGAAGATGAGGGACTGTACGTTCGGCTTGTCGACCACCATGTCGATGATGGTGAACTGGGTTTTCGGGAATTCGGTGGCGACTTTCTCTACCGCGGAACCCATGTTGAAGCCGACGGCGACGATGGGGCTGTTGCCACGGCTGGCCAGACGGCGCAGACCCTGCTCACGCTGGGCTTCGTTCTGGGGTTCGAACTCCTTGACCTTGACGCCTTTGTCCTTGTTGTAGACTTCGACGCCATTACGGAACACGGCTTCGTTGAAGGATTTGTCGAATTTGCCGGCGGTATCATAGATGACGGCGGGATCGGAGGCTGCCTGGGCGGACAGGGCAGCGAGGGTGAGGGCGGCCACGGTGGCCAGCTTGAGCACTTTAGTCACGATCGTATCCTTGATTGTTATGTGAGGGTCCACAACCTGTTATCAGCAGGTCATAAAGCACGCCGGCTAACTGTAAGTGAGCCAGCCTGTGGGTCAAGGGGATCATAAAGGAAAAACGTTTGCGTTAACGGTTTGAAATATAAGCAAATTGATTTATAAGTGTTTGTTTTTGTACTTGTTTTCAGATGTAAATGCTGCGATCAATAAGGCTCAAATGACATTTTTGTTTATATTCATGGTGTTATAAGCAAGCGTTTTCTTCCCTTGATGAAAAAGGAAGCTTCCATTGGCGCCAATCTGTGGCATGGGAGGCGGGCGATCGGCCCGTGACGGGAGCGGCCGCACGACGATTTGGTCTCTGGCCGCTCAGGCCGTATAATCGCCGCCTGTATAAATAAACAGGAGTGGTGATGGACGTTTCAACCCTGCTCGACGGGCTCAACGACAAGCAACGAGACGCGGTCGCGGCCCCTCGCAGCAATCTGCTGGTGCTGGCGGGCGCCGGCTCGGGCAAGACCCGGGTGCTGGTGCACCGTATCGCCTGGCTGATGCAGGTGGAGCGTTGTTCACCCTTCTCCATCATAGCGGTGACCTTCACCAACAAGGCGGCCGCCGAGATGCGCGGCCGGGTCGAGAAGGTGATCGGTGACGGGGTGCGCGGCATGTGGATCGGCACCTTCCACGGCATCGCCCACCGCCTGCTGCGGGCCCATCATCTGGATGCCGGCCTGCCGCAGGATTTCCAGATCCTCGACTCCGACGACCAGTATCGTCTCATCCGCCGGGTGCTCAAGGCACTGAATCTGGACGAGAAGCACTGGGCGCCGCGCGCCGTGATGGGCTACATCAACGGCAAGAAGGACGAGGGGCTGCGCCCCGGCGACATCGATCTCTACGGCGATCCCGTCACCCGCACCTATCAGCAGATCTACAAGACCTACCAGGAGACCTGCGATCGCTCCGGGCTGGTGGACTTTGCAGAACTCTTGCTGCGCGCCCACGAGCTGTGGCTGAACAAGCCGCACATCCTCGAACACTACCGGGATCGCTTCCAGAATATCCTGGTGGACGAATTCCAGGACACCAACGGCATCCAGTACGCCTGGCTGCGGATGCTGGCCGGCGAGTCCGGCAAGGTGATGATCGTCGGTGACGACGACCAGTCCATCTACGGCTGGCGCGGCGCCAAGATCGAGAACATCCAGCGCTTCCTGACCGATTACCAGGGCGCCGAAACCATCCGCCTCGAGCAGAACTATCGCTCCACCGCCAACATCCTCAAGGCCGCCAACTGCGTCATCGCCAACAACTCGGAGCGGCTCGGCAAGGAGCTGTGGACCGAGGGCGCGGAAGGGGATCCCATCTCCCTCTACGCCGCCTTCAACGAGGTGGACGAGGCCCGCTTCGTGGTCGGCCGGCTCAAGGACTGGAAGGAGAAGGGGGGACTGCTGGCCGACTGCGCCATCCTCTATCGCTCCAACGCCCAGTCCCGGGTGCTGGAAGAGGCGCTGATGCAGGACGCCATGCCGTACCGCATCTACGGCGGCCTGCGCTTCTTCGAGCGGCAGGAAATCAAGGACGCCATGGCCTACCTGCGCCTCATCAACAACAGAGGCGACGACGCCAGCTTCGAGCGGGTCGTCAACACCCCGACCCGGGGCATAGGCGATCGCACCCTGGAGATCTTGCGCAACAACGCCCGGGATCAGGGGCTCAACCTGTGGCAGTCGGCCAGGGTGCTGCTCAATGACAAGGTGCTGACCGGTCGCGCCGGCAACGCGGTGCGCGGCTTCGTCGATCTCATCGACGCGCTGGAGGAGAAGGTCTCCTTATTGCCTCTGCATCAACAGGCGGACATCGCCATCCAGCACTCCGGCCTCAAGGCCATGTATCTGGCCGAAAAAGGGGAGAAATCCCAGGCGCGGGTGGAGAACCTGGACGAGCTGGTGACGGCCTGCCGTCAATACCAGCGGCCGGACGAGCTGGAAGACATGAGCGATCTGTCGGCCTTCCTCGCCCACGCGGCGCTGGAGTCCGGCGAGAATCAGGCGGACGAATACGCCGATGCTGTGCAGCTGATGACGCTGCACAGCGCCAAGGGGCTGGAGTTCCCCCTGGTGCTGCTGGTCGGCGTGGAGGAAGGCATGTTCCCCAGCCAGCAATCCACCGAGGAGTCGGGCCGGCTCGAGGAGGAGCGCCGCCTCTGCTACGTGGGCATGACCCGCGCCATGGAGAAGCTCTACATCTGTTATGCGGAGAGCCGCCGCATCTATGGCCGCGAGATGTTCCACAAGCCGAGCCGCTTCATCCGCGAGATGCCCGCCGAGTGCCTGGAAGAGATCCGGCTGCGCACCCAGGTCAGCCGCCCGACCCAGTACGGCCGCTTCAGCCAGAACGAGGTGCAGCAGAGCTTCGACGCCAGCGGCATCAAGCTCGGCCAGCGGGTGCTCCATCCGAAATTCGGGGAAGGGATAGTGCTGAACTTCGAAGGGGTCGGCCAGCAGAGCCGGGTCCAGATCCAGTTCGACGAGGTCGGCGCCAAGTGGCTGGTGACCGCCTACGCCAGGTTGGAAGCGCTCTGATTTCTTTCGCCTTTTGATGTATCCAACCCGGCTTAGGCCGGGTTGGATACATCTATATCGTAATTGTTCTAATGTACTTTGCCCCATGCACTTAGTATTCAAATCACCATTCGTAGTCAATCGCGATTAAACCTGAGTACCAAGTCACATTTTTAGTACAAACATGTCTATAACTGTCACTCCGTGTTGTTGAAGTGGGTTCATAAGGGTACATTATTTGCAGTTTTCCAAAAAAACTGTGTTTCATTGCCGCCATATAAGTAGCCATAGACCATGATCGAATGTGTGGATAGAATACCTCGACAGAATCAGGGGGTAGTTTTGGCTAGCATAGAATTTACAGATTTTTTTCGGTCAAAAAATCTTGTTGAGACAGCTTGGTATGGTACAACGGATACAACAAGAGAAATAACAGAACGGTTACTAGATCAGGATAAAGTAAAACTGACAGACCCATTGTACAAGGTCTGCGACATTGCTTATCAAAACCTTTTGAAATCCGAAACTCCAGAATATGCATACAAAAACATACTTATATCAAAAACGGTCTTTGGAGTGAACAGACCAACAACAGCGTCTTGGATTTATGAATTCAAGATTGGCTCTGCAAGAGCAGATGCGATTCTTGTAAGAGATAAAGCTACTGTTTTTGAAATAAAAACAAATTTAGATGATTTCTCAAGAGCAAAAAATCAAATGGCCTCATATTACTCGGCATTTGATCAGGTTGTTTTTGTTATTGGCGATAGTCAAGTTGAAACAGCCCTACGTATATTACCAGCACAAGTTGGCATTCTAACACTATCAAATAGACATAAATTATCAAAACTGCGTGACGCGAGTATATTCCAAGATGATTTATCATCGGAAGCCATGTTCTATCTTCTCCGTCGTAATGAAAGAGAGCTTCTCAAGGAACAATACGATATAGATACTACAGGATTATCCCCCGTTGAATCTTATAATTTACTTCGAAGTTATATATCGAGCCGGAATCCTAAAGAAATTCACATAAAATTGGTTCAAGCTCTCAGAGATAGGGCTCCAGCAACCAAGATGGAAGCAATATCAAGTAAACTACCTTCTTCTTTGAGGGCGGCAGTATATTGGTACAAAATCAACCAGTCTGACTGGAAATTACTAATGGATAGGTTGAACTCACCTATTTCATGTGTGCTAAGGAACTAGCTAAAAATATCATTTGGAGGATTTATGTATTGGCCATTTTTTCGTTCAAAACAAGAAGAGTTGTTAGCAATAAGAGAACTCGCTAGCAACAGTAACTCTCTGATTAGTAATATAGTTGTCCCGATAATAAAACCACATAGCAGTTCTTCTAGGGTTGAGGGACAGCTGGATAAAATATTATGTACTGGTCTTAGACTCTCTCTCATCTTGAATACAGACGAAGGAAGTCCAATTCCTCCACAGAATACCGTAATTCAGATGGAGGCTAACCTATCAAGTGCTCATCCAAATAAAATTTTCCCAGCTCTTGAAGTACGAGCCGGGGTAACTAGTAGCGATGTGGCAAACTTCATATCTAGGTATCAGAATCGGGCAATTCTGTTTGTCCATCGAGCTCATAACCTCCCTGCATCTATCTTCACTACGCAATCAACAATACATGTCTTTGATATAAACCATTGCACTCATAGCTTAATTTCACAATTGCAAGGTCATAAGGTGATCCTTCGAGATGGTTTCCAAAAACAGGCTGTAAATGGAAATTACCCAGCATCATCTCAGTATCCAAGTGATCTCTATAGTTTTTCTCAGCACGGTTTCAATGGCTTCGGTGATTTTGCTTCAATTGGCGATGTGAAAGCAGCAAAAGGTGGTGGAGCGGCCAGCCATGTAGCATTACATTTGACTGAAGCATTGCAAAATCAAAGTGTTGAATGTCGTCATTTTGTATCATCGATCAATTCAACAAATAACAGTATTGACCAGCTTTACTATAATGCTGTGACAAAGCTAATCCAGCATACAGGAAATCCTCGTCACCCGTTTTTTACAACTCAAGGCGTAGATGATTATTGTGCAAATGTTCACCATTACCCTGGACTAGGTTCTGTAAAGAGATGGTCAACAAAGCACCACATTGAATGGATTCATAGAGAGCTTCGCAGACAACATGTTTCTGCGTGGATATAGAAAAGATATCTAGGACGCCCACCTTTCCGACAGAGGCGTAGCTGATGAGGCTACGCCGTGCTTTTTAGGTGAAAATATCTGGTCACTTGACCAGCTTGCTCTCATCACCCCTTGCTTGCCTTCCTCTTCACTGACCTGACTCAGCTTGGAGCGGGCCATCAACAAGCCCATCTTGACCTCCTGCCAGACGTAGTAGTTTTTACCCGCCTCGGTGCTGAGGGTCAGGGTGGCATCGTTCTCTGACTTGGAGGTGAGGGTGTGGCTGCCCGGCGCCCCTCTGTTTTGGTTGGAAGAAAGGCAAATAAAGGTTCGCATGGGGCCTTATGGACACGCAACCGCTCAGGCTGATGCCGATGTGACGGGATTCAATATTCCAACAATTAACCGGAATGGTGGAGTGCTTTGACGGTGCGGCGAACGACGGCATACTGCCCCGTCACCAGATGGGAGTCATTAATGTCTAAATGGATGCCAACACTGCGCTGGCTGGGACGGTGGTTTTTGCGAAAATCGGCGTTGGCACTGCTGACCAGCCTGCTGTTTTTGCTCTCCTTCACTCTGTTCCAGTACGCCTCCTGGTGGCCGATGCTGATGGAGGATGATTCTCTGCACTGGGGCGGCTACTTTCAGGGGCACACCTTTACCGAACTGGCGCTGCCCATGCTGGAGTTCAGCGCCGTGCTCGCTTGTGCTTTCTTGCCCCTGTTTCTGCTGACACCGCGCCTGCTGTCGCTGCCGCTCTTTGCTGGGCTCTGGTTGTGGCAGACCTACGACATCGCCTTTATGACGGCGACCGCCTCGACCTGGCTACCGCTGGAGATACTCCACGCCTTTCTCCTGCCCCAGGCGCACTGGTTGTTGGCCACCCTGCTGCCCCCTCTGCTGCTGATCCGCCATCTCGGCAGGCGGCTATTTGCTGATACACAGGCAACCCAGTCAGAGGCTGTCACCCTTGCCGACAGGCTGTAATCAAAGGGATCGTCCGACTGCGCTTCGCTAATCGAACCGAGAAACCTGGGACACCCCTCCTTTTGAGCGAGTCGTAGAGAGGTTGGTGCTCGACATCAAAAAGATGGGTATCCAAGATGATGGAAAGAGTCGGCGAGCGCCCGGGCGGGGAGTTCGCCGCCCATTCAGCCGGCATGATGATGTTCACCCGCTGGCGAGATCAGGCCCCCTGCCAGCGCTTGAACAGCACGCTGGCATTCACGCCGCCAAAGCCAAATCCATTGGAGATGGCGTGCTCGATCCGCATGTCACGGGCCGCGCCCCGCACTATGTCCACGCCGTCGGCGAGCGGGTCGGGGCGCTGCAGGTTGCGGGTGGCAGGCACTCTCTGATCGCGAATGGCCAGGGCGGTGAAGATGGCTTCTATGCCCCCGGCGGCCCCCAGCAGATGGCCGGTGGCTGACTTGGTGGAGGTCACCGCAATCTGGTTGTCAGCGCCAAATACGCGTTTGATGGCGGCCAGCTCCCCCTTGTCACCCACCGGAGTCGAGGTGGCATGGGCATTGAGGTGCTGGACATCCGCCGCCTGAATGCCGGCCTGAGCCAGGGCCGTCATCATGGCGCGGCGTGCGCCGTCGCCATCTTCGGGACCGGCGGTGAGGTGATAGGCGTCGGCACTGGTGCCATACCCCACCAGCTCCACTATGGGGGTGGCACCCCGGGCGAGGGCGTGTTCCAGGGATTCAATCACCAGGATCCCGGCCCCTTCACCCATGACAAACCCATCGCGGTCGACATCGAACGGACGGGAGGCCGCTTCGGGATCATCGGCATAGGCGGACGACAGGGCGCGGGCCGCGGCAAACCCGCCCAGGCTGACGCGGTCTATGGTGGCCTCGGCCCCGCCACAGATGGCGATGTCGGCCTCACCGCAGCGAATGAGTCGGGCGGCGTCGCCAATGGCCTGCACCCCTGCGGCGCAGGCCGTGACCGGTGCCCCGAGCGGCCCTTTGAAGCCGAAGTTGATGGAGACATGGCCCGCCGCCATGTTGACCAGGAAGGAGGGGATGGTGAAGGGGGATAGGCGGCGCGGTCCCCGTTCATCCGTGGTACGCACGGCCTCGACGATGGCGGGGAAGCCGCCGATGCCCGAGGCGATGATGGTGGCGGTGCGCTCCTGCTCCGCCGCCGTCTTGGGGGCCCAGTTGGCTTGCAACAGGGCCTCCTTGGCCGCGGCAATGGCAAACAGGATGAAGCGATCCATCTTCTTCTGCTCCTTGGTCGATACCACGGCATCGGGGTCAAACCCGGCCACGGGATCTTCGGCCAGAGAGGGCACCATGGCGCCCACCTTGGCGGCCAGCCCTTCGGTGAAGGCCTCCGGCAGGCGGCGCAAGCCGGACTGGCCCGCCAACAGCCGCTGCCACACGGTTTCCACCCCATATCCAAGCGGGGTCACCGCTCCCATTCCTGTCACCACGATGCGAGTTGAGCTCATGATTCTGATTCCTGTTTCGAAGGGTTATCGCCGCTCATCACGCCATTGGCATGGTGCAGACGCTGCTTCATGCCATCACTGGCGGCCGGTCCCGGCACCAGGGTGTGGCGCGAGGATGAAATCTCCTGACCCGTGCGCCTGTCCACCAGCAGGGGCTCAACCAGCTCGCCCGTCTGGGCATCCCTCAGCTGGATGCTGGCCCCCTCGGGAGCCAGGTGGTTATTGCCCCAGGTGAGCAGGGCGATCAGCACGGCGCTGAGATCCTGGCCGCGGGGGGTGAGCGCATATTGATAGCGAGGGGGCCGCTCGGAGTAGAGCCGCTTCTCCATCAGGCCCCCCTCGACCAGGGCGGTCAGGCGCCGGGTCAGTATGTTGGGGGAGATGCCAAGGCTCTTTTGAAATTCATCGAAGCGCGACAGGCCATGCATGGCATCGCGGATAATCAGCAGACTCCACCACTCACCGACGTGATCCAGGCTGCGGGCGATGGGGCACTGCTGTTCACTCAGACTCTTCTTGCGCATGTGGGGTCATCAGGTTACTTGCATAATGGAAGTAACCATACGGCCCTTACTTCCATTATGCAAGTGACTCGTGCCGTCCGGTGGTGGGCGATGCTATGCGACACCTCGAACCTAGAGCCCCCTGCAATGGTTGCCATAACCTGTCGCGGATCACGCTCGCTCCCTGTGCTTTTTATCGCCATGGGCTCGAACCGGAAAACGGATGCGCTATAGTGGGGGCCGCTCGTGCAAACCCGCCTTCAACCCGATTAGAGAACGCACCATGAACCGTGACATTACCGCCCAGTTTATCAAGATGCTGACCAACCTCGACGGCTGCCTGGCCAAGGCCGCCGCCCATGCCGAGGCCAAGAAGTTCAACGTGGACAACTTCTTCGGCGAGCGCCTCATCGTCGACATGCTGCCGCTAAGCAAACAGGTGCTGATCTGCTGTGACTCGGCCCGCGCCGTGGTCGCCACCGCCAGCCACAGCGAGATGCCGGTCATGGGGGACGAGCCCAAGACCATGGCGGATCTACGCACTCATGTCGAAAAGACCATCGCCTTCCTGCAGAGCAAGCTGGACGCCGACTACGGCCGCTTCGAGAGCGGCCACTACTTCCCCTACTGGGCCGGTGGCAAGGGGATGGATGGCAAGACCTGCGTCCATGAGTACGGCATCCCGAACTTCTACTTCCACCTCACCATGACCTATGCCCTGCTGCGTCAGGCGGGGGTCGATCTCGGCAAGAAGGACTACCTGGGCGGCCTGAACCTGCAATAAGCGCTCCAGCCCTTCGCCAGAGAGCCTGCCATGTCGGCAGGCTCTCTGCGTTTGGGGGGAGCAACAGGCGTGGCGGGCAGGGCCGCCGCCGGTCGAGCGCCGGACCATATGTGTGGCGACAGGCAGATAGAAAACGGCGACCCAGGGTCGCCGTTTGGCCAAATATATGGGTGCGCCGCCCGCGCCGCTAACCCGGTATCTCGGGCTCGACCAGGGCAAGCAGCTGGGTCAGGGACTCCTGCCAGCCGAGGTAACACATCTCGACCGGGATCACCGCGGGGATCCCCTCCTGCACTATGGCGAGGTCGGTGCCGCACAGCACCGGGCTGAGGCTGATGGTCACCCGCATCTCCCCCGGCAGGTTGGGGTCATCGAAGCTGTCCGTGTAGCGAATGCGCGCACCTGGCACCAGCTCGAGGTACTCGCCGCCGAAGGAGTGGCCGTGGCCGGTGCCGAAATTTGTGAACGACATCCTAAAGGTGCCGCCGACGCTGGCGTCTAGCTGGTGTACCTGGCAGGTGAAGCCGTGGGGCGGCAGCCACTTGGCCAGCGCATCCGCCTCGATGAAGGCTCTATAGACCCGCAGCGGCGGGGCCTTGACTACCCTGTGCAGTCGTACCGTTCCTGTCGTCATGATTCATTCCTCTTCCTGGGGTCCCGCACAAGGATAGCCGCTCATGGGCGCCGTGCCCGCCCCACCCCTGGCCGCCAGGGGGCGAGGGGAGAAGGGCAGGCGCAGGGAGATGGTGGCGGGATGGGAGGCGGCTTAGCCGCCAAGGGCGATGGTGATGACGACGATCACGGCGCCCGCCGCGGCGAACAGGATGCCGATCAGCCAGGGGCGCGGGGAGCCGGCGTAGTGGGCCAGGCCACGACCGATCAGCATCAGCATCAGCAGGGCGATGGCGTGGGAGAGGCGCAGCGCCAGCACGGTGTCATCGAGGAAGATGAACGGCAGCAGCACGGGGAAGGTGGAGAGGAACACCAGCAGGAAGACCCCCAGAGTGTTGCGCAGATCGTTCCAGAAGAAGATGCGGCCCAGCGCCGTGGTGGGGTGCTCGTTCAGGCGAGCCTGCCAGCCTCTGAGCTCCTCGTCGCGACTGATCTCGGCCAGCAGTTGCGGCAGCGCATCGCGGATCGCCAGCAGGGCCGCCGGTTCCCCCTGCGGCAGCAGGCGCAGCTGTTGCAGCAGCCGCAGGGAGCGGCCGCGCTCGGCCAGGGTGGTGATGAGGTAGACGATGGCATCGATCATGCCCCAGGCGATGTTGCAGCCGATGCCGGCGATCAGCAGCTCCTTGACCTCCGCCTGCCCCGCCTCCAGGGCGTTGAAGCAGCCGGTGAAGGTGAGCACCATCAGCAGGCCGAACAGGATCTCGGAGTGGCGGGAGATGGGGTCGAGGGGGGAAAAGCGGGATTGGCTCATGGCAGACTCACTTCCTTGTGACTCGGATATGGACAAGCATGGGTCGGCTTTTCATCCGCGGTCAAGGCGCCATAGCCGCAGGCCGGACGCCGCCTCGGCCTCCTGGTCAAACGGCATCACCCTGGCCGGCATCAGGGGGTGGTGGCGGCCACTGTATTTGCAGCAGGGGGAGGCGATCGCCGCCGTTCGCTCATATAATCGCCGCCATGCAAGCGACTCATACGGCCTTGCTGATACGGCGACCCAGCACCGGCTGGTGCGGGGTGGCCCTCAACACAGACAGAGATTGGCAGGAGTGTGAACATGAGCGAGGTCGTGATCGGGTGCGCGGTCGAGGGCGATCTGGATGGCATAGCGGCGCTGCAGGCCGAGAATCAGGCCGATAGGGGCGGCTCCCTGGCGGCGAGTATGCCGCGGGACAAGATTGCCGAGATGATGGGTGCCATGCCGCTGATAGTCGCGCGCCGCGAGGGGCGGGTGACCGGCTTTCTGATGACCGGCTCGCGGGCCATGACCATAGAGGTGCCCCTGGTCAGGGCCATGTTCTCCGTCTATGAGGGGGCGCCCGATGCCTATGTGTACGGCCCCATCTGCGTGGCCGCCGAGGAGCGGGGCCAGGGCCTGGCGCAGGCCATGTTCTCGGCGTTGCGGCAACAGCTGCCGGCGCGAGAGGGGATCCTCTTCATTCGGTGTGACAACATCGCCTCGCTGCGCGCCCACGAGAAGATGGGCATGCACGAGGTGGCCGCGTTCGAATTTGGCGGCAACGAGTTTGCGGTGCTCTCCTATCTTGGCTGAGGCGGCGAGGCTGGCCCCTGCCGTCAGCTTCTTTCGCTAACCGAGTGATTTTTCGATAGATCTGCAAGGAGTTGATCAAGGTAGAGGTTATTGCCGCCGTTCGCTCATATAATCGCCGCCATGCAAGCGACTCGGAAGGATTCGATGATACAGCTGATGGCGGCCCTGTTCGGGTTGTTTTACGCCAGCCTGGTGTGGGCGGCGCCGACCCCCTTTGTTGCCGCGCCGGCGACCACCCTGGCGAGCCAGGCCAGCATGGAGCCGCTGCTCTCCTGGTTCACCGGCGAGTTCTCCAGTCAGGAGCAGGCCGGTTACGATCGCCGCTTCACCAGCGCCGAGCTGCGGCTGGTGGAGATCTGGCCCGGTGACAGCGGCTTTCGCTGGGTCTATGCCGAGCAATTCCTGACCGAGCGGGCGGTGCGCCCGTTTCGTCAGCGCATCTACCGCTTCTCCCCGCTGCCGGACGGCCGCATCCTGATGGCCGAGCTGACCATGCCCAGGGCCATCGACTTCGCCGGCGCCTGGCGCAAGCCCGAACTGCTCGACTCCCTCACCCCGCAACAACTCTCCCTGCGCCAGGGCTGCGAGATCTGGCTGACCCGCCAACCCTCCGGAGAATACGCGGGCCACAGCAGGGTCGGCAGCTGTGCCACCAACTTCGGCGGCGCCAGCACCCTGGTGCAATACCTCTGGATCGGTCCCAACAGCGTCAGGTTGCTGGACAGGGCCTACGACAACGACGCCCATCAGCGCTGGGGCAGCCCCGGCGAGGGCTATGTCTATCTGCGCAGGGTGAAACAGCGCGGGGAATGAGCCGGCCGGCCCGCGTCAGGCCGCTATGTCCAGCTCGTGGCGGTGTTCGCTGAGGTAGTCGATCAGTAGCCGCAGCCGCAGCGGCATGGGCTCCCTGGCGGGGTAGAGCATGTTGACGGGGCGCGGGGCGGGCAGGGCATCCGCCAATATCTCCATCAGGGCGCCGCTGGCCAGCTCCTGGCTCAGCAGGGCGCGCGGTTGCAGCACTATGCCCGCATGGTTCAGGGCGGCCACCTTGAGGGCGCCGCCATGGTTGCTGATGAAGGGGCTGTCCCACAGGTGCAGCTGCTCGAGGGGAAACTCCGCGGCCAGGCCGGACTGGGTCAGCCAGGGGGCGAAGCCCAGGCAGTGGTGGCGGGCCAGATCCGCCAGCTCGAGCGGGGTGCCGTGGCGTTGCAGATAGAGAGGGGAGGCGCAGAACACCGAGGCCGAGTGGCTCAGCGGACGGGCGATGTAGGCGGCGTCCTTGGGGGTGCCGACCCGGAAGATGAGATCGAAACCATCGCCGATCACATCGACCAGCCGATCACAGAGATCCAGCTCGATGCGGATCTGCGGATATTGCGCCATGAAGCGGCACAGCAGGGGGGTCAGCCGATAGCTGCCGAAGGTGATGGGGGCATTGATGCGGATCTTGCCCGTCGCCTGGCCGGTGTGGGCCTGGGTATTCTGCTCCAGCTCCCGATAGTGTTGCAGCAGGCTCTGGCAACCGCCGAGGTACTCCCTGCCCGCCTCGGTCAGGCTCTGGCAGCGGGTGTTGCGATTGAGCAGGCGGGAGCCGACCCTGGCCTCCAGCCACTTGATGTATTTGCCGATCATGGCCGGCGTCATCTCGAAGCGATCCGCCACGGCACTGAAGCTGCCCGCGCGGGCGACCTCGACGAAGATCTCGATGGCAGTCAGGCGATCCACTCTAAACTCCTAGTTTATAAAGCCGAGCGCCACTATGTCTGGCTGGCGAAGAGGCTGTCAATATACTGGGCGGCATCCAATCGACCACGGAATGCCCTGCGATGAGTCTCGAATATTACGCCCTCTACCTGCTGCTCGCCCTGGGGACTGTGCTCAGTCCCGGCCCCGCGGTGATCTACACCATAGGCAACACCCTGACCCGGGGCACCCGCCACGCCATCGCCGGCTTCGTCGGGGTGGCGGTGGGGATACTGCTGGTGGCAACCCTGGCCTCGCTGGCGGTGCTCTGGTTTACCCACTGGCTGGCCGGGGGCCAGCAGATCCTCACCCTGGGGGGCGCCCTCTATCTGCTCTACCTGGGGGTGAACTCCTGGCGTCAGCGCGGGGTCAGCCCAGTGGTGGGCACGACCACGGATCGGGATTGCCGGCGCAGCTTCGCCAAGGGGGTGCTCATCAGCCTGCTCAATCCCAAGGCGATCATCTTCTTCACCAGCCTGTTCCCCCAGTTCATCGACTTTCGCCAGGGGGCGCTGGGCCAGTGCATGCTGCTGGCGCTGAGCTTCAGCGCCGTGGTGCTGCTGGTGCACGGCGGCTACTGCCTGGTGTTTCGCTGGGTGGGGCTGCAGGGTTATGGCGATCGCTTCGCCAGGGGGATCAACCGGTTGTCGGCGGTGATGTTCACCGGCTTCGCGCTCTTGTTGCTGATAAGGGCATTGGGCTGAGAGGGGCTAGGGAGGCAGTGCCGGCAGGGGGAACCCGTTTGGCGAGGAAGCGCGGGATGGTGCCGACCCAGATCGGCCCCATCCCGTGCTTGCATCAGAGTTTGAACAGTGGCCGCAATCGGATGCCGATCAGGCTGCCGCCGAGGGCCATCAGCATCCAGACCCAGCCGTGCAGGCTGCCCGACGCAGTGCCGTCGAAGAAGCCGCCGAGGTTGCAGGCGCTGTACATGGCGCCCATCCCCATCAGCAGACCGCCGAGGATGGCCGCCAGGCTGTTGCCGAGGCGGATCGGGGTGTGGCTGCCGCCCCCGCTGAGACAGCGAGCCAGCGCCGCCCCCAGGATCCCCAGCCAGAACATGCCGACCATGGGGTTGGTGAACAGCGGCTGGGCCAATTTCGGGTTGCCCTCGAACAGGCCGAACAGGGAGGCGCCGCGCAGCGCCATGTCATAGACGGCGCCGGTGATGGTCCAGGCCGAGCCGTGCAGGGCCACCACCGCGGAGTTGAGCAGGGCGATCAGGATGCCGCCGGTCAGCACGGTGAAGCGACCGTCGCGCCAGAACAGGTTGCCGCCGCCGAAGATGGGCTTGATCTCGCCGGTGCGCTTCAATTCACTCTTGCGAAACAGCAGGAACAGCACGGCGACCAGCGCCAGGTTGAGCAACATGCCGCTCCAGATATTGCCGGTCAGATCCTTGGCCAGCACGACCTGGCTGGAGAAGGTGGCGTCGAAGGTGGGGCGGAACTGGTTGCTGATCAGAGTGCCTATGCCGTAGCAGAGCAGCACCAGCCAGAAGCGGGGCTGGCCCTCGCCACAGCAGTAGAGGGTGCCGGTGGCGCAGACCCCCGCCAGCTGCATGCCGATCCCGAACAGGAAGGCGCCGACGATGAAGGGAATGCCGATGGCCATCACGTTGCCGACCATGGCATCGCCAAACAGGGCGTGACTGAAGGAGAGGAAGCAAGTGAACAGCAGAATTTCGATGGCGATGGTGAGCAGGTGAACCCGCACATAGTAACTGTTGCGCTTGGTCAGCATCTCGCGCCAACCGAACACTATGCCGAAGCGACTGAAGGAGAGGGTGAAGCCGAAGCCGAATCCGATCAGGGCCATCAGGGCCCATTTCATACCAAAGGTGTTGCCGAGCCAGAGTAACGCTCCCCCCGCGAGTGCCACGATGGGGAGCGACCATTTTCGAGTCATGCCGATGCATCCTTAAACTATTGTGGTGAGTTGACGGCCTGCATCCTAATCCCACAATGAGTCCGACACCAGCCCGCTCTACGGCGGGCGTGGTTGGCATGGCTCAGATATAGGCACTCGCCTCGCCGGCCAGCTCCACCAGGATGGATAAACTTACGGCGCCAAACAGCAGGCCGGTGACCAGATTGAGCGGTCGTTGCACCCGGCCGAGCAGGTGCTGGGCCCGCGCGGTGGAGAGGCTCCAGGCCAGCAGCCCGAACCAGGCCAGGGACAGCAGGAACAACTCCAGGATCAGCAGGCCACGGGTCAGGCCGTCCACCTGTGGTGTCACCATGGCCGCCAGCAGGCCCATGAAGAACAGCAGCGCCTTGGGGTTGAGCAGGTTGGTGGCGAGCCCGGCCCGCAGCCCCCGGTTCCAGCCTTGCAGCTCGCCGCCGGCCCTGAGTGCCAGCGTCGCGCTCTCCTGCCGCGCCGCCTTGATCGCCCCCCAGCCGAGCCAGCCCAGATAGAGGGCACCCACTATCTTCACCGCCATGAACAGCCAGGGTTGGCTGGCGATCAGCAGGCTGATGCCGGTCAGGCTGAGGGTGGCGTGCAGCAAGATGGCGAGCGCTATGCCGAGCGCCGCCCCGAGGGCGGTGGGCCTGTGCAGGCTGGTGCGCAGGATCAGCGCGAAGTCGGGGCCCGGGCTCGCCAGGGCGATCAGGTGGATGAGACCTATGGTCAGAAACAGGCTGGTGAACATGACATAACTCCAGGAAAGACGACGAGGTGGCAGCATGGGGGATAGGGGCGGGGGCTGGCTTGTAAAAGATTGCATCTGCCGGTGGTATTTGGCCGGGCCGGCGGTCGTCAGCCTGCTTAGCCTGTGAAAGAGAGCATCTTCCGGTGGTAATCGGTCGGGCCGGTGGCCGTCAGCCTGCTTGGCCTGTGAAAGAGAGCATCTTCCGGTGGTAATCGGTCGGGCCGGTGGCCGTCAGCCTGCTTAGCCTGTGAAAGAGAGCATCTGCCGGTGGTAATCGGTCGGGCCGGTGGCCGTCAGCTCGACTGGCCTGTGAGCGACTGCATCTGCTGGCGGTAGTCCGCCGGGGTGAGGCCGAAGGCCTGGCGGAAGCCGTGGTGGAAGTGGCTCTGATCGAAGAAACCGACCGCCAGCGCCACCTCGCTCACCGGCAGGCCGCGGGCGAGCAGGAGCTTGCCGCGCTCGAGGCGCAGCCGCTTGAGCCAGGCATAGGGGGTCATGCCGGTCTTCTTCTTGAACTGGCGCAGGAAGGCGAAGCGATCCAGCCCGAACTGGGCGGCGAGATCCTCCAGGCTGTGGCGCTGATCCAGCTGACCCAGCAGATAATCGCGCAGGTAGCGCAGCTGGGGATCCGCCAGGGCGTGGCGCTCCGGTGCCAGCCGCAGCAGATCGCCTAGCAGGGCCAGCAACCGGCTCTCCGCCAGCAGGCCGTCCGGCTGGGGGCGATCCAGGTACATGTGCAGCCGGGCGAAGCCCTGATAGAGGTCGGGTCTGGCCTGCAACCCCTTGTCGAAGAAGGGCTCAGGGTTGTCTGGCAGCCAGCGCGCCAGTTGCTCGGGGGCGATGGCAAACACCCGCACCTCGTAGCCTTCCGGCAGCAGGCTGAGGCCGTCGTGCATCTCGTCCGGGTTGACGGTGGAGAGCTCGCCGCGCACCAGGTTGTGGCTGCTGCCCTTGTGGATGAACTTCTGGCCACCCTGCTGCACCAGACCGATGTGATAGTCCAGGTGCACGTGGCGGCCATAGCTGAACTCCCGGTGGTGGGAGTGGGAGAGTTCAACCCCCGGCAGCAGCGGGGATTGCCAGTAATGGATGCGGGATGGGGGGGCGCTCATCGGCTATTGATAACCCGAAAGCCGGCGATTGGCTTGTAGATTATTGCGTCGACCACAGCGTACCCTGGGCCTCAACCCGCGGCCTGACGGCGCTTGCCACTGCGCAGCCCGTCCAGGCTGAACAGCACCAGCGCGCTCCAGATGCAGCCGAAGGTGATCATCTTGTCCAGCGCCAGATACTCCCCGTACAGGGTCACCGCCAGGATGAACATCAGGCTGGGGCCTATGTACTGGAAGAAACCCAGGGTGGAGAGCTTGAGGCGGGTGGCGGCCGCGGTGAAGCAGAGCAGCGGCGCCGTGGTGACGGCCCCGGCGGCGATCAGCAGCAGGTTGAGGTGCCAGTCATTTTCGGTGAGATGACTGGTGGGGCTGTCGGCGAATCCCCACAGGTAGATGGCGGCGGGGGGCAGCATGATCAGGGTCTCGATCAGCAGGCCGGTGAGGGCATCGAGGGCCAGCTTCTTGCGGATCAGGCCGTAGATGGCGAAGCTCGAGGCCAGCACCAGCGCTATCCAGGGCAGGGAGCCGAAGGCGATGAGCTGGACGGCGACACCGATCACCGCCAGCCCCACGGCCCACCATTGCAGGCGGCGCAGCTGCTCGCTCAGGAACAGCATGCCGAGCAGCACGTTGAACAGCGGGTTGATGTAGTAGCCGAGGCTGGCATCCAGCATGTGACCGTTGTTGATGGCCCAGATGAACAGCAGCCAGTTGCCGCCGACGGTGACCGAGGTGAAGGCCAGGGTGAGCAGCACCTTGGGTTGGCGCAGCACCACCCGCACCTTGTGCCACTGGCGGCCGAGCAGGGTCAGCACCAGCAGCAGGACGCAGGACCAGATCATGCGATGGGTCAGGATCTCGGCGGCCGGGACGGCGGAAATGGTCTTGAAGTAGATGGGCGCCAGGCCCCAAAGGGTATAGGCACACAGGGCATAGATGACGCCCTGGCGCTGAATTTGTTGCTGCATGTGGATAACCTTCAGAATCGGATGTTGGAAAACATCGCAAAAAATCAGTGTAGCGATACTTTTGGGGGGAAAGAAGTGAATAAACGAGGCTTGGCGAGATTTTTACAGCATGGAACCGGCTCAGCGACCGCCGCCGCGGCGGATCTTCTCCACATCCATCAGCAGCCACAGCATGAGTACGATGGCGGAGATCCAGGGGCCCCAAGTCACATAGGCCTCACCCTGGCCCAGCACGAAGAACAGGAGCGGCAATCCCACCACCAGAAACAGTACACTTCCCAGGAAAAACAGCATTTTTATCTTTATATTTAACAGCTTGTCTATTTGACGATTATATCGATTGAGGCGGGTGATGAAAGGGTAAAAATGGAAAAGGGGGATTTCTCCCCCTCTTTCGTCACATCGGCTCATTTCTGACATTAATCGAGCTGGATCCAGGTGCTCTTCAGCTCGGTGTACTTCTCCAGCGCGTGCAGCGACTTGTCGCGGCCGTTGCCGGATTGCTTGAAGCCGCCGAACGGCATCGTCATGTCGCCCCCATCCCAGTTGTTGACGAACACAGTGCCGGCGCGCAGGGCGCGGGAGCCTTTGATCGCCTGGTTGAGGTCCGCAGTCCAGATGGCGGCGGCCAGGCCGTAGTCGCTGTCGTTGCCGAGCGCTATGGCTTCTTCGAGCGTATCGAAGCCGCTCACCGCCAGCACAGGGCCGAAGATCTCCTCGCGGAAGATGCGCATCTGCGGCGTCACCTCATCAAAAATCGTGGGGGCTATATAGAAGCCGCCGCTCTCCTGGTTGGTGCGCTGGCCCCCCAGCAGCAGCTTGGCGCCCTCCTGCTGGCCGATCTCGATGTAACGCAGCACCTGCTCCAGCTGGATGTTGTCCACCATGGCGCCGATGCGGGTGGCGGGATCCAGCGGGTTGGCGGAGATCCACTCGCGGGCATGGGCCAGCAGCCGCGCCATGAACTGCGGCTTGATGCTGTTTTGCACCAGCAGGCGGGAGGCGGCGGTGCACACCTCGCCCTGGTTGTAGAAGATGGCGCCGACGGCGCTCTTGGCGGCGGCGTCCAGATCCGGCACGTCCGCCATGATGATGTTGGGGCTCTTGCCGCCACACTCCATGAAGGCGCGTTTCAGGTTCGATTTGCCGGAGCACTGAACCAGATGCTTGCCGATCTTGGTGGAGCCGGTGAAGGTGATGCAGTCCACGTCCATGTGCATGGCCAGCGCCTCACCCACTGTGTGGCCAAAGCCTGGCAGCACGTTGAAGACTCCATCCGGGATGCCCGCCTCTTTCGCGATGCCAGCGATGCGCAGGGCGGTGAGGGGGGATTTCTCGGACGGCTTGAGGATGACGGAGTTGCCGGTGGCGAGCGCCGGTCCCAGCTTCCAGCAGGCCATCACCAGCGGGAAGTTCCAGGGCACTATAGCGGCCACCACCCCGAGCGCCTCGCGGGTCACCAGCGCCAGCGCGCTCTCCTCGACCGGGGCGACCTGATCGTAGATCTTGTCGATGGCCTCGGCGTTCCAGGCGATGCAGTTGGCGGCGGCGGGGGCGTCATAGCCCATGGCGTCGCCGATGGGCTTGCCCATGTCCAGCGACTCCAGCAGCGCCAGCTCCACCTTGTTGAGGCGCATCAGATCGGCGAAGCGCTGCATGATCTGCTTGCGTTGTTTCGGGGCCAGCCCGCTCCAGCGCTTGTCGGTGAAGGCGGCGCGGGCGGCTTGCACCGCCAGCTCGGCATCCGCGGCATCGCAGGATGCCACCTTGGTCAGCAGCTGGCCGTTGGCCGGGTTGATGCAGTCGAAGGTGGCGCCGTTGACGGCGTCCCGGTAGCTGCCGTCGATAAAGGCTTGCGAGGGCAGGGTCAGATGGGCGGCCTTGTGTTGCCACTGGGCCAGGGTCAGGTCACTCATGTTCACTCCTTGAACCGGCAAAGATAGTCTCCGCGTATCAATATGCTAAACATCCTGCCGCTTGTAAATCATATGTGTACAACTTTGTTAAACATTTGCCCCCGTCAGCCTTTGGCAACGGACGGGGATATCACCGGGGCTGGTGGGCCCGCCCGTCCGCCAAAGGCGGCCGCTCCGTCATCAGAAACTGGCCGGGGTGTTGGCCGAGATCAGCACGCACTCCTGCTCGCCCACGTTGCGGAAACGGTGTGGGGTGCGGCTGTCGAAGTAGTAGCCATCCCCCGGCGCCAGCAGGTGGATCTGCTCGCCGACGGTCACCTCGACCTGACCCTGGATGACGATGCCGCACTCTTCCCCTTCGTGGCTCAGCATGTCGTCGCCGGTGTCGGCCCCGGGGGGGAGGATCTCCTGCATCATGCCGATGGCGCGGTTGGCACGGCTGTGACCCACCAGCCGGTAGCTGATGGGGTGGGTGCCGAGATCCGGCATGTCGTCCGCACGGAAGATCACCTCGGAATCCATCTCCGTCTCATCGGTGAAGAAGCTGGCGAGCGACATGGGAATGCCTTCCAGCACCTTGCGCAGCGAGGCCACGGACGGGCTCACCTGATTTTTCTCGATCTGGGAGATAAAGCCGTTGGTCACACCGGAGCGCTTGGCCAGCTCGCGCTGGGAGAGGGCCGCCTTGGTGCGAACCGCCTTGAGGCGGTGACCGATATCCATCGATAGACACTCCTTGACTGTTTACTATTATTAAAATTGTGTTAAATATCTTATACCACCCCAAGAGGGTGACACCAAGCAGGGGCGATAAATGGCCCTTTTTTATGGATTCAGGTGTTTAATTTAATAGGCACAAGCCAAGCGTTACTAAACGCCTTAAGGATGAGGTGACCATGAAACCGATAAGCGACATCAATACTCCCTCCGACATGTCCGCCTTCTGGATGCCCTTCACCGCCAACCAGCAGTTCAAGGCGGCGCCGCGTATCCTGAAGTCGGCAGAGGGGATGTATTATCACTCAGAGGATGGCCGCAAGATACTGGATGGCACCGCCGGGCTCTGGTGTTGCAACGCGGGCCATGGTCGGCGCGAGATTGCCGAGGCGGTCTCCCAGCAGATCTCCCACCTCGATTTCGCCCCTACGTTCCAGATGGGCCACCCTCTGCCGTTCGAGCTGGCCAACCAGCTGGTGGAGATAGCCCCCAAGGGATTCGGCCACGTCTTCTATACCAACTCTGGCTCTGAGGCCGTCGATACGGCGCTGAAGATAGCGCTGGCCTGGCAGCGGGCGCGCGGCCAGGGGAGCCGCACCCGCCTCATCGGCCGCGAGCGTGGGTATCACGGCGTCGGCTTCGGCGGCATCTCGGTCGGCGGCATCCCCGGCAACCGCAAGTGGTTCGGCTCCCTGCTGACCGGGGTGGATCATCTGCCCCATACCCTCAACATCGCCAGGAATGCCTTCACCAAGGGCCTGCCCGAGGAGGATCTCAGCCTGGCCGACGAGCTGGAGAAGATCGTCTTCCTCCATGACGCCAGCAACATAGCCGCCGTCATCGTCGAACCCATTGCCGGCAGCACCGGCGTCATCATGCCGCCCAAGGGCTACCTCAAGCGGCTGCGGGAGATCTGCACCAGGCACGGCATCCTGCTGATCTTCGACGAGGTGATCACCGGCTTCGGCCGACTGGGTGCCCCCTTCGCCGCCCAGGAGTTCGATGTCATGCCCGACATGATCACCTGTGCCAAGGGGCTCACCAACGGCGCCATCCCCATGGGGGCCGTGCTGGTGCAGAACCACATCTATGACGACATGATAGCGGCGGGCAAGGGGGCCATAGAGCTGTTCCACGGCTATACCTACTCGGGTCACCCGGTGGCCGCCGCCGCCGGTCTGGCAACCCTGGAGATCTACCGCAACGAGAATCTGCTCAATCGCGCCGCCGATCTGGCG
The DNA here is from genome assembly GCF_019218705.1 of Aeromonas sp. sif2433. NCBI lineage: Bacteria > Pseudomonadati > Pseudomonadota > Gammaproteobacteria > Aeromonadales > Aeromonadaceae > Aeromonas > Aeromonas sp. sif2433. The sequence goes on from NZ_JAHUXD010000012.1 coordinate 43,075, forward strand.
GGCTACTGGGAGGAGGCGGCCCATTCCCTCAAGGGCTGCAAGCATGTGAAGGATGTGCGCAACTACGGTCTGGTGGCGGGCATCGAGCTGGAATCCATGCCGGATGCACCGGGCAAGCGTGGCTACGAGGTGTTCGTGCGCTGCTTCGAGAAGGGGGCGCTGGTCCGCGTCACCGGCGACATCATCGCCCTGTCGCCACCCCTCATCATAGAGCGCAGCCAGATCGACGATCTCTTCACCCTGCTGCAGGATGCCCTGCAGGCACAGGACTGATTTTTCACCTTATTTTTCATGGTGCCCGCGCTGCGGGCGCCATCTTCCTGCGCGCCGATCTCATGACGCCACGCAGGATTGAGACGAATTACCCATCAAGGAGGATATATGACATACCGGGTTAGCAACTTCATCGGCGGTGAGACGAAAGAGAGCCACAGCGAGCGCTTCGGCGCCATCTTCGATCCGGCCACCGGCCAGCAGCAGGGTCAGGTGGTGCTCAGCACCGCCGCCGAGTGCGCCGAGGCCATCGCCATCGCCGAGCAGGCCTTCGCCGACTGGTCCCAGACTCCGCCGCTGGTCCGGGCGCGGGTGATGTTTCGCTTCAAGGAGCTGATGGAGGAGCATCGCGACGAGCTGGCCCGGCTCATCAGCCGCGAGCATGGCAAGGTGTTCTCCGATGCCCAGGGCGAACTGACCCGGGGGCTGGAGGTGGTGGAGTTTGCCTGCGGCATCCCCCATCTGCTCAAGGGGGAGCACTCCCTCAACGTGGGCCGCGGGGTGGACAGCCACTCCATGATGCAGCCGGTGGGGGTCTGCGCCGGCATCACGCCGTTCAACTTCCCGGCCATGGTGCCGCTGTGGATGTTCCCGGTGGCGCTGGCCTGCGGCAACAGCTTCATCCTCAAGCCGTCCGAGAAGGATCCCTCGCTCTCCCTGCGCATGGCCGAGCTGCTCAAGCAGGCCGGTCTGCCGGACGGGGTGCTCAACGTGGTCAATGGTGACAAGGAGGTGGTGGACGTGCTGCTGACCGATCCGCGGGTGGCCGCGATCTCCTTCGTCGGCTCCACCCCCATCGCCGAATACATCTATGCCACCGCCTCGGCCCACGGCAAGCGGGTGCAGGCGCTGGGCGGCGCCAAGAACCACATGCTGGTGATGCCGGATGCGGATCTCGAGCAGGCGGTCTCCGCCCTGATGGGAGCGGCTTACGGTGCGGCCGGCGAGCGCTGCATGGCGATCTCGGTGGCCGTGGTGGTCGGCGAGGTCACCGCCGATGCCCTAGTGGCCAAGCTGACACCGCTGGTGGAGGCGCTGCGGGTCGGCCCGGGTCTGGGCGCGAGCCCGGAGAACGAGATGGGGCCGCTCATCAGCCGTGAGCACCTGGCCAAGGTGCGCGGCTACGTGGATCAGGGGGTGGCCGAGGGGGCCCAGCTGCGGGTGGATGGGCGTGGCGTCAGCCATGGCGAAGGCTACTTCATCGGCGGCAGCCTGTTCGATCGGGTGACCCCCGAGATGCGCATCTACCGGGAGGAGATCTTCGGGCCGGTGCTCGCCATAGTGCGGGCGCCGGACTATGAAACCGCGCTCGGGCTCATCAACGATCACGAGTACGGCAATGGCACCGCCATCTTTACCTGCGACGGCGATACCGCAAGGGACTTCACCACCCGGGTTCAGGTCGGTATGGTAGGGGTGAACGTTCCCATCCCGGTGCCCATGGCGTTTCACAGCTTCGGTGGCTGGAAACGGTCCATCTTCGGGCCGCTCAACATGCACGGGCCGGATGGGGTACGCTTCTATACCCGGATGAAGACAGTCACCGCGCGCTGGCCACAGAGCCTGCGGGCCGGCGCCGAGTTCTCCATGCCGACCATGAAATGACCAACCATGCAGTAGCTAGCCCAGGCATGGCCCGGCGGAGGGATCCGCCGGAGTGCCCCGCTATCCCTGTGAAGGAGTGACAGATGCGACTGGGAATTCTCGATTGTGACCGGCTGGACCCCGATTTGGCGGGGAGTTTTGGCCCCGTTTACTCCGAGATGTTTATCAAGGGCTTCCGGGCGCTGGCCCCGGCGCTGGAATACCGGGTCTGGTCGGCGCTCGATGGCGAGCTGCCGGCCGACCTGAACGAATGCGATGCCTGGCTCATCACCGGCTCGCGCCACGATGCTTACAGCGATCTGCCCTGGATCCTGGCGCTGCGCGACTGGATCCGGCGCGCCCACGATCAGAACGTCAAGCTGGCCGGGATCTGCTTCGGCCATCAGGTGATCGCCCAGGCGCTGGGGGGGGAGGTGATGAAGTCCACCAAGGGCTGGGGGCTCGGCGTCTCCGTCCACCCCATGCAGGAGGCGAAGCCCTGGATGCAGCCCGGCCTGGACACGATCCGGATCCTGGCCAGCCACCAGGATCAGGTGGAGCAGCTGCCGCCGGGGGCGACCCTGCTGGCGGGCAACGACTTCTGCCCGAACTTCATGTTCCTGCAGGGGGATCACATAGTCGCGATTCAGGGCCACCCCGAGTTCTCAGTGGAGTACAACCGGGCGCTGATCGAGCGGCGACGGGATCGGCTGCCCGATGAGCACTACCAGAGCAGCCTCTCCTCGCTGGAAGGGGAGGTCGATTCGGCCACCATGATGCAGTGGCTGCTGCAGTTTCTCGGCATGCTGCCGGTCGGGCCCGCCGTGCGCTGAACCCCGTTTGTCATATAACCCCTGCAGATGCTAGATTTTGTAGCAAAATGAAGGATCAAGCGGTGATATGCCAAGTTCGGATGATACACTGGCCGCCATTTGTGGCGGCCTTGTCCATCCAATGACAGCCGCGCCAGCCTGTGAGGGTGAAGCCTTGAAACTACAGCAGTTGAAGTATCTGATCGCGGTGCGGGACCACAATCTCAATGTTTCCGTCGCTTCCGATGCGCTCTATACCAGCCAGCCTGGGGTGAGCAAGCAGATCGGCTTGCTGGAGAGCGAGCTGGGGGTGCGTATCTTCGAGCGCCGCGGCAAGCACCTGCATCGCATCACCCCGGTGGGCGAGGAGATCATCAGGTGTGCCGAGGCGATGCTCAACATCGAGGGCAAGATCAAGGCCATCTCCCGCGAGTACCTGGATCCGACCGTGGGCACGCTCAACATCCACACCACCCACACCATAGCGCGCTACCTGCTGCCCAAGAGCGTCACCTATTTCACCAAGAAGTACCCCAAGATCTCGTTCCATCTGCACCCGGTGATGTCGGCCAACAAGGAGCAGATCAGCAAGGGCTACTCCGATTTCTCCATCGTGGCCCACGAGATCGGCTTCGACAAGGAGCTGATCGCGCTGCCCGCCTACCTCTGGACCCTGTCGCTGGTGGTGCCGCAGGATCACCCGCTGGCCAAGGTGAAGAAGCCGAGCCTGGAGCAGCTCTGTCAGTACCCCATCCTCAGCTACGAGAGTGGCGCCACCGGGCGTCAGGTGCAGGATCAGGTGTTCCAGGCCGCCGGTCTCACCCCCAACTACTACATGACGGTGATGGATGCCGGCGTCATCAAGCGCTACGTGGAGCTGGGCTTCGGCATCGGCATCATCTCGTCGCTGGTGGCCGACGACACCGATGCCCCCGGCCTGGTGGCCATCAACCTGGAGTACCTGTTCGCGCCCTGCCCGGCCCAGCTCTGCTTCAGCAAGAGCATACTGCTGCAGAACTACATGTATGACTTCATCAGCTCCTTCTCGCCGCACCTCACCAAGGAGGTGATCCAGAACGTCATGCAGCAGCCGACCCAGGCGCGCATCGACGAGCTGATGACCGGGGTGGAACTACCCGTCTACTGACCCTCTCGCATCATCGGCCCCGGCCGATGATGCCGTCATGTCCTCCTGTCTTAGAGGTACCCATGTCCCGCATCCTGCTGCTCGCCAACCTCAACTGTGACCATGTGCTCTCCCTGGGCGAACCGCTGGTGGCGGGGGCCCGTCTGCAGTACCTGGATCAGGGGCGCAGGCTGGGGGGCGGCGCCGCCAACACCGGCATCGGCCTGGTGTGGGCGGGGCACGAGGTGCGCATTGCCTCGCGCATCGGGCTGGACGAGACTGGTGACTGGCTGCTGGAGCAGGCGGCGAGCCATGGTCTGGATTGCAGCCAGGTGGAGCGCTTCGGTGGCGAGACCGGCGAGCTGCTGATCCTGGTGGACTCCACCGGCGAGCGCACCATCTTGCGCCGTCCCCGTCGCCCCGATCTGCCCGGCGACTTGCCGGTGGAGGGGGTGGATTGTCTCTACGTCAACTACCCCGGCACCGCCATCATAGGTTACATGCGCCAGATGCTCGGCAAGAGCTTCGTGGTGGCCCAGTACCCCAAGGGCGGCCAGGCCCGCCGTCCCTGCCATGTGCTGGTGGCCTCCCGCGCGGATCTCGCCGAGGTGGCCGATCCCTGGCTGCATGCCCGCGGCCTGGCGGGGGAGCAGCTGGAGTGGCTGGTGCTGACCGAGGGCAAGGCGGGGGCCGTGGCCATCCACGGCGAGGAGGAGATCCGGGTCGCGGCGCGGCCGGTGTCGGTGGTGGATACCACGGGGGCGGGGGATGCCTTCGCCGGTGGCCTCATCCACGGCCTGGCCCGCGGCATGGCGATCCAGGATGCTCTGCAGTGCGCGGTGGACTGGGGCGCCTTCGCGGTGGCGTCGGAGAGCTCCATCCCCTCCCAGGCCCTGAAAAACTGGCTGAGACAGCCCCACTGAGGGTGAGGTTCCGACCAGATTCTCCCGTCTTTGACCCCGCGCCGGCCGCTGGGATTTAGCCACCAGAAATGGCCGAAACCCCGCTCCAAGCCGGCAAGTTTGCGATCAATCAAAGAAAGTGCCGATTTATGTACATCTTCGTCGACACCCGTCCGGGCTGCTCTTAACCTTGTCACTCCACGACTCGGCTCAAGATGCGGATCCTGTGCGGGCGCACGCACCATCCCCGTCCCTTGGCCCCTGGTTGTCGTCCTGATTTCTGGCTTGTAGTAAGAGGCAAGTGCGACCATGCAACTGACACGATTTACCGACTATGCCCTGCGGACCCTGACTTTTCTGGCAATCCAGCCGGGAGATCGCCTGTCGACCATCACCGAGGTGGCCGACACCTTCGCCATCTCCCGCAACCACGTGGTCAAGATAGTGCATCAGCTCGGCATCAAGGGTTACATCGAGACGATCCGTGGCAAGCACGGCGGCATCCGCCTCGGTCGCTCCGCGGTCTCCATCAACCTGCGCGACGTGGTGATGGACATGGAGCACGTGCTCTGTCCGGTGGACTGCAAGCGCGAGAACTGCCGCCTCTCCGGCGGCTGCCGCATCCAGGGCATACTGCGCCGCGCCATGAATGCCTTCCTCGAGGTGCTGGGGGAATACACCCTGGCCGATGCGGTGCGGGATCCGACCCGGCTCTGCCACCTGCTGGGGATAGAGCAGGACAACGTCTTGGCCATGGCATAAGGCCGAGGCAGACCAAGAGGGGCCCAAGGGCCCCTCTGTGCTTTCTGGCATCCGGGGGTTGTGCGGGCTAGGGTTGCGGGATCAGGGTGATGGCGCCATGCAGGCAGGCGAGGCCACAGGCGCCACAGCCGTCGCAGGCCGCCATGTTGACGCTCACCCCCTCGCTGCTGGCCTTGATCGCCTGCTGGGGGCAGGCATCCTCGCACAGCAGGCAGTAGAAGCCCTGGCGGGCCTGGCAGCTCGCCTCGATCCTGACCCGGGTCTGCACCTGGCGGCCGAGCCGCAGATCCAGCGCCCCCGTGGGGCAGGCTCTGGCGCAACTGCCGCAGTAGCTGCACTGGCCGCAGGCGAGATCCAGCACCGGGGTGCCGGCGATGGGGGTGCCGTCGTATTCCGGCTGATCGGCCGGTTTGAGCAGGCCGTTGGGGCAGGCCTTGAAGCATTCACCGCAACGGTTGCAGAGGGCGAGGTATTGGGATTCCTCTATGGCCCAGGGCGGGCGTGCCTCATGGCAAGCCACGGCCGGTTTGGCGGGGCTTCCCAGTGCGTGCATCAACCAGCGACAGAAAAAGTGAGTCATGCCTACCCCGAATACCTATTAGGGGTTAATTTTAGCCAGATTTCCGCCGGCAAGCCAGAGAATAGCGTGGCGCAGGATCGCAAGCCGGGTTGGCCTTGTGTAAGCTAGGCAGATCTTTTTGCGTGGTCGAACATACACATGTGGTTATTTCTCTGGCGTGCCTCCCTGCTCTATGTCTTCCCGTTGCTGATGTGGGCCTATTGCCGCATCAAGGATATCGAGTTCGCCGAGCTCGACACCGGGGTCAATAGCCACAAGTGGGTGGTGCTGGCCGCCTACCTCATCTATGTCCTGCTCTGGCTGCTGCTCAACCGCTACCTCGAACTCTTCCTGCGCCAGCGGAGTCGGCGATGATCCCGATGACGAGCTGGCTGCCTGTGTTGCTGGCGGGTCTGCTCGCCCTGGGGCTCGGCTGGCTGGTGGGCCGCCGCGCGGCCCGGGAGGAGACGCTGCTGACCGAGGAGCGCCATCAGGCGCTGCAAGACAGGTTCGACGAGCTGCAGGACGAGAAGATGCTGGGCCAGCAGAAGCTGGAGCAGCAGCAGAGCCTGCTGCTCAAGCTCACCGCCCGCCTCAAGGATGCCGAAGCCACCCTGCGCAGCGAGCGCATCGCCAGCGCCGAGAAGCTGCAGCTGCAGCAGCAGGCCGAGGCCCGTCTCAGCCAGCAGTTCGAGAACCTGGCGAACCGCATCTTCGAGCAGAACTCCGGCAACTTCCGCGAGCTGAACCAGCACAGCCTGGATCTGTTGCTGACCCCGCTCAAGGAGCAGCTGGAGGGATTCCGCCGCCAGGTGGGAGAGACCCACGCCCAGGAGACGGCCCAGCGCCACAGCCTCAAGTTCGAGCTGGAGCGCCTCGCCGAGCTCAACGCCCGCATGACCGAGGAGGCCGCGGCGCTCACCCGGGCCCTCAAGGGCGACAGCAAGCAGCAGGGCAACTGGGGTGAGGTGGTGCTGGCCCGGATCCTCTCCGAATGCGGCCTGCGCGAGGGGCACGAGTACCACACTCAGGTCAATATCGAGGTGGACAAGGGCAAGCGCTACCAGCCGGACGTGATCGTCCACCTGCCGCAAGAGAAAGACATCATCATCGATGCCAAGGTGTCGCTGACCGCGTACGAGCGCTGGTACAACAGCGACGACACGCTGGAGAAGGCGGTGGCGCTCAAGGAGCACATCGCCTCGGTGCGCAACCACATCCGCGAGCTGGGCCGCAAGGATTACCAGCAACTGCCCGGGGTACGCACCCTGGACTATGTGCTGATGTTCGTGGCGGTGGAGCCGGCGTTCCTGACCGCGCTGGAGGCCGATCCCTCCCTGGTGCGATACGGGCTGGATCACAACATCCTGCTGGTCAGCCCCACCAACCTGATGGTGGCGCTGCGCACCATAGAGAACCTGTGGCGCTACGAGCGTCAGAACCAGAACTCGCGCCAGATCGCCGAGCGGGCCGGACGGCTGTACGAGAAGCTGCGGTTGTTCGTGGAGGAGATGCAGCAGATGGGGGGCAGCCTGCACAAGGCGCAGGAGAGCTACGACAAGGCGATGGGTCGGCTGGTCAACGGCCGCGGCAACCTGATCGCCCAGGCCGAGCGCTTTCGCGAGCTGGGGGTGGAGGTGACCAAGCCGCTGCCGGAGCCGCTGATCAACCGTGCGCTGGAGCGGGAAGATTCCGCCGACTGAGATGGTCGAAAGCAGATGGAAAGGGCAGCCCATAGGCTGCCCTTTTTGTCATCAGGATCCGCCGCTCCGGCCTTACTGCCGCCAGAAGGAGGGGAAGAAGATCACCGCGACGGTCAGGATCTCGAGTCGACCCAGCAGCATGCCGAAGGAGAGGATCCACTTGGCCGCATCCGGCAGGGTGGCGAAGTTGGTGCTGGGTCCTATGATGGGGCCCATGCCGGGACCCACGTTGGCCACCGCCGTGATGGAGCCGGAGATGGCGGTCAGCGGATCCAGGCCGATGGCGGCGAGCAGGGCGGCGATCAGCAAGATGATGGCGAAATAGGCCAGCACGAAGGAGATCATGGAGCGGATGATGGCGTCGTTGACCGGGCGGCCGTTGTACTTCTGGGGGAAGACGGCGGAGGGGTGCATCAGCTGGCGCATCTGCTTCTTGAACAGGGCGAAGGCCACCTGCACCCGGAAGATCTTGAGCCCTCCGGCGGTGGAGCCGGAGCAGGCGCCAAGAGCCAGCAAAATGATGAAGATGATGCTGGTGAGCGGCCCCCAGGTACCGAAGTCACCGAGGCCGAAGCCGGTGGTGGTCAGCACAGAGACTATGTTGAAGCTGCTGATGCGCAGGGCATCCATGAAGCCGTAGATGTCCCTGACCCAGAGATAGAAGGTGACGATGACGGTCACCCAGACCACCAGCCAGAAGAAGCCCTGCACCTGGGCATCCTTGAGCAGGCTGTTGTCGCGCCGGTTCAGGCTCTGGATGTAGAGCAGGAAGGGCAGGCCGCCGAGGAACATGAACAGGGTGCCGATCCAGTGCGCCGAGTTGGAGAAGTGGGACATGGACTGATCCGAGGTGGAGTAGCCGCCGGTGCTCAGCGTCGTCATGGAGTGGTTGACCGCCTCGAACAGCGTCATGCCGCTCACCCAGTAGGCGAGGAAGCAGAGCATGGAGAGCACCAGGTAGACCACCACTATGTTGTTGGCCACCGTCTTGGCGCGCGGCGCGCTCTTGTCGGACCAATCCGAGCTCTCGGTCTGGAACAGCTTCATGCCGCCTACGTTGAGGTAGGGCAGCACGGCCACCGCCATCACGATGAAGCCCACGCCCCCCAGCCACTGCAGGATGGAGCGCCACAGCAGTATGCTGTGGGCCATGCCGTCCAGCCCGGACAGCACTGTGGAACCCGTGGTGGTGACGCCGGACATGGTCTCGAAGTAGGCGTCGGTGAAGTCGATGTGGTTGATGAAGAAGAAGGGCAGGGCGCCGAAGATGCAGGCCACCACCCAGACCGAGGTGGTGAGCAGGAACATCTCCCGCACCCCGAGGTGAAATTCCGCCTTGCGTCCGTAGTGCAGGCAGAGCAGGGCGGCGCCGTGGGTGATCAGCACGGACTTGAGAAATTCGACGAAGCCCTCGGAACCGGTGAGCAGCGCCAGCAGGGTGGGCAACCACATGAACAGGGCCAGCTTGGAGAGCACCAGCCCGAGGGTGAAGACGATGGGACGCAGCTTGATCATGGGAGATAACCTGGTCGTTGATTAACAAAAGACCCGGACGATTCCTTGGAGAAAGGTCCGGGTCTGGATGCTGTCGCCTGATGCATGGGCAGGTTACAGGAAGAAGGGACTTGGCTGGAACAGGCGTTCCACTTCCGGAATGTACTTCTTGTCCACCAGGAACATCACCACGTGGTCATCCTGCTGGATCTGGGTGCGATCGTGGGCGATCAGCACCTCGTCGCCGCGCACCACGGCGCCTATGGTGGTACCCGGCGGCAGCTTGAGCTCACCCACCGTCTTGCCCACCACCTTGGAGGTGTTCTCGTCCCCGTGGGCTATGGCCTCGATGGCCTCGGCCGCGCCGCGGCGCAGGCTGTAGACGTTGGCGATATCCGCCCGGCGCACGTGGGTCAGCAGGGCCGAGATGGTGGCCTGCTGGGGCGAGATGGCGATGTCGATGGAGCCGCCCTGCACCAGATCCACGTAGGCGCTGCGCTGGATCAGCACCATGGTCTTCTTGGCGCCCATCTTCTTGGCGAGCAGGGCCGACATGATGTTGGACTCGTCCTCGTTGGTCACCGCGATGAAGACGTCGATCTGATCGATGTGCTCCTCCGCCAGCAGCTCCTGATCCGCCGCGTCGCCGCAGAAGACGATGGTGTTCTCCAGCAGCTCCGACAGCTGCTCCGCCCGCTTCTGGTTGCGCTCTATGAGCTTGACGCTGTAGCGCTTCTCCAGCTGGCGGGCGAGGCCGGCACCTATGTTGCCACCCCCGACTATCATGATGCGGCGGTAGGGGCTCTCGAGCCGCTGCAGCTCCGACATCACGGCGCGGATATGGCCGGCGGCGGCGACGAAGAACACCTCGTCATCCGCCTCTATGATGGTGGTGCCCTGGGGGCGGATGGAGCGGCCCTGACGGAAGATGGCAGCTACCCGGGTCTCGATGTTGGGCATGTGATCCCGCAGGGTGGAGAGCGCATTGCCCACCAGGGGACCGCCGTAGTAGGCCTTGACCGCCACCAGCCCCACCTTGCCACCGGCGAAGTCCACCACCTGCAGCGCACCCGGGTATTCGATCAGCCGACGCACGTAGTCGGTTACCAACTGCTCGGGGGCGATCAGATGATCCACCGGCACGGATTCCGGCAGGAACAGCCGATCCCGCTCCACCAGATAGGCCGGGGAGCGAATGCGCGCCACCTTGTTCGGGGTGTTGAACAGGGAGTAGGCCACCTGGCAGGCGATCATGTTGGTCTCGTCGCTGTTGGTGACCGCCACCAGCATGTCGGCATCCTGGGCGCCCGCTTCGCGCAGCACCCTGGGGTGGGCGCCGTGACCGTTCACCACCCGCAGATCGAACTTGTCCTGCAGCTCCCGCAGACGGTCGCTGTCGGTATCGACTATGGTGATGTCGTTGTTTTCACCCGCGAGGTTCTCGGCTAGCGTGCCGCCGACCTGACCCGCACCCAGAATGATGATTTTCATAGGGAGATCTTACCCAAGGTTGTTCCGTTACTGAGGTGGCCAGCCAGTCTGATGCCCGACATGATGATCTGCATAGGGAAATCTTACTCAACGCTGTTGCTTCGAAGAGAGGGCGCCAGCCAGCGGGAGGGCGCCCGGATACAGCCTCGACAGTTGCTGCTTACTGCTTGATCAGCTTGGCATAATAGAAGCCGTCCATCTCGGCCTCGCCCGGCAGGAACTGGCGACCCGGGCAAGCCGGGGTGTCCTGCTCGTGCAGGGGCACCAGCCTGGCGTCCCTGGTGTCGGCCAGGAAGGCACGGATCTGGTCGCGGTTCTCTTCCGGCAGCACCGAGCAGGTGGCGTAGAGCAGGGTGCCGCCGCTCTTCAGCTTGGCCCAGAGGGCGTTGAGGATGCGGCGCTGCAGCTCGGCCAGCTCGCGGATGTCCTGATCCCGGCGCAACCACTTGATGTCGGGGTGACGACGGATGACGCCGGTGGCGGAGCAGGGGGCATCGAGCAGGATGCGATCGAACTGACCCTGTGGCCACCACTGGTCCGGCGTACTGGCATCGCCATGGATCACCCGGGCCTTGATGCCGATGCGATCCAGGTTCTCCTGCACCCGCTTGAGGCGGTTCTCGTCCGCATCGACGGCGATGACGCCGGCGAGGGCGGGTTGCAACTCCAGCAGGTGAGCCGTCTTGCCACCGGGGGCGGCGCAGGCATCCAGCACCCATTCACCCGGTTGCGGGTCGAGCAGGCGGGCGGCCTGCTGGGCGGCACCGTCCTGTACCGAGCAGTCGCCCTGCTCGAAGCCGGGTAGTTTGGTCACGTCGCAGGGGCGCTCCAGCAGGATGCAGTCGTCCCCTTCCTCGCCAGCCACCGCATTGATGCCGACCTCGGCCATGCGGGCCAGCATCTGCTCGCGGCTCTGGCGCTGGCCGTTATTGCGGATCCACATGGGGGGGCGCTGGTTGTTGGCCTCCATGATGAACTCCCAATCCTCGGGATAGGCCTGACGCAGCCGCTTGGTGAGCCACTCTGGGTGGCCGAGCCGGATGCTGGGGACGCGGTCGATGCGCAGCAGTATGACTTCGGCGCTGCGCTGGAAGTTGCGCAGCACGCCGTTGATCAGGCCGCGCAGGGAGGTGCCTTTGAGCAGCTTGACGGCGTTGACGGTCTCGGCCACCGCGGCGTGCGCCGGAATGCGGGTGTAGATGAGCTGATAGAGACCGACCAGGATCAGATAGTGGAAGATGCGGCTCTTGTTCTTGAGCGGCTTGTCCATCATCTCGCTCACCGCTGCATCGAGGCGGGGCAGCCAGCGCAGGGTGCCGTAGCAGAGTTCTTGCAGGAGGGCGCGGTCGCGAGGCGCCACCTTCTCCTGGGCAGCAGGCAGAACAGCGGAGAGGGATTGGCCCTGATCCAGCACCTGTTGAATAACGAGAGCGGCCTGTGCACGTGTTTTCATAGAGTTACCTTAGATGCGCAAGTCGGGGCCCGGGCCCCGCCTTGTGTCAATTCAGTTCAATTGCGTGCCGGGTGCAAACCAGTCGCGGCGAGAGTTGAGCAGATCCGGGACGGACATGGCCTTCTTGCCTGGCGGTTGCAGGGTCAGCAGACGCAGCACCCCCTTGCCGGTGGCGACGTCGATCCCCTGCTTGTCGGCCTTGAGCAGAGTACCGGCCGCCTGGCCATGTTCCTGCTCGAGCACCTCGGCCCGCCAGACCTTGATGGTCTGCTCCGCCACCTCGAACCAGCTGATGGGCCAGGGATTGAAGGCGCGAATGCAGCGCTCGATGGCGACGGCCTCCATGGACCAGTCGATGCGGGCCTCTTCCTTGGAGAGCTTCTGGGCGTAGTTGGCCAGGGCATCGTCCTGCGCCTCGGCGGCGGTATCACCGGCGGCCATGGCGTTGAGGGTTTCGACCAGCGCCTGCGGTCCCAGCTCGGCCAGCTTGTCATAGAGGCTGGCAGAGGTCTCATCAAAGGCGATGGGGCAGCTCACCTTGCGGATCATGGCGCCGGTATCCAGCCCCACATCCATCTGCATGATGGTCACGCCTGTTTCGGCATCGCCCGCCCAGATGGCACGCTGGATAGGAGCCGCGCCGCGCCAGCGTGGCAGCAGGGAGCCGTGCACGTTGATGCAACCCAGCCGTGGGGTGTCGAGTACCGCCTTGGGCAGGATCAGGCCGTAGGCCACCACCACCATGAGATCGGCGCCGAGGGCGGCCAGCTCGGCCTGGGCGGCTTCGTTGCGCAGGGATGCGGGTTGGTAGACCGGCAGGCTGTGGGCGAGGGCCAGCTCCTTGACCGGGCTGGCGCTGAGCTTCTGACCACGGCCCGCCGGCTTGTCGGGCTGGGTATAAACGGCGACGACCTCGTGGTCGGAAGACAACAACGCCGCCAGGTGACGGGCGGCGAAGTCGGGAGTACCGGCAAAAATCAGTTTCAGCTTATTCAATGGGGCAGATCCTCAGAGGGCTTTGCGATCTTCACGAGCCATCTTTTCCAGCTTCTGACGGATGCGCTGGCGCTTGAGCGGGGACAAGTAATCCACAAACAGCTTGCCGACCAGATGATCCATCTCATGCTGTATGCAGATAGCGAGCAGATCGTCCGCTTCCAGCTCGAACGGCTTGCCGTTGCGATCCAGCGCCCGCACCTTGACCCACTCGGCGCGCGGCACCAGAGCGCGGCTGCCGGGGACGGAGAGGCAACCCTCTTCGATGCCGGTGCTGCCCGACTGCTCGAGGATCTCCGGGTTGATCAGCACCAGCTGATCCTCACGGTCTTCAGAGACGTCGATGACGATGATGCGCTGATGAATGTCGACCTGAGTCGCGGCCAGGCCTATGCCTTCCTCCGCGTACATGGTTTCGAACATATCATCTACAATCTGTTGTAACTCGGGTGTAATGGTCTCGACAGGGGCTGCGACGGTACGCAGGCGCTCATCGGGGAAACGCAATACATCTAGAATGGCCATAGTTTTTTCTTTAGTTTCATATAAACGCAGTCAATATTGACGTAATTCTAGTCATTTACGTCGACAAAAAACAGCAACACTTTGCGTGCAGAAGTAACAGGGAGTGTTATGCATCTGAAGCAAATCATCCTCGCCTCTCTGGCGACAGCCTTGGCCGGTGGTGCCATGGCCGACCAGCTGACGCTAAAACCCGGTTATCCAGACAGCTATGTCGTCCAGAAAGGGGATACCCTCTGGGACATCTCGGGCCAATACCTGGCCGAGCCCTGGCTCTGGCCACGCCTCTGGAACATCAATCCCCAGATTGCCAATCCGCACTGGATCTACCCCGGTGACGTGCTGCAACTGAGCTGGGTCAATGGCGAGCCTCGCCTCGGCAAGGCCAGCCAGGGCGGCAAGCAGGTCATTCACTTGTCTCCCAAGAACCGCTACGAGAACAAGGCCAGCCCGATCCCGACCCTGCCACTCAGCGAGATAGGTCCCTTCCTGCAGACCGACCACATTATGGCTGACAGCCAGCAGGTCAAGGACCTGCCCTATGTGCTCGGCAATAACGAGAAGCACGTCGGCATGCTGGAGGGGGATACCCTCTATGTGCGGGGTTCGCTGACCCCGGGCCAGGACTACGGGGTTTATCACCCGGGCGTGACCTACAAGGACAGGCAGACCGGGGAGCAGCTCGGTCAGGAGGCCGTCTTCGTCGGCACTGTGCGGGCGGAGGAGCGGCTGGCCAACGACAGCACCAGAGTCACGCTGACACACAACAGGCGCGAGGTGTATCAGGGGGACAAGATCATCCCGCTACCGCCACAGGAGAGTCTCTCCGCCGTATTCATGCCGAAGGCGGCGCCAACCATCTCCCCCGGCTATGTGGTCGAACTGCCGAGCAAGGCGCGCGGCGGCGGCAAGTTTGATGTGGTGCTCATCAACAAGGGACTGCGGGATCGGGTCGCCCCCGGCGATGTGCTCGAGATCCAGCGCCCGGGCGCCGAGATGGTGGACAGGGATGGTAAAGTCTCATACCGCGAATATGCCTCAGTGTATAACAAGGCCTTCTACTCGGCGGGCAAGTCGGCCCTGCCATCTGAGGCCGTCGCCAGGGTCATGCTGTTCAAGGTCTACGACAAGCTGAGTTATGGCCTCATCCTGCAGAGTCAGGAGATGGTCAGCTCGGGTTACCAGGTCACCAACTTCTGACGTGTCGCCTCCACTCGAACGGCTCGCCCTGTGGCTGACGCTGGATGCGGTGACTGGCATAGGTCCGGTCACAGCATCTCGCCTGCTGGCCCACTTCGAGGGGGATATCGTCGCCCTGTTTGCCTGCGACGATGCCAGGCTTCGGGAGATGGGCCTCAGCGAGGCCCAGATCCGCCAACTCAGGTGGCCACTGCCCGAGGTAGAGCAGAGGCTGCTCTGGGCGAGCAGGCCGGGTCAGCATCTCATCTGTCCAGATACCCCCAGTTATCCCTCCCTGTTAAAAGAGATCCCTGCCGCCCCCCTGCTGCTCTATTGCCGTGGCGCGCTGGAGGCGCTGGCGCTGCCCCAGTTGGCAATGGTGGGCACGCGCCATCCCACCTATGCCGGCAAGGACAACGCGGCTCGGCTGTGCGCCGAGCTGGTGGAATGCGGCCTGGCGATCACCTCGGGGCTGGCGCTTGGCATCGATGGCGTCTGTCATCAGCAGGCGTTGACGGCCGGGGGCGTGACGCTGGCGGTGTTGGGCTCTGGTCTCGATTGCCTCTATCCGAAGCGTCATCAGGGGTTGGCCATGCAAATCCTGGAACGCGGCGGCCTGCTGATCTCCGAGCTGGCGCCGGACAAAGGGCCACTCGCCGAGCACTTCCCCCGTCGCAATCGCATCATCAGCGGGCTCTCCCTCGGTACCCTGGTGGTGGAGGCGGCCGAACAGAGTGGCTCCCTCATCACGGCCCGTTACGCGTTGGAGCAGGGGCGCGAGGTGTTCGCCGTACCCGGCGCCCCGCAGAATGTGCAGGCATTGGGCTGCAACAGGCTGATCCAGCAGGGGGCCAAACTGGTCTTGACTACGGCCGATGTCATGGAGGAACTGCCCGCCTTGGTGCCGTTGGCGAGACCGGCGAGTTATTCACCAGAGCCTTCGCATAATAGCGAATTGCCTTATGCCGATTTGTTGGATAACGTAGATTATGAAGCCACGAGCGTGGATACCGTTGCCGAGCGGTCCCGGCTTCCTGTCGAACTGGTGTTGGGCAGGTTGGTAGAGCTGGAGCTGGCCGGTGCAGTGATGGCGGTAGCCGGTGGATACGTCAGAACGAGGAGGGCGAATCATGTTTGATGTATTGATGTACCTTTTCGAGACCTACATCCACAGCGATGCTGATGTGATGGTCGAGCAGGATGAACTCACCGACGAACTGAGCCGAGCCGGTTTCAATCAGGACGAGATCGAGAAGGCGCTCAACTGGCTGGAAAGGCTGGCCAATCTGCATGACAGCGAACGGGAGGTGTATGTCTCCGCCAGCGCGCAAGGCTCGATGCGGATCTATGCCCCGCAAGAGCTGGCCCGCCTCAGCACCGAATGCCGTGGCTTCCTGCTGTTTCTGGAGCAGGCCCAGGTGCTGAATGCCGAAACCCGCGAGATCTGCATCGAGCGCCTGCTCGAGCTGGATAAGCCGGATATCGAGCTGGATGACCTGAAGTGGGTCGTCATGATGGTGCTGTTCAACGTACCGGGCAGTGAAAATGCCTACCAGCAGATGGAAGAGCTGGTGTTTGACGAGTCAGACGGTGTCATTCACTGACAGTCCGGTGCCGCGCTGGTAGAATTCAGGCCATCTGGATTTCAAGGCGCGGCCCATGTCAAAAATCGATCATCACCTCTTTTCTGCCCACGAGAACGCGTTCGAGCGAGAGCCTTGCCCGCAGTGTGGTGCCGAGCTGGTGATCCGCCAAGGCAAGCATGGCCTCTTTCTGGGCTGCTCCGCCTATCCCGCCTGCGACTACATCCGTTCCCTGACGCCATCCGGCCGCGACATCGAGAAGGTGCTGGAAGGATCCGCCTGCCCGGATTGCGGCCAGCCGCTGGCGATCAAGAAGGGGCGTTACGGCCTGTTCGTCGGTTGCACCCAGTATCCGGCCTGTCAGCACATCGAATCCTTGCAGGAAAGCGACGACACCCAGATCCTCTGTCCCGAGTGTGGCAAGGGTCATCTGGTGAGCCGCACCTCCCGCTACGGCAAGCAGTTTTACTCCTGTGATGGCTATCCCCATTGTAAATATGTGGTTAACGACAAGCCGATCCCCATGCCTTGTCCCGAATGTGGCTGGGGCATCATGGTGGAGAAGAAAGTGAGGGGAAATCTGAGGTGGATCTGCCCGCAAAAGAAATGCGGCCATCAGAGTGAGCAGGTATAATCCCGCCGCCGTAACCAAATTGAAACGTTTTCGGCGAACTTCAACCCCCCACTTGGAGTAAGGAAATTCCCACCATGAATAAACCCTTTGTTGCCGTATTGATGGGCTCTGATTCAGATTTTCCCGTGATGCAATCCACCCTTGAAGTCCTCAAGTCGTTTGATATCACAGTGGAAGTGAAGGTCACCTCCGCGCACCGTACCCCGGCCGCGACCCATCAGTATGTCACCGATGCCGAAACCCGTGGTTGCAAGGTCTTCATCTGCGCCGCCGGGCTGGCCGCCCACCTGGCTGGTGCCGTGGCCGGCATCACCACCCGTCCCGTGATCGGGGTGCCCATCGATGGTGGCCCGCTCAAGGGGCTGGATGCATTGCTCTCCACCGTGCAGATGCCGGGTGGCGTGCCGGTGGCGACCGTGGCGATCGGCAAGGCCGGCGCCAAGAACGCCGGTTATCTGGCTGCCCAGATGCTGGCCGTGGCCGATGACGCACTGGCAGTCAAGGTACGCGCCGAGCGCCAGAAGAATGCCGAAGAGGTGATGGCCAAGGATGCTGCCCTGCAGGCTCAACTGCTCAAGTAAGCGATGAGGCGGCAGCCAGCCTGACGGGTCGTATTTTTTCTGCGTTCCAGGGAAAATGAATCTGAACAAGCGGTTGCCGCTCTAGCAGGCTCAATGTCAATCAGTGATGAGGCGGTAGCTCGGCTACCGCATTTTTTCTATGCCAAACGAATTTGAACAAGCGATTGCCGCCCTCCGCGATGACGGGGTGATCGCCTACGCGACCGAGGCCGTGTTCGGCCTGGGTTGTGATCCCGATTCAGAGCTTGCCGTGCAGCGTCTGCTGGCCATCAAGCAGCGTCCGGTGGAGAAGGGGCTGATCCTGATTGCCGCCGATCTGGCGCAGTTGCAGGATTACATCGATTTGGGTCAGCTCAGTGCCGATCAGCTTGCCCGAGTGCAGGCCAGCTGGCCCGGCCCCTTCACCTGGATCATGCCCGCTCGAGCCGCGACGCCGACCTGGCTGACCGGTCAGTTCGACACCCTGGCTGTGCGGGTGACGGCCCATCCTCAGGTGCAGGCCCTGTGCCGTGCCTTCGGCAAGCCACTGGTCTCCACCAGTGCCAACCTGACCGGCGAGGAGCCTGCCCGTCGGCTAGCCGAGATCGGTGAGGCGCTGGCCAGCCAGCTGGCCTATGTCCTGCCCGGCGAGGTCGGGGGCCAGGCCAATCCTTCCGAGATCAAGGACGCCAGAACCGGCGCCATCATTCGCCCCTCCTGAGTGGGGCGGGCTGACCCTTTTTTACCGCAATGCACATGGGCCTTGAGCCCTGGGTGTGACATCACAATAAAATGGACAGGGCGTTCAAGATCCTGCCTGACTGGAGACAAGATGAGCAAACCGGACGTGGCCCAGGTCAAGGCCTTCCTGTTGCAGTTGCAGGACGAGATCTGCCGTGGCCTGGAGCAGGCCGATGGTGCCGGGCACTTCGTGGAAGATGCCTGGTGCCGCGAGGGGGGCGGCGGTGGTCGTACCCGAGTGTTGCGCCATGGCGCCGTGATCGAACAGGGAGGCGTCAACTTCTCCCACGTTTATGGTGATGCCATGCCGGCCTCGGCGACCGCCCATAGGCCGGAGCTGGCGGGGCGCAGATTCGAGGCCATGGGCGTCTCGCTGGTGATCCACCCCCACAATCCCTATGTGCCGACCAGCCATGCCAACGTCCGCTTCTTCATCGCCGAGAAAGAGGGTGAAGAGCCCATCTGGTGGTTCGGCGGTGGCTTCGATCTGACACCGTTTTACCCCTTTGCCGAGGATGTGCTGCACTGGCATCAGGTGTCGCACGATCTCTGCCAGCCCTTTGGCGAGGAGATCTACCCCGAGTTCAAGGGGTGGTGCGATCGTTACTTCTTCCTCAAGCACCGCAATGAGACCCGTGGCGTCGGCGGTCTCTTCTTCGACGATCTGAATCGCTGGCCGTTTGCCGACTGTTTCGCCTTTATGCGGTCGGTGGGCAGAGGCTACCTCGATGCCTATCTGCCGATCATCGCGCGGCGCAAGGCGCTGCCCTATGGGGAACGGGAGCGGGAGTTCCAGCTCTATCGGCGCGGCCGTTACGTGGAGTTCAACCTGGTCTACGACCGGGGTACCCTGTTCGGGCTGCAGACCGGTGGCCGCACCGAGTCGATCCTGATGTCGATGCCGCCGCTGGCGCGCTGGGAGTACGATTGGCAACCCGAGCCCGGTAGTCAGGAGGCATTGCTCTACAGCGACTACCTCACCCCCAGAAACTGGTTGTGACAAGAAGGGCCCAAGGGCCCTTTTTCGTGGCCGAGATTCGGCTTGTCCCCCGGGGGGAAAACCCGTTAAATCGGGAGACCGCCTTCCGATGGATATATTTGATGGATCGTTATCTGGTTTTTGGCCACCCGGTGCGCCACAGCAAGTCTCCCTTCATCCACACCCTGTTTGCCAGGCAGACCCAGCAGGCGCTGGAATATGGCCTGGCCGAGCCCGCAGTCGATGACTTTGCGGCCAGCCTGCAGACCTTCTTCGCCGAGGGGGGCAAGGGTTGCAACGTGACAGTGCCCTTCAAGGAGCAGGCATTCTCCCTGGTCGCTCGACTGAGCCCACGGGCCCAGCGGGCCGGGGCGGTCAACACCATCAAGCTGACCGATGACGGGGTGCTGCTCGGGGACAATACCGATGGTGCCGGCCTGGTGGCGGATCTCAAGGCCCATGGGGTGAATCTGGCCGGTAGCCGGATCTTGCTGCTCGGGGCGGGTGGTGCCGCCCGAGGGGCGCTGGCGCCCCTGCTGGCCGAGCAACCGAGTGAGCTGGTGATTGCCAACCGTACCCACGCCAAGGCCGAGCAGCTGGCCGCCGAATTCCAGGATCTGGGGGCGGTGATGGCTCAGACGTATGCGCAGCTAAGTGGTTCGTTCGATCTCATCATCAATTCCACTTCCGCCAGCCTGCAGGGGGACCTTCCCCCCTTGCCGCCAGCCATGATCCACGGCGGCGTCGCCATCTACGACATGATGTACGGTGCGGCGGATACCGCCTTCATTCACTGGGCCAAGCAACATGGCGCCCTGCACACCATGGATGGACTGGGCATGCTGGTGGAGCAGGCGGCCGAGGCGTTCACCGTGTGGCGCGGCATCCGGCCGGGGACCAAGCAGGTATTGAGAGAGCTGAAGCGTAACCTGGGGATACTGTGAGTCAGGCTCGGTGTCTCGAGGGATGAGGCTGGGGTTCGATGAGCGGCATGTGGATTTTCCGGCCCAGCAGTTGGGCGCTTTTCCGATGGCGCCATCGGTTGGAAAAGCTGGCGAGCCCATCTATCAGTCGGGCAGACGCCAGGCAGACGATATGTTCAGGGTCTTATAGCATGCAGTGGTTGAGTTAAAAGGTGATTAATAACAATGAGTTATGATTTTTATTTCAATCTCCAGGCAAGATCTTCAAGTTTTTTTTCAATACAGCGGAACTTGAGTGAAATGGCGCTGACTAACTAGATAGTTGAGGAAGTGCTAGCTAGTCACCTTTATAACTCCCCGGTATTCGTACTGGGGATTTTTTTATCTATATGAAAAATAAAGTGAATTCTCTTATACGTTTTTTATGAAACTAAATTACATAAATTACTTTCACTTTTTGCTGCTTTGCTGTACAGTTCTCGATGTAGGGTACAGAGGTAAGATGTTCTATCTTTCAGACCTTTTATTTCACGTAATTGAATGTGGCTGAATAGCAGCCCCGATGAGTTATCGTCGGGGTGTTTTTTTATGCGCCTCATTTAGAGCAAAAGCTTTAATTTGATCGATTTTTTGCTAGAATGAGATGTTTCTTGAGGAAAACCAATCGTCTTTGTTCTCGAGAATTAGCTTTTTCCCAATTTTTTGAACTCATTGCTTCAGGCCAGACCGCAGAGTGCGGGACTGGCCTCATTTTTGTCCCTTTCCCTCTCATTGTTGTAATAAATTTTCATTTTCGTTCTTGAAGTGCCTTCGGCATGATCTCTTTCGCTGAAATAATGAAAACGCTATCAAGGCGATTGAAAGTTAATTCTCTAGGCGGTCAAACTGATTATCTATCTGATATTAAATGACTTGTTGTTTATGGTCGATCGGGGTGACCGTTGTCGGGGTGAGGAGGGATCTGCGAGGGGTGGCTTGAAAGTCTTTCAATCAGCGGAGGGCCAACTCCGCTCATTGCAGCAAGATGAGGAGTAACTTACTCCTCGATCTGGTGGTCTTCGTCGATGTCTACCGGAGCGATCTCGGCATTGGACAGATACCAGCCGCTCAGGGTTTGAGCCAGCTTCTCGACGCCTATGTTGTTGAGGGAAGAGAAAGCCTCGACCTGGATCTGCGGACCCAGTTCGGCCACGGCCTGGCGTACCTTGATCACCTGATTGTTACGGGGACCCGGGCTCAACTTGTCGGCCTTGGTCAGCAGCAGTATGACCGGCAGCTCACGGTGTGAGCTCCACTCCAGCATGTTCATGTCAGTTTCTTTGAGCGGGTGGCGGATATCCATCAGGATCACCAGCCCTTTCAAGGACTCGCGGCGCTGCAGGTATTCTGCCAGCGACTTTTGCCACTTGAGCTTCATTTCCAGCGGTACCTGGGCATAACCATAGCCAGGCAGGTCGACCAAACGCTTGCCCGGTTCCAGCTCGAACAGGTTGATCAGCTGGGTACGGCCCGGGGTCTTACTGGTCCGTGCCAGGTTCTTGTGTTTGGTTAAGGTATTCAATGCAGATGACTTACCGGCGTTGGAACGGCCGGCAAACGCAATCTCGACACCCCCATCATTTGGCAGGTGGCGGATGTCGGGTGCGCTGGTCACAAAATGCACCTTATTGAAATTCAGAGTTTGTGTATCCAACGTAAATTCCCCATAGAGATAGAGGGTTATAGAGTTACTTTTATGTGAAATCGTGTAAAATAGCGTCGCTTAAACGCGTTTATTTTAACATGCCTTCAGCGGCATGGGATCTGGAAGCCTAATAACGAGAAGTTGGAACGCCATGAAGAACCTAGTCATTACTCTTGCTCTGATGGTTGGCGTAACGGGGATGGCACAAGCCAAGGGCGATGCCGCTGCGGGACAAACCAAGGCTGCCGTGTGTGCGGCTTGTCATGGACCGGACGGTAACAGCCCAGTCGATATGTATCCCAAGATTGCTGGTCAGCACGCATCATATATCAAAAAACAATTAGTTGAACTGAAGGCTGCTGCTTCTGGCCAAACTGGCCGGGTTGCACCCATCATGGGACCCATGGCGTTGCCCCTGTCCGATCAGGACATGGACGACCTGGCCGCCTACTATGCCACTCAGAAGGTCACCCCGGTCGCGGTGCCGGATGATGTTGTCGCGACAGGCAAGGCGCTCTACATGGGAGGAGACATGAGTCGTGGTCTGGCGGCTTGCACTGCTTGCCACGGACCGCGTGGCTCCGGTGTCGAGCAGGCCAAGTATCCCAGCCTGTCAGGCCAGCATCCCGCCTACATCAAGGCCCAGCTTACCGCTTTCCGTGCGGCGGCCCGTGAGAACGATCCGAACGGCATGATGCGGGACGTGGCCAAGAAGCTGACGGATCAGGATATCGAGGCGCTGTCCAAATACGTGGCCGGTCTGCACTGATAGCACCTGCGGTTTATCTTATTGAAAAGAACGGGGAACCATTGGTTTCCCGTTTATTTTTGACCTTTAAAACCATTTACTCTAAATGGCCTGCATTGTTGTAAGAGATCTCCTATTTCCAAGCCTGGTCCGGGCTGAAACTAGTCATGGCTTTCATTATAGAAACTATAATTTTCAATATGTTGAATTAAAATTGAAGATTTTTGTTCGTTTGAAAACATTCTGGGTGGATTGAGCCTTTTTGCCAAGTTGCTACAGTGGGTACATGGAGTGGCCCAGCGAGCGGATTCAGGTTCGGGAAGGCGAGACAGGGAGTCGGCTCAGCGCAAGTGATGAGCCACGGATTGAAAGACCAGGATGGTGACCGCTCGGGACGAGCGGGGCTGCGGGAGGCAACCACCCCGGATGGATGGCAGGACGTCATCGGGACGGGTCAGGCAAGCACACGCACATTCAGGATTGACCAACAAGGGTCAGGAAGACCCCAAGATATGATGCGCAGAGGTACGCCAAGGGAAAAGGCGATTCGCAGCCAGGGAATGGGACTCGCATAAGCATATCAAGGCAGCTTCGGCTGCCTTTTTTCTGTTGAGTCATTAACCCGCCCAGCCATTCTGTGTCAAAATACCAGCAACATGCCCAGAGGATGCCGATCCTGCGGTGTTCAGCGGCCAAATATGGCCGAATTGGTGCGGGATCCCACTCTTGTTCCAGATTTACTGTTCCCCGCCTCAGCATCCTCCCCGGACGAGATCCTCCCGGGCGCGGGCTTCAATCCAGATATTTCTCGGAGTCATTCATGTCGGCCAAACAACCCACCCGCAAGCCTACCGGCAAGCGCAAAGAATCAGATGCCAGTGCCATAGAAGGCCGTGAGCGCAAACGCGCTGCCAAGCGCAAGGGCTTGAAGGCAGGCTCCCGCCAGCAGGCAGAGCAGTCCAACAAGAGCGGTAGTGGCAAGCAGGCCAAGGATCCACGCATCGGTTCTCGCAAACCGGTCGCGCTGATCGTGGAAGAGAAGAAAACCAAACCGGTTTCATCCAAGCCGCTGAAAGAGAAGGCGCTGCTGATGACGCCGGAGCAGGAACTTGCCGCCATCGAGAACGATGATCGCCTGAACGACCTGCTGGATCGGTTGGATACCGGCGAGACCCTGGACGCGGCCGAGCAGGCCTGGGTCGACCAGCGCGTGGATCGTTATCAGGAGCTGATGGATGAACTCGGCATCATCGACACCGATGAAGACGAAGACGACGATGGCTCCTTTGACGAAGAGTATGACGAGCCGAGCCAGCCTGCCTCCGAAGAGGAGCTGTGGGATCGCTTCAGCAAGGTCGACTATCAGCCTGAACCCAAGCCAGAGCCGAAGAAAAAGTGATGAGTGGATGGATGCTGGCCGCCCTGTTGGGTGGCCTGATCTTGCTGGGGCTGGCAGTCTACGCCGGTACCCTGCTGGCCCGCCTCAAGCGCCAGCGCGACATGCAGCTGCGTGCCATCGCGGCCCGCAATGAACGTATCCTCGACAGCGTCAGGGTCATCGCCCATGCGGTGCGGGATGGTCAGTGTGACTATTCCGAGGGGGCCATCCGGCTGACCAATCTGCTGGATGCCTTGCAGATCCAAGGCGGGCGCGCCTTTGCCAGCGAGTTTCCCGGCCTGTACGACCTCTATGAGAAGGTGAAGGAGATGCCGACTCACGAGGCGCGGCGGGCGCTCAAGCGCAACGAAGTGATGAGGATGGATCTCGAGCGCAGTGGCTACGAGGCCGAGCTGGAGGCGCAGATCCTCAAGGATGTGGCGCGACTGAAGGACTTTCAGTTGACTCGGTGATAACAAGAAGAAAGAGGAAGCAAGCGTGCAAGCAGAACAGATTGTGTGGGACCAGGCCCTGATCGAAAAATACAACTACAGCGGTCCGCGTTACACCTCCTATCCCACCGCGCTGGAGTTCAACGAGCGCTTCGGTTATCCGGACTTCGTTCACGCCGCCGAGCAGTATCCGGCGCGCAATCTGTCGCTCTACGTGCACATCCCTTTCTGTCACAAGCTTTGTTACTACTGCGGCTGCAACAAGGTGATCACCCGTCACCAGCACAAGGCCGATCAGTACCTCGATTTCCTCGAGCAGGAAATCAAGGCCCAGGCTCCGCTGTTCAAGCACCGGCTGGTAACCCAGCTGCACTGGGGCGGCGGCACACCCACCTATCTGGATGAAGCCCAGACTCGTCGCCTGATGGCCATGTTGCGCGAACACTTCCGGTTCGCGGACGAGGGCGAGATCAGCATAGA
Organism: Aeromonas sp. sif2433; assembly: GCF_019218705.1. Lineage (NCBI taxonomy): Bacteria > Pseudomonadati > Pseudomonadota > Gammaproteobacteria > Aeromonadales > Aeromonadaceae > Aeromonas > Aeromonas sp. sif2433. Next base: position 68,093 of record NZ_JAHUXD010000012.1, read on the forward strand.
GGTGGATCCGCGCGAGATAGCGATCGACATGCTGAATGTGCTGCGGGAGCTGGGCTTCAACCGCATCAGCCTCGGCGTGCAGGATTTCAACAAGGCGGTCCAGGTCGCGGTCAACCGCGAGCAGGACAACGACTTCATTAGGGCCATGCTGGAGCGTGCCCGCGAGCTGGGATTCCGCTCCACCAACCTGGATCTCATCTATGGCCTGCCGCACCAGAACCGCGACAGCTTCCACCACACCCTGGAGGAAGTGCTCAAAACGGATCCGGCCCGTCTCTCCATCTTCAACTACGCTCATCTGCCGAGCCGGTTCGCCGCCCAGCACAAGCTGAAGGAAGAGGACATGCCCGCGCCTCGGGAGAAACTGGCGATGCTGCAGGACACCATCGCCTTCCTCACCGGCCAGGGCTACCAGTTCATCGGCATGGATCACTTCGCCAAGCCCGATGACGAGCTGGCGGTGGCGCAGCGCGAGGGCAAGCTGCACCGCAACTTCCAGGGTTACACCACCCAGGGGGATTGTGATCTGCTGGGGTTGGGGGTCTCCTCCATCAGCATGATCGGCGATGCCTACTCCCAGAACCAGAAAGAGCTCAAGGCCTATTACGCCCAGGTGGAAGAACTGGGTCATGCCCAGTGGAAGGGCTGCTCCCTCAATCGGGACGACCTGATCCGCCGCGAGGTGATCAAGCGCCTCATCTGCGACTTCTCCCTGAACTTCGCTGCCGTCGAGCAGGCCCATGGCCTGGTCTTCAAGGAGTACTTCGCGGAAGACCTCAAGCTGTTGCAGACCTTCGTCGACGACGGTCTGGTGCGCAGAACCGAAGAGGGTCTGGAGGTGGTCTCTACCGGTCAGCTGCTGATCCGCAACATCTGCATGTGCTTCGATGTCTACCTGCGCAACAAGGCGCGCCAGCAGCAGTTCTCCCGGGTGATCTGATCCTGTTGTATGCCCGGAACATAAAAAAACCGCCTCTCGGCGGTTTTTTTATTGGGCGCTAAGGCATGAGTCTCAGCGCTGGGCGGCGCGGGCGCTCAGTTCGGCCTTCTCGCCATCGCTGAGGAAGGCCAGGGTGAGGCCATTTTGCTGGGCAGTGCGGATCTCGCTCGCCGTCATGCCGGCGGCCGGGGCGGCCACCTCGTATTCGTGGGGCAGATCAATGCCTTCCACCGCCGGATCGTCGGTGTTGAGGCAGGCTAGCACGCCGGCGGCCAGGAACTGGCGGACTGGGTGATCGGCGAGGCTCGCCACCGTAGTGGTCTGCAGGTTCGAGGTGAGGCAGGACTCGATGCCGATGCGATGCTCCGCCAGATAGGCCATCAGGCGCGGATCCTGGATGGCCTTGACGCCGTGACCGATGCGCTCGGCGCCGAGTTCACGGATGGCCTGCCACATGCTCTCGGGCCCTGCCGCCTCACCGGCGTGCACAGTGACTCTCATGCCCGCGTCGCGCACCTTGCGGAAGTGATCGATGAACAGCTCGCCGGGGAAGCCCAGCTCGTCACCGGCCAGATCGATGGCGACCAGGTGGTCACGCTGGGCCAAACAGGCCTCCAGCTCGGCGTGACACTGTGCGGTGCCGAAGGTGCGGCTCATGATGCCGATGAGATTGGTCTTGATGCCGAAGTCGCGGCTGCCGGCGGCGACGCCGTCGATGATGGCCTCCACCACCCCCTGCGGATGCAGCTTGTGGGCCATCGCCATGTAGGCGGGGCTGAAGCGCAGTTCGGCATAGTCGATGCCGGCGCGCAGCAGATCTTCCACGTTTTCATAGGCGACCCGGCGACAGGCATCGTAGTCGGCCAGCACGGCCACGCCCCAGTCCAGCTTCTTCAGGAAGGCGACCAGGCTCGGCTCGTTCTCGACGATCTGCACGTGGGGGCGCAGCGCCTCCAGCTCGTCTGCGGGCAACCGGATGTTGTGCAGGCGACCCAGCTCGAGAATGGTCTGCGGGCGGATGTTGCCATCCAGATGGCGGTGCAGGTCGGTCAGGGGGAGGGATCTGTCAATCATGGTGGCGCCTTCTGCGAGTCGGGTTGGAAAGCCTGCCATTCTAGGCAGGGCTCCTAAAAAAGATACCCCGTTTGCAAGCAAACGGGGTCTTATCGGTCGGCGATTCGTCAAGGCGTGATGGGAATCGTTTTTCCTCGGGCATCAGGGAATGTCGAGCTCCTTCAGCTTGCGAGTCAGGGTGTTGCGACCCCAACCGAGCAGGCGGGCGGCCTCCTGCTTGTGGCCGCGGGTGTGCTCCAGCGCCGTCTCCAGCATGATGCGCTCGAACTGGGGCAGTGCGTCGGCCAGGATGTCGGTTTCCCCCAGCGCCAGCTTAGCGGCCACCCAATCCTGCAGTTGCTGCTGCCAGCCACCGGACGAGGCGGGTTGGCCCGGCTCCGCCGTGCTGGTGATGGGGGTCAGCAGCTCGGGCGGCAGATCGCTCACCAGCACCTCCTGACCCGAGGCCATCACCGTCAGCCAGCGGCAGACGTTCTCCAACTGACGCACGTTGCCCGGCCAGGGCAGGCGGCTGACATAGGCCTGGGTATCCGGGTGCAGGCTCTTGGCCTCCACGTTGAGCTCCTTGGCGGCCCGCAGCAGGAAGTGGTGGGCCAGCTGGGGGATGTCCTCGCGCCGCTCCTTGAGGGCCGGGATATGGATGCGGATGACGTTGAGGCGGTGGAACAGATCCTCCCGAAACTCGCCATCGGCGACCCGCTTCTCCAGGTTCTGGTGCGTCGCCGCTATGATCCGCACGTCCACCTGTACCGGTTGATGGCCGCCGACCCGATAGAATTGGCCGTCGGCCAGCACTCGCAACAGCCGGGTCTGTACGTCCAGCGGCATGTCGCCGATCTCGTCGAGGAACAGGGTGCCGCCGTCGGCCTGCTCGAAGCGGCCGTGGCGGATGTTGTTGGCGCCGGTGAAGGCCCCCTTCTCGTGGCCGAACAATTCGGATTCGATGAGATCTTTCGGGATCGCCGCCATGTTGAGGGCGATGAAGTTCTTGTGGGCGCGCGGGCTGTGCTTGTGCAGGGCGTGGGCGACCAGCTCCTTGCCGGTGCCGCTCTGGCCGTTGATCAGCACCGAGATGCTGGAGCGGGAGAGCCGGCCGATGGCGCGGAACACCTCCTGCATGGCCGGCGCCTCACCGATGATCTCGGGGCTGTTGCCGGGCTCCTGCTGGCGTGCCTTGCGCTTGGTGCGCTGTTCCTTCAGATGGTTCTCGGCGCGTCGCACCAGGGTCACCGCCTCCTCGATGTCGAACGGCTTGGGCAGGTATTCGAAGGCCCCGCGCTGGTAGGCGTTGACTGCGCTGTCGAGGTCAGAGTGGGCGGTCATGATGATGATGGGCAGATCGGCCTGGCGGCGGTGGATCTGCTCCAGAAGGCTGAGCCCGTCGATGCCCGGCATGCGGATATCGGACAGGATCACGTCCGGCGAGCGCATCTCAAGCGAGCTCAGCAGGGCTTCGCCATCGGCAAAGCTCTCGCATTCGAAGCCTTCGCTGCCAAGGGTGCGCTCCAGAACCCACCGGATGGAGCTGTCGTCATCGACGATCCACACTTTTGCTGTCATGAGGTTCCCTTATTTGCGAAGCGGTAGATAGATGGTGAATTCGGTGTGACCTGGCCAACTGATGCAGTCGATGCGCCCCTTGTGTTGATCGATCAGGTTCTGGGCGATGGAGAGGCCGAGGCCGGTGCCGCCCTCCTTGCCGGTGATCATGGGGTAGAACAGGGTGTCGCGGATGGCATCCGGGATGCCGGGGCCGTTGTCGATGATCTTGATCTCGGCCGCCAGCCGGTAGCGCTGGCCGTGGATGGTGACCTGAAAGGCGGTACGGGTCTTGATGCGGATGAAGCCGGCCTGCTCCCCCAGCGCCTCGGCGGCATTGCGCACCATGTTGAGGAAGGCCTGCTGCATCTGATCCGGCTCCATCTCGAACTCCGGGATGCTGGGGTCGTAGTCCCGCTCGATGCGGATCTGGGGCGGCAGTTCCAGATCCACCAGGCGGCGCACCTGCTCCAGCACAGAGTGCACATTGTGCATCTGGTGCCGGCCGGGGCGCTGGGGGCCGAGCAGGCGATCGACCAGCACCCGCAGCCGATCGGCCTGCTCTATGATGATGCCGGTGTATTCGCGCAGGGCCGGATCCGGCAGCTCCTTTTGCAGCAGCTGGGCCGCGCCGCGCAGGCCACCCAGCGGGTTCTTGATCTCGTGGGCCAGGCCGCGCACCAACTCCTTGGCCGCCTGTTGCTGGGCATGTTGCTGCAGCTCCTGGCTGATCTTCTTCTGCTGATCGATCTTGCGCAGTTCCACCACCATCAGCCGCTGCTCGTGGTCGGCCATGGGGCTCACGCTGATCTCGACCAGCCTGGGTTCCCCTTCCACCACCAGGGTGACTTCGCTGTCGGTGAAGCCCTGCCCCGAAATGAGGCACTGCTTGAACCGTTGCAGATCGAGGGAGATGTGCTCCAGCAGGTGGGGCAGTTCGATCCCGATCAGTCGCCGCTCGCTGAGGGAGAGCAGTTGTTCGGCCGCCGGGTTGACGAATTGAATGCAAAGCCGTTCATCCATCAGGATGACGGCAGTCAACAGGTTGTCCAAGAGGGTCTTGGCATGATCCGAGCGGGTTGGCACAGGTTTCTCCCTAAAACGGTGCTGCACACTAATGATGCACCGATATGGTGCATTGAGTTTACCCGCATCGGTGCATCACATCACCCCTAATCGGCCTTGGGGGTGGGTTTGGGAGCTGGATCTACCGTCGTTCTGTGCAGGTAAAAGGTGGCTGGTTTAGATTTAGCAAGGATCGTACCGTCTTTGGCGAGCAGCTCGAGCCGTGCCTCGTGGGCACCGCGATCGAGGTTTTCGACCCGGATGGCCAGGCTGTTATGAACGAGGGGGGCCGCCTTGCCGTTCAGGGTGAGGCGGACATCGTATTGTACCGGGGCATGGGGGCTGACCTCGGCCTGAAACACCACGTTGCCGGTGTTGTCACGCAGGGTGCTGCCCGGTTCGGGGGAGAGCAGCGTGATCGCCAGTGGGCTGGTTTCCTGCGCCTTCTTGGCATCGACACCGGTCAGGCTATTGAAGTTGTCGACCTGAACCGAATGGGGGGCCGTGCCGATGAGGGGGGAGACCCGCAGATCCAGCTCCTTGGCCCGTTTGCCGGGGGGAGGGGCATCGGTGTAGTGGGTCACGCCATTGGCATCGACCCAGGAATAGACTGTGGCGGCCTGCGCGGCGCAGGGCATCAGCAGCAACAGGCCCAGCATCCATATCGGGTGTACATTTTTCATCCATCTCTCCTTGACGGTGTCCTGCTTAATCCTATCAGAGAAAAAACGCTCGGACCGATTGTCGGACCCATGGGGATAAGATAAGCCGATGGGATGACATGGGTGCCGGGCTGATGGCCGGATCCATGGCGCTGTGACTCGACCGATCAGACAAAAAACCCGCCATCTGGCGGGTTTTTTTCACGATAAAACAAGCACGTCGGCTTAGACGGAGTAGTACAGCTCGAACTCCAGCGGGTGCGGAGTCATGCGTACGCGATCCACATCGTGCTGCTTCAGCTCCAGGTAGGAGTTGATGAAGTCATCGCTGAACACGCCACCACGGGTCAGGAACTCGCGGTCGGTGTCCAGTGCGGCCAGGGCTTCGTCCAGAGAGCCGGCAACTGTCGGCACTTCTGCGGCTTCTTCTGGCGGCAGGTCATACAAGTTCTTGTCCATGGCATCGCCCGGATGGATCTTGTTGATGATACCGTCCAGACCGGCCATCAGCTGGGCGGCGAAGGCCAGGTACGGGTTGGCAGCCGGATCCGGGAAGCGCACCTCGATGCGGCGGGCTTTCGGGCTCGGCACCACAGGGATACGGATGGAGGCGGAACGGTTACGGGCGGAGTAAGCCAGCATGACCGGTGCTTCATAACCCGGAACCAGACGCTTGTAGGAGTTGGTGGTCGGGTTGGCGAAGGCGTTGATGGCCTTGGCGTGCTTGATGATACCGCCGATGTAGTGCAGCGCCATCTCGGACAGACCGCCGTACAGGTCGCCGGCGAACAGGTTGACGCCGTTCTTGGCCAGGGACTGGTGGCAGTGCATGCCGGAGCCGTTGTCACCGAACATGGGTTTCGGCATGAAGGTGACGGTCTTGTTGTAGGCGTGGGCCACGTTGTGGATCACGTACTTCAGAACCTGCACTTCATCGGCCTTCAGGGTGAGGGTGTTGAAGCGAGTGGCGATCTCGTTTTGACCGGCGGTAGCCACCTCGTGGTGGTGCGCCTCGACAACCTGACCCATCTCTTCCAATACCAGACACATGGCGGCGCGGATGTCCTGGGAGGAGTCGACCGGCGCAACCGGGAAGTAACCACCCTTGACGAAGGGACGGTGACCCTTGTTGCCGTGCTCGTACTCGGTACCCGAGTTCCAGGCAGCCTCTTCGGATTCGATCTTGACGAAGCTGTGGCCCATGGTGTTGGAGAAGGTGATGTTGTCGAACATGAAGAATTCCGGCTCCGGCCCGAACAGCACGGTGTCAGCGATGCCGCTGGCTTTCAGGAAATCTTCCGCACGCTTGGAGATGGAGCGCGGGTCGCGGTCATAACCTTGCATGGTGGCCGGTTCCAGCACGTCACAGACGATGTTCAGCGTGGTCTCTTCGGTGAACGGATCCAGCTTGGCGGAGGCCGCATCCGGCATCAGCACCATGTCAGACTCGTTGATGCCCTTCCAGCCGCCGATGGAGGAGCCATCGAACATCTTGCCGTCTTCGAAGAACTCTTCGTTGACCTGGTGGGAAGGGATGGATACGTGCTGCTCTTTACCCTTGGTGTCGGTAAAGCGCAGGTCAACAAACTTGACTTCGTGTTCCTGGATCAGGGCCAAAACGTTCTGGGCTGACATGCTAAGTAACCTCCGGTGTTAAAACTCTTTGGGTGAATGCGTCGTCACATTCACATAAGCCAGTATCGTGCCAAGTTTGTGACAGCTTGATTTCAGGGCATTTGCACCGTTTCAGGCTGTCGGGATACCCGCTCTCGTGCAGGGTCGCGCTTCAAAGTGGTGCAACCTTGGATCGTTTTGGTGCACCATCGTGGTGCGCCAGCACGATCAGCCCCCATCTAAGCAGGCTTTCAGCATGGGGTCTATGATCCTGATCCCCTGTTGTGCGCGAATGCACTGCAATTATGCTAGGCAGATCACAAAGGCGAGAGTACAATTAGCGCCCAATTTTACCCGGTGATTGAGGCGAGAATGTTAGAGAATTTACGCAATATTGCGATTATTGCGCACGTAGACCACGGCAAAACTACCCTGGTTGATAAGCTGCTGCAGCAGTCTGGAACCCTGGACCGTACCACTGATGGTCAAGAGCGTCTGATGGATTCCAACGACCTGGAAAAGGAACGTGGTATTACCATTCTCGCCAAGAACACTGCGATCCGCTGGAATGACTACCGTATCAACATCGTCGATACCCCGGGTCACGCCGACTTCGGTGGTGAAGTTGAGCGGGTTCTGTCTATGGTTGACTCCGTGCTGCTGTTGGTTGACGCCGTCGACGGCCCGATGCCACAAACCCGCTTTGTAACCCAGAAAGCCTTCGCTAAGGGTCTGAAGCCGATCGTGGTTATCAACAAGGTTGACCGTCCGGGCGCCCGTCCTGATTGGGTTATGGATCAGGTTTTTGACCTGTTTGACAACCTGGGTGCCACCGATGACCAGCTGGATTTCAAAGTTGTCTACGCCTCTGCTCTGAACGGCTGGGCTTCCATGGATCAGAACGTTGAGTCCGACAGCATGGAGCCGCTGTTCCAGGCCATCGTTGATAACGTGAAAGCACCGAATGCCGATCCTGATGGCGGCTTCCAGATGCAGATCTCCCAGATCGATTACAACTCCTATGTGGGTGTTATCGGTATCGGCCGCATCAGCCGTGGTCGCGTCAAGAGCAACCAGCAGGTCACCGTTGTCGGTGCTGATGGCAAGACTCGCACTGGCAAGGTTGGTCAGGTACTGGGTTACTTGGGCCTGGCTCGTACTGAAGTGGCAAGCGCGCAAGCGGGCGACATCATCGCCATCACCGGTCTGGGCGAGTTGAAAATCTCCGACACCATCTGTGATAACAACGCAGTTGAAGCCTTGCCGGCTCTGTCCGTTGATGAGCCGACCGTGAACATGACCTTCCAGGTCAACACCTCACCGTTTGCCGGTAAAGAAGGCAAGTTCGTTACCTCGCGCAACATCCGTGAGCGTCTGGACCAGGAGCTGGTTCACAACGTGGCGTTGCGTGTGGAAGACACTGATGACCAGGACAAGTTCCGTGTATCCGGTCGTGGTGAACTGCACCTGTCCATCCTGATCGAAAACATGCGTCGCGAAGGCTACGAACTGGCGGTATCCCGTCCAGAAGTTATCCTGCGCACCATCGATGGCGTGCTTCACGAACCGTATGAGACAGTCACTGTCGATGTGGAAGAGGCGAACCAGGGTTCAGTCATGGAGCAACTCGGCCTGCGTAAGGGTGAGATGACCAACATGACTCCGGATGGCAAGGGCCGCGTCCGTCTTGACTTCATGATCCCGAGCCGTGGCTTGATCGGTTTCCAGACCGAGTTCCTGACCATGACTTCCGGTACTGGTCTGCTGTATCACAGCTTCGACCATTACGGTCCGCACAAGGGTGGCAGCATCGGCGAGCGTCAGAATGGCGTGCTGATCTCCAACGCCACCGGTAAGGCCCTGACTTTCGCCCTGTTCGGTCTGCAAGACCGCGGTCGTCTGTTTATCGGTCACGCTACCGAGGTGTACGAAGGCCAGGTGATCGGGATCCACTCCCGCTCCAACGATCTGACTGTAAACTGCCTGAAGGGCAAGCAGCTGACCAACATGCGTGCCTCCGGTACCGATGAAGCTCAGGTGTTGACCCCGCCGATCCGCATGACCCTGGAACAGGCTCTCGAGTTCATCGACAACGATGAGTTGGTTGAAGTGACTCCAAAGGCTGTCCGTATTCGTAAGAAACTGCTGACCGAGATGGATCGCAAGCGCGCCGGTCGTGCTTGATATCTGTGCATCGACAGACAGAGAGAGGCCTTCGGGCCTCTTTTTTTATGGCCGTTTGGCGGGGTATAGGCCAACTCCATCCGGCCACGGGTGGTCAAATGGCCACGCCATCTGACACAATATCTGCATGATGAAGCCTCTGAGAACCACGATGCAGAACACAATCGCTAGCCGCCTCGGGCACGCCCTCTCCTTCTTGCGCCACGATGGCGCCCACTTCGCCCAGTTTGTCTGGGGTCGTTTCCAGCAGGACAGATTGACCGTCACCGCCGGCTACCTGGCCTATGTAACCCTGCTCTCCCTGGTGCCCATGGTCGCCGTGGTGTTCGGCATGATGTCGGCCTTCCCGGTGTTCCAGACCCTGAAGCAGGCGATGGAGCAGTTCGTCTATCACAACTTCGTGCCGACCGCCGGGGAGGCGCTCAAGGAGTACATCGACGGCTTTGTGGCCAATGCCACCAACACCACGGCGGTCGGTATCGGCGCCCTGATCGTGGTCGCCCTGATGCTGATCTCGGCCATCGACAAGAACCTCAACTACATCTGGCGCTCGACCCAGAGCCGGCCGCTGGCCCAGGCCTTCGCCATGTACTGGATGATCCTGACCCTGGGGCCCGTGCTCATCGGCGCCAGCATCGCCGTCTCCTCCTACATCATCTCGCTGCGGTTCTTCCAGGGCGAGGCGCTGTTCGGGGTGGGTTACTGGCTGCTGCGGGGTCTGCCGTTCCTGTTCTCCGTGTTCGGCTTCCTGCTGATCTATACCGTGGTGCCCAACTGCAAGGTGCGGCTGACCCACGCCTTCATCGGCGCCCTGGTGGCGGCGAGCCTGTTCGAGCTGGCCAAGCGCGGCTTCACCATCTACATCACCAACTTCCCCTCCTATCAGGCCATCTATGGCGCGCTGGCGACCATTCCTATCCTGTTTGTCTGGGTCTACCTGAGCTGGTTGGTGGTGTTGCTGGGGGCCGAGACCACCGCCTGTCTCGGCGAATATGAGAAACCGGGTGCAGAGGAGCTGGGCTGAGCCCACACCTTGTTGCTAACATCAACGGCCGCCTCTTGGCGGTCGTTTCTTTCTGACAAGACAAAGGAGTGATGAGTGATCGCATTGATTCAGCGGGTCTCCGAGGCCAGCGTGACCGTCGAGGGAGAGGTGACCGGCGCCATCGACGCCGGTCTGCTGGTGCTGCTCGGGGTGGAGCAGGGGGATGACGAGGCCAAGGCCGACAAGCTGCTGCACAAGGTGAGCGGCTATCGCATCTTCTCCGATGCGGACGGCAAGATGAACCTCAGCCTGACCCAGGCCGGCGGCAGCCTGCTGGTGGTGTCCCAGTTTACCCTGGCGGCGGATACCAAGAAGGGGATGAGGCCGGGCTTCTCCGGCGGCGCTCACCCGAGCGATGCCGAGCGGCTCTATGACTATTTCGTCGCTCAGGCGAGAAATGGCGGCCTGCCGACCGAGACCGGTCGCTTCGCCGCCGACATGCAGGTGCGGCTGCTCAACGACGGCCCCGTGACCTTCTGGCTGCAGGTCTAGGCGGCGCCCTGACGAGTGGCGTGCAGGATCACGTTGAGGTAGCCGGGGACCGGATAGGCCTGGGTGGGGCCGACCCACTCCTCGGCCAGCCGCAGTGCCTGCTCCAGCTCCAGCCGGGTGCGTGGCAGCAGGTTGATGATGAGGGTGCCGCGCAGGCACTGGGCCAGCGCCTGATAGAGCGGGGCCTGGAACAGCAGTCGGGGGTTGCCGTCCTGGCTGAACAGATCCAGCAGCACCAGATCGTAGTGCTCCCTGCTGTCTAACAGGAAACGGAGCGCATCGGCGTGATGCAGACGCGGCGGCCGGGCAGAGGGTCCCCCTGGCGCCTGAAAGAAGGCCTGGAAGAGGGTCAGCACCTCGGCATCCAGATCCACGCAGTCATGGCTAGCCTCGGGCCAGCGTGCCCCCAGATGGCGGGTGAGATCACCCCCTCCCAGCCCCAGCTCCAGGATCCGGCTCGCCTGGCTTGGCAGCCGCGCGGCTATGTGTTGTTGATGGGGCAGGCAGAGCCGGTCCGGCTCACTGAGGCACATGGCCGATTGCACCACGCCGTCCATCTCCAGCCAGCGGTGTTCGGCGTTTTCCAGGATGCAGAGCCGGCGCTCGGCCTTGGTGCTGAGGTGCAATAAGTGTTCGGCTTGGTACGCTTGCGGATTGAAGTCCATGAATTTGCACGGCAAGATGGTTTTCGACCAGTGTAACTCAAGGATGTATCTATGTACCGGGTGGTCACCCCCCAAACGGCAGCCGAGCTGGAAAGCTACTACCAACTGCGCTGGGAGCTGCTGCGCAAGCCGTTCAATCTGCCAATAGGTTCCGAGCGGGACGAATACGATACCGTCGCCATTCATCGGCTGATGCTGGCCGAAGACGGTACCCCCATCGCCGTCGGCCGGCTGTTCGTCGGTGGTGACGAGGCCCAGATCCGCTTCATGGCGCTGAAACCCGAGTTTCGGGGTCAGGGGCTGGGGGCCCGCATGGTGGAGGATCTCGAGCAGCTCGCCCGCGACGAGAAGGTGAAGCGGCTGGTGATGAACGCCCGCCAGGAGGCGGTGGAGTTCTACCGCCGCTGCGGTTTCCTCGAGGTGGGGGAAGGACCTGTCTCCTTCGGCCGCATCACCCACCGCCAGATGATCAAGTCCCTGAGCCCGCTGCAGACCATCCAGTATCGCCCGGAGTGGTGTCAGGATCTCACCACCCGCTGGTCGCGGGGCATCCCCATCAGCGAGAAGATGGGGGTGCACATCACCCATTACGACGGCCAGACCTTTCATCTCAAGGCCAAGCTGGCGGCCAACCTCAACGTCCACGACACCATGTTTGCCGGCAGCATCTACAGCCAGTGTGTGCTGGCGGGCTGGGGGCTCATCTGGTTGCAGCTCAAGGAGGCCGGGCTGGGGGGCGATACCGTGCTGGCCGAGGGCAATATCAAATACTACCGGCCGGTGAGCGAGGAGCCGGAGGCCAGGGTCGCCCGGGAGGGGATGCCTGCCGTGCTGGCACCGCTCAAGAGCGGGGAGTCGGCCAAGTTCAGCCTGCGGGTGCAGCTGTTCAGCGGCCGCAAGCTGGCGGTGGAGTTCGTCGGCCAGTATGTGGTGCTGCCCATCAAGCGGGGCGGCTAGGGGGCTCGACCGTCTGTCGGTTCAATGACAAGGCCTCATCATGAGGCCTTGTTGGTGTCTGGGGTCGCCGGTTTGGGCTGTGGGCGCCAGAGCGGGCTGCTGCGGCCCTGGGCCGGGTAGCGTACGCCGGCCTCCCAGCCGCAGGAGGCCTCGGCCGGGAAGCTCCAGCTCAGGGTCGGGGCGTCGAGCGGGCCGCGCCAGCGGGCCAGCAGCTCGGCGCAGCGTTGCCCGTTCAGGGCGCCGAGATCGAGCTGCCACTGGCCGTTGGCCAGATCGACCCCCCCCTGCAGGGCCAGCAGGTGGGTGATGGTGGAGGCGCTCGCCTGTTCGATCTGGACCAGGCCGTTTTCGGCCTTGGCGTTTAGCTTGACGCGATAGAAGGGGGTATCCCCCTGCTGCATCGCCTGCCACAGGCCGTCCGCCGTCAGGGTCGGCGGGGTGGTGCCCTTGAACCACTCGTCCAGCAGCGGATCTATCTTCACCTTGTCCCAGAAGGGATCCCTGGCGTCCAGGCTCAGGCTGCCCTGCAGGGTGCTGCGCCAGTCGTTTGGCTCCTTGCCCGGCTTCTTGCTCATATCTGCCTGCAGATCGACATCGAGATCCACCTTGCCCGCCAGCGAGACGGGGGCCCGCAGCAGCCTGCCCCACTGTTCCAGATCCAGCTGCTTGCCCTGCAGTCGCAGGCGGCTGTTCTGGCCAGGCTCCTTGCCCCACTGGCCGCTCAGCTCGATGGCCCCCTCGTCGGGCAAGGTGCTGGACAGCTTGCTGAGCTGCCAGGAGCTCGGCGTCAGCTCGCCATCGAGCTCGCCGTTGCGGGCGGAGAGACCGTCCCACACCAGCTCGAACCACTTGCTCTCCACCCTGGCCCGGCCGAGCAGGGGGCCCGGCTGATCGCCGCGCAGGCTGAGATCGGTCAGGTAGAGCTGCCAGCCGGTCAGCGACAGGGGCAGGCTGTCGTCGAAGGAGAGCACCTTGAGCCGATCGAAGGCCAGCTTGCGCACATCGATCTGCTGTGGGCGCCAGCCTTGCCAATCCTGCCACCACCCATCCGGCAGGCTGATGTCCATGCCGCTCAGGGTCATCTCCTTCAGGGTTAGCTTCTGAAGATCGGGATCCAGCGCCAGCTCCAGGTTGAACTCCCCATCAAAAGCCTTGCCCTGCAGCTCCGCATCGAGCTGCTCTGGCGAGAAGGCGAGCCGCCCCTTGATCTCTTCCAGCTGGAACAGGCCACGACCGAGATCGGCCAGAGAGCCGGTGAGGTAACCGGTCGGTCGGCTGCCCGCCTGCCACTCGAAGGCGGTGAGCTGGCCGCTGAAGTTGTTGAGGGCGAGCTCCTGGGCGTTGGCGTTGACGCTGGTCTCGTCGAACTGGCCCCGATCCAGGCTGATCCGGCGCAGGGGGAACTCAGTCTGGCCGAGGCTGTCCAGCTCGACCCGCATGCCACGGGCCTTGAGGCCGCGCAGCTGCAAGCTGCGTGCGGGCCAGTCCAGCACCATGCCGGTCTCCAGCAGGCCGTCGAACAGGTTGGTGGTCAGCTTGTCCGTGCTCAGCACCTGGCCTTCCAGTCGCCCCTTCAGGTTGAGGCGAGCCAGGGTCAGGCTGGGGCTGTCGAGCTGGTTGATGCTGAGGCTCAGGTTGGCCTGGGGCTGGTGCCTGGGATCGATCAGCTCCCAGTCGCTCAGGGTGGCGCTCAGGCCGCGCAGGATGAGCCCGTCGCTCTGCAGGCTGAGGTTGTCGATGTTGCTGTCCCCTATGGTGAGGGAGTGCACCGGCAGGGTCGGCAACTGGTTGGGGAGCGGCAGCCTGATGAGGGGGCGGATGAGATCCAGGTGGGCGATGCGCACATCCCGGTTCAGCCAGTCGATGCTGTCTATCTCCAGGTAGATCTTGTCCAGCTTGACCGCGTCACCGTACTGCACCTGCTCCGCCAGCAGGGTGTAGGGATGGAGCGGGTTGAATACCAGCCGGCCTATGGTGACTTGCACCCCGGTCTGCTGGCTGAGCCAGTTGGCGATGGGGCCCCTGGCCCGTTCGGCGTCGAACAGGCCGAGACCCACCCAGACGAACAGCAGCAGGAAGGCGAATACATAGAGCAGGGCGCGTAGCCAGGAATTCATCGACATCTTCCTCCTGTTTTCAATGGGTTGTCAGGCGTTGGAATAGTGATCCCGCAGCCCCGGCCTGCGGCGGATCAGCGGGGCAACCTGATATGGATAATCTGTTTGCCCATGAGGAAGCCAGCAATTCATCGGCTTCCTCCTCCTGTTCTCAATGGGGTGTCAGGCGTTGGAATAGTGATCCCGTAGTCCCAGCCAGCGGCGGATCAGCGGATCGACGTGGCTAGGGTGTCTGTCCATCAGGTAGCGCGCCAGCTTCTGCACCTGGGGGATGAGCGATTGGTCCCGCACCAGATCGGCGATCTTGAGATCGGCCAAGCCGGTCTGGCGGGTGCCGAGCAACTCGCCCGGGCCGCGCAGCTCCAGATCGCGCTGGGCGATCTGGAAGCCATCGCTGGTCTCCCGCAGCACCCCGAGCCGGCTCTGGGCCGTCTTGGAGAGGGGGGCGTGATAGAGCAGCACGCAGTGGGAGGCCACAGAGCCGCGACCGACCCGGCCGCGCAGCTGGTGCAGCTGGGCCAGCCCGAGCCGCTCCGGGTTCTCGATGATCATCAGGCTGGCGTTGGGCACATCTACCCCCACCTCGATGACGGTGGTGGCGACCAGCAGCTGCAAGATACCGGCCTTGAACTCCTCCATCACCCGTTGCTTCTCTACCGGCCGCATGCGGCCGTGCACCAGCCCGATATGCAGGCCGGGCAGCAGGTTCTGCAGCTCGGCGGCGGTGTCCTCGGCGGCCTGGCACTCCAGCACCTCGGACTCCTCGATCAGGGTGCAGACCCAGTAGGCCTGCTTGCCTTCCTCGCAGGCCAGCTTGACCCGCTCGATCACGTCGCCCCGGCGGCTGTCCGGCAGGGCGACCGTGGTGATGGGGGTGCGACCCGGCGGCAGCTCGTCGATGACAGAGGTGTCGAGATCGGCGTAGGCGGTCATCGCCAGGGTGCGGGGGATGGGGGTGGCGGTCATGATCAGCTGATGGGGATGTACCCCCTCCCGCTCCCCTTTCTCGCGCAGGGCGAGGCGCTGGTGCACCCCGAATCTGTGTTGCTCATCGATGATCACCAACGCCAGGCGCTGGAACACCACCTGTTCCTGGAAGATGGCGTGGGTGCCCACCACCATCTTGACGCTGCCATCGGCGATGGCGGCGAGCTGGGTTTCCCTGGCCTTGCCCTTCTGCTTGCCAGCCAGCCAGCCGACCTTGATGCCGAGCGGTTCCAGCCAGTGGGCGAAGTTGATGGCATGTTGCTCGGCCAGCAGCTCGGTCGGCGCCATCAGCCCCACCTGGCAGCCGTTGCCTATGGCCTGTAGCGCCGCCAGCGCCGCGATCAGCGTCTTGCCGGAGCCCACGTCCCCCTGCACCAGCCGCATCATGGGGTAGCTGCGTTGCAGATCCTGACTGATCTCCGCCACCACCCGGTTCTGGGCCCCGGTCGGCTTAAACGGCAGGGCGCCGAGCAGCTGCTTGACCAGGGTGGGGGCCGGCTTGAGGGAACGGGCCAGCTGGGTCTGGGCCTGAGCGCGGACTTTCAGCACCGACAGGTTGTGGGCCAGCAGCTCTTCCAGCACCAGCCGCTGCTGGGCCGGATGCTGGCCGCTCTCCAGCAGCGCCAGCGCCACCGAGGGAGGAGGTCTATGCAGCAGGCGAAGGGCGGCGGCGAGTTCTATCTGGTGCGGGTAGAGGCCGGCGGGCAGCAGCTCCTCCACCCCGTACAGCTCGAGCTGGGCCAGCGCCTGATCGGTGAGGCTGCGCAGGCTGAGCTGGCGCAGCCCCTCCGTGGTCGGGTAGACGGGGGTAAGTGCCTCTTCGGTCTGGCCGGCCTGCTCCTCGCCGAGCAGCTTGTACTCGGGGTGGGCCATCTCCAGCCCGTATTTGCCGGGGCGCACCTCGCCAAAGCAGCGCAGCAGGCGACCGGGGGCCAGGCTGTTCTTCTGGGCGGCGGTGAAGTTGAAGAAGCGCAGGGTCAGGCTGCCGGTGCCATCGCTGATGCGGCACACCAGCATGCGGCGGCGGCCCATCACCAGCTGGGTGTCCTGGATTTCGCCCTCGACGGCGCCGTGCAGCCCGGGCGGCAGATCGCCGATGGGCCACACCTGGGTGCGATCCTCGTAGCGCAGGGGCAGGTGGAACAGCAGATCCTGTACCGTCGCCAGCCCCAGCCGCTCGAGCTTCTCCAGCATCTTGCTGCCGACGCCCTTGAGGCTATCGAGGGAGATTTTATCCAATTTCATCAATTAGATGCCCGAAAATACTGTAAATATGTCCAGATGATAGGGGTTGTTGATGGCTCGATGCAAGCCGTGTTGCTGTGAGCCGGGTTGGGTTGCCGCATCTGAAAAAGGCCTGCCGAAAACGGGAGGCCTTTGGATGGGGGCTGATCCGGAAGCCGGATGGCGGTCTAGATGATCCGCTTGAGCAGGATATGAGCCCTGACCCTGTGGATCCGGGCCAGCAGCTTGCGCACCTGCTCGGGGTAATCCTTGATCTGCTCTATCTGATCGAAGTGGCTGATGCGACGGGCGTGCGCCAGGATGTTGGCCCGCTCCTCGGCAAAGCGCTCGCGCAGGTGGCGGTGCTGATCGTGCACCAGCAGGCCATTCTCCAGATCCAGCGCCCAGGCGCGGGGATTGAGGTTGTTGCCGGTGAGCAGTGCCCACTCCTCGTCCACGAAGATGCCCTTGAGGTGATAGGAGTTCTTCTCGCAGCACCAGAGCATCAGGTTGAGACGGCCGGAGTCGATATGACGCTGGTTGCGCTCGGCAAACCGGCGCAGGTTGGTCTCGTACAGGTAAGGCAGCCCGCCTATGGTGGAGAATTTCTCCTCCGGTGGGATGAAGAAGTCGTTGGCTGTCTTGTCACCGACCACTATGGTCACCTTGCAGCCGCGCTTGAGCAGCGCCTCTACGTCCTTGTTCAACTCCTTGGGGGGGTTGAAATAGGGGGTGCAGATGAAGATCTCCCGCTCGGTGGCGCGCACCAGGTTGCGGATCATCCGGTTGAGCTGGTTGCCACGCTTGCCCAGTCCCGCCATGGGGGTGATGGCGACGTCCTCGGCCCCCACCAGCGTGCTCTTGAAGCGATACTGGCTGGTGCGCAGGCTGTGCTTGAAGCGCCGGATCGGCCCCTTCAGCAGCTTGGCGCTGGGGATCTCGGCCCGATCCAGTCGCTGCACCGCTTCGCTGCGCAGGAACACATCGTCCACATAGTTGACCATGCTGCGGGTCAGCTCAGGGCTGGTGATCTGGTGGTAGCGATCGAAGCGGTAGCGCTCCTGCTGGTGCAGGTAGATGTCGTTGAGGCTGGCACCCGAGTAGAGCAGGGTATCGTCGAAGATGAAGCCCTTGAGGTGCAACACGCCGAGCAGCTCACGCCCCTTCACCGGCACGCCGTAGATGGCGATCTGGTGTTCGTGGCGTGCGGCCATCTCCTGATACATCAGGTGGTTGCCCCCCTGCTTGCCCTTGCCGATCAGGCCGCGCTGGGCGCGGTGGAAGTCGACGAAGAGCTTGATGTCGAGGGCGGGGTTGCGTTGCTTGGCGGCGTAGAGCGCGCTTAGTATCTCCCGTCCCGCCTCGTCATCCTGCAGATAGAGGGCGACGAGATAGATGCGCTGGGTCGCGCTGGCGATGAGCGAGAGGATCCTGCTTTTGAACTCTTTGGCGCTGCCGAGCACCTGGAACCGATCCGCGGGGACCGCGATCTGGGGCAGACGAGTCAGCAACTGTCGATAATGTGCCGATGAATGCATAGAGAAACCTGAAATCACGGGGTTAAGCGTTCCACTCGGGGCAATGAATAGGCGATTCTAGCAATCTAGGCGGTGAATACCCAACAAAGAATCGACGGCTCTGGGAGCCGTCCATTGAAAACGGGTCGGGAGAGGTCCCGACCCGTCTGTCTGGCGAGGTTAAAACACCACGCTGGCCATGGCCACGATGAGGAAGGCGATGGTGCCGAGCAGGGTCTCCATCACGGTCCAGGTCTTGAGGGTGGTCTTCACATCCATGTTGAGGAAGCGGCCGACCAGCCAGAAGCCGGAGTCGTTGAAGTGGGAGAGCACGGTCGCACCACCGGCGATGGCGATGACGATGAAGGTCAGGTCCAGTTCGCTCAGGCCAGGGGTGGCGGCAACCATGGGCGCCATCAGGGCCGCCGTGGTGGTGAGGGCCACGGTCGCAGAACCCTGGGCTACCCGCAGGGCGGTCGAGACCAGGAAGGCGGCCAGGATCACCGGCATGCCGGTGTCAGAGAGCACGTCCGCCAGGGCGGCACCGATGCCGCTGGCACGCAGTACGCCGCCAAACATGCCACCGGCACCCGTCACCAGGATGACGGCGCAGACGGGGGCCAGCGCATCGTTACAGAATTTCTCCAGCTGTATCTTGCCCTGTTGCTTGCTAAAGACCCAGACCGCGTAGAGCAGGGTGATCAGCAGTGCGATCGGGGTCTTGCCGACCATGCGCAGGATATTGACCCAATCAGCCCCTTTGTCGACCATGCCCATGGCACCCAGGGTGTTGAGGCCGGTATCCATGAAGATGAGTGCCAGCGGCAGCAGCAGGATGGAGATCACCTGGCCGAAGCTTGGCAGCTGGCCGGCCGGGATGGCCGCCGGGTCGGTAAAGCTTGGCGGCAGCGGCAGGTCGAACTTCTTGCCGGCCCACAGGCCATACAGATAGGCACCCAGATACCAGGTCGGGATGGCGACGAGCAGGCCGACTATGGTCAGCAGGCCGATGTTGGCGCCGAGCAGCTCACTGGCGGCAACGGGGCCGGGGTGAGGGGGCATGAAGGCGTGCATCACCGCGAAGGCGCCCGCAGATGGCAGTGCATATTTGAGCACAGAGCCACCAAACTGCTTGGCCACGCTGAAGATGATGGGCAGCATGACGATGAGGCCCGCATCGAAGAAGATGGGGAAGCCAAACAGCAGGGAAGCCACACCGAGCGCAAGAGGAGCGCGATGGGCACCGAAGCGGCTGATCAGGGTATCGGCCAGCACCTTGGCGCCGCCCGTCATCTCCAGGATCCGGCCTATCATGGCGCCGAGACCGACCAGCAGGGCCACCCCGGCCAGGGTGCTACCGAAGCCGCCCAGCATGGTCGTTACGACCTGATCGTAGGCCACGCCGGTGGCGAGGGCCGTGACCAGGCTGACCAGCGTCAGGGCGACGAAGGCGTGGATCTTGAAGCGCATTATCAACAGCAACAACATGATAATTGCACCGCCTGCTACCGAAAGCAGGTAGGCGACATCGGGGGTATTAGCCACACCTTCCATAATTTTTCTATCCTCAAAAGTTCCAGTTATCGTCTTGCACAAATCTGTGCACCACTTCACATGTCATAACGTTACCGGTAACATGTTACCGGTAACGTGGTAAGTTAGAAGTCATCTACGGTACGTTTTTTGAGAAATGGGATAGAGGTCAAACAATGGCTGGTAAGAGTATTATCGTGATGGGCGTCTCCGGCAGCGGCAAATCGTCGGTCGGGGCTCGGGTGGCTCAGGTCATCGGCGCCAAGTTTATCGACGGCGACGATCTGCACCCTCGTGCCAACATTCAGAAGATGGCGGGCGGCGCCCCACTCAACGATGAGGATCGCGCCCCCTGGCTGGAGCGGATCCGCGATGCGGCCTACAGCCTGGAACAGAAGAACGAGGTGGGGGTGATCGTCTGCTCCGCCCTCAAGCGCCACTATCGCGATCAGATCCGCGAGGGCAACGAATCGGTCAGGTTCCTGTTCCTGGATGGGGACTACGAGCTGATCCTGGCGCGGATGAAGGCCCGTCACGGTCATTTCATGCGCGAGAGCATGCTGCAGAGCCAATTCGATGCGCTGGAGCGCCCGGATGGCGAAGCTGGGGTATGTTGTATCGATATCGACGGCGGCTTCGAACAGGTTGTCGACCGCGCCGTCACCGCACTGGAGCAAGCAATATGACTCATCCCATCATCCTCGAGGTCACCGCCCGCATTCGTGCGCGCAGTGCCACCCGTCGCCAGGCCTTCCTGGCCCGCATTCAGCGTCAGGCGGAGCAGGGCAAGACCCGCGCCGCCCTGGCCTGTGGCAACCTGGCTCACGCCGTGGCCGCCTGCAGCACGGACGAGAAGGGTCGCATCCTCGATCTGACCCGCGCCAACGTCGGCATAGTCACCGCCTACAACGACATGCTGAGTGCCCATCAGCCCTATCAGGGCTACCCGGACCAGATCAAGGCGACCCTGGCCGAGCTGGGCCACAGTGCCCAGGTCGCCGGCGGGGTGCCCGCCATGTGTGACGGCGTCACCCAGGGCCAGCCCGGGATGGACATGTCGCTCTTCTCCCGGGATCTCATCGCCCAGGCCACGGCGCTGTCCCTCTCTCACAACACCTTCGACGCCACCCTGCTGCTCGGCATCTGCGACAAGATAGCGCCGGGCCAGATCATGGGGGCGCTCTCCCATGCCCACCTGCCCACCGCCTTCGTGCCGGCCGGCCCCATGGCCAGCGGCATCAGCAACGATGACAAGGTGAAGGTGCGCCAGCAGTATGCCGCCGGTCAGGTGGGCCGCGAGGCGCTGCTGGAGATGGAGTGCGGCGCCTACCATGCGCCCGGCACCTGCACCTTCTATGGCACCGCCAACACCAACCAGCTGGTGTTCGAGGCCATGGGTCTGATGCTGCCGGGCTCCGCCTTCGTGCACCCTCACAGCGAGCTGCGCCACGCCCTGACTGCCGAGGCGGCGCGCCGCATCAGCGCCATGATCCCCGGCTCACCGGCCTATCGCCCCTTGAGCGAGGTGCTGGACGAGCGCTCCCTGGTCAACGGCCTGGTGGCCCTGCTCGCCTCCGGCGGCAGCACCAACCACAGCATCCACATGGTGGCGCTGGCCCGCGCCGCCGGCCTGCACCTGACCTGGGACGACTTGAGCGATCTCTCCGACGTGGTGCCGCTGTTGGTGCGCATGTACCCGAATGGCCCGGCCGACGTGAACGCCTTCGAGCAGGCCGGTGCCGTGCCCGGCCTGATGCGCCGGCTGGCACAGGAGGGGCTGATCCACATGGATGCCACCCCGACCTTCGGCGAGATGCAGGATTACCTCAGCCGCCCCCTGCTGGTGGATGGCAAGCTGGTGTGGCAGCCGGTCGGCGAGAGTGGCGATGCGAGCGTGCTCTCTCCCACAGGCTCTGTATTCCAGGCCACTGGCGGCACCAAGCTGCTGTCCGGCAATCTGGGCCGCGCCGTGGTCAAGGTCTCGGCGGTGGCCCCGGAATATCGCGTGATCGAGGCACCGGCCAAGGTCTTCTCCTCCCAGCATGCGGTGGAGGCGGCCTACCAGGCCGGCGAGCTCAATCTGGATGCGGTGATAGTGGTGCGCCACAATGGCCCCGCCGCCAACGGCATGCCGGAGCTGCACAAGCTGATGCCGGTGCTCGGCAACCTGCAGAAGGCGGGTCACAAGGTGGCGCTGGTCACCGATGGCCGCCTGTCCGGTGCCTCCGGCAAGATCCCGGCCGCCATCCATGTCACCCCTGAGGCCCTGCACGGCGGCGCCATAGGCCTGCTGCGAGACGGTGACCTGCTGCGGGTGGATGCCGAATCGGGCCGCCTGGATTGCCTGACCGATCTGAGCGGCCGTACCCCGGTCGAGCCGGATCTCAGCCTGGAGCAAGAAGGCTGGGGCCGTGAACTGTTTAGCGTGATGCGTCGCGCGGTATCGAGCGCCGAGTGTGGCGCCACCATCTTTGACTGAGGAAGAGCTATGCAAAACTGGAAACTGACCCCTGCCGAGGTGTTTGCCGCCTCCCCGCTGGTGCCCGTGATGGTCATCAACGACCTGGAGCAGGCCCTGCCGATGGCACAGGCGCTGCTGGCGGGTGGTATCTCGGTGTTCGAAATCACCCTGCGCACCCCGGTGGCACTGGATGCCATCGCCCTCATCGCCAAGGCGATGCCGGAGGCCATGGTGGGGGCGGGGACTGTGCTCAACTGCGCGCAGTTCGATGCTGCCGTGGCCGCTGGTGCCCGCTTCGTCATCTCGCCGGGGATGACCCCGGCGCTGTTGGCCCACGCCGCCAAGAGCACGGCGCCGCTGATCCCCGGAGTGGCCACGGCCTCCGAGGTGATGCAGGCGCTGGAGGCGGGTTACAGCCACCTGAAGTTCTTCCCGGCCGAGGCCAACGGCGGCACCAAGGCGCTCGCGGCCATCGCCGCGCCGCTGCCGCAGGTCCGCTTCTGCCCCACCGGCGGCATAGGCCCGAACAACGTCGCCGATTACCTGGCGCTGAAATGCGTCGCCACCGTCGGCGGCTCCTGGATGCTGCCGGCCGATGCGGTCAAGAACGGCAACTGGGAAGAGGTGACTCGCCTCTCCCGCGAAGCGGTTGAATTGGTTAAACGTTAGTCACATATCGTTTAGAACAACCAGACAGGCCACCTCAGGGTGGCCTGTTTGTTTTCGCCCCTCGGCCAGTGGGAGAGGGGTCTGGGGATGGGAGAGAAGAGGCGGTCAGCCCAGACTCTCCCCTACATAGAGGGAGAAGCCCAAGTCCATGCGGCTGTCGGGTCTGGGCTGGCCGCCCAGGCGGGCCAGCAGCATGGTTGCCGCCTCACGGCCTATCTCCTCGCGCGGGGTGACTATGCTGGCCAGCTTGGGGGTCATGGCGTGGCCGATGTCGAGGGCGTTGCAGCCGGCGATGGCGATCTGCTGGGGCACGGGTATCCACCTGGCCTGGCACTGCAGCAGGGCACCGACCGCCACATCGTCGTTGGTGCAGAACAGGCCGTCCAGATCGGGGTAGCGCGCCAGCGCCTGCTCCAGCAGCTGGCCGCCCAGGGTGAAGCTGGAGGATTGTTCGGTCAGCAGGTGCTGGCCATCGAGGCCGAAATCGGCCATCGCCTGGTAGTAGCCCTCCATCCGCAGCTGGGTGCGCACATCGAGCCGTGCCCCCAGGTAGACCACCTTGCGGCGCCCCCGGCGCAGCATCTCTGTTACCATGGCCCGGGCCGCGGCCCGGTGATCCATGCCGACCACCATGTCGATGGGGTTCTGCGGCAGATCCATGGTCTCCACCACAGGGATGCCGGCGGTGGCGATCATCTTGCGGGTGCGCTCGGTGTGCAGGCTGTCGGACAGGATCAGGCCGTCCACGTGGTATGAGAGCAGGGAGGCCACCTGCTCCTCTTCCTGTTCCGGATTGTAACCATAGTGGGCGAGCAGGGTCTGGTAACCGGCGGGGCGGGTCACCGTCTCGATGCCGTGCACCAGGGCGGAGAAGACCTGGTTGGAGAGGGAGGGGAGCAGGATGCCGATCGCCTTGCTGGTGGCGTTGGAGAGAATGTCCGGTGCCCGGTTGGGGATGTAGCCCAGCTCTTCCACCACGGCGGCGATCCGTCCCCGGGTGCCCTCGGCCACTGTGTGTGGATCGCGCAGGTAGCGGCTGACGGTCATCTTGGTGACCCCGGTCTGATCGGCGATGTCTTGCAGGGTGGGGCGGCGTTTGCGGGTGTCGTTCATCTTGGGTTCCGGCAGCAATGTTACAGGTAACATTACCTTTTTCACGCAATAAAGTCAGCATATGACGCCATCATTAGGAGAAATTTCGGATGATCAAGGGCAAGTGCTTCGAGGGGAAGCGATTCGAGCAGCAGGAAGTGGAAGGGGAGCAGTTCGCTGACTGCCGCTTCATCGACTGCAACTTCTCCTGGCTGGATCTGAGCGAGAGCCGCTTCGTCGACTGCAGCTTCTACGAACGGGAGCGCGAACTCGGCTGTTCGCTGCAGGGCTGCGATCTGCGGGAGGCCAGCTTCCAGCGCTGCGACCTGACCCTGGCGGATCTGAGCCGCAGCCAGTGCCTCGGGCTGGAGCTGCGCGACTGCCAGGCCATGGGCATCAATTTCGCCCGTGCCAGCTTCGCCAACCAGATCACCGTCAAGAGCTACTTCTGCGAGGCCCATATGACCGGCAACAACTTCAGCTACGCCAACTTCGACGGCTGTCTGCTGGAGCGGTGCGAGCTGAGCGGCAACCGTTGGCAGGGGGCCAGCCTGCTGGGCGCCTCGCTGGCGGGATCCGATCTCAGCGGCTCCGAGTTTGGCCAGATAGACTGGGCCAGCTTCAACCTGCAGGGCTGCGATCTGCGCCAGTGCGACCTGCCCGGGCTGGATCTGCGTCTGGTCAAGCTGGACGGTGTGCAGATAAGCGAGGATCAGCAGCAGGGGCTGCTGGAGCAGATCGGCATGGTCGTCTTCCCCTGATGGCGCCAACCAGGATGGTGCGGGAAACTTCGTAAGTTTTCGTCATCGGCCAGCGAGATGGGCCAGGGCCAGAATGAAAAAAGCCTGCGGATGCAGGCTTTTTTTATGAGGCGCTCGATGGCATGTGCTCTTGAATACCAGTTAGCGCTTGGCCAACCACTTGGTCGGGTTGATGGCCTCACCCTGATAGCGGATCTCGAAGTAGAGGCCGGGTCTGTCCTGGCCGCCGCTGTCGCCGACCAGCGCCACGGGTTCGCCCTGCTCCACGCTCTGGCCAACCTGGCGCAGCAGTGACTGGTTGTGGCCATAGAGGCTCATATAGCCTTTACCATGGTCTATCACCAGCAGCATGCCGAAGCCGTCAAGCCAGTCGGCGTAGACCACCTGTCCTGGCGCCACCGCCTTGACCTGGGTGCCTTCGCTGGCGCCGATCAGGGTGCCTTTCCACTTGAGCTCGGCGGTACGAGCCGAGCCGTAGGAGATGAGGATCGGGCCCTGTACCGGCCAGCGCAGGCTGCCATTGGTGCTGAGGCCACCGTAGCCGCCTGAGCTTGCCTTGGCGCTGCTGCGCGCGGCGGCTTGCTGTTGAGTCACCTTGTTTTGTTGTGCGGTCACTCTCTGCTGCTCGGCGGCGAGCCGTTGCTGCTCGCCGGCCTTCTGCTGCTGCGCCGCGATCCGCTGTTGTTCCGCAAGCCGCTTCTGTTCGGCGGCCAGGCGTTGTGCCTCCAGACGGCGCTGGCGCTCCTGCTCGGCCTTGATCTTGGCCAGCCGCTCCCGCTCGGCCCGCTCACGGCGTTCCTGCTCTTCCCGCTGGCGGCGCAGCTCTTCCAGCCGGGCCTTCAGGGCCTTTTCCGCCTTGACCAGCTTGGTCAGCTTCTGTTCGTCATCCTGCACCGACAGCTGCAGCTGGTTACGCACCTTGGCGCGGCTCTGCTGGCTGGCCAGCAGGCTCTGGTGGGACGCTTGCTGTTCGCTCAGCAGGGCTTGCAGTTTGCTTTCGGTCTCCTGGGTCGCCTGCTGGTTCTTGGCCAGCTTGGCGCGGGTCGCGCGCAGGGCGTCGATGGCCTCGATGCGGGCCTTGTTGAGATAGTCGAAATAGTCGAGGGCGCGGCTCAGTTTGGCCGGATCCTGCTGATTGAGCAGCAGTTTGAGGTAGTCGTGGTTGCCCGCCTGGAAGGCGCTTTCCGCCTGCTTGGCCAGCAACTGTTTCTGATGTTTGGCCTGTTGCTCCAGATCCAGCTTGTCCTGCTGCAGGTTCACCAGCTTTTGCTGGTTCTGCTTCAGCTGCCGTTTGGTCTGATCGAGCTTGGCGGCGGCGGCCGAGATAGCCTGCTCATCGGCCTTGAGCTGGGTATTGAGTTTGGCCAGCTCCTGCTTGCTGAGCTTGATGGTCTTCTGCTGTTCCTTGATCTGGGACTGCATGGTGCCGAGCTGCTGGTTGGCAGCCTGGGCCGTGCCGGCAGCGCCGATCAGGCAAAAAAACAGCGCGCCGGCCAACAGGCCGACGCGACTGGTTTTGGTTGAAATAACTTCGCATCCCCGCATGGGGCAGGATTATTTCAGAATCATCAGGGGCTTGCCAGTCATTTCCGGCGGCACAGGCAGACCCATCAGGGTCAACATGGTCGGGGCCAGATCGGACAGTTTGCCACCTTCCAGCACCTCGGCCTTGCGACCGAAGTAGATGAGGGGAACCGGCAGATTGGTGTGGGCGGTGTGCGCCTGACCGGTCTCTTCGTCCAGCATCTTCTCGGCGTTGCCGTGGTCGGCGGTGATCAGGCATTCGCCACCCACCTCGGCCAGGGCCTCGGTGACACGACCTATGCAGTGATCGACGGCCTCACAGGCCTTGACCGCGGCATCGAACACGCCGGTGTGACCGACCATGTCGCCGTTCGGGTAGTTGCAGATGATGACGTCGTACTTGCCGCTCTTGATGGCGCCGACCAGCTTGTCGGTCAGCTCTTCGGAGCTCATCTCCGGCTGCAGATCATAGGTGGCCACTTTCGGGCTGGCGACGATCTCGCGATCCTCACCGCTGAAGCAGGACTCTTCGCCACCGTTGAAGAAGAAGGTGACGTGGGCGTACTTCTCGGTCTCGGAGATGCGCAGCTGGGTCTTGCCCTGCTTGGCCAGCCACTCGCCCAGGGTGTTCACCAGGGCAGTGGGCGGGTAGGCGCAGGTGGTTTTGATGTCGGCGGCGTATTCGGTCAGCATCACGAAGTTCAGCGCCGGGGTGACGGCACGGGCGAAGCCGGTGAAGTCGCTGTCGACGAAGGCGCGGGTGATCTCGCGGGCACGGTCGGCACGGAAGTTCATGAAGATCAACGCATCGCCATCTTGCATGGGGGCGGCGGCACCGATGCGGGTGGCCTTGACGAATTCATCGTTCTCGTCGCGGGCATAGGCGGCGGCCAGGGCTTCGCTGGCGCTGTCGGCGGTGAACTCGCCCTTGCCCTGAGTCATCAGGTCATAGGCTTGCTGCACGCGGTCCCAACGGTTGTCACGGTCCATGGCGAAGTAGCGGCCGATCATGGAGGCGAAGCGACCCTTGCCCAGACGGGCAAACAGGGCATCGAACTGCTCGATGGAGGACTGGGCGGAGCGCGGCGGCACGTCGCGGCCATCCAGGAAGGCGTGGAAGTAGATCTGCTCGGCGCCACGCTTGGCGGCCATCTCGATCATGCCCATGATGTGCTCTTCATGGCTGTGTACGCCACCCGGTGACATCAGACCCATGATGTGCACGGCCTTGCCGTTGGTCACGGCGCCGTCAACAGCCTTGGCCAGCTCGACGTTCTGGAAGAAGTCGCCGTCCTTGATCTCCTTGGAGATGCGGGTCAGCTCCTGATACACGATGCGACCGGCACCTATGTTGACGTGGCCCACTTCGGAGTTACCCATCTGACCATCCGGCAGACCCACATCCAGGCCGGAGCCGGAGATCAGGGTGCTGGTGTAATCATGGGCGAGACGGTCGAGGTTGGGGGTCTTGGCGGCAGCGACGGCGTTGTGCTCTTGCTTGGTGCTGTAGCCCCAACCGTCCATGATGACCAGAACCAAAGGTTTCTTAGCTGTTGACATAAGGCTATGTCCTCTCGGATAGGAATGAATTGCAGGAAGTGAAACTAGCGTAATATTACTACATCTGCCGAAATAGTCACCTGATAGCCAAGCCCCTCTGTGGCCTGGTTTTTTTGCTGTTATCGGCCCGTTTTCGGCATGTTGCCGGCTTGTCTGCCAACCTCGTCATCGTCTTTACAACCGCTTTTGCATGCCCGCCAGACCCGCATCTATGGCCGCTCTTCATGGGGGCAACCCGCGCTCAACCCCTGATGGGAGCTTGCTCTCGCTTTGCCGCCAAGATGGCTGATCTTATCGGGGGCCCCATGTATACTCGGGCCCTTGTCTTGGTCCCTGGATAGTAGAAGATGCAAGAGTATTTGGATTTTGCGGCCCGCAACCCGCTGCTGGCAGCAGCCTGGTTCGGCCTGGCAGGCACCCTGGTGTACACCACGGTGCGTGCTCGTTTTTCTCCGGTGAAGGCGGTGAACAACCACACCGCCACCCTGCTGATCAACCGTGAAAGTGCCACAGTGGTGGACATTCGCAGTCAGGAAGAGTTTGCCAAGGGCCACCTGGCCGGCGCTCATCACCTGCCCCTCACCCAGATCCAGGCCAATAATCTGGGTCCGGTTGAAAAGCATAAAGATGCCCCCATCATAGTGGTGTGCGAGTCGGGGATGACCGCTGGTGGCGCGGGTCGCCTACTGAGCAAGGCCGGTTTCAAGCAGGTGTATACGCTCAGCGGTGGCATGGCCCAATGGCGTGCAGAGAATCTGCCGGTAACCAAAAAACGCTGATTTAAGGGCCTGCGCCCACTCATTTTCTTAAAAAGGAATCAAACGAAATGGCTGACGAAATCAACAACCAGGAAGTGCAACCGGAATTCCACATCCAGCGTGTCTACACCAAGGATGTCTCCTTCGAAGCGCCGAACACTCCGCACATCTTCCAGAAAGAGTGGCAGCCGGACGTCAAGCTGGACATGGACACCAAGACCAGCGTGCTGGCCGACGGCGTGTACGAGGTCGTGCTGACCCTGACCGTGACCTGCAAGCTGGAAACCGAGACCGCCTTCCTGTGTGAAGTGCAGCAGGCCGGTATCTTCTCCATCGGCAACCTGCCGGAGCCGCAGCTGGCTCACTGCCTGGCCGCCTTCTGCCCCAACATCCTGTTCCCCTATGCCCGCGAAGCCGTGGCTAACCTGGTGAGCAAGGGCTCCTTCCCGCAGCTGAACCTGGCACCGGTTAACTTCGATGCCCTGTTTGCCCAGCACATGGCGCAGGCACAGGCCCAGCAGGCGACTGCGGAAGCCTGATAATGGCCGACCAGATCGCTATCTCGGTCTTGGGGGCGGGGTCTTACGGCTCCGCCCTTGCCATTTCTCTGGCGCGCAACGGTCATCCGACCCTGCTGTGGGGTCACGACCCCGCTCATGTCGCCGTGTTGGAACAAGATCGCTGCAACAAGGCTTTCCTGCCGGATGTCCCTTTCCCCGCCGATCTGCAGCTGACTGCCGACTTGCAGCAGGCGGTGCAAGCCGCCCCCGTGCTGCTGCTGGTGGTACCGAGCCATGTGTTCGGTCAGGTGCTGGCCCGGGTCAAGCCCTTCCTGCGCCCCGATACCCGTATCGCCTGGGCTACCAAGGGGCTGGAGCCGGACAGTGGCCGCCTGCTGCAGGACGTGGCCCGTGAGGTGCTGGGTGAGGATATCCCGCTGGCGGTGATCTCAGGCCCCACCTTCGCCAGGGAGCTGGCCGCCGGGTTGCCGACCGCCATCTCGGTGGCGTCGACCCATGACGACTTCGCCGACGATCTCTCGCTGCTGCTGCACTGTGGCCGTTCGTTCCGGGTCTATACCAACCCGGACTTCATCGGCCTGCAGCTGGGCGGGGCGGTCAAGAACGTCATCGCCATCGGTGCCGGTCTCTCCGACGGACTGGGTTTTGGCGCCAACGCCAGGACAGCGCTCATCACCCGGGGTCTGGTGGAGATGCAGCGCCTCGGCGCCGCCCTCGGTGCCGATGCCAAGACCTTCATGGGGATGGCGGGGCTCGGGGATCTGGTGCTGACCTGCACCGATAACCAGTCCCGCAACCGTCGCTTCGGGCTGGCGCTCGGGGCTGGCAAGACGGTGGAGACCGCCATGGCCGAGATCGGCCAGGTGGTGGAAGGCTATCGCAACACCAAGGAGGTGCATCTGCTGGCGGCCCGCTGCGGCGTCGAGATGCCCATCTGCGAGCAGATCTTCCAGGTGCTCTATCAGGGCAAGAACCCGAAAGAGGCCGCCATCGCCCTGCTCAGCCGGGACAAGCGCGACGAGTGATCCTGTTCGGCTCGCCGGATAGCAAAAGGCCCCGCCAGGATCTGGCGGGGCCTTTTTCATGAGCGGGCAGGGCCGATCAATAGTAGGAGTGATCACCACGCTGGTGCTCGGTGGCATCTTTCACGCCGTTGAGCTCGCCCGGGAATTTCTCCAGCAGTTGCTTCTCGATCCCCTCTTTCAGGGTGTAATCCACCTGTGAGCAGCCGTTGCAACCACCACCGAACTGCAAAATCGCCAGCTTGTCGTCGGTGATGTCAATCAAGGTCACCTTGCCACCGTGACCGGCCAGCATGGGGTTCACCTCTGACATCAGCACGTATTCGATGCGATCGGCCAGGGGGGCATCGTCGGCGACCTTGCGCATCTTGGCATTCGGCGCCTTGAGGGTGAGCTGGGAGCCCATCTGATCGGTGACGAAATCTATGGTGGCATCCACCAGATAAGGGGAGCTCAGGGGATCGACCAGGCAGTCGAAGCCGCTGAAAGGCAGGTGTTGATCTTCCGGGTCCACCGCATCCGGTGGGCAATAAGAGACGCCGCACTCGGCGTTCTGGGTTCCCGGATTGACCACAAACACCCGGATATTGGTGCCATCAGGCTGATTTTCCAGCAGCTTGCGGAAATGCGCCTGGGCGGTGTCGGAAATGCTGATCATCACTATCCTCATAAACCTGAGTGTACGACTAGGGTATTCATGATAACTCTCTTGGCAGGGCTTGGGTAGCATGGCAGTAGTTGCTTGGTGTGCTTCATGATGTGACAGAGAGCGGCAAAGTGCCCACTCCGTTACTCCTTCATTACGTGGTTATAAAAATGAGCAGCCGAGTGGAGCCTGCTCAGTGGGGGCGTCATTTCAGGTGCTTCAGGGTGCGGCAGATTGCCCAGACTTCTACCCGCTGGACGCCGCTCTCATGGAGCAAGCGGGTGAGCTGGCCCGCGGTGGCACCCGTGGTGACCACATCGTCGAGCAGCGCCACGTGGCGATAGTGGTGGGCTCGGATCTGAAAGGCGCCGCGCAGGTTGCGCCGGCGTTGGCCGGCACTCAGCCTGGTCTGCTGCGGGGTGGCCTTGGCTCGGCGCAGCAGCCCGCTGTCGCAGGGGATGCCGCTGATCTCGGCGAGGGCGTCGGCGATCTCCTGCGCCTGATTGAAGCCGCGCCACCAGTGTCGCCACCAGTGCAACGGCACCGGAATGATGACCTCGGGCGGCTGCGCGAGATCCAGATGGTCTGCCAGCAGCCGTGCCAGGGGGGACGCCAGCAGGATCTGGCCCGAGTACTTGAGGCGGGGGATGAGCAGGGGGTAGGGCGGCAGATAGTCGCCGATCACCTGCAATCGCTGCCAGGGTGGTGGCCGGCGCTGGCAGCGGCCGCAGAGGATCCCTTCGGCCGGCAGCGGGGCGGCGCACAGTTGGCAGCGAGGCTCCTGTTGTCGCAGGGCCCGCTGGCACCAGTCGCACAGCAGGGGCTTGTCGTCACAGGGCTGGCGGCAGAGCAGACAGAGCCCCAGCCAGTCGGCCCGACTGCCGAGGATCGGACTTGCTTTGGCGAGCAGCCGCTTTAACATGCAGGCACCAAGCGGATAAACAGGGATCTTGAGTCTAGATGAGCATATCGGTTGAGCGGTTTGGCCAGGGGCCGGATCTGGTGTTGTTGCATGGTTGGGGCATGAATGGTGCTGTCTGGCACGGCATAGCCCAGCAGCTGGCGGACCATTATCGGGTGCATCTGGTGGATCTGCCCGGCTTCGGCAACAGTCCTCTGAACGACGGGAGTGACTATTCCCTGCCCTGGCTGGCAGAGCAGGTGGCCAGCGTATTGCCGGAGCGTTGCCATCTGCTCGGCTGGTCCCTCGGCGGCCTGGTGGCGAGCCAGTTGGCGCTGACTCATCCTGAGCGGGTGCAATCCCTGATCACGGTTGCCAGTTCGCCCTGCTTCATGGCGCGGGATGAGTGGCCCGGCATCGCGCCCAAAGTGCTGGCCGGCTTCAACCAGATGCTGGCGGGGGACTTCAAGCAGACCATAGAGCGCTTCCTGGCGATCCAGGCCATGGGCAGCGAGCACGCCAGGGATGACATCCGCCAGCTGCGCCACTGGCTGGCGGAGCGCCCAGCGCCCCAGCTTGCCGCGCTGGAGGCCGGCCTCGGCCTGCTGGCCGACGTCGATCTGCGGGATGAGTTGACCACGCTCAGCCTGCCTTGGCTGCGCATCTACGGCAGGCTGGATTCGCTGGTGCCCAAGGCGGCCATCCCGCTGCTGAACGAGCGCTATCCCCATAGCCGCAGCCTGGTGCTGGACAAGGCCTCCCATGCCCCCTTCATCTCTCATCCGGCGCAGTTCATCGCCATGGTGCGGGAGTTCATCGGCTGAAAAGCGAGCGGCAGGCTTCAATAATTCCTCTGGGTGGTGAATAATCAGTCAACAGTCAGAGGAGCAAGATGATGCGTATCGATTCCGCCATGACGACGGGAGTACAGGGATTCCAGCGGGCGGAACTGCTCGCCGAGCAGGCATCCGGCCAGATCGCCCGCCTCAATACGCCGGTCGGCGATCGGGTGGAGCTGCCGGACGAGCTGGTCACCCTCAAGGTGGCCGAGCTGCAGGCCGGCGCCTCCGGCAAGGTGATCCAGACCGCCAGCGACATGCTGGGTACCCTGATCGACATCAGGGTGTGAGATGAACATCAACGTCGGTCTGCCGCCGATGATTCCCAATCAGCTGCACCCGCAGACGGAATCGGCACAGACTGACAATCGCCGCACCGAACTCGTACCCCAGGCGCGCCAGGGCGAGGCCTCCGCTGCCGAGTCCGGCGTGGCCTCCCAGAAAGACCAGTCCAGGGCCGCCCAGGCCAACCCCGCTGCCCAATCCTCCCGTGAGAGTACGCCAGCCAGCCCGACGGCGGCGCCCCAGCGCTTTGTCGACGCCACCGATGAAGACGGGAAGCGCAGGCAGCAGGAGTCAGGCCAGCAGGAGCAACAGAAGCAACAGCAGCGGGTGGAGCGGGGTCGTGAGATGCGCCAGCATGAGCAGGTGCGCGCCGCCGCCCTGGCACCGGCCGAGCCCTCCTCCCAGGATCTGAGCGTGGCCCGCACCGCCACGCTCAAGCAGGCGCAGGCCCGCAGGGAGCTGATGGAGGTCGAGCCTGCCAGCGGTGCATCCGGCCCGCTCGGTGCCTATATGGACAGACGCAATCAGATCATCGCCCAGCACTATCGGCAGGCGGTCAGGCCCACCCCCCGTCAGAGCTTCAGCCTGGATATCTAAGTCGCCTACTGTCAGTGCAGGGCAACCTTGATGGCCTGTGACTCCTCAGCCTTGGCGAAGACCCATGAAAAAGCCCCTTTCGGGGCTTTTTCATCGTGCTGGTCGGCTATTTCTTGTTCTTGGAGAGGGCGGCGGCGAAGGCGTTGCCCATGGCCCCCCCGATGGGATTGGCCGGCCTCGGCTCGCTTCTCGCCTTAGGCGCGCCCATCGTTTGACGCGGCTCGGCTGGTTTGCGGGCCTGCTGCCCACTCTTCTCGCCGGCTTTCTCATTGAGGCGCATGGTGAGGCTGATCCGCTTGCGCGGGGCATCCACCTCCAGCACCTTGACCCGCACTATGTCGCCCGCCTTGACCACCTCGCGGGGATCCTTGATGAAGCGATCGGTCAGGGAGGAGATGTGCACCAGCCCGTCCTGATGCACGCCGATGTCGACGAAGGCGCCGAAGTTGGTGACGTTGGTGACCACGCCCTCCAGCACCATCTCGGGCACCAGGTCGCTGATCTTCTCCACCCCGTCCTTGAAGGTGGCGGTCTTGAACTCGGGGCGCGGGTCACGGCCCGGCTTGTCCAGTTCACCTATGATGTCGGTGACCGTGGGGACCCCGAATCGCTCATCTGTGTAGTCGGCGGCCCTCAGGCCGCGCAGCAGGCTGCCGTTGCCGAGCAGGCTCTCCACTTGCTGCTGGAGTTGCGCCAGGATCCGCTCCACCACAGGATAGGACTCCGGGTGCACCGCCGAGCCGTCCAGCGGGTTGCTGCCGCCGCGAATGCGCAGGAAGCCGGCGCACTGCTCGAACGCCTTGGGGCCGAGCCGACTCACCTTGAGCAACTGCTGGCGATTGTGGAAGGCGCCGTTGTCGTCTCTGTAGGCGACTATGTTCTGGGCCAGGGTCTGGGAGAGGCCGGAGACCCGGTTGAGCAGGGCGACCGAGGCGGTGTTCACATCCACCCCCACCGCGTTCACGCAATCCTCGACCACGGCGTCCAGCCGGCGCGCCAGCTGGCTCTGACCCACATCGTGCTGGTATTGGCCCACGCCTATGCTCTTGGGATCGATCTTGACCAGCTCGGCCAGGGGATCCTGCAGCCGGCGGGCGATGGAGACGGCACCGCGGATGGAGACGTCGAGATCCGGGAACTCCTGGGAAGCGAGCTCGGAGGCGGAGTAGACGGAGGCGCCGGCTTCGCTCACCACGATTTTCTGCGCCTTGGCGGCGGGATAGCGCTCGAACAGATCGCTCACCAGCCGGTCGGTCTCCCGCGAGGCGGTGCCGTTGCCGATGCTGATGAGCTCGACCTTGTGCTTCTGGCACAGCTCGCTCAGGGTCCTGAGGCTCTGATCGACTTGCTTCTTGGGTTCGAACGGGTAGATGGTCGCGTGATCGACCAGCTTGCCGGTGGCATCGACCACGGCCACCTTGACCCCGGTACGGATGCCCGGATCCAGCCCCATGGTGCAGCGCATGCCAGCCGGCGCCGCCATCAGCAGATCCTGCAGGTTCATGGCGAACACCTTGATCGCCTCTTCCTCGGCACTCTCGCGGATGCGGCCGATAAGCTCGGTCTCAATCTGCAGCGAGAGTTTGATCTTCCAGGTCCAGCTCACTACCCCCTGCAGCCACTTGTCGGCCGGCCGGCCCTGCAGGTTCAGCCTGAGGTGATGGGTGATAATGCCCTCGCAGGGGCTGGCGCCCTCGTCGTCGCCGGTCACCAGCGCCAGGTTGAGCACCCCTTCGTTACGACCACGCAGCATGGCCAGCACCCGGTGGGAGGGGGCCTTGTGCAGCGGCTCATCGTGCTCGAAGTAGTCCTTGAACTTGGCCCCTTCCTGCTCCTTGCCCGCCACCACCCGTGCGCGCAGGGTGGCGTTTTGCCACAGGTAGTCCCGTAGCTTCTCCAGCAGATCGGCCTGCTCGGCGAAGCGCTCCATCAGTATGTAGCGGGCGCCGTCGAGGGCGGCCTTGCTGTCGTTTATTCCCTGCTCGGCATTGAGGAAGCGGGCCGCCTCCTGCTCCGGATCCTGCATGGGGTCGGTGAGCAACAGATTGGCCAGCGGCTCCAGCCCTGCTTCGATGGCCATCTGCCCCTTGGTGCGACGTTTGGGCTTGTAGGGGAGATAGAGATCTTCGAGCCGGGTCTTGCTGTCGGCACCGTTCAGCTCGCGCGCCAGCTCGGGGGTCAGCTTGCCCTGCTCCTCGATGGAGCGAATGATCACCTGGCGGCGATCTTCCAGTTCACGCAGATAGCCGAGGCGGCTCTCCAGGGTACGCAGCTGACTGTCGTCCAGGCCGCCGGTCACCTCCTTGCGATAACGGGCGATGAAGGGCACGGTGGAACCTTCGTCCAGCAGGCGCACGGCGGCCTGCACCTGTTCCGGGCGAGCATTCAGCTCGGTGGCGATCTGTCTCTCTATTGCATGGCTGTGCATCTGGGGTCCCTGTGGTCGGGTCTGGGCGTCGAGGCGCCAAATGTGAGCACTATATGGGGTCGGCGCGGGGGATGCCACCCCGGACCATACGAGCTGGTCAGGAGTTGACCCGCGGGGTGGGACGGGGCCAGTTATATCGAATAGCGTTCGTGAACGGAATGACCCGAGCCAGGCGGCGCACTCGGGCCCTGTGGGGGTTGGCCCCTGGCGGGTGCTTACTTGGGATAGCTGATCTCGTTGACATACCAGCAGGCGTCACCGACGGGGGTGCGCACTATGGCCTCATCCCCCACCTCCTTCTTGAGCAGGGCGCGGGCCATGGGGGAGTCGATAGAGATGTAATCCTTGCGACGGAAGATCTCGTCATAGCCGACGATGCGAAAGCGCTTGGTCTCTCCCTCTTCGCTCTCCACCTCGACCCAGGCGCCGAAGAACACCTTGCCCTCCTGGGACGGGGCATAATCGACTATGGTCAGCTCCTCCAGGCACTTGCGCAGGTAACGCACCCGCCGATCGATCTCCCGCAGCCGCTTCTTGTTGTACTGGTAGTCGGCGTTCTCGCTGCGATCCCCCAGGCTCGCCGCCCAGGCCACCTTCTTGGTGACCTCGGGCCGCTCTTCGCGCCACAGGGTGTCGTGCTCCTGCCGGAGTCTGTTGTAGCCTTCGCGGGTGATGAGTTTGGTTTTCATGAGCTTATCAATCCCTTGCGCCAGCATGGCGGGTTGCATTGTGCTGCCCGGGATCTTAGCCATTGCCGTCTGGCTGTCGAGCAAAAAGGTGCCACAAGCTCGTCCAGCGCGAGTGCCATCCCCCGTGGTTCCCGGGATGAGGGTAATAACCGGTAACATATTTATGCTTTGTCGTTGCCGGGGGGCGCCCTAGTATTGAGGCAGAAGAGAGAGAGGAGAGGCAGCGATGAGTCAGCAATACAAGGTCCTGGTGGTCGACGACGACCTGAAATTACGCTCCCTGCTGGAGCGTTACCTCACCGAGCAGGGGTTCATGGTGCGGGGCGTCGCCAACGGTGAGCAGGCCGATCGGCTGCTCACCCGTGAGAACTTCAGCCTGATGGTGCTGGATCTGATGCTGCCGGGGGAGGATGGACTCTCCATCTGCCGTCGCCTGCGCGAGGCGGGCAACCAGATACCTGTGTTGATGCTCACCGCCAAGGGGGACGAGGTGGATCGCATCGTCGGGCTCGAGATGGGGGCCGATGACTACCTGCCCAAGCCGTTCAACCCTCGCGAGCTGCTGGCCCGGATCCGCGCCGTGTTGCGGCGCCACACCGTCGAGCTGCCCGGTGCCCCCTCTTCCGCCGAGAAGGTGGTGAGCTTTGGCGCCCATCAACTCAACCTGGCGACCCGCGAGCTGAGCCGCGACGGCGACCCCGTCGCCCTGACCAGCGGCGAGTTTGCGGTGCTCAAGGTGCTGGTGAGCCACCCCCGCGAGCCGCTCTCCCGCGACAAGCTGATGAACCTGGCCCGGGGCCGCGAGTACACCGCGACCGAGCGCAGCATAGACGTGCAGGTGTCCCGCCTGCGCCGCCTGCTGGAGCAGGACCCGGCCCAGCCTCGCTACCTGCAGACCGTCTGGGGTCTGGGTTATGTGTTCGTGCCGGACGGTGATGGCGCATGAAGAAAGTGAGCAGCATGTTCTCCCGCATGCTCTGGTTCCTGGCCGCCGTGTTGGTGGTCTATCAGTTTGTCTCCTATGTCACCTTCTATAACTACCTGCTGTCGCCCACCGTCAAGCAGATCAGTCATCTGCTGGCCAATCAGGTCAAGTTGATCTTCCCCATCGACAGCAAGCAGCTGGCGCTGAGCGAAGATGCCGAGGCGCTGGTCTATGTGGCCACCGGCAGCGACATCTATACCCAGAGCGAAGCGGAGCAGCACGGGCTCAACGACTCCAAACCCTACGCCTATCTGGAAGAGAACATCAGCCGCGAGCTGAAGGGGCCGACCAAGGTGCGGGTCGAGATCCAGGATCACTACATCATCTGGATCCAGCCGCCCCATGCCAGCCAGATATGGGTGCGGATCCCGCTGACCGAGATCGAGGATGATGACATCGAGCCGCTGATCATCTACATGAGCGTGCTGCTGGTGGTGACCCTGTTTGCCGCCTGGCGCTTCGCCCGCCAGCTGGTGCGTCCGCTGGAGGATCTGGAGGCGGGCGCTGTGGCGGTGGCGCGCGGCAACTTCCCCGATGCGCTGGGGGAACGAGGCTCGCGGGAGGTGCGCCGGCTGACCCGCACCTTCAACCACATGTCGAGCTCCATCAAGCGGCTGATCGAGGAGCGCAACCTGATGATGGCCGGGGTCTCCCACGATCTGCGCACCCCCTTGACCCGCATCCGGCTGGCGACCGAGATGATGTCATCAGGGGATGAGTACCTCAGGGAGAGCATCAACGCGGACATCGACGAATCCAACGGCATCATCGATCAGTTCATCGACTACATACGCCCGGACGAGGGGCTGGACACCCAGCAGATCGATCTGACCCAGCTGATCCACGATGCCCTGCTGATGCAGACCGATCAGGGGCTGGAGCTGGAGCTGGTCTTGCCGGAGCAGGCGGTGCGGGTGGCCTGCAACCCCATCAGCCTTCGCCGCATCCTCAACAACCTGTCGGGCAACTCGCGGCGCTATGGGGCGAGCCGGCTGCAGGTGGAGCTGAAAGACGACGGTCATTGGGTGCGGCTGCGGCTGTCGGACGACGGCCCCGGCATTCCGGCCCAGGATCACTCCCGGGTCCTCAAGCCCTTTACCCAGGGCAATGTGGCGCGCACCGGGGGTGGCAGCGGGTTGGGGCTGGCGATCGTCGCCAAGATAGTGTCCCAGCACCACGGCACCATACGGCTGGGAGACTCGGAGCTGGGGGGCCTGCTGGTAGAGATCCGGTTGCCCAAGCACCAGCCGCTGGAGTGGATGGATTGAGAAGGGGCGCATCGATGGATGCGCCCCTTTTGCATTGTCAGGCCTGGGGTTCGCTCGTCTTGCGGTAGCGCTTGCCGTATTTCAGCTGCTGAATGAGCAGGGCCGCCACTATCAGGGCCAGCCCTATGGGGGTCGCCGGGTGTATGGTCTCGCCTATCAGCAGGTTGAGCAGCACCAGGGAGGCGAAGGGCGAGATGAAGATGAGGTTGCTGATGGGCGCCGTGTTGGTGGCGTGGCGCAGGGCCATCAACCAGAGCACGAAGCCGAACCCCATCTCGAACAGGCCGACATAGATGGCGCCGGCCCAACCCTGCCAGGCGGTCATGGCAAAGTCGGAGAGCAGCCAGGTCGCCACGACGATAAACGGCAGGCTGATGAGGAAGCCGAGCAGCAGGCTGACCACGGGATCGCCCTGGTTGCGGGTATTGAGGATCCAGTAGCCGGCCCAGATCAGGGTCGACACCAGTGCCAGCGTCACCCCGAGCGGGCTGTCGAACTGCAGGCCGAACACATCCCCCTTGGTGGCGATCACCAGGGCGCCGAAGTAACCCAGCACTATGGCGACCCCGTCGCGGCGGCGCAGCTTCTGGCCGAGGAAGGGGACGGCCAGCAGACTGAGGGTGATGGCCCAGGTGTAGTTGAGGGTCTGCGCCTGCTGGGCGGGCAGCAGATCATAGGCCTTGAACAGCAGCAGGTAATAGAGGAAGGGATTCAACACCCCCAGCGCCAGATAGTAGAAGGGACGCTCCTTGATATAGCTCCGCAGCAGCGACAGTTTGCCCTGTTTGGCAACGATAGCGCCGAGAGTCAGGGTCGAGGTCAGGGCCGCCACGAGCAGCAGCTGCACCGGCTCGAAGTAGGCGAGGGAGATCTTGAAGGCGGTGGCCACCGTCGACCAGAGGGCGACGGCGCAGAGTCCATATTGATAGGCTTTTTTCTGATCTTTGAGCATCGGGGTCGTTCCGCTGACAGAGGCAAGGGCGCAGTCTATCAGCCTGTTTGCAACATTGTCGTTACCGGTTTGCGGTAGGCGGGCAGGGGATCGTCAGCGAGATCCATCCTCCACACAAAGTTGCGCACTATCTGTCCGCGCTCCCTTGCGCGAATTGAAAAAATCCGTATAATCCCCTCCGCTTACCCATGAGGTAAGCCAGACGATTGGTCTGCTGCTGAGCTTCCCGTTTACGAGTCGCCAGCCATACAGTCCTCCCGATATGGGAGGAAACGTGAAAAATCGCACCTCTGGCGGGAGTAATCTCGGTCGGGCGGTGTTGATTTATGTTCTTTTATCTATTGGAGCTCTGTCAATGCAGAACCAAAGAATCCGTATTCGCCTGAAGGCTTTTGATCATCGCCTGATCGATCAATCCACAGCGGAAATCGTTGAAACTGCAAAGCGCACTGGCGCGCAGGTTCGCGGTCCTATCCCGCTGCCGACTCGCAAAGAGCGCTTCACCGTCCTGATCTCCCCGCACGTCAACAAAGATGCGCGTGATCAGTACGAGATCCGCACTCACAAGCGTCTGGTAGACATCGTTGAGCCGACTGACAAGACCGTAGACGCCCTGATGCGTCTGGATCTGGCAGCCGGTGTAGACGTCCAGATCAGCCTGGGTTAATTACGGAAAGAGGTTGATAACAATGACAATCGGTCTTGTAGGTCGCAAAGTGGGTATGACTCGCATCTTCACTGAAGATGGCGTTTCTATCCCGGTGACTGTTATCGAAGTTGAAGCTAACCGTGTAACTCAGGTCAAATCTGTAGAAACCGACGGCTACAACGCTATTCAAGTTACCACTGGCGCCAAAAAAGCCAGCCGTGTAACCAAGCCGGAAGCTGGCCACTTCGCCAAAGCTGGTGTCGAAGCCGGCCGCGGTCTGTGGGAATTCCGCCTGAACAACGGTGAAACTTTCACTGTTGGTAGCGAGCTGAAAGTAGATCTTCTCGCTGACGTTAAGATGGTAGACGTTACTGGCACATCCAAGGGTAAAGGTTTTGCGGGCACTGTAAAGCGCCACAACTTCCGCACCCAGGATATGACCCACGGTAACTCCTTGTCTCACCGCGCTCCGGGTTCTATCGGTCAGAACCAGACTCCGGGTCGTGTATTCAAGGGCAAAAAGATGGCTGGTCACATGGGTGCTGAGCGTGTAACGACTCAGAACCTGGAACTGGTTCGTGTTGACGCTGAACGTAACCTGCTGCTCATCAAAGGTGCAGTACCGGGTGCAACCAACGGCAACGTGATCGTCAAACCTGCCGTCAAAGCGTAACGTCTGAGGAGATAGTAATGGAATTGGTAATGAAAGACGCCAAGAGCGCTCTTGAAGTTTCCGAGACTACCTTCGGGCGCGAATTCAACGAAGCTCTGGTTCACCAGGTCGTCGTTGCATATGCCGCAGGTGCCCGTCAGGGTACTCGTGCGCAGCTGACTCGCTCTGAAGTGTCTGGTGGCGGCAAAAAGCCGTGGCGTCAGAAGGGTACTGGTCGTGCCCGTGCTGGCTCCATCCGTTCGCCCATTTGGCGTTCCGGTGGTGTGACTTTTGCTGCTAAGCCGCAAGATCACAGCCAAAAAGTTAACAAGAAGATGTACCGCGGCGCTATCCGTAGCATCCTGTCCGAGCTGGTACGTCAAGAGCGCCTGATCGTTGTTGAGAAATTCGGCATCGAAGCGCCGAAGACCAAAGAACTGATCGCCAAGCTGAAAGAGATGGAACTGACTGACGTTCTGATCGTGACTGCTGAAGTCGATGAGAACCTGTTCCTGGCTGCTCGCAACCTGTACAAAGTTGACGTGCGTGACGTTGCCGGTATCGACCCGGTCAGCCTGATCGCTTTCGACAAGATTCTGATGACTGCTGATGCAGTTAAGCAAATCGAGGAGATGCTGGCATGATCCGCGAAGAGCGTTTGTTGAAAGTTCTGAAGGCTCCGCATATCTCTGAAAAGAGCACCATGGTCGCAGAAAAGCAGAACACTATCGTGTTCAAGATTGCTGTTGATGCCACCAAGGCGGAAGTCAAAGCTGCAGTTGCGAAACTGTTCGAGGTCGAAGTTGAGACCGTCCGTACCCTGAACATGAAGGGTAAAACCAAGCGCTCAGGTGCGCGTGTAGGCCGTCGTTCCGATTGGAAAAAGGCTTATGTGACCCTGAAAGCTGGTCAGGACATCGACTTCATGGGCGCAGCCGAGTAAGAGGAGTTCTGAAAAATGGCAATCGTTAAGTGCAAGCCTACTTCTCCGGGCCGCCGCCACGTCGTTAAGATCGTCAATCAAGAGCTGTACAAGGGTAAGCCCTTCGCCGCTCTGCTGGACAGCAAAAGCAAGTCCGGTGGTCGTAACAACAACGGCCGTATCACTACCCGTCATATCGGTGGTGGTCACAAGCAACACTACCGTATCGTCGACTTCAAGCGCGACAAAGACGGTATCCCGGCTAAAGTAGAACGCCTGGAATACGATCCTAACCGTACCGCTAACATCGCTCTGGTGTTGTATGCAGACGGTGAGCGTCGTTACATCCTGGCGCCGAAAGGCCTGAAAGCTGGTGACGCTATCGCTTCTGGTGTTGATGCTGCAATCAAGGTGG
This sequence comes from Aeromonas sp. sif2433, assembly GCF_019218705.1. NCBI lineage: Bacteria > Pseudomonadati > Pseudomonadota > Gammaproteobacteria > Aeromonadales > Aeromonadaceae > Aeromonas > Aeromonas sp. sif2433. The sequence goes on from NZ_JAHUXD010000012.1 coordinate 110,304, forward strand.
GTAACACCCTGCCGATGCGCAACATCCCGGTCGGTTCTACCGTTCACGCCGTAGAGATGAAACCTGGTAAAGGTGCCCAGCTGGCTCGTTCCGCTGGTACTTTCATCCAGATCCTGGCGCGTGATGGTAACTATGTAACTCTGCGTCTGCGTTCCGGCGAAGTACGTAAAGTTCTGGCCGAGTGCCGCGCTACCATCGGTGAAGTCGGTAACTCCGAGCACATGCTGCGTCAACTGGGTAAAGCCGGTGCAAACCGCTGGCGTGGTATTCGTCCGACCGTTCGCGGTATGGCGATGAACCCGGTTGATCACCCGCACGGTGGTGGTGAGGGTCGTAACAAAGGCATGCAGCCTGTGTCCCCATGGGGCCAGAAGGCTAAAGGCTTCAAGACCCGTAAGAACAAGCGTACCGACAAGTACATCGTACGTCGTCGTAACAAGTAATTGTTAACATAGAGGAATCACCATGCCACGTTCTCTCAAGAAGGGTCCTTTTATTGACCTGCACTTGCTGAAGAAGGTAGAGAAAGCGGTGGAAAGCGGGGATAAAAAGCCGGTTAAGACCTGGTCCCGTCGTTCAATGATCATCCCGAATATGATCGGTTTGACCATCGCTGTCCATAATGGTCGTCAGCACGTTCCGGTTTTCGTTACCGAAGAAATGATCGGTCACAAACTGGGTGAATTCGCACCGACTCGTACTTATCGCGGCCATGCTGCTGATAAGAAGGCTAAGAAGCGCTAAGGGATAAATGATGGAAGCTATCGCTAAACACCGTTATGCCCGTACTTCTGCCCAGAAAGCTCGTCTGGTAGCCGATCAAGTACGTGGTCTGTCCGTAGACAAGGCTCTGACTCTCCTGACCTTCAGCCCGAAAAAGGCTGCTGTTCTGGTGAAGAAAGTGCTGGAATCTGCCATTGCAAACGCTGAGCACAACGAAGGCGCCGACATCGACGCCCTGCGTGTTGCTACTATCATGGTCGACGAAGGTCCCTCCATGAAGCGCATCCGTCCTCGTGCCAAAGGTCGCGCGGATCGTATCCTCAAGCGTACCGCTCACATCACTGTAGTGGTATCCGACGCTAAGGCTGGGAGATAAGCAATGGGTCAGAAAGTACATCCTAATGGCATTCGCCTGGGTATTACCAAGCCTTGGAATTCTACCTGGTTCGCGAACACCAAAGACTTCGCTGACAACCTGTACAGCGATTTTCAAGTACGCCAGTTCCTGACCAAGGAGCTGAAAAACGCGTCCTTGTCCAAGATCACCATCGAGCGTCCGGCCAAGAGCATCCGTGTGACCATTCACACCGCTCGTCCGGGTGTTGTGATCGGTAAGAAAGGCGAAGACGTTGAGAAACTGCGCAAAGCCGTCGCCGTCATTGCTGGCGTGCCTGCTCAGATCAACATTTCCGAAGTCCGCAAGCCGGAGCTGGATGGCAAACTCGTTGCCGACAGCATCACTTCCCAGCTGGAACGTCGCGTAATGTTCCGTCGTGCTATGAAGCGCGCCGTACAGAACGCCATGCGCCTGGGTGCCAAGGGCATCAAAGTGGAAGTGTCCGGTCGTCTGGGCGGCGCTGAAATCGCGCGTACCGAATGGTACCGTGAAGGTCGTGTGCCTTTGCACACCCTGCGTGCCGACATCGACTACGCAACTTCTGAAGCCCACACCACTTACGGTGTGATCGGCGTCAAAGTTTGGATCTTCAAGGGCGAAGTTCTGGGCGGTCTGGCTGCAGTCAATGCTGCCGCTGCTCAAGAGCAAGCTCCTGCAAAGCCCAAGCGTGACAACAAGCGCCGCGCTGCTAAGTAAGGAGATTCGGTAAATGTTGCAACCAAAGCGTACTAAATTCCGCAAGACCCACAAAGGTCGTAACCGCGGTCTGGCCAACTCTGGTAACGAAGTTTCCTTCGGTACCTTTGGCCTGAAGGCGACTACCCGTGGTCAACTGACTGCTCGTCAAATCGAAGCAGCCCGTCGTGCCATGACCCGTCACGTTAAGCGTCAGGGTAAGATCTGGATCCGTGTGTTCCCGGACAAGCCGATTACCGAAAAGCCCCTCGAAGTTCGTATGGGTAAAGGTAAGGGTAACGTCGAATACTGGGTATGCCCGATCCAACCTGGCAAGGTTCTGTACGAGATGGATGGTGTTCCTGAGGCTCTGGCTCGTGAAGCCTTCGCCCTGGCCGCTGCCAAGCTGTCCGTTCAGACCACTTTCGTAATTAAGACGGTGATGTGATGAAAGCCCAAGATCTGCGTCAAAAGAGCGTCGATGAACTGAACCAGGAGCTGCTGGGTCTGCTGCGTGAGCAATTCAACATGCGCATGCAAGCATCCACCGGCCAGCTGGCTCAGACTCACACTCTGAAACAAGTGCGTCGTGACGTCGCACGTATTAAGACTGTACTGACAGAGAAGGCAGGTGCGTAATGACTGACAAAATCCGTACTCTGCAAGGTCGTGTAATTAGCGACAAGATGGACAAGTCCATCACCGTCGCTATCGAGCGCAAGGTAAAGCACCCGATCTACGGTAAGATCATCAAGCGCACTACCAAGCTGCACGTACATGACGAAAACAACGAGTGTAAAGCTGGTGACCTCGTGGAAATCCGCGAATGCCGCCCGCTGTCCAAGACCAAGTCCTGGACCCTGGTTGCTGTCGTAGAAAAGGCCTAATGGTCCTTTTTTGCCCAAACGGCCCCCCTTCGGGGCCGTTTGTTTTTTAGGCTACCTTTTCAAAAGAAGCTGTGTTATAGTTTCGCGCCTTTTGAAGGCAGCCAGATCCCGGAAGGGATAAGAAGTAAACAAAGCGGAGCACTAAAATGATCCAGATGCAAAGTATGCTGGGTGTAGCCGACAACTCCGGCGCTCGCAGTGTAATGTGTATTAAGGTTCTGGGTGGCTCGCACCGCCGTTACGCCGGCATCGGCGACATCATCAAGGTTTCCATCAAGGAAGCTATTCCTCGCGGTAAAGTGAAGAAAGGTGATGTGTATAACGCGGTGGTCGTACGCACCCGTAAAGGCGTTCGTCGTCCGGACGGCTCTGTCATCCGTTTCGACAACAATGCGGCTGTTTTGCTTAACGGCAACCAACAGCCAATCGGTACTCGTATTTTTGGCCCGGTGACCCGTGAACTCCGTAATGAGAAGTTCATGAAGATTGTGTCCCTGGCACCCGAAGTACTGTAAGGAGTCGAACGATGGCAGCTAAAATCCGTCGCGAAGACGAAGTGATTGTTCTTACCGGCAAAGACAAGGGCAAGCGTGGCAAAGTCACTCAAGTTCTGATCGCTAAAGGTAAGGTTCTCGTGGAAGGCATCAACCAGGTGAAGAAACACCAGAAGCCGGTACCCGCTTTGGGTCAGGCTGGCGGTATCATCACCAAAGAAGCCCCGATCGATGTTTCAAACGTAGCGCTGTTCAACTCTGCCACTGGCAAGGCTGATCGCGTTGGTTTCCGGATTGAAGACGGCAAAAAAGTTCGTTTCTTCAAATCTACCGGCGAACTTGTGAAGTAATTGGAGTTTAACGATGGCGAAACTGCATGATTACTACAGATCCGATGTAGCAAAAGAACTGTCAAAGCAGTTCGGTTACAAGACGATCATGCAAGTCCCTCGGATCGAGAAAATCACCCTGAACATGGGTGTTGGTGAGGCGATTTCTGACAAGAAACTGCTGGAAAATGCTGCTGCCGATATGGCTGCCATTTCCGGTCAGAAGCCACTGATCACCAAAGCTCGCAAATCTGTTGCGGGCTTCAAGATTCGTGAAGGCTACCCGATAGGTTGTAAAGTAACCCTGCGTGGCGAGCGTATGTGGGAGTTCCTGGAACGGCTGATTTGCATCTCCGTACCGCGTATCCGTGACTTCCGTGGCCTGAACGCTAAAGCGTTCGATGGTCGTGGTAACTACTCCATGGGCGTGCGTGAGCAAATCATCTTCCCGGAAATCGACTATGACAAAGTCGATCGCGTCCGTGGTCTGGATATCACCATCACCACTTCCGCGAATACCGATGAAGAAGGCCGTGCTCTGCTGGCTGCCTTTAACTTCCCATTCCGCAAGTAAGGTTAGGGTTATGGCTAAAACATCCATGAAAGCACGTGAAGCAAAGCGTGCGAAGCTGGTAGCCAAGTTCGCCACTAAGCGAACCGAGCTGAAAGCTGTCATTGTTGATATGAACGCTTCTGAAGAAGCGCGTTGGGATGCTGTCTTGCAACTGCAACAGCTGCCCCGTGATTCCAGTCCGTCCCGCCAGCGTAACCGTTGCAATATTACTGGTCGTCCGCACGGTTTCCTGCGCAAGTTTGGTCTGTCCCGCATCAAGGTGCGTGAGCATGCCATGAAGGGCGAAATTCCAGGTCTCAAAAAGGCCTCTTGGTAAGAATCTCGGGAGTTAGACTATGAGCATGCAAGATCCGATCGCGGACATGCTGACCCGCATCCGTAACGGTCAAGCGGCGAGCAAAGTTGCGGTTTCCATGCCTTCTTCCAAGCTGAAAGTGGCTATTGCCAAAGTGCTGAAAGAAGAAGGTTACATCGCTGGCTACTCCGTAGCAGGTGATGTGAAACCGGAACTGGAAATTGAACTGAAATATTTCCAGGGCAAGCCGGTTGTAGAACTGATCCAACGCGTGAGCCGTCCCGGCCTGCGTATTTACAAGCGCACTACTGATCTGCCGAAAGTTATGGGCGGTCTCGGTGTTGCTATCGTGTCCACGTCTAAAGGTGTGATGACCGACCGTGCTGCCCGCAAGGCAAGCATGGGTGGTGAGATCATCTGCTACGTCGCTTAATAGGAGGTCGGAAATGTCTCGCGTTGCTAAGGCACCCGTCACTATTCCTGCTGGCGTAGAGGTGACTCTGAACGGTCAGGAACTGTCCATCAAAGGTGGTAAAGGTTCTCTGGTTCGTTCCATCCACGCCGGTGTAGAAGTGACCAAAGAAGACAATGTACTGAAGTTCGCCCCGCGCGACGGCATCGCTGGTGCTGACGCTCAGGCCGGTACTGCACGTGCATTGGCTAACAACATGGTAATCGGTGTTACCCAAGGCTTCGAGCGTAAGCTGCAGCTGGTTGGTGTAGGTTACAAAGCCTCCATCAAGGGCAATGCTGTCGCGCTGGCTCTGGGCTTCTCTCACCCGGTAGAGCATGCGCTGCCGGCTGGTGTCACCGCTGAATGCCCGACCGCTACTGAGATCGTTCTCCGTGGTGTGGACAAGCAGCTGGTTGGCCAAGTCGCCGCCGATATCCGTTCTTACCGCGCTCCGGAGCCCTACAAGGGCAAGGGTGTACGCTATGCCAACGAGCAAGTGCGTACTAAAGAAGCTAAGAAGAAGTAAGGTAACACTATGGACAAGAAAGCAGCTCGTCTCCGTCGTGCTACTCGTGCTCGGAAGAAGATGCAGGAACTGGGAGCGACCCGTCTGGTTGTTCACCGTACCCCGCGTCATATCTACGCGCAGGTTATCGCAGCCAACGGTTCCGAAGTTCTGGCCTCTGCTTCTACAGTAGAGAAAGCCATCAGTGAAGCTCTTAAATACTCCGGTAATGCTGATGCAGCTACCGCAGTAGGTAAAGCAATCGCTGAGCGTGCTATTGCCAAAGGCGTTCAGAACGTATCTTTCGATCGTTCCGGTTTCAAGTATCACGGTCGTGTAGCCGCTCTGGCTACCGCTGCTCGTGACGCTGGTCTTCAGTTCTAAGCTAGGAGTCGAAGATGGCTAAAGTCGAATCTCAAGCCGGCGAACTGCAAGAAAAGCTGATTGCAGTAAACCGTGTTTCGAAAACTGTTAAAGGTGGTCGTATCATGTCCTTCACCGCGTTGACCGTGGTGGGTGATGGTAACGGCCGTGTAGGTTACGGTTACGGTAAAGCCCGTGAAGTTCCAGCTGCCATTCAAAAGGCAATGGAACAGGCTAAGCGTAACCTGAGCAAAGTTGAGCTGAACAATGGCACTCTGCACCATCCGGTGCGTGGTGTTCACTCTGGCTCCACCGTGTTCATGAAGCCGGCCTCACAAGGTACTGGTATCATTGCAGGCGGCGCCATGCGTGCTGTGCTGGAAGTTGCTGGTATCCACAACGTGCTGGCTAAGACCTACGGTTCCACCAACCCAATCAACGTTGTTCGCGCAACTGTCGACGCTCTGGTGCAGGGTCAATCCCCGGCTCAGATCGCTGCCAAGCGTGGTCTGCGCGTTGAAGAAATTCTGGGGTAATGCGACATGGCTAACACTGTAAAAGTAACTCAAACTCGCAGCTCTATCGGCCGTCTGCCAAAGCATAAGGCGACTCTGCGTGGTCTGGGTCTGCGTCGCATTGGTCACACCGTCGAGCTGGAAGATACTCCTTGCGTACGCGGTATGATCAACCAGGTTTATTACATGGTTAAGGTGGAGGGCTAAGCATGCGTCTGAATACTCTGTCTCCGGCCCCAGGTTCCAAGTCTGCTAAGCACCGTCCGGGCCGTGGTATCGGTTCAGGTCTGGGCAAGACTGGTGGTCGTGGCGTGAAAGGCCAAACCTCTCGTTCCGGTGGCGGTAAAGTCCGCAACGGTTTCGAAGGTGGTCAGATGCCTTTGAAAATCCGTCTGCCGAAGTTCGGTTTCTTCTCTCGCAAATCTTTGGTATCTGCCGAAGTGCGTCTGAACGAACTGGCCCTGGTAGAAGGTGATGTGGTCGATTTGAGCACTCTGAAGCAAGCCGGTGTTGTTACTAAGAACATCGTTTTCGCTAAAGTTGTTCTGTCTGGCAACATTGACCGTGCTGTGACCGTTCGTGGTCTGTCCGTCACCAAAGGTGCACGTGCAGCCATCGAGGCCGCTGGCGGTAAAATCGAGGAATAATCAGTACAATGGCTAAGAAACCAGGATTGGATGTTAAAGCACAGGGTGGTCTGAGTGAACTGAAGAGCCGTCTGCTCTTCGTTCTCGGGGCGATTATCGTTTTCCGTGCAGGCTCTTATGTGCCTATTCCTGGTATTGACGCCGCCGTACTGGCCGAGTTGTTCCAACAACAGAAGGGCACCATCATTGAGATGTTTAACATGTTCAGTGGTGGTGCACTCTCGCGTGCTTCTATTCTTGCACTGGGGATCATGCCGTACATTTCGGCGTCGATCATTATCCAGTTGCTGACTGTGGTTCACCCCGCTCTTGCTGAACTCAAGAAAGAAGGTGAATCCGGCCGTCGCAAGATTAGCCAATATACCCGTTGGGGCACGCTGGTTTTGGGAACTTTCCAGGCCATTGGTATTGCAACCGGCTTGCCAAATATGATGCAGGGACTCGTGACTCATCCGGGTTTGGGCTTCTATTTCACGGCCGTTGTGAGTCTGGTCACCGGTACCATGTTCTTGATGTGGTTGGGTGAGCAGATTACCGAGCGTGGGATTGGTAATGGTATCTCGTTGATTATCTTCACGGGTATCGTTGCTGGTCTGCCTCATGCCATTGGCGCTACGGCCGAACAGGCACGTCAAGGGGAATTGCACATCCTGCTGTTGTTGTTGCTGGGCTTGATTGTTTTCGCAGTGACTTACTTTGTGGTGTTCGTGGAACGTGGTCAGCGTCGTATCGTCGTGAACTACGCCAAGCGTCAACAAGGCCGCCAGGTATTCGCCGCGCAAAGCACACACCTGCCGTTGAAAGTGAATATGGCCGGTGTGATTCCTGCGATTTTCGCATCCAGCATCATCCTCTTCCCAGGGACCATCACCTCTTGGTTTGGTCAGGGTGAGGGCAAGGTAGCTGACGTTCTGCAGCAGGTCTCTATGGTCCTGCAGCCGGGTCAACCCTTGTATGAGATGCTCTATGCAGCAGCCATTATCTTCTTCTGCTTCTTCTATACCGCGCTGGTGTTCAACCCCCGCGAGACAGCAGATAACTTGAAGAAGAGTGGAGCCTTTATCCCGGGGATCCGCCCGGGCGAGCAGACAGCACGTTACATCGATAAGGTTATGACTCGCCTGACATTGGCAGGTGCGCTCTATATCACCTTTATCTGTCTGGTACCCCAGTTCTTGATGACTGCCTGGAACGTACAGTTCTACTTCGGTGGCACCTCGCTGCTGATTATCGTGGTAGTTATCATGGACTTCATGGCTCAGGTACAAACCCATATGATGTCTCATCAATATGGCGACGTCCTGAGGAAGGCCAACCTGAAGGGCTACGGCCGCTAAAGGTCGGCGTAGTTACGGAGTTAAGCAATGAAAGTTCGTGCTTCCGTTAAGGCAATCTGCCGTAACTGCAAAATCATCAAGCGTCACGGTGTGGTGCGTGTGATTTGCAGCGAGCCAAAGCATAAACAGCGCCAAGGCTAATTTTTACGGTTAGTACTTGCAACAAATAGTTGTGCTGGCTATTATAGCCAGCCAACTTTTGTTGTGTATTGGTTGACCGCCACGTATCCGCTCACGGGCTTTGTGGTGGTCGTTATCTACGCTACGTAGGAGTGAACAGTGGCCCGTATCGCTGGCATTAACATTCCTGACCATAAGCATGCAGTCATTGCGTTGACTGCGATTTATGGCGTCGGTCGTACCCGCTCCAAGGCCATCTGTGCCGCAGCCGGTATTGCTGAGAATGTGAAAATTAAAGACTTGGACGAAGCTCAGATCGAAAGTCTGCGCGAGCAAGTAGGTAAATTCACCGTTGAAGGTGACTTGCGTCGTCAGATTTCCATGAACATCAAACGCTTGATGGATCTGGGTTGCTACCGTGGTTTGCGTCACCGTCGTAGCCTGCCTGTTCGTGGTCAACGTACCAAGACCAACGCTCGTACCCGTAAGGGTCCGCGCAAGGCTATCAAGAAGTAACGGGAAGGTAGAAAATGGCTAAAACTCCGACTCGTGCTCGCAAGCGCGTTAAAAAGCAAGTGAGCGACGGTATTGCACACGTTCATGCATCTTTCAACAACACAATCGTGACCATTACTGACCGTCAGGGCAATGCTCTGTCTTGGGCTACCTCTGGTGGTTCCGGTTTCCGTGGTTCCCGTAAGTCCACTCCGTTTGCTGCCCAGGTAGCTGCTGAGCGTGCTGGTGAGATCGCCAAAGAATACGGCGTGAAGAACCTGGAAGTCATGGTCAAAGGTCCGGGTCCCGGTCGTGAGTCTTCCATCCGCGCTCTGAACGCGGCTGGTTTCCGCATCACTAATATTACTGATGTGACTCCGATCCCGCACAACGGTTGTCGTCCTCCCAAGAAGCGCCGCGTATAACGCTGTAGCTACTTGGTCTAGGATTGTTGGAGAAAGAAGATGGCAAGATATATCGGTCCTAAGCTTAAGCTTAGCCGTCGTGAGGGCACCGACCTCTTCCTGAAGTCTGGTGTTCGTGCGATTGATTCTAAGTGCAAGATTGACACCGTTCCAGGTCAACACGGTGCGCGTAAAGCGCGTCTGTCTGACTACGGTGTGCAACTGCGCGAGAAACAAAAAGTTCGTCGTATCTACGGCGTATTGGAAAAACAGTTCCGCAACTACTACCGCGATGCTGCCCGTCAAAAGGGTAACACCGGTGAAAACCTGTTGCAGCTGCTGGAAGGTCGTCTGGACAACGTCGTCTACCGTATGGGCTTCGGCGCTACCCGTGCTGAATCTCGTCAGCTGGTGAGCCACAAAGCCATCATGGTAAACGGCCGTGTCGTAAATGTTCCTTCTTTCCAGGTATCCCCTGAGGACGTGGTCTGCGTTCGTGAGAAGGCTAAGAAGCAAGCGCGTATCAAAGCTTCCCTGGAAGTTGCTGGTCAGCGCGAGAAGCCGACTTGGGTAGAGGTTGACGCTGCTAAGATGGAAGGTGCCTTCAAGCGCCTGCCAGAGCGTTCCGACCTGTCTGCCGACATTAACGAACAGCTGATCGTCGAGCTTTACTCCAAGTAAAGCTAGCTTCTAAAGAGAGGACACAATGCTGGGTTCTGTAACAGATTTTCTTAAACCGCGGCTAGTTGACATCGAGCAAGTTAGCCCGACTCACGCGAAAGTGACTCTCGAGCCGCTTGAGCGTGGCTTTGGTCACACGCTGGGCAATGCTCTGCGTCGTATTTTGCTGTCATCTATGCCCGGTTGTGCGGTTACTGAAGTCGAAATTGACGGAGTACTGCACGAGTACAGCAGCAAAGAAGGTGTACAGGAAGACATTCTTGAAATCCTGCTCAACCTGAAAGGTATCGCTGTGAAGCTGGAAGGCAAGGACGAGGTAACTCTGTCCCTGACCAAGTCTGGAACAGGCCCCGTTACCGCTGGTGATATCACTCACGGTGATGAAGTCGAGATCGTAAACCCGGAGCACGTAATCTGCCACCTGACTGGCGCCAATGCTGAAATCAGCATGCGCCTGAAAGTTCAGCGCGGTCGTGGTTATGTGCCTGCTTCTGCTCGTGTTCACAACGATGATGAAGAGCGTCCTATCGGTCGCCTGCTGCTGGACTCCGCGTTCAGCCCCATCGTTCGTATTGCCTACAATGTTGAGGCAGCACGCGTGGAACAGCGTACCGACTTGGACAAGCTGGTCATCGACATGGAGACCAATGGTACTCTGGATCCTGAAGAAGCCATCCGTCGTTCCGCCACTATTCTGGCTGAACAACTGGAAGCCTTCGTGGATCTGCGCGATGTCAGCGTGCCCGAGAAGAAAGAAGAGAAACCCGAGTTTGATCCGATTCTGCTGCGTCCTGTCGATGATTTGGAGCTGACAGTTCGTTCTGCGAACTGTCTGAAGGCAGAAGCTATCCACTATATTGGTGATCTGGTACAGCGTACCGAAGTTGAGTTGCTTAAAACTCCTAACCTCGGTAAGAAGTCCCTGACTGAGATCAAGGACGTGTTGGCCTCCCGTGGTCTGTCTCTTGGCATGCGCCTCGAGAATTGGCCGCCCGCCAGCATCGCTGACGAGTAATCCAGATTACGGGTTTCACAGATTTAGTTAGAAGGATAAGGTCATGCGCCATCGTTTGAGTGGTCGTCAACTGAACCGGAACAGTAGCCATCGTCAGGCTATGTTCCGCAACATGGCCAGCTCCCTGGTTCGTCATGAGATCATCAAGACGACTCTGCCTAAGGCAAAAGAGCTGCGTCGTGTAGTTGAACCGCTGATCACCCTTGCCAAGACTGATAGCGTTGCTAATCGTCGCCTGGCATTTGCCCGTACTCGCGATAACGCGATCGTGGCTAAGCTGTTCAATGAACTGGGCCCGCGCTACCTGGAGCGCGCCGGCGGTTATACTCGCATTCTGAAATGCGGTTTCCGTGCAGGCGACAACGCCCCTATGGCTTACATTGAGCTGGTAGACCGCCCGGCCGCTGCTGAAGCAGCTGCTGAGTGATAAAGAAAAAGCCGGGCTTGTCCCGGCTTTTCTTTTAAGGGAATCTTATACTGCCTCAACTGCCTCAACTGCCTCAACTGCCTCAACTGCCTCAACTGCCTCAACTGCCTCAACTGCCTCAACTGCCTCAACT
>NZ_JAHUXD010000013.1:0-105532 GCF_019218705.1 Aeromonas sp. sif2433
TGCTAACAAGTCGTTTTGGTCACTTCACCAGACATTGAAAATCAAAAATTGTTTTTGATGCTCGATGCTGTGAGTGCCCACACAGATTGCTTGATTCAAATTGTTAAAGAGCGTCACGCTTATCGCGCTGAGGAGGCGCATATTACGCTCCTCACTTCGAAAGTCAAGCGCTTGTTTTCGCTTTTCTTTCGGCGCCCACTTCACGAGGAAGCTGGCTCATCAGTCCGGCGTGTTCTGCCGTGCTGGTAGGGGCGCATTATAGGGAGCCAGGCCGCGATGACAAGCCATTTTTTGAAGAAAGTCACGGAAACTTCAAATTATCCAATTAGAAACAGCTTACCCAGTGTATATATACAGTGTTATCCACAAGCAGATGATTTCAGCGCTGTTTTTTCGTTATTTAAGTAGGTCTTCCTACATTAAGGAATGCCATACTGAAGCGGATAATGTGTCCCGAGTGGTCCGTGGTAGCGCCTGGCTGGAAAGCTGGTTACCATGGAGGTGAATAGAGTGTTGCACCTTTTTTGCTTTCATTTACAAAAGGTCTTTAAAGATGAATTTATCCAAGTTTCCCGTTTACGTGCAGGCGGCCGTTCTCGCTCTGGTGTTGGCGCTGGTCGGTTATCTGGTAGCCCAGGCCCTGCAGTTTTCTTTGAAAGCCGAAGTGATTTTTGCCGTGGGTCTGGCCATTGGCGGTTTCGTCGTACCGCTGTTCCTTAACCGGACCCCAGCCGCTGCGGTCGAGCAGACCGCCGGCCAAGAGACTTGTACCTTATATGTAGGCAACCTGCCCTACCGTGCCAACGAGATCGCCGTGCGTGAACTGTTTGCCGAGCAGGGCCAGGTCATTTCCGTCCGTCTGATGAAGGACAAGGCCACTGGCAAGCGCAGGGGCTTTGGCTTTGTGGAGATGCCGGCCGCCGATGCGGCCAAGGCGATCACCGCGCTCAATGACAAGGAGTATCAGCAACGCACCCTCAAGGTTCGCGAAGCCAACGACAAGCGGGACAGGGATGAGCGGGAAGGCAGCGACGTCGACGCCTGATAACTCAGTACTCTACCTCTTCGAGTGATGACAGCCCCCATGCTTGCAAGGGGGCTGTCAGTTTTTGGGCCTCACTGTCCAGCCGGGTGCAATAGGCTCTGGCCTGCGCGCTGGCAGATGTGGCGGAAGTGGTGGTTGCCAGCAGATGAGCCACTCGCCTCGCCACCGCGCTGCCCGAATCCACCAGCTGGCAATCTGGCATCAGTTGCCGGATCTCGTCATCGAGCAGCGGGAAGTGGGTGCAGCCCAGCACCAGCGTATCCGGCTTCGGCTCCCCTTCTATCCAGTCCGCCAACACCTCTCGCAACAGCGCCATATTGACCGGCCGACCGGCCAGCTTGTGTTCGGCCTCGATCACCAGCTCGGTCGCTCCCTTGAGCAGCACCCGTTTGTCCGGCGCAAACTGGGCAATGAGTTGATGGGTGTAGGCACGACTGACGGTACCCGGGGTGGCCAGCAGCCCGATGCAACCATTGCGGGTCAGGGCGGCCGCCGGCTTGATGGCCGGTACCACGCCCACCACCGGAATAGTCAGAGCTGCGCGCAAGGATGGCAGGGCTATGGTGCTGGCGGTGTTGCAAGCGATCACCACCAGATCGATGGCCTGCTCGGCCACCATCTGCATGATCAGGCGACCACAGGCCGCGATCAGATCCGGCTCGCTCAGTTCGCCATAGGGGAAGTTGGCATTGTCGAAACAGTAGAAATAGTTGTGCGCCGGCAAGGTGCGACGGATCTCGCGATAGACGGTCAAACCGCCCATGCCTGAATCGAACACTAGAATATTGGCCACCTGAGCTCCCCCTTGGATGCGAGGCGGCGATCATACTCCCGCCGGCGGCCAATAGAAAAGGCCCCGCACATGGCGGGGCCTCGCTTTTTCCTCTCTATATAAGCAGAGCGGTGGATCAGAGACGGTAGTCGGCCGTCAGCTTGAACTCGGTGCCCGGTGAGGCATAGCCATAAGCCGGGACATAGTCGCGATCGAACAGGTTGTCGATGCGGCCGCCCAGGGTGAGCGCAGGGGTCACCCCGTAGCTGGCGCCCAGGTTGACCAGGGTATAGGAGCTCAACACCACCCGCTCTGCCGGGAAGCTGCTGAAGTCCTTGTCATCCCGCTTGCCCACATAGAGCAGCTCGGTCGACAGATCGACCGGGCCCAGCTGTACCTGGGTCAGCCAGCTGGCCTTCTGCTTGGCGCGGCGCAGCAGCGGCTGGTCGCCGTCATTCTTGTCTTCGGTCTTGGTGTAATCGAAGCTCAGGTCATGATGAAGCGGACCGGTCTCCAGACCCAGCGCCAGTTCCACGCCACGGATCTCCGCATCCGTGTTGTCCGGCTTGCAGGTGGAGAAGGCGCTCTGGCAGGCGATCAGGTTCTGGATCTGGTTGCGATACAGGTTCACGGACCAGTCCCAGGCGGTGTAGCGGCCGGAGAAGTCCAGCTCCAGGTTCTTGCTCTCTTCCGGCTTCAGATCCGGGTTCTCGTAACCTGGGTAATAGAGGTCGAGGAAGGTCGGCGCCTTGAAGCCGGTGCCGTAGCTCAGTCGGACATTGTGGTTGTCATCTATGTCCAGACCGCTGGCGGCAGACCAGGTGTTGTGACGACCATACTGCTCGTTGTCATCGGTACGGCCGGACAGCTCGAACTGCAGTGCCTGCCAGCGATAGCTGCCGACGGCAAACAGCCCGGTGTTGTCGCGATCCGGTGCATCGAACGACTTGCCGTAGCTGCGCGAGTCGGATTTCAGCTGCTCCTGCTGCCAATCGGCTCCCCCGGTCAGCAGCAGCCCCTCGATGCCGCTCCAGCTGTTGATCCAGGAGAAGCGGGTCAGGCCGGTATGAATGGGCTCGGCACTCGACTCCCCCTGGCTCTCCAGCCAGCTCTTCAGCTTGTTCTCACCATAACTGGCCTCGAGCCGGCTATTGAAGTGGTCGGCCTGATACTTGAGCGCACCATCATACTGAAAGGCCTGCACCCGGCTCTGATCCGCCGCCTGATAGGGATCATCCATCTCGGTCTGGTTGTCGTAGCCCTGGGCGTTGAAGTCGGCGCTCCAGGCATCGTTGAAGGCATGGTTCAGCCCGAGCTGGCCGTTCAGGCTGTCGAAGCCGTCCCGATCCGGCTGCTGGGCACCGGCCACCACGTCGAAACCATCGGCGCGCTCATAACCGATCATCATATTCATGTCGGTCTGCTGGCCGAGTGCCTGCACGGTACGCAGCTGACCCTGGCCATAGCCGTTGCTGCCAACCCCCCCCTTCAGGTGGGTCTCGCTGCCATTCTTGGCGGAGGTCTTGGTGATGAGGTTGATGACGCCACCTATGGCATCCGCGCCGTAGACCGCCGCTCGCGGGCCGCGGATATACTCGACGCGTTCGATGTTGCCGAGCGGGATCTGGCTGAGGTCTGGCGTACCGGCCACCATGGCGGCGATGGGGCGACCATTGACCAGCACCAGCGAATGGTTGGAGTTGGTACCGCGGATGAACAGGCTGCTCATGTGCCCCCGTCCACCCAGGGTGGTGATCTGCACCCCCGGCAGGGTCTTCAGCAGATCCGGCAGGCTCTGCACCTGGCGGGCGTCGATCTCGGCGCGATCGATCACCACAATGGGCGCCAGCACCGAGCTGATGGGTTGCTCCACCCGGTTGGCGGTCACCACCATGGTCTCATTGGCAGGCAGGGAAGTCTGGGCGAAGGCCGCCGTTGGCAACAGGGCAGCCACCAATAGTTTCTTGGACATTACAGATCCTTAAGTTCGCGTAAGCATCTACTCCGTGACCGGTTTCTCTCGGCTCGAAATACGAACTTTGGCAGGTCTTCGGGCTGGGGGGCTGATGGCCTACGGCGACGGCTTCCCACCTGACGGCAGTGCCCTGATGTCGCTTCGTTCCCCCTTACCGCTGCGCGCCAGCTCCGGATTCTCACCGGATTCCCTATTAAGCATGATGCGCCAAAGCGGGGGGATTATAGGAAAGGGGGACGTAAGAGTATAGCGATTTAGCCATCCATACGTCTTTTGCTCGCAAAAACAAAAACCGGCGCCCATGGGCACCGGTTTGTTAGATTTATCAATAGCTTCAGGCTCAGTCGGCGTAGCTGGCCTTGGGCGCCGGCAGGCGGATGGTGAGGGAGAGCACCAGGGCCACCACCAGCAATACCAGGATCAGGTTGAAAGTCGCCATGAAGCCGCCAAACAGGGACGCCACTATGGAGCCGATGATGCTGCCCAGCCCGAAGCCCAGGTAGATGACGCCGTAGTTCTTGGTCAGGTTGTTGAGCCCGAAGAAGTCGCTCACCAGGGAGGGGTAGACGGTGATGGTGCCGCCGAAGCTGAAGGCCACGCAGGCCACCGCCACGAAGAACAGGTTGGCGTTGAGCGGCACGAACAGCAGCAGCCCCATACCGCACAGGGTGATCAGCTGGGCTATGGTGATGACCCGGATGCGGGACATCTTGTCAGACAGTATCCCCAGCACCAGCCGGCCGCCCAGGTTGGCCATGGCGATCACCGCCACCGCATTGGCCGCCACCGCGGTGGACAGACCCACCATGTTCTCACCGATGTCCTTGGCCACCCCGATGACATAGAGACCGCTCATGCAGGCGGTGAGGAACATCAGCGCCAGCATCCAGTACTGCGGCTTGCGCATGGCCTCGGCCAGGGTGAAGTCACGGCTCTCGGTCTGCTGGGAGGACGCGGCCTGTTGAGGGGCATCCTTCATCAGCATGCCGCCCACCAGCACCATGGACATGGCGATCAGGCCCCACAGCTGGAAGGTCGCCTCCAGACCCGAGCTGGAGAGCAGCAGCAGGTTGATGTATTTGAAGCCGAGGCTGCCGAGGCCATAGGCGCCGATGGAGCAGGCGGAGATCAGCCCCTTGCGCTCCGGGAACCACTTCACGCAGTTGGAGAGCGTCATCAGGTAGCCGGTGCCGTCGGCGAAGCCAACCAGGATGCCGGCGCAGAGATAGAGCATGGCCAGGTTGCTAGCATGGGCGGTGAGGAAGAAGCCGATGCCGAGCAGCACGCCGGCGCCGAGGGTGACGTTGCGCACCCCGAACCGCTCCTGCAGCTTGCCCGCCAGGGAGGAGGCGACCGCCAGCGACAGGCTGAGCAGACCGAAGGCGAAGGCCACCTGGCTGACCGGCTCATCCAGCTTGTCGGAGAGCTGGGCGTTGAACAGGCTCCAGGTATAGACGGACCCCAGGGCGAACTGGGTGATGATGGTACCTATCAGGGTCAGGTACCGGGTGCGGTTCATCTCTTTGGTCATGGTGTGTCTCGGGCGGTGGACTCGGGAAATTGAGCCCACTATAGGCAAGACGCACCCAGTGCCGACGGATTAAGGCATGAAATGCAGATCGGCGGGAATGAATGACAATTAAAGCCGCATCAGCTGACGGAACGCCTTGATGTTGCTGCGGCTGACCGGCACCTCGAACGGCAGATCATGGAGCCGGATGAGGTAGGTGCTGTTGAACCAGGGCACTATCTCGCGGATCTTGTTGATGTTGACGCAGTAGGATCGGTGGCAGCGAAAGAAGCCCTCGGCCGGCAGCCGACCGACAAACTCGCTGATGGTCATGGCCATCACGTAACGATCGGTGCGGGTGTAGACATAGGTCAGCTTCTCGTCCGCCTCCGCGTAGTAGATCTGCTCGCAGGGGGTGACTATGATGCGTTCCCCCTTCACCAGATTGACGGTGCGGTTCTGGCTGCCACTCCCCTCGCCCGCCTCGGCGGCCTGGCTCGGTTTCAGCTTGCCGGCGTGCTCGAGTTTTTGCAGCAGGTTGATGATGCGCGGCTCGTTGTAAGGCTTGAGGATATAGTCGAACGCCTCCAGCTCGAACGCCTCCACCGCAAACTCCTTGTAGGCGGTGACGAACACTATGTGGGGCGGGTGGCTCGACTTGTGCAGGTTCTTGGCCAGCAGCAGGCCGTCGATGGAGGGGATCTGGATATCCAGAAACACCACATCCACCTCGTGATCCTGCAGGTATTTGAACGCCTCCAGCCCATCCTCGAAGCTCGCCACTATCTCTATCTGGCTGTGCTGGTTCACCAGGTAGATCAGCTCCTCTCGGGCCAGGTATTCATCTTCAACGATAATGGCTCTCAACATGGCAGCGCCTCCGGATGACGAGACAGGCAGGCCGGCGCCTCTCGAGCCAAGTACTCGTCTTTCACTATGATGGCGCTCAGCATGGCATTGCCTCCGGATCCGGCAGATAGAAACAGACTTCGGTGCCGGGTTCCAGCCGCCTGAGCTGCAACCCGTCCCCGTACAAGAGTTTGACGCGCTGATGCACGTTCATCAGGCCTATGCTGCGGCTCTCCACCCGGCCGGCGGCCACCCCGTCGATCACCGCCTGGCTGATGCCATAACCGGTGTCGCGCACCGCCACCCGGATGCCGCCTGCCAGCTGCCTCACCTCTATGGTGACCCGGCCCGGGGCGCTACGGGGCTGGATGCCGTGCAGGATGGCGTTCTCCACCAACGGCTGCAGCAGCAGGCAAGGCACCTGGATGTGCACATCGTCCACCTCGAACACCACCTCCAGCTTGTCGCCGAAGCGGGCCTGCTCGATGGCCACGTAGTCGCGCACCTGCTGCAGCTCCTCCTGGATGTCGATCAGCTCGTCCCCCTTGTTGAGGTTGTAGCGCAGGTAGTCCGCCAGGTTGGCGATGAGCTGGCGTGCCTGCTGGGGGCGGATGCGGATCAGCGACGAGATGGCATTGAGGGCGTTGAACAGGAAGTGGGGATTGATCTTGCTCTGCAGCGCGGTGAACTCCGCCTTGCGGGTCATCTCTTTGAGCTGCTCGATGCGCGACACCTCCATCTGGGTGGATATGAGCTGGGAGAGGCCCACCGCCATCTCCCGCAACGAGCTGGTGATGCGGTGGGTGCGGCGGTAATAGATCTTGAGGGTGCCGCTGACGGCGCCATTCTCCCGCAGCGGGATGATGATGACCGAGTGGAAGTCGGACAGGTGATACTGGCGCAGATCGTTGTTGATGATGATCTGATCCAGCAGCACGGCCCGCTGGGTCATGTCACTGATGGCGTGGTGCTCATCCAGCTCGTAGTAATCCTTGCCCACCCCCACATAGGCCAGCACGTCGCGGGTGTCGGTGATGGCCACCGCATCGGCATGGATCTCGTTACAGATGACGCCACACACCTGGCCGAGGGAGTGGCGATCGACCTTCTGGAAGAAGGGCAGCGTCTTGTTGGCGATGTCGAGGGCCAGCTTGGCCTGCTTGGCGGCGATCAACTCCTTCTCGTCATCCAGATCCTGCACCAGCTTGATGATGAGGCCGATGCAGAGCGCCCCGGCGATCATCGGGTAGGCGATGTGGCTGACGATCTCCACCCCCACCTCATGGGGCTCGGTCAGCAGCCAGATCAGCAGCATGGTCAGCCCCTCGCACAACATGCCCGCCAGTATGCCGTACAGCCAGAGCCGGGACTTGCGGCAGTTGAGGTGGATCCAGGTGGCCAGCAGGCCGGCGATGATGCTGGCGATGAGGCAAGGAATGGAGGTGTGGCCATCCATGTCGATGAGGTAACGGTGCAGGCCGGAGATGACCCCGGCCGGGATGCCGACCCAGGGGCCGAACAGGATGCCGCCCGAGATGATGGCGATGATCCGCACGTTGATGAGCGCCCCCTCCACCTGGATGCCGGTGTAGGTGCTGAACACCGCGAACAGGCCGAAGATGGCCGCGACCAGCACCAGCTCGGCCGGGGTGTGATCCCGCTTCTGGAACAGGCGCTGGAACGGGCGGGTGCGGGTCAGGAAGAACAGGGTCATCAGCATCAGGGCCGCCCGTTCAAACACCGCCAACAACATCATCTGATTTTCGAGCATGGGCCCTCCGACCAATGGCCACGAGGGGCGCACTATAAAATGTATCAGCCCCCGGGCGGCTGACGCCGTTCGGGCCGGGGACATTATCAGGCCGGTGAGCGGCATCCCGCCCCGGCCTCCCCTCTGGGGCGCACTAGTTTACCTCAGGCGGGCGCCCAAGGGAGCATAGGGAAGCAGAATGACCGGCCGCGCTCATCTTGCACGATGAGCGCGGCCGCTGGGCGGGATCAGGAGGAGATGGTCGCCAGGCGAGCGGCGAAGCCCATGAAGAAGAGGCCGATCAGACCGTTGCCCAGCCTGGCGAGGCGCACCTTGCGAGCGAAGAAGCGCGCCATCAGGGTGCCGCCGAAGATCAACAGGGTCAGATAGACGAAGCTCATGGCCTCCAGCATGCCGGCCAGTACCAGGTAGGAGAGCCAGGTGTGGGCGTAGTTGAAGTCGATGAACTGCACGAAGAAGGAGACGTAGAACAGGATCGCCTTGGGGTTGGTGAGGCTCAGGGTCAGCGCCTTGCCGAAATAGTTTTCCCCCTGTACCGACTCGCCGTGTACCGCGCCCTGTTTGGCGACGAAGTTCGCATGGAGGATCCTGATCCCCAGATAGAGCAGGTAGATGGCGCCGAGATAGCGCACCAGGGTAAACAGCAGCGGGGTGGTGCGAATGAGGGAGGCCACCCCCAGATAGGCACAGAAGATGAGGATGGCGTCGCCGACGAAGACCCCGAGGGCCGCCCGATAACCTGGGCCTATGCCACGGGTGGCGCCGGTGCGCAGCACATAAATGGAGTTGGGGCCCGGCGCTATGATGATGAAGAACAGCCCGATCAGATAGGTCCAGACGTTGATAACCCCAAGACTTTCAAACATATACTCCCCCGATGCGCGAAGGGGCCCGGTCAACAGGGGTCCTTCCCAGATGATTAAAGTACGACCGTCCCATACTAAGCCTCCGCCAGCAAAGCACAAGTGCGCCACAACAGGGTGATGATCGGTCATAGGCCCGGCAGCCGCACCATGGGCGCGAGCCAGGCTGTCGCCCCCTCGCCGACAAAGTGGAGGTGGGCGTTCATTCCATTCATTTTTACTATGTCCAGACGGGCCAGGATCGGGCATGTTAGAGCGATACCCAGGACAGCAGAAACACTACCTCATGGAAAAGACCCTCAGCACCGATGCCCCTCTCACCGCGCAGCCCTCGGCCGACGCCCTGAATACCACCACTTACCCGGTGATTGCCGCGATCAGCTTCTCGCACCTGTTGAACGACATGATGCAGTCGGTGCTGCTGGCCATCTATCCGCTGTTGAAGCTCGGACTCAACCTGTCGTTCGCCCAGATAGGCCTCATCACCCTCACCTACCAGTTCACGGGCTCGCTGTTGCAACCGCTGATCGGCCTCTACACCGATCGCAGGCCCATGCCCTATTCGCTGCCGCTCGGCATGGGCTTCACGCTGCTCGGCCTGCTCTCGCTGTCCCAGGCGGACAGCTTTGGCGCCGTGTTGCTGTCGGCGATGCTGATCGGCATGGGCTCGTCTGTGTTCCACCCGGAATCCTCGCGGGTCGCCCGCATGGCGGCCGGCAGCCAGCCCGGACTGGCCCAATCGCTGTTCCAGATCGGCGGCAACCTGGGGTCGGCCATAGGCCCGCTGCTCGCCGCGCTGATCATAGTGCCGCAGGGACAGGGCAGCGCGGCCTGGTTCTCGCTGTTCGCGCTGATCGGCGTGGTGGTGCTCAGCTTCGTCGGGCGCTGGTCCAGTCATCATGCCGCCAACTTCCACAAGCGGATGAAGGCCCATGCCGGCAACGGCCTGAGCCGCCGCCAGATCGGCTGGTCGCTGGCCATCCTCGGCCTGCTGATGTTCTCCAAGTTCTTCTACATGACCAGCCTGAGCAGCTATTACACCTTCTACCTGATGGACAAGTTCAGCCTCTCCCTGGACAGCGCGCAGTTCCATCTGTTTGCCTTCCTCTTCGCCGTCGCGGCGGGCACAGTGCTCGGCGGGCCTGTCGGTGACCGCATCGGCCGCAAGCGGGTGATCTGGATCTCCATCCTCGGCGTCGCCCCCTTCACCCTGCTGCTGCCCCATGTCGACCTGTTCTGGACCTCGGTGCTCTCGGTGATCATCGGCCTGATCCTGGCCTCCGCCTTCTCCGCCATCCTGGTCTATGCCCAGGAGCTGGTCCCCGGCAAGGTCGGCACCATATCCGGCCTGTTCTTCGGCTTCGCCTTCGGCATGGGTGGCATAGGCGCCGCCCTGCTGGGCCAGCTGGCCGACGCGACCAGCATCGAAACCGTGTATCAGCTGTGCGCCTACCTGCCGCTGATCGGGCTGCTGACGGTGTTGCTGCCGACGATCAGGAAGGGCTGATCGGCCCGCTGGCGTCCGCTCTGGCTAGCGCGAACGGAAAGATAGATGCGACTCATCATGGGTGCAGGAGAAGGAGTCTGCTGTGCGGGATGGCGCTCGAGGGCCAAATCGTGGCAGGGGGGAGCAGGCCGCTTCGAAGATGACATCAGTGTAAAAACGGCACCTTCTAGCCGCGCTGGCGCGAGCCATCAAGCCGCTCGTGATGCGGCTCGATGGCCTGTTCTGGCTAAGTCAGCCCAGCGCGTTCGTCAGCAGTACTGACCGGCCACCCAGCCGGAGGACCAGGCCCACTGGAAGTTGTAGCCACCGAGCCAGCCGGTCACGTCCACCACCTCACCGACGAAGTAGAGACCGGCCACCTTGCGCGCCTCCATGGTCTTGGAGGAGAGCTCGTTGGTATCCACCCCTCCTAGCGTCACCTCGGCGGTGCGATAGCCTTCGGTGCCGTTCGGCAGGATCTGCCAGTCCCCCAGCAGGGCGGCGATGGCCTCCAGCTCCCGCTCGTTGTACTGGCGCATCGGTTTGTTGCTGAGTTGCCCCAGCTCCACCAGCTTGTCGACGAAGCGCTTGGGCAGCTCGCGCCCGAGCACCGTCTTCAGCTCCTGGGCCGGGTGGGCCAGCGCCCAGGCCTTGAGGGCCGCCGGGATATCCAGCTCAGGCAGCAGGTTGATGTGGATCTTCTCCCCCGCCAGCCAGAAGGAGGAGATCTGCAGTATGGTCGGGCCGGAGAGGCCGCGGTGGGTGAACAGCATGGCCTCCTTGAAACAGGTGCCATCCTCGGCGGTCACCGCCACCGGCAGGCTGACCCCGGCCAAGTCGGCAAACGCCTCCTTCTCGGCCTGGTGCAGGGTGAAGGGCACCAGACCGGCGCGGGTGGGCAGCACATTGAGGCCGAACTGCTCCGCCAGCTTGAAGCCGTAGGGGGTGGCGCCGAGTTTCGGCATGGAGAGGCCACCGGTCGCCACCACCAGGGATTGGCAACCGATCTCGCCCTTGCTGGTCTCGAGCAGGAAGCCGTCATCGTTCTTGCTGACGCTCAGGATCTCGGTCTGGCACTGCAGGGTCACCCCGGCCCAGTCGCACTCGGTGAGCAGCGCATCGACTATCTCTTTCGCGCTCTCGAGACAGAAGAGCTGCCCCAGGGTACGTTCGTGGTAATTCACCCCGTGCCTGTCCACCAGCTCGATGAAATCCTGCTGGGTGTAGCGCGCCAGCGCCGACTTGCAGAAGTGCGGGTTACCCGAGAGGAAGGCGTGGGGGCCAGCCTGATGGTTGGTGAAGTTGCAGCGGCCACCGCCGCTGATCAGAATCTTGCGACCCGGCTTCTTGGCGTTGTCGAGCAACAGCACAGAGCGACCCCGATATCCCGCCTGGGCCGCACACATCAAACCGGCCGCACCGGCCCCGATCACCACCACATCCACTTGCATCATCACTGCCTTATTCGCTCGGCGGCCAAAAGGGCCCATAACAGAAAGAACCGTCATGGTATCCGGCGGAAACGACTGTGGTTTCCGGCCAAGACCAATAGAAAACGGCTCACAACAAAAGCGCCGTCATGGCAGCCCGGCAGAAATCTCATGCCAGAACCAATAGAAAACGGCCCGTAAAAGGGCCGTTATTGTACTGGCTGAACACTAAGTGTCCACGACTATCAGGCGTTGCCGTCCATGACGCTGGCGGGTGCACCCTTGGCCAGCTCGGACAGCTCCTTGTCGATGAAGTAGAGGCCCTTGCCATCCTCGCCCACCAGTGACAGGCGGTCGACGATGCTCTTGAACAGCTTCTCTTCCTCGTGCTGCTCGGCCACATACCACTGCAGGAAGTTGAAGGTGGAGTAGTCCTGGGTGGTGAAGGCCACGTGGGCCAGGCCGTTGATGCACTTGGTGATGTGGTATTCGTGCTCCAGGGTGGTGCGGAAGATGTCGCCGAGCGAGTTGAACTCGTGGGGAGGCGCTTCGATCGCGCCCAGTATCGGCATGGCACCTGTCTCGCTCACGTAGGTGAACAGGCGCTCCATGTGCTGGCGCTCCTCGACGGCGTGCTGGCGCAGGAAGTTTGCCGCCCCTTCGAAGCCCTTGTCCTCACACCAGGCGCTCATCTGCAGGTAGAGATTGGAGGAATAGAATTCAAGATTTATCTGCTCGTTCAACTTCTCGATCATGGCTTGGGCCAACATGATGATTCTCCACGGTGATTTGGTCACAATTGTCGCCACTGTTGTACCACGAATCAACCATCCGCATGGGTCGGGTATCGCAGTTGTGACCATAGTCCCTCTCATCCTGACCCCCATACAGGCATGGATAAGCAAAGAAAGATGGTGTACCCGGACCCAGCCTCTATGATGGCGCCAACGGTCAGGAAGAAGATGCAATGAGATTGGTGATGGCACTGGCACTGCTCTGGATGACCCAGCTGCAGGCCGCTCCCCTGTTGGAAGAGGCTGAATTGCAGGCGGCGCGCGATCCCGCCGGCTATCTGCAGCGCCTCAATGCCAAGCCGCGGCCAGACATGGAGCTGTTTCACGCGAGATCCCTGGCCAAGGCGGCCCTCGGGTACTACCCCGAGGCCCTGCTCGACAACGCCCGCGCCCGCGGGCTGGCCACCGCCCGCCAGGAGACGCTGCGCCTGCTGGACTTCCGGTTGCAACAGGTGGCGCTCATCCTGGACACAGAGGCGCCGCAGCAGGCCCTCCGCCTGCTGACCCAACTCCAGTCCAGTGTCAGGGGTCATCCGGCCCAGGAGTCGGAGTGGCATGCCCTGAACGGACTCGCCCTCTATCGCACCCAGCGCCTGAAAGAGGCCATCGCCGAACTCAAGACCGCCTTCCGGCTCAAGCAGCAGATCCCCGCCAGCCCCCTTGCCGGGCTGCAATTCGCCCGGCTGATGATGACCCTAGGCAACCTCTATGCCGACCTCAGCCTCTATCAGGAGGCCGAAGGCTATTACCGGGACGCGCTGCAGCAGATGGTGCAACTGAACGAGCCCAACAGCCAGGCCATCATCAGGGCCAACATGGCGCGGCTCTATATCGACATGGATCGCCCCATCCAGGCGAGCCAGTTGCTCGACGACCTGCTGGCAACCCCGGATCTGGCGCCGGACTATCGCGCCATAGTGCTCGGCTATCAGGCCATGGCCCTCAATGCGCAGGAAAAATGGCACGCCGCCTGGCGCAGCCTGGACGAGGCGCAGGCCATCTATCAGCGGCTCGGCTACCCGCAGGCGGGCTCCCGCCTGACCGAGACCCGGGCCAGGACGCTGCAGGGCCGTGGGGAGAAGCAGCTGGCATTGCAACTGCTGACGGCCCAGGCCAGCCCGGTCACCATAGACGGCAGGGCGCTGCAGGCCAGGCTGCTGGCCGATCTGGGACGCTATCCCGAGGCCTATAGGGTGATGTGCGAATACATGCACGACTACAAACAGCACTTCAACCAGACCCTGAGCCAGCATGCCAGCGCGTTCCAGGCCGAGATGGAGCTGGCGCGCAGCGAGGCCAGCAACCGGGCGCTACAACAGGAGAACGAGCGCAGGCGCCAGCAACTGCTGTATCAACAGAGCGCCCGCAACTACCAGCTGCTGCTGGTCGCGCTGCTGGCCGGCGCCCTGATCCTGCTCGGGTTGACCACCCACCGGTTGCATCGCAACTCACGCCATCTCTACCGGCTCGCCACCTTCGATCAACTGACCGGGCTGCCAAATCGACGCGCCCTGCTGGAGCGGTTATCGCAGCAGTGGCAACTGAACGAGCCGCTGACCCTGTTCATCATCGACATAGATCACTTCAAGCAGATCAACGATCGCCACGGCCACCAGACCGGTGATCTGGCGATCCAGCGGCTGGCACAGGAGCTGAAACACTGGGCGCCTGATCTGCAACAGATCGGGCGCTGGGGAGGTGAGGAGTTTCTGGTGGCCATGTCGCAGGACGGCGCCACCTGCCGGCACCATGCCGAGCGGCTGCGGCACAGGATAGAGCAGCTCGATGCCCCGCGTATGACCATCAGCATAGGGGTGGCGGAGCGCTCCCCCGCCGATGACAGCCTGCATCAGCTGATCCACAGGGCCGACATGGCCATGTATCAGGCCAAGCGCCAGGGCCGCAACCAGAGCATACTGGCCCCCTCCCCCGACCAGCCGTCCGCGCTGACCAGCAGCGTCGCCTGACGCTGACGGCGGTCAGGCCGGCAAACGGGAAGGTGCCGTGGGCAGACTCAGGGCGTCAGCTCGGTCAGCGCAGACTCGTTGACCGGCGCCCCGTAGTCGACCTCGGCCAGCTCGAAGCCATTGAGCTGCATGAAGTCTCGCCGCAGCCCGGCAAAGTCCCCAAGGACATGGAAGTTATCCGGCGTCACCTTGGACCAGAGCGCAGAGACCGCCGCCTGAATGGCCGGATCCAGCTCGTGGTCATCCATCCGGATCAGCCGGTTGCCATCGGCTACCACCCCCCGCGGCCCGTACATCTTGCTGGCGAACAGCCGCTGCATCTGCTCGATGCAACCCTCGTGCACTCCGCGCTCCTTCATCACCCCCATCAGCAGACCGAGGTAGACCGGCAGCACCGGAATATAGGCGCTCGCCTTGGTCACCAGCGCCTTGCACACCGACACCCAGGCGTGGCCGCCGAGCTGGGCCAGCTGCAGGTTGATGGCCTCGGCGGTGGCGTGCAGGTGCTCCTTGGCGTAGCCGATGGTGCCATCCCGGTAGAGGGGATAGGTGGACTCCGGACCTATGTAGGAGTAGGCCACCGTCTGGACGCCGGGGGCGAGGCAATCGGCCTGCTGCAGCGCCTGCAGCCAGAGCTGCCAGTCCTCGCCCCCCATCACGGTGACGGTATCGCGGATCTCCTCCGGGGTGGCGGGCGCCAGGGATTGCTGCACCAGACTGTCGTGCTCCAGATCCAGTCCCCAGCCACTGAATGGCTGGCCCGTGGTCTTGAGCACGGAGCGCACCTGGGTGCCATCGGCCAGCAGCCGGATGCCGCTCGCCAGCGAATAGACCACCAGATCCACCTGTCCCAGCTGCTGGCGGATGCTGGCGATGGCCTGCTGGCGCATGGCGTCCGAGAAGGCATCCCCGATCAGGTTGACGGCGATGCGCCCCTCCTGCTCCGCCGCCTGGCGAAACCAGATATTGTTGTACCAGCCCGCGCTGCCGATCCCCTTGTCGGACGGCCCCCGCTCGAACGAGACGCCTATGGTGTCGGCGCCGGCACCGAAGGCCAGCGCGATGCGGGAGGCCAGCCCGAAACCGGACGAGGCCCCCAGCACCAGCACCCGCTTGGGCCCGTTGAAGGGGCCAGCCGCCTTGACGCTGGCGATCTGCTGCGCGACGGCGGCGCGACAACCGATGGGGTGGCAATTGCGGGCGACGCAGCCCTGGATCTGGGGTTGAATGATCATGAGTGGATCTCCGAGGGAACTGGCTACAGCATAGCCATGAGACGGCAGATTACCTTGATGTCAGGGGGGATTGGGCACAGAAGGGCGCAGAAAAACAAGAGGGAGCACCAGGCTCCCCAAAGCGGTATTCAGATGCTTTTTATTGTTTTGTGTTCATTGCGAAGCACGGGCACATCCTATTCCCCTCCCTCTTCGCCGGCTGTGACCGGCTTCAAATTCCTGCTCAATATATGCGCGACTTTTCATAAAGGACGGCAACATAGGCGTACGACAAATCCATTCAAATCCCGAAACTGTGGCGACGCCGCCGTTTTAGTTTCATCAGACATTGGTATAGTTAACTCAGGATCAGTGAGGAGAACTCCCATGAGTGGAACCTATTACAAACACGTACTGGCCGCGATCGACCTGTCGGAAGATAACCGCAAGGTGATCGAGAAGGCGGTCGACCGGGCCCGCTCCAACGGCGCCAAGTTGTCGGTGATCCACGTCGACGTGGACCTCAAGGATCTCTACACCGAGATGATCGATATCGACATCGACAACGTGCAGGATCAGGTGATCGCCGAGGCGAAGGAGAAGCTGGAGGCCTTCCTCGCCTCGGTGGACTATCCCATCGAGAAGAAGCTGGTGATCTGCGGCGATCTGAGCGAACGGGTCAACCAGGCGGTCAAGGATTACCAGATAGACCTGCTGGTGTGCGGCCATCGCCAGAGCTTCTGGAGCCTGCTCACCTCCAGCGCCCGTCAGCTGATGAACACTGTGCCCTGCGATCTACTGGTCGTGCCCTTGCAGAAGTGAGCAAACGAGCGTAGCTTGATTAGCCATGAATATGACCTCGTTCAATCACAACTACTGGTGGTGCTGCCCATAAACAGGCGGCACTGCTTTTCTATGTAAGATTTCCCAAAGAAAACACCGTGACCGCCGAGAGGCGGTCATTGTTTTTATCCCTTTGTCGCCTCCCAGCCCACCCCACTGGAGAGAGTGACATGCACAACCCCATCATACTGACCGGCGACCGTCCCACCGGCAGACTGCACATAGGCCACTACGTCGGCTCCCTGCGCCAGCGCGTGGAGGCCCAGCACCACTACCGTCAATTCGTGATGATCGCCGATCTGCAGGCGCTGACCGACAACGGCCACAACCCGACCAAGGTCACCGACAACGTGCTGGAGGTGATGGCCGACTACCTGGCCGTCGGCCTCGATCCCGCCAAGACCACCTTCTGCCTGCAGAGCGCCCTGCCCGCCCTCGCCGAACTCACCTGCTACTACCTCAACCTGGTCAGCGTCGCCCGACTGGAGCGCAACCCCACCGTCAAGGCGGAGATCCAGCAAAAAGGGTTCGAACGTAGCCTGCCAGCGGGTTTTCTAACCCACCCGGTCAGCCAGGCCGCCGACATCACGGCGTTTCGCGCCACCCATGTGCCGGTGGGCGAGGATCAGCTGCCCATGCTGGAGCAGACCAACGAGATAGTGCGCCGCTTCAACGGCCTGGTGGGCAAAGAGGTGCTGACCGAGTGCCAGCCCATACTGAGCGACACCGGCCGCCTGCCCGGCATCGACGGCAAGGCCAAGATGTCCAAATCCCTCGGCAACACCATAGAGCTCGGCATGTCGGCGGACGAGATCAAGCGAGCGGTTTATGCCATGTATACCGACCCCAACCACCTCAGGCTGAGCGATCCGGGTCAGGTGGAAGGCAATACGGTGTTCGCCTATCTGGACGCCTTCCACCCCGACAAGGCGCTGGTGGCCGAGATGAAGGCGCACTACCGGCGCGGCGGGCTGGGTGACATGCGTTGCAAACAGGTGCTGGACGACTGCCTGCAGAGTCTGCTCGCCCCCATGCGGGCGCGGCGCCAGGCGGCCAGCGCCGACAAGGGGCAGCTGCTGGCGTTGCTGCATCGGGGGACCCAGCAGGCCCGCGTCCTCACCGACGAGGTGCTGGCGGAGGTGAAGGGGGCCATGGGGCTGGATTACTTCGCCGGGTTGCGCTGAGCCGGGGTGCCCAGCGCGGCCTCGCCATAGCGCTCGAAGGCGAGCCGATGCAGCAGGCCCTTGAACCAGCCGATCGCCTCGTCGTGGGCGCTGAGGGGGTGGCCCGCCATCAGGTAGACGATGGGGATGGCGGGCTCCAGCTGGTGCAGCCGCAGCGGATAGTGGCGGCAGAAGTGGCGCCCTATCATCTCGGGCACCACCACCAGGTAGCGACCGGTCGCCATCAGCTGCGGCACCGCCATAAAGCTCGGCAGCCTCACCCCCAGTTCCCGCGCCACCCCGAACCTGGCCAGCCAGAGATCCACCATGGCCTGGCTGTGGCCCCAGCTGGAGGTGTGGATGTGGGGGCGGCTCACCAGCTCGGCGGGCCCCAGCGCATCCGGCAGCGCGCTGCCGAGCGGTGACAGGCAGACCAGGGGATTGTTGAACCAGGATTCGCGCCACAACCGGGGGGAGAGATGATTGGCGTCGGCAAAGCCGATCACCAGATCCAGCTCCCCCTTCTCCAGCTCCCGCTCATAGTCGCTGTCTGCCAGCTCGCACACCTCCAACCGGCAGGAGGGAGCCTGCTGCACCATGCGCTCCACCAGCACCGGCACCAGGCCGTGCTCCACCGATCCCGGGGTAGCGATGCGAAAGACCCGCTGCGCCGTGGCGGGATCGAACCCCTTCGCCTGGCGCAGGCCCTGCTCCAGCATGGCCAGCGCCTGACGCACCGGCCCGGCCAGCGCCTTGGCGCGCTCGGTGGGCATCATCTCCCGCCGGCTCATGACGAACAGCGGATCATCCAGCGCCTGGCGCAACCGCCCCAGCGCATGGCTGACGGTGGACTGGGAGAGGTGCAGCCGCTCGGCGGCACGGGTGACGTTGTGCTCCTGCATCAGCATGTCGAACACGGTGAGCAGATTGAGATCGAGGCGGGAGAGGGGGAGTTCCATCGATATTGGCCATAGTTGAATGACTACAATTCATTTTTGGCATAGTAGCAGATTGCATAGAATGCGCGGGCAAATTACATCGGAGATTAAAATGCGTAGCTATCTGTTGTTGCTGGCGATCGGCCTGTTGTGGGGCTCCCAGTTCATTTTCATGCATCAGGCCGTCGCCGAACTGCCCCCCATCATGGTGGCCGCCGGACGTGCCGTGTGCGGCAGCCTGACCCTGGGTCTGCTCTGCCTGTTCATGCGCCTCAAGAGCGAGCACACGCCGTGGCGCACCTACATGATGATCGCCCTGCTCGACGCTACCATCCCCTTCATCATGGTGGCCTGGGGCCAGCAGTATGTGGATAGCGCCATCGCCGCCGTGGTCATGGGTTGTATCCCCTTTGTGACCATTCTGGCTGCGCCCCTGTTTATTTCTGGTGAAAGAATCACCAAGGGCGGCCTGATCTCCGTGGCCATCGGCTTCGTCGGCGTGCTGGTGCTGTTCTGGCCGAAACTGGCCAACGGCATGAATGCCGGCCTGCTCGGCTCCATCGGCATACTGTTCGGCGCCAGCTGCTTCGCCATCGGCCTGCTGATGATCAAGCGCTTCGCCAAGGACCACCCCGTGGTGGTGGCTCGCAACATCCTGATCTCCTCCGCCGTGCAGTTGCTGCTGGCCGCGCCCTTCGTGACCGATCTGAGCGCCCTCACCCTGCCGAGCCAGCATGCCATCGGCGCCGTCGCCGTGCTGGGCGTGTTCTGTACCGGCCTGGTCTACTTCCTCTACATGGCGTTGATCCAGAAGGCGGGCCCGACCTTCGCCTCCTTCAGCAACTACCTGGTGCCGCTGTTCGGCGTCATGCTGGGTGCCCTGTTCCTCGGCGAGCAGATCCAGTCCACCACCGGTGTGGCGCTGGCGCTGATCCTGGGTTCAGTGGCCCTCAACCAGTGGGCCCAACAGCGCCGCACCCAGCGGGAGGCGACCCCATGTCAGGCATCCTGACCACCCTGTGTGGCGGTCTGGTGCTGATTGCCGGCTGGCAGTATCGCCACCGGCTGGCCGGCGTGCTCGGCCTGCTGATGCTGACCCTGCCCTGGTTCTTCGACAGCAAGCTGCAGGCCATGCTGAGCTATGCCCTGAGTGCCTGAATACCCGTTTCTGAATGTGTGACGAGAGTGTATCTCTCCTGTTTTTTGGGACCGTTTTAAAAAACCTCCGATTCGTCCCCGCTACCGGCGCTCTGCGCCGGTTTTTTTATGCCAGTTTCCCGCCCTCCGGCCAGTAACGGTAGCTGAGCCGCTCGTTCTTGCGTGGGCCCCTGATCTCCCAGCCCAGCAGAAAGCCGCTCGTGGTCTGCGTCAGCTCGGCGCTGTAGTGGTCCTGACCGCAGAGGTGCGGCTCGGCGGTGAGCCAGCGCCCGTCCGGCTGGGGCAACAGCTCGAACAGCAGGACGGGGGCCTCATGGCGCAGGTGGGAGAGAGAGATTCCCCGCTCGCCGCGCTGCCACCAGAAGCTGTTGTGCATGGTGAGCACCCGGCCGTGGGGTGTGGTGTAGCGTCCCTGCTCCGTAAACAGCCAGCCTCCCTGATGATCGGTCACCCGCACCTCTCCCTCGCCACGGCCGTTCCAGTCGGTCGCTGAACCGGCCCCGTTACTCGCCTCGAAGGCAAAAGCTCCGATCTGTGGCAACTGTTCCCATAAACGCTGGATCGCGGCTTCCAACTCGGCCATCATAGCGCCCTCCAAAATTGACAACTGACGACAATTCAATCACATGAACTACTTGATAGGGGTCACCCTGCTCTGGTCCTTCTCCTTCAGCCTGATCGGGGTCTACCTCGCTGGCCAGGTGGATGCCTACTTCTCCGTGCTGACCCGCATCGCCCTCGCCAGCCTGGTGTTCCTGCCCTTCCTGCGCCGGCGCTGGCTGCGTCCCGCGCTGGTCATCAAGCTGATGACGCTCGGCGCCATCCAGCTCGGCATCATGTACCTGTTCTATTACCACTCCTTCCTGCTGCTGACGGTGCCGGAAGTGCTGGTGTTCACCATCTTCACCCCCATCTACGTCACCCTGCTCCACGACATGCTGGAGTCCAGATTCAAGCCCACCTATCTGTGGGGGGCCCTGCTGGCCGTGCTGGGGGCGGCCGTCATCCGCTTCGATGGTCTGACCGAGAACTATGTACTGGGGTTCCTGGTGGTGCAGGGGGCCAACCTCTGCTTCGCCCTTGGGCAGGTGGGTTACAAGGTGCTGCTGGCACGGGAGGCACAGCAACCACCCCAGCTGGCGGTGTTCGGCTGCTTCTACCTCGGCGCCCTGGCCGTCGCCCTGCCCGCCTGGCTGATGCTGGGTCAGCCCCAATACCCGAGCACCAACCTGCAATGGGGCATACTGCTCTGGCTGGGGGTGGGGGCATCCGGGCTGGGTTACTTCCTGTGGAACAAGGGCGCCACCCTGGTCAGCAGCGGCGTGCTGGCCATCATGAACAACGCCCTGATCCCGGCCGGCTTGCTGGTCAATCTGGTGCTCTGGGGCAAGGATACCGACCTGATCAGGCTCAGCCTGGGTGGCCTGCTGATGCTGGCCTCCCTCTGGGTCTGCCAGCGTCAGCCGGCGCGTAGCGCGAATTGGCGATCAGCCGACCGTCAGGCCCGTTGACACAGGCCCTCTTTGGGCCCACCGGCGTCAGCGGGTGAGTGAACGCTGACTAAAAATCAACCTATAACTGTGTTGTGTTCCCGTCTGGCCTGGCCGTGGCAGGAGGCCAGCCGGGCCAGCAGGTGATCGATCTGCTCGGCGGGCTGGCTCTGCACCAGCCCGATGCTGACGGTCACCGGCCGCTCCGGCAGCAGGCTGGCGTCGGCAATCTCCATCCGCAGCCGCTCGGCGATCTCCAGGCCGCTCAGGCGATCGGTCTGTGACAGCATCAGGATGAAGCCATCCTCGTCCCAGCGGGCGAAGGGATCTTCCCGTCGCAGCTCGTGACGCACTATGCGGGCCAGTTTCGCCAGCATGGCGTCGCAAGCCGCCTCGCCAAACAGCTGCAATATCTTGCTGCGGTGATCCACGGTGAACTGCAGCAGGCAGAAGTTGCCACTCTCGCCGGCCAGCCGCTCATCCAGCAGCAGCTCGAAGTGACCGCGGCTCTCCAGGCCGGTGAGCGGATCCGTATCGTGGCGATCGCCCAGCGGGGGTGCCGCCGGATCGAGGTGACGCACCACCCCCAGCAGATGACCCTGCTCGTCGCGGCGCACCCGCTCCTCCAGCCGGACATAATGGCCCTGATGGTGCAGGATGCGGTACTCGAGCCGCAGCCCGTTGCTGTGGCCCCCCTGACAGGCGCGGATGGCCTCCTCCAGCCGGGCGGCATCGTCCGGGTGTACCCGTGCCAACCAGCCGAGATCGTCCAGCCCGCACTCACCCAGCCCCAGCAGTTGCAGGCAGGAGGGATCGCGCCTCAACCCCTGCTCGACCGACCAGGTCCAGATCCCGGCCTCCAGCAGTGCCATGGCCTCCGTCACCAGGGCCACCTCAAGCCGGGCCACGGCCTCTACCCAGGGAGTCTCATTCCTTTCCATCACACGCCTCGACACCGGATTTGAATCGCAGCTCAATAAGTAGCATTGGCGCCAGTGCCGAGCAACAGGCTGGGCCCGCTTTTCCCTGATGGCCCGCCATCAACGCCTGCCAAGGCCCCCACACTAGGTGAAAGCCTGTATGCCATTGGGGCTTAACCAGCGTGCCCCTGATAACCCGCCATCAGCGCCTGCCAGTTCTCCGGCACGAAGTGGAAGCTGGTGTGCAGTTGGGACTCTTTGTTGAAGGAGCGCAGCAGCCGCTCCAGGTTCGCCTGCTGCCAGCTGCCGGGGGAGCGGATGGCGCCCTTGTCGAAATCGATCACCCACACCTTGCCATCCTTATCGAGCAGCAGGTTGTGGCTGTTGAGATCGGCGTGGTAGACGCCGGCATCGTGCAGCTGGCGCACCGTCCGGCCCACCCTGTGCCACACCTCGCCGGCGATGGCGCCCTGCTTGAGCAGCGCCACCAGATCCTTGGCACCACGGATGCGCTCGATCAGGATATCGGCGCGATAGAAGGGACCCTGCTTGGCCATGCGAGCCGCAAACGGACGCGGCACCGGCAGACCCTGCTCACTCAGCTGGGCCAGCAGGCGGTATTCGGCCATGGCGCGGCTCGTCTCCACCCCTTCGAACCAGAAGCGATCCCGCACCACCTTGCCCACCAGGCCTCCGCGGTAGTAGTGGCGCAGCACCAGATGGCTGGACTCATCCTTCACAAACCAGGTCACCCCGCGACCGATGGAGGAGCCCACCACCTGGCGATGCGTCTGCCACCAGGCCGGGTCGAACAACGCAGGGGAAGGGTCACGAAAGGCCCCTTCGGCATACCAGCAGATCTGGTTATGGACGGTCTGTGTCAACATCATGAGAATTCCGATCGGTAGATGGGCGCAATTTTACAATCCACAAGGGAGTTTGCATAATGCCATCCATCCATTTTGCCACCATTGCGCCACATCATGCCGTTGTTCCAAACGCCGCCCTCTTCCATCTGCATCCTGCGGCTCTCCGCCATCGGGGATTGCTGCCACGCACTGGCGCTGGTGCGCGTCATTCAGCGGGCATGGCCCGAGACCCGCATCACCTGGATCACCGGAAAAATCGAGGCGACGCTCTTCTCCGATCTGCCCGGGGTGGAGGTCATCGCCTTCGACAAGAGCCAGGGATGGCGCGGTTATCGCGCGCTGTGGCAGACCCTCAAGGGACGCGAGTTCGATGCCCTGCTCCACCTACAGGCCGCCCTGCGGGCCAGCATCGCCACCCTCGGCATCAAGGCTAAGATAAAGCTCGGCTTCGATAAGGAACGCGCCAACGACGGTCAGTGGCTGTTCACCAACCACAGGGTGCCTTCCCCCGCCTCCCCCCACGCGCTCGACGGCTTCCTCGCCTTCGCCGCAGAGCTCGGCATCCGGGATCTGACCCCGGACTGGCAACTGCCCATCAGCGCCGAGCATCAAGCCTGGGCTAGGGAGAAGATTGGCGGCAAGCCGACCCTGCTGATCTGCGCCGCCGCCAGCAAGGCGTTCAAGAACTGGACCGCCGAAGGCTATGCCGCCCTCGCGGATCACGCCGCCAGCAAGGGCTTTCAGGTCTATCTCTGCGGCGGCCCCGCCAAACTGGAGCGGGATCTGGCCGCCGACATCCAGCGACTGAGCCAGAGCCAGCCGGTCGATCTGGTGGGGCAGACCAACCTCAAGCAACTGCTGGCGCTGATCGCCGAAGCCAGTCTGGTGCTGGCGCCGGACACAGGCCCCACCCACATGGCCACCCTGGTCGGCACCCCGGTCATCGGCCTCTATGCCCATCACAATCCGGCGCGCACCGGCCCCTATCTGTGCCGCGACTATGCGGTCAGCGTCTACCAGGAGCTGATCGAGCAGGAGACCGGCAAGCCCCTGGCCGAGCTGAGCTGGCGCACCCGCCTCAAGGATCCGGACGCCATGAGCAAGATAACGAGCGAGCGGGTCATCGCCACCTTCGATCGACTCTGCGCGGATCGCCAGCTGCCCGGCTGAGGGGAACTCGGAAATTCCGAGCCATGAGGCTGGGATAATCTGATGGCCCTCCCCTCCCGGGCGAGGCAGAATGCGGGCTGTGGGTAACGCTCCCGCAGCAAGCTACGAATACTTTGATCGGCTGGAATATGATTCCGGCCGTTTTTTTATCCGCCGCCATCTGCTAACATTTGCCGCCTTTACATCCCCCTGATTCTGATTTTTCCGTGTTTTGCGAGCGACTGTCTCCCTTCTGGGCACAAGACGGCGGTCTCTGCTACAACCAAAACACTGTCATCGCTTAAAGGTACAGACATGGCGCAACAAGGCACTCTCTACATCATCTCTTCCCCGAGCGGGGCCGGTAAATCCAGCCTGATCAATGCCTTGCTGACCAAACATAACGATGCTGGCAAGATGCAGCTGTCGGTCTCCCACACCACCCGCGCCATGCGTCCCGGCGAAGAGAACGGGGTGCACTACCACTTCGTGCAGGTGGAAACCTTCAAGGAGCTGATCGCCCGCGGCGACTTCCTGGAGTGGGCCGAGGTGTTCGGCAACTACTACGGCACCTCCCGCGCCGCCATCGAAGCCTGTCTGGCCCGGGGCATAGACGTCTTCCTCGACATCGACTGGCAGGGTGCCCGCCAGATCCGCGAGCTGATGCCGACCAAATCCATCTTCATCCTGCCCCCCAGCCGCCAGGAGCTGGAGCAGCGTCTGATCGGGCGCGGCCAGGACAGCGCCGAGGTGATTGCCGGCCGGATGGCGAAAGCCATTGCCGAAATGGTGCACTATGACGAATATGACTATGTCATTATCAACGACGACTTTGAGCAGGCACTGTTCCAGCTCAGGGCCATCATCGAGTGCCAGCGGCTGGAAATGCACCAGCAACAGCGGGCCCAACAAAACTTGCTGCAACAGTTACTGGCAGAATAGGCCGAAAACAAGTAAACTTTTGCGTCATTTTTAAACACCGCTTTTCTAACCATAGAAAGCCTAAACACTGGAGTCCTGCATGGCACGCGTTACTGTAGAAGATGCTGTAAAACAGGTAGGTAACCGTTTTGACCTGGTGCTGGTCGCCGCGCGCCGCGCCCGTCAAATCGCGGTACAAGGTAAAGATCCCCTGGTCGACGAAGAGAACGACAAGCCGACCGTGATCGCCCTGCGCGAGATCGAGCTGGGTCTGGTGAACAATCAAGTGATGGACACCCAGGACCGCTACGAGCAGCAAGAGCAGGAAGCCGCCGAGCTGGCTGCCGTTGCTGCCATCGCCGAAGGCCGCGGTTAAGTAATTCTTCCGGTTGGCACCCGCCCGGGTGCCGACTTCTTCCCATTTACAACCGCTCGAAAACCTCGCAAACTCAGAGGCATACCCTCAATTCCACGGATTGCCGTTTCACCGCTGCGGGGACTGTCTTGTATTTATTTGAAAACCTTAAAGAAATAGCCAGTTCCTACCTGCCATCCGAGCAGGTTGAGAAGCTCAGGCAAGCCTATGTGGTGGCCCGTGATGCCCACCAGGGACAGATGCGTTCCAGCGGCGAGCCCTACATCACCCACCCGGTTGCCGTGGCCCGTATCCTGGGCGACATGCGTCTCGATCATGAAACCCTGATGGCGGCCGTGCTGCACGACGTCATCGAAGATACCCCTGTCACCAAGGACGACCTGGCCGAGCTGTTCGGCAAGGCCGTCGCCGAGCTGGTCTCGGGCGTCTCCAAGCTCGACAAGCTGAAGTTCCGCGATCGCAAGGAAGCCCAGGCCGAGAACTTCCGCAAGATGATGATGGCCATGACCCAGGATATCCGGGTCATCCTGATCAAACTGGCCGACCGCACCCACAACATGCGCACGCTGGGCTCACTGCGCCCGGACAAGCGCCGCCGCATCGCCCGCGAGACGCTGGAGATCTTCGCCCCCATCGCCAACCGGCTCGGCATCCACACCATGAAGAACGAGCTGGAAGAGCTCGGCTTCGAGGCGCTCTACCCCATGCGCTCCCGGGTGCTGCGGGAATCGGTGCGCCGCGCCCGTGGCAATCGCCGCGAGATCATCGACTCCATCCAGAGCGAGATTGAGGGTCGCCTGCGCGAGGCCGGCATCGACGCCCAGGTCAGCGGCCGCGAGAAGAATCTGTTCTCCATCTACAACAAGATGGAGAAAAAAGAGCTGCAATTTCATGAGGTAATGGATATCTACGCCTTTCGCGTCAGGGTGAAGGACATAGATACCTGTTACCGGGTGCTGGGGCAGATGCACAGCCTCTACAAGCCGCGCCCCGGCCGCTTCAAGGATTACATCTCCATCCCCAAGACCAACGGCTACCAGTCGCTGCACACCTCCCTGGTGGGGCCGCACGGGGTGCCGGTCGAGGTGCAGATCCGCACCGAGTTCATGGATCAGATGGCCGATAAGGGCGTCGCCGCCCACTGGGCCTACAAGCAGGATGGCGACAGCTCGGGCACCACGGCCCAGATCCGCGCCCAGCGCTGGATGCAGAGCCTGCTGGAGTTGCAGCAGAGCGCCGGCAGCTCGTTCGAGTTCATCGAAGGGGTCAAGACCGACCTGTTCCCGGACGAGATCTATGTCTTCACCCCGGAGGGCCGCATCATGGAGCTGCCCGCCGGCGCCACCCCGGTGGACTTCGCCTACACGGTGCACACCGACATCGGCCATGCCTGCGTCGGCGCCCGGGTCGACAGACACCCCTATCCGCTGAGCAGCCCGCTGCACTCGGGTCAGACGGTGGAGATCATCACGGCGCCGGGCGCTCGTCCCAATGCGGCCTGGCTCAACTTCGTGGTGACCACCAAGGCGCGCTCCAAGATCCGCCAGTTCCTCAAGAACCTGCGCACCGAAGAGTCGGTGGTGCTGGGTCGCCGCCTGCTCAACCATGCGCTCGGCGTCAAGAACATCGAAGACATCCCGGAGCCGCGCATCAAGCAGGTGCTGGCCGACACCAAGCACGAGAACCTGCAGGGCCTGCTGGCCGACGTCGGTCTCGGCAACGCCATGAGCGTCATGGTGGCGCGCCGCATGCTGGGGGATGAGCTGCCGCCGGAAGAACAGCCGAAGTCCAGCAGCAAGAAGATGCCGATCAAGGGGGCCGACGGCATGCTGGTCACCTTCGCCAACTGCTGCCGCCCGATCCCGGGGGATGCCATCATCGCTCACCTCAGTCCGGGCAAGGGGCTGGTGATCCACCAGGAGTCCTGCCGCAACATCAAGGGCTACAGCCGCGAACCGGACAAGTACCTGCCGGTACAGTGGGAAGTGGACCAGGAGCAGGAGCAGGAATTCCGCACCGGTATCAGCATCGAGATCATCAACCATCAGGGTGCGCTGGCGGAGCTGGCCAACGTGATTGCCGCCACCGGTGCCAACATCCACGCCATCAGCACCGAAGAGAAGGATGGCCGGGTCTATCTGGTCACCCTGCTCATCACCACCAAGAGCCGCATTCATCTGGCCAACATCATGCGCAAGATCCGCGTGATGCCCAACGTGCTCAGGGTGAGCCGACAGAAGAACTGAACACAGGCGGCGCAAGCCGCCTGCTGCTTTTATAGAGACAACCCATGACTCCCGAACGCTTTAAACGGATCTCCGACATGTTGGCCATGCGCCAGCTCGATCTGACCGTCTGCATGGAAGAGGTCCACAAGCCTCACAACCTGGCCGCCATAGTGCGCACCGCCGATGCCATCGGCATCCACAGGGTACATGCGGTCTGGCCCAAGACCTCCATTCATCCCCGCAAGGGCACCGCCCGTGGCAGCCAAAACTGGGTGGATGTGCAGTTGCACCCGGACATAGGCACCGCCGTCGGCGAGCTGAAGGCCGCCGGCATGCAGATCCTGGCGACCCACCTCTCGGACAGCTCGGTGGACTTTCGTGCCATCGACTACACCAGACCCACCGCTATCCTGGTCGGCCAGGAGAAGCACGGCATAGGGGAGGAGGCGCTGGCGCTGGCCGATCACCATATCGTCATCCCCATGGTGGGCATGGTGCAGTCCCTCAACGTCTCGGTGGCCGCCGCCGCCATCCTGTACGAGGCCCAGCGCCAGCGCGAGCTGGCCGGCTGCTACCAGCGCGGTTGCCCGCTCAGCCTGGAGGAGCAGAACAGCATCTTGTTCGAGGGGGGCTATCCCATCTATGCCCAGCTCTGCAAAGAAAAAGAGATGCCCTACCCCCAGCTCGGCCCGGCGGGCGAGATCCTGGCGGACGAGGCCTGGTGGCAACGGATGCAGCTGACCCGCAAGGGCTGGGCCGCACAACAGGAAGACCCTATGGACATGGAGTATCCATCCGATGAAAGTTAACTGCCTGCCGCTGCTGGCCCTGACCCTGTTTTCTGCCGGAGCCCTCGCCGTGAACAACCCCTATCACCTCACCACGGAAGCCGAGGTCCCGGCCCTGTATCAGCAGACCCTGCCCGACTTCTGGCGCGACCATGCGGTCGAAGGGGAGTTCAAGGGCAAGGACGGGATCCCCATCCGCTACGCCGCCCTGCGCCAGGCCAAGGTGGACAGAGCCATCCTCATCGTCAACGGCCGGGTCGAGAGCTACCTCAAGTATCAGGAGCTGGCCTGGGATCTGTGGCGTCAGGGCTACAGCCTCTACCTCATCGATCACCGCGGCCAGGGGCTGTCCGGCCGCATGCTGGCCGATCCGGAGAAGGGCTATGTCGCCGACTTCGACGACTATGTGCTGGATCTGAAGCAGTTCCACGACGAGGTCATAGTCGCGGACCAGCCCGCCAAGCTGTTCCTGCTGGCCCACTCCATGGGGGGCGCCATCTCGGCGCGCTATCTGGAACGCTGGCCGGATGACATCAAGGCGGCCGTGCTCTCCTCCC
Organism: Aeromonas sp. sif2433; assembly: GCF_019218705.1. Classification (NCBI taxonomy): domain Bacteria; kingdom Pseudomonadati; phylum Pseudomonadota; class Gammaproteobacteria; order Aeromonadales; family Aeromonadaceae; genus Aeromonas; species Aeromonas sp. sif2433. Next base: position 29,077 of record NZ_JAHUXD010000013.1, read on the forward strand.
CCATGCTGGGCATCAACCTCGGCGGCCTGCCCAAGTGGCTGGCCCAGGGGCTGGCGGCCACCATGGATACCGTCGGCAGCTGGTGGGGCGAGCCCCCCTATGGCCCGGGCCAGGCCGGCTATGTCTCTCATGAATTTACCGACAACGGCCTGAGCCACAGCGAGCCCCGCTACCAGGCGTTCCGCCAGCTCTATGAGCAGCGTCCGCAGATCAAGCTGGGCGGGGTGACGGCGCACTGGATCCGCGAGGGCATCAAGGCCGGGGATGCCGCCATCGCGGAGGCAGACAGGATCAAGACGCCGCTGCTGCTGATCCAGGCGGGGGAAGACGGCATAGTCGACAACCTGGCCCAGGACAGTTTCTGTGCCCGACTCCAGTGTGAAGGGGGCAAGCCGCTGCGCATCGAAGGGGGCTGGCACGAGCTGTTTATCGAGGCCGACGCCCAGCGCCTGCCCGCACTGACCGCGACCCTGGACTTCTTCGCCCGCTTCTAGGGTCTGTTGACATTTCGTCACGACCGCGACGGCGTCAGTTTTTGCGCGTAGCTAGGCGTGAGATGCGAAGTTTGGTCGCCCAAATGAGTCGTCGAGTAACGACGTTACGCGCAAAAAATTGACCCGTTCCTGCGGGTTGCACGGCAAATGACGCCATGCGTTGTTGCAGGACTTGCCAAGGGAATGGCCATTGCCAGCGTCCCGCGCCTAGCCTGGTGTCATTTGTCACAGCAACGCGGTTTGCGCCGAAACGCCAACAGACCCTAAGTCTGGTTATTTTTTGGATCCCTAAATAAATGGGGCGACGCAAAACGCTGGGGTACACTGCCCCGGCGTTCAATTGATGCCGAGGTAATGATGTTCAAGGTAGTTGTATCCGATCTCGATGGCACCCTGCTCAACAAGCAGCACCAGATCTCCCCCCGCACCCGTGACACCCTGCACCGTCTGGTCGATCAGGGGATCAAGTTCGTGGTGGCCACCGGCCGTCACCATGTGGATGTGCGCAGCATCCGCGACGCGCTGGGGCTGGACATCTACCTCATCACCTCCAACGGCGCCGTGGTCCATGACAAGCAGGATCGACTCATCTTCAACCAGACGCTGCCGAGCACAGTCGCGGCCGAGTTGATCGCGCTGGAGCGGGACCCTGACATCCACCTCAACGTCTACTACGGCGACGAGTGGCTGGTGGAAGAAGAGATGCCCAAGATGCTGCAGTTCCATGAAGAGTCCGGCTTCGCCTACCGCCTGGTCGACTTCAGCACTCACCCGACGGACAAGATCAACAAGGTGTTCTACATCGGCGAGCACGAGCAGCTGCTGCAGATCGAGGCCAAGCTCAACCAGCATTATGGTGATCGACTCAACGTCACCTTCTCCCTGCCGGATTGCCTGGAAGTGATGCACGCCGGGGTGCACAAGGGTAACGCCGTGCGCGCCGTGCTGGAGCAGAACGGGCTGGAGATGTCCCAGGCGATCGCCTTCGGGGATGGCATGAATGACTTCGAGATGCTGAGCATGGTGGGGCGCGGTGTGGTGATGGGCAACGCCCACGATCGCCTCAAGCTGGCCCTGCCGGACCACGAGCAGACCCTGACTGCCGATGAAGATGGCGTTGCCGTCTACCTGGAGCAGCTGTTCGCCCTCAGTACCGTCGGCACCGCCTGATAGCCCTCTCCTGGCGATCCCTCAGGTCGCCATGACCATAAGGCCATCGTTTCAACGGCAGGCACTCATCGCCTGAAACGGTGGTCGCACTCCTTTGATCTAAACACTGCGCCAAGGCATCCAGGCCCTGCTGATAAGCCGGCTGGACGAGCTGGAGGGTGGGTCATGAGGATATCTGCCGTCTGGTGCCTCTGCACGACATCCAGAGTCAGCCCCAAGCCGTCGCCGTCATACTGAGCGGCGCCTTCACAAACCGGTGACCGATCTTACCAGGCGAGATTTTCCAGGCTCAGGAGATCCAGCATGCTGCCGGCTCGCTTCCATTCGAAGCTCTGATTGGCACCACCAAAACACTCGGCCAGCCGCAGCGGCACCGCGGGCTTGTGGCGGCTGCCGGCCACATCCAGACACAGGGAGGCCTGCCGATTGAACAGCCGATCGTCCTGCCACTGCCATTGACGGCTGCCATCCTGGCAGTCCGCCATGGCGAGCTCATCAGCGCCGTTGGCAACCAGACAACGCTGGGCCAGCTGCAGGGCCCCCACATCCCAGCTGAACTGCTGGCTTGGGCTCTGATCACAGGGCTGGGTCAGCAGCGTCCCCTGCTCGCTCAGGGTCACGCAGAATCCGCCGCTGGTCACGATCGTGGCCGGCGCTGCCGCCATGGACGACTTGGGCGCGGCAGCCATCAGGAGATCCTTCGGCTTGGGTTGCAACGCACAACCGCCGAGCAGCAGAGCCGCCAGGGCGAGCACGCAGGAGTGAAGGGTAAAGGTATGGTGGTGCATATCGCCTGTGCCTGGATGTGTTCGAGGATGTCCACTGTCTCGTGGCTCTGGCGCCCAGCATAACGGACTCGAGACGAGCAGACGCCAACAGAAGTGTAATAAGACGTGACAGGACGCTGGCAGGCAAGGCTGAAAAGCAAAAACCCCGCCGAAGCGGGGTTTTCATAATGTGGTCGGTGATAAAGGATTCGAACCTTTGACCCTCTGGTCCCAAACCAGATGCGCTACCGGGCTGCGCTAATCACCGATGGGGTACTTCTTAAAACACAAAGACGACCAGACGGTCATCCTCGTCATACAGCAAGTATGGTGCGAAGAGAGGGACTCGAACCCTCACACCCGGGGGGCACTAACACCTGAAGCTAGCGCGTCTACCAATTCCGCCACCTTCGCATACCTGACAAGCTGTAAAATGGGGTGGCTGATGGGGCTCGAACCCACGACAACCGGAATCACAATCCGGGACTCTACCAACTGAGCTACAGCCACCACAGCTGTTTTCGTTCCACAACAACGCCCGTTTAACCGGCACACTTATGATGGTGCGCCCGACAGGATTCGAACCTGTGACCTCTGCCTCCGGAGGGCAGCGCTCTATCCAGCTGAGCTACGGGCGCTACGCTGTCGAACGGGGCGGATTATTAATGATGGCGCCCACCTTGTCTACTCTTTTTTTATTGCGATGAATCAAGCGCTTGTTTTTCAATCACTTCGTACAGTTTTATGCCACTTCTCGCCGTCTGGGACCGAAATGACATCCCTCTGTTACGGTTCTGTACCCTTTGTGGGGGGGAAACGGGTTCAGTCACTTGACTTGGCTTCTTCCCTACCTAGAATGAATGAACGTTCATTCAGCCGATATAGTCACAGGGTCATGAATAAGAAAGAGCGCATCTTCGATGCGGCCTACGAGGTGCTCGGCGAGCAGGGCTTCTATGGCCTGTCCATCGCCGTGGTCGCCAAGAAAGCCAGGGTGGCAGCAGGCACTATCTACCGTTACTTCAGTGACAAGGATGACCTGATCCGCCAGCTATATCAGCACACCATCCTCAAGTGTCATCCCCGGATCATGGAGGGGGTGCAGATTGAGGAGGTGTCATATCGGCAGTATCGGCGCCTGTGGCTCAACATCAATGCCATTTTTGCCAATGAACCCAATGCACTCAAATGCAAATTACAGTACGAAAGTTCTCCATTGGGGGCTGAACTGGAACGGAATCCGGTCATAATGGCGACGTGGGCGCCACTTGAGCGCTTCTTCGAACAGGGACGCCAACAAGGATTGTTTATCGATTTACCCGTCCGGGCGCTGCAGGTGCTGAGCCTGGACTGTGTGGCAAACATGGCTCTACAACGCCAGTTCCATCCCTTTGTATTGACGCAGGAACAGCTGGAGACAGTGGTCAAGGCCAGCTGGAATGCCATTTTAAACCCTAATTTTTCCATCACAGGAGCCTGTTCATGAAAAAGTGGATGGCCATCATGTTGCTGATAGCACTCGCCCTGTTTGGCAGTGTCATCGGTTTCAATATGTTCAAACAGAAGAAGATTGCCGAGTTCATGGCCAACCGACCCGAGCCAGAATTCCCGGTGACCGCCACGGTGACCAAGGCGCAGGATTGGATACCCACCATAGAAGCGATCGGTTTCATCGAGCCTTATCAGGGGGTCACCCTCTCCAGCGAGCTGGCGGGCACCATCGACAAGATCAGCTTCGAATCCGGCGCCCAGGTCAAGGCGGATCAGCTGCTGCTGAGCCTGGACTCCGGCGTGGAGAAAGCCAATCTGCAATCTTCACAAGCCAAGCTGCCGGCGGCCCGGGCCAAGTTCGAGCGCTACCAGAACCTGTACCAGAAGAACTCCATCTCCCGGGATCAACTGGACGATGCCGAGGCCAGCTACCGCTCGCTGGAAGCCGACATCGAGAGCCTGAAGGCCACCATCACCCGTCGTGAGCTCCGAGCCCCCTTCGGTGGTGTCGTGGGTCTGCGCAACGTCTTCCTCGGTCAGTATCTGGAGCCAGGTTCCGAGATAGTGCGACTGGAAGACACCAGCGTGATGCGTCTGCGCTTCACCGTGCCCCAGACCGACATCTCCAAGATTTCCCTTGGCCAGGTCATCAAGATCAACGTGGATGCCTATCCCCAGGCCCAGTTTGACGGTCAGATCACCGCCATCGAGCCGGCGGTCAACTACCAGAGCGGCCTGATCCAGGTGCAGGCAGACATCCCGAACAACGAGGGTCAGCTTCGCTCCGGCATGTTCGCCCGTGCCAGCATCATCCTGCCCACGGTGAAAGATCAGATAGTGATCCCGCAATCCGCCATCTCCTTCACCCTGTATGGCGAGAACGTCTATGTCATTCACGCAGCAGACGGTGCGAAACGCGCCAAGCAGGTGGTGATCAAGGCGGGTGAGCGTCGCGGCAATGACGTCCATGTGTTGTCAGGCATCAAGGCTGGCGACGAAATCGTGCTGTCGGGTCAGGTTCGCCTGAGCAACGATACCAAGGTGCGCGTGGTCGACAACGATGCCCTTGCCGTTCCGGCACAAACCCCGATGCTGTAAGCGCGGAGATCTGCGATGCGATTTACTGACACATTTATAAAAAGGCCCGTGCTGGCGATCTCGCTCAGCTTCCTGATAGCCCTGCTGGGCTTCCAGGCCATCTTCAAGATGCAGGTGCGGGAATATCCTGAGGTGATCAACACCGTGATCACGGTCAGCACCAGCTACTACGGTGCCAGTGCCGATCTGATCCAGGGCTTCATCACCCAGCCGCTGGAGCAGGCGGTCGCGCAAGCCGACAACATCGACTTCATGACCTCCTCCAGCCAGCTGGGCAGCTCCACCGTGACGGCTTACATGAAGCTGAACACCGACCCCAACGCCGCCTTGTCCGACATCCTGGCCAAGGTCAACTCGGTACGTTCCCAGCTGCCGAAAGAGGCGGAAGACCCCTCGGTCACCTCCTCCACCGGCTCCACCACGGCGGTGCTCTACATGGGCTTCACCAGCCCTGAGCTGAACTCCAGCCAGATCACCGACTACCTGGAACGGGTCATCAAGCCCCAGCTGTTCACCGTCGGCGGTGTCTCCAAGATCGATCTCTATGGCGGGGTCGAGTTTGCCCTGCGGGTATGGCTGGATCCGGCCAAGATGGCGGCCTTCGACCTGACCTCCAGCGACGTGATGACGGTGCTCAACAGCAACAACTATCAGTCGGCCACCGGTCAGGCGACCGGTTATTTCACCCTGTTCAACGGCAACGCCGAGACCCAGGTCAGCGGCACCGACGAGCTCAAGCGTCTGGTGGTGGCGACCCGCGACAGCAAGGTGATCCGTCTCTCCGACATCGCCAAGGTGTCGCTGGAGAAGAGTCACGACATCTATCGCGCCAGCGCCAACGGCCGCGAGGCCGTGGTACTTGCCATCAACGCAGCGCCGACCGCCAACCCCATCAACATCGCCCACGATGTGCTGGAGATGCTGCCGAGCCTGAAGAGCAACATGCCGAGCACCATGCAGGTCAACATCCTGTATGACTCCACCATCGCCATCAACGAGTCCATCCACGAGGTAATCAAGACCATACTGGAGGCGGCCGCCATCGTACTGGTGGTGATCACCCTGTTCCTCGGCTCGTTCCGGGCCGTCATCATCCCCATCATCACCATCCCGCTGAGCCTGATCGGCGTGGTGATGATGATGGATCTGTTCGGCTTCTCGATAAACCTGATGACCTTGCTGGCCATGGTGCTGGCGATCGGTCTGGTGGTGGATGACGCCATAGTGGTGCTGGAGAACGTCGACCGCCACATCAAGGAGGGGGAAGAACCGTTCAGGGCCGCCATCATCGGTACCCGGGAGATCGCCGTGCCGGTCATCGCCATGACGGTGACCCTGGCCGCGGTGTACGCGCCTATCGCCCTGATGGGGGGCATCACCGGCTCCCTGTTCAAGGAGTTCGCGCTCACCCTGGCGGGGGCGGTGTTCGTCTCCGGCATCATAGCCCTGACCCTGTCGCCCATGATGTGCTCCAAGATGCTCAAGGCCAACGAGACACCGAACAAGTTCGAGAGCACTGTGCATCACCTGCTGGATCGGATGACGGACCGCTACGATCGCATGCTGCATGCGGTCATGCAGCACCGCATCGTGGTCATACTGTTCGCCGTCATCGTGTTCGGCAGCCTGCCGCTGCTGTTCAAGTTCATCCCGAGCGAGCTGGCCCCGTCCGAGGATAAGGGCGTTATGGCCGTGCTGGGGACGGCGCCGTCCAATGCCAACCTGGACTACATCGAGAACACCATGCAGGACGTGAACAAGATCCTGGATGACCAGCCGGAAATTGCCTACTCCCAGGTCTTCTCCGGGGTGTTCAACGCCAACCAGGCCTTCGGCATCGCCTCCATGGTGCCCTGGAGCCAGCGTGAGGCAAGCCAGAAAGAGGTGCTGGATAGGGTCGCCGGTCTGGTGAAGGACATCCCAGGGATGGCCATCACCACCTTCCAGTTCCCCGAGCTGCCGGGTGCCTCGAGCGGTCTGCCCATCCAGTTCGTCATCACCACCCCGAACAGCTTCGAGAGCCTGTTCCTGATCGCGGGTGAGATGCTGGCGGCTACCCACGCCAACGGCCAGTTCGTCTATTCGGATCTCGATCTGAACTACGACTCGGCCACCATGAAGATCAAGATCGACAAGGACAAGGCCGGTGCCTACGGCATCACCATGCAGGACATAGGCACCACCATGGGTACCATGATGGCGGATGGCTACGTCAACCGCATCGATCTGGATGGCCGCTCCTACGAGGTGATCCCGCAGGTTGAGCGCAAGTTCCGCCTGAACCCTGAATCCATGAAGGGTTACTACGTGCGTGCCGCCGATGGCAAGTCGATCCCGCTCGGCAGCCTGATCAGCATCGAAGTGGTGGGTGAGCCCCGTGCCCTGCCCCACTTCAACCAGCTGAACTCGGCCACCATAGGCGCCGTACCGGCACCGGGTGTGGCCATGGGTGATGCGATCAACTGGTTCAAGACCACCGCCGAAGAGAAGCTGCCGCAAGGCTATCGCTACGACTTCATGGGGGAGGCTCGCCAGTTCGTGACCGAAGGCAACGCGCTCTACGCCACCTTCGCCCTGGCCCTTGCCATCATCTTCCTGGTGCTGGCGATCCAGTTCGAATCCGTGCGTGACCCCCTGGTGATCATGGTCTCGGTCCCGCTCGCCATCAGCGGCGCCCTGATCGCGCTGGCCTGGGGACTGGCCACCATGAACATCTACTCACAGGTCGGTCTCATCACGCTCGTTGGCTTGATTACCAAGCACGGCATCCTGATCTGTGAGGTGGCGAAGGAAGAACAGCTGCTGCACGGCATGAACCGGACACAGGCCGTGATGCAGGCCGCCAAGGTGCGACTGCGCCCGATCCTGATGACCACCGCGGCCATGATTGCGGGCCTCATCCCGCTGCTCTACGCCGCCGGCGCCGGCGCCGCCCAGCGCTTCAGCATCGGCATAGTGATAGTGGCCGGTCTGGCCATCGGCACCCTGTTCACCCTGTTCGTGCTGCCGGTGATCTACACCTATCTGGCCTCCGAACACAAACCGCTGCCGGAATTTGATGAATCCATTCCGTCCAAGGCGAAAGGGAGTCATTAAGGCTCAGCCAGCATGCATAAGGCCCCGCGAGGGGCCTTATTTTTATCCGTTTGATGACGCACGACATAAGTCTATGAAGCAGTTAAACTAAACGGCACTTTCTCCGGACCGCAAGGATGCCATGTCAGGGATCTTCTCCAAGGCCGTCGGCCGCAACGGGCTCTCCTACCGCCTGCTCTCCTACATTCTGATCTGCAGCACAGCGCTGGCCTTCATCATCACGGTGTTGCAGCTCGCCTGGGACTACAACAAGGATGTGACCGTCATCGAGGACAGCATCGACCAGATCGAAGCCTCCTTCCTGCAACCCATCTCCGCCAGCCTGTGGAACCTGGATGAGGAGCAGGTCAAGGTCCAGATCGAAGGCATCATGAACCTGCCCAACATGCAGTTCGTGATGGTCAAGGAGATGCTGGGCAACTCCGAGGTGCCGCTGCTGACCCAGGGGGTGGAGAAGGACCAATACGACATCTCCCGCGAGTTCAGCCTCACCTATCAGGGGGAAGTGGTCGGCAAGCTGTTCGTCGCCGCCTCGCTGGAGCAGATCTACCAGCGCCTGATCGAGAAATCCGTGCTGATCATGGTCAGCCAGACCATCAAGACCCTGGTCGTCTCTTTCTGCATCCTGATCATCATCTACTACCTGGTGATCCGTCATATCAACCGCATCGTCAGCTACGCCCAGAAACTGAGCCTGGATCGGCTGGCGGTGGAGCTGACCCTGGAAGGGCGCAGCCTGCCCCGCAAGAACCCCGACGAATTCGACTCCCTCGCCGCCACCCTCAACCAGATGCGCACCCGCCTGAACGATGAGTTCACGGCCCGCCATCAGGCGGTCGAGCAGCTGCAGCAGGAGCGGGACTTCTCCGCCACCCTGATCAACTCGGCCAACATGGTCATCTGCTGCATGGAGCCGGATCTCAACATCGCCAGCATCAATCCGGCGGCCATCCTGCTCACCGGCTATCACCATCAGGAGATACTGCAGCACAACTGGCTGGATCTGTTCGTCAGCAAGGAGCAGCGGGCGGAACTGGCAGAGATCCTGGCCAACCAGGGCTCCCTCGAAGACCGGGAGATCGTCATGCACGATCAGCAGGACCACGAACTCGTCCTGCAGTGGACCTTCGCCCCCTTCTACGAAGGCCCGAACCTCAAGTATTTGATTGGCTTCGGTTATGACATCACCCGCCTCAAGAAGGTGGAGCGGGAGATCATCTCCCTCAACGAACAGCTGGAGGGCAAGGTGGTCGAGCGCACCCGCAGCCTGAGCGATGCCAACGATCAGCTGGGCAAGGCCTACGACGAACTGAAGCGGGCCCAGCAGACCCTGGTGGAATCGGAGAAAATGGCCTCGCTGGGGTCGCTGGTCGCGGGGGTCGCCCACGAGATCAACACCCCCATCGGCATCAGCGTCACCGCCTCCTCCTACCTACAGGAGCGGGTGGCCGACTTCAAGCAGCACATCGAGGCCAAGCAGCTCTCGCGCTCCTACCTGACCGAGTTCACGGTCAACCTGGATGAATCCATGCAGCTGCTGCAGGGCAACCTGAGACGCGCCTCCGAGCTCATCGCCAGCTTCAAGCAGGTGGCGGTCGACCAGTCGTCCGAGGCGCGCTACAACTTCAGCCTGGCCGACAACCTGCATCAGGTGGTGGTCTCCCTTGGCCACAAGCTGAAGAAGGCCCAGTGCGAGGTCGACATCCAGTGCGATCCCAAGCTGACCATCTACTCCTTCCCCGGCAGCTTCACCCAGATCTATTCCAATCTCATCCTCAACTCCATCCACCACGGTTTCGATGACTGGGACAGGCCGAAGAAGATCACCATCAGGGTGGAGCAGCGGGAAGACGAGCTGACCATAGACTACAGCGACAATGGCCGCGGCATCCCGCCCGAGATACTGCCGCGCATCTTCGATCCCTTCGTCACCTCCAAGCGGGGTCAGGGGGGCAGCGGCCTCGGCACCCACATCATCTACAACCTGGTGGTGCAGCTGCTGCGCGGTCGCATTCACTGTGCCAGCGAGCTGGGCCAGGGAGCCCACTTCCATATCCGCCTGCCCACCCAGCATCACTGATGCCGAGGGGCTGTCGAGGTGTAGGCGTCCGCCGCTGAAACCTCGATAGACCCTACCTGGCTCTTGTGAGCCAGCCGCTTTATCCCCATCATGCTGTGATTGCATTCTTAACGAGCGGAGAACCTCGCAATGGCACAGCATTTTGACTATATCGCCATCGGCGGCGGCAGCGGCGGCATCGCCTCGGCCAACCGGGCAGCCATGTATGGCAAGAGAGTCGCCCTGATCGAAGCCAAGGCATTGGGGGGTACCTGCGTCAACGTCGGTTGTGTGCCCAAGAAGGCCATGTGGTATGCCGGCCAGATCGCCGATGCCCTGAGATACGGCGCCGACTACGGCTTCGACACCACCCTCAACCACTTCAGCTGGGCCAAGCTGGTCGAATCCCGCCAGGCCTATATCAGCCGCATCCACCAGTCCTATGAGAATGTGCTGGGCAAAAACCAGATCACCGTCATCAAGGGCTTCGCGCGCTTCGTCAACAGCAACACGGTCGAGGTGGATGGCGAGCACTACAGCGCCGACCACATACTGATCGCCACCGGCGGTCATCCCGAGGTGCCCACCATTCCCGGTGCCGAACTGGGTATAGATTCCGATGGGTTCTTCGCCTTGCAGGCACAACCCAAGCGGGTGGCCGTGGTGGGTGCCGGCTACATCGCCGTCGAGATCGCCGGCGTGATGCAGGCGCTCGGCAGCGAAACCCACCTGGTGGTGCGCAAGCAGGCGCCGCTGCGCAACTTCGACCCCATGATCCAGGAGACCCTGGTGGAGATCATGGCGCAGGAAGGGCCCAAGCTGCACACCCACGCCATCCCCAAGGCGGTGATCAAGAACGCCGATGACAGCCTGACCCTGCAGCTGGAAGATGGCCGCCACCTCACCGTCGACTGCCTGATCTGGGCCATTGGCCGGGCACCGGCGACCGACAGGCTGAACCTGGCGGCCACCGGCATAGCGCTCGATGCCAAGGGTTATATCCCGACCGACAAGTTCCAGAACACCTCGGTGGCCAATCTCTATGCGGTGGGTGACAACACCGGTCGCATCCAGCTCACGCCGGTCGCCGTCGCCGCCGGCCGTCGCCTGTCGGAGCGGCTGTTCAACAACAAGCCCAGCGAGCACCTCAACTACGATCTGGTGCCGACCGTGGTGTTCAGCCACCCGCCCATAGGCACCATAGGGCTGACCGAGCCGGAGGCCATCGCCGAGTACGGCGAGGGCCAGGTCAAGGTCTACCGCAGCCAGTTCACCGCCATGTATTCGGCGCTGACCCAGCACCGCCAGCCCACCCGTATGAAGCTGGTCTGTGTCGGTCAGGAGGAGAAGGTAGTCGGTCTGCACGGCATCGGCTTCGCCATGGACGAGATACTGCAAGGCTTCGGCGTGGCCATGAAGATGGGTGCCACCAAGGCGGACTTCGACAACTGCGTGGCCATTCATCCCACCAGCGCGGAAGAATTTGTCACCATGCGCTAAGAAAGGGGACGCTGGCTGCACATCAGTCGCCAGCCTCCACCACTGCGTTGCCGTTCTCATCCCACCAGCGGAAGAGTTCGTGACCATGCGCTAGCGGCATCCCGCCCCTCAAAAACCCGGCCAAGGCCGGGTTTTTTCTATCCTGTCGCTCAGTAACCCCCGCTTTTTACGCCGATTTTACGCCCGTCATCGGGCGCTTTATGGCGCCTTTACGCCCCTTCTTCATACCCTTGAGACGTCAATTACAGCCAAGGGGTCGATGTGGTTTTACATCGGTTTTCGGCGCTAATCATCTCAACGGAGTCGTTATGAATTGGCTATATCTGCTGCTGGTCCTCGCCCTGCTGGGTTATCTGCTGCGTGCGTTAACGCGCAGCCACGAGTGAGGGACTTGAAGATGCGGCAAGTAATTATCCATCCGGTGGCCTGCGGGCAGCCGGGCCTCGCGGGCTATCCAATGCGTGCACTGATGCACAGTGACCACGAGTGAGGGATCCAATATGTGGCAAGAAATAATCTATCCGGTGGCCTTCGTGCTGCTGGTGCTGCTGCCGGCACCCCTGCTCGGCAACTACATGTACAAGGTGTTCGAGGGGCAGAGTCGCTGGCTATCCCCCATCGAGCGAGCGACTATGGCCTGTTGCGGCACCGATGGCCGGGAGCAGGACTGGAAGTCCTACGCCCTCAGCCTGCTGGCCTTCAACGGCGCCGGCTTCGGCCTGCTGTTCCTGATCCTGATGGCGCAAGGCCTGCTGCCCCTCAACCCGCAGCAACTGCCCGGCCTGAGCTGGCAAATGGCCTTCAACACCGCGGTCAGCTTCATGACCAATACCAACTGGCAAGCCTATTCCGGTGAGGCCAGCCTCTCCTACTTCAGCCAGATGGTGGGGCTCACCACCCAGAACTTCGTCTCCGCCGGGACAGGCGCGGCCGTCGCCATCGCCTTGTTCCGCGGCATAGCCCGCCAGCAAACCACCCACCTTGGCAACTTCTGGCAGGATCTGGTGCGCTTCTGCCTCTATGTGCTGCTGCCGATGGCGCTGATCATGGCGCTGCTGCTGGTGTGGCAGGGCGTGCCCCAGACGCTGTCGGCCTATCTGCCGTTCCACAGCCTGGAAGGTCAGGAACAGCTGCTGCCGCTCGGCCCTGCCGCGTCCCAGATCGCCATCAAGCAGCTCGGCTCCAACGGCGGCGGCTTCTTCGGCATCAACTCGGCCCACCCGTTCGAGAACCCGACCGCCCTGACCAACTGGCTGGAGATGGTCGCCCTGCTCACCATAGCCGCCGCCATGGTCTGCACCCTGGGCCGCTACGTGAAGGACCTGGCCCACAGTCGCGCCATCCTCATCGCCATGACCATCATGCTGGTGCTGGGGCTCTGCCTCTCCCTCTCCCAGGAGATAAAGCCGGATCCCGCCCTCGCTCACCTCACCACTCAGATGGGCAACTGGGAAGGCAAGGAGAGCCGCTTCGGCCCAGTGCTCTCCAGCATCTGGGAAGTGGCGACCACGGCCGCCTCCAACGGCTCGGTCAACGCCATGCACGACAGCTTTGCCCCGCTCGGCGGCATGGTCGGCATGATCAACATGCTGCTGGGTGAAGTGGTGTTTGGCGGCGTAGGTGCCGGTATCTACGGCATGATGCTGTTCGTGCTGCTGACCGTGTTCCTGTGTGGCCTCATGGTGGGTCGCACCCCGACCTATCTGGGCAAGCGCCTCGGCATCACCGAGATGAAGTGGGTGGTCGCCAGCATGCTGGTGATGCCGGTCGGGGTATTGGTGATCGGTGGCGTGACCCTGCTGATGCCGGATGCCGCCACCGTCATCGGTCACGACGGCCCCCACGGCCTGTCACGGCTGATCTATGCCTACGCCTCGGCTGCCGGCAACAACGGCTCCGCCTTCGCCGGCTTTGCCGCCGCCGATAGCTGGCAGTGCATCGCCATCGGCCTGGCCATGCTGCTCGGCCGCTTCGGTTACATCATCCCTGTGCTGGCCATCGCCGGCCAGCTCGCCCGCGCCCCGCGCCAGGAGACGGGTGAAGGTGACTTCCCGATCCGGGGGCCACTGTTTATTACCTTGCTGATCATCACAGTACTGCTGATTGGCGGCCTCTCCTTCCTGCCACTGCTGGCACTGGGACCGGTGGCCGAACATCTGAGCCTGATACAGGGAGCTTTCTAATGAGCAAGTCCATCTCCATGACAGCCCGCACCAACAAGGTGAAGGCCAAGAAACAGCGCTCACAAATTGTGCAAGCCATGGTCGAGGCGCTCTATCGCTTCAACCCAAAGGCACTGTTTGGCAGCCCAATACTGTTCACCCTCTGGCTGGCCGCCGTGATGGCGACCGTGGAATCCCTGCTGGGCCAACCCCTGTCGGGAGTAGCCCCCAGCCTGGCCTGGCAGCTGACCGCCTGGCTCTGGCTGACCCTCTGGTTTGCCAACTTCGCCGAAACCCTGGCCGAGGGCCGTGGCAAGGCGCGCGCCGACAGCCTGAAGGCGGGCATGAGCCAGCTCAGGGCCCGCAAGGTCAGCGATCCTCGCGATGGACAGGGGGAATGGGTGCCGGCCACCAGCCTGCTGAAGGGGGATCTGGTGCTGGTGCGCAGCGGCGAGATGATCCCGGCCGACGGTGAGGTGGTGGCCGGCATCGCCTCGGTCAACGAGGCCGCCATCACCGGCGAATCCGCCCCCGTCATCCGCGAGTCCGGCACCGACCGCAGCGGCGTGACCGGCAACACCACAGTGGTCTCCGACGAGATCTGGGTAAAGGTCAGCAACAATCCGGGGGAAAGCACGCTGGAGCGGATGATTGCGCTGGTCGAAGGGGCCAAGCGCCAGAAGACCCCGAACGAGATGGCACTCGATGCCCTGCTGGTGGGGCTGACCCTGATCTTCCTGCTGGTGGTCGCCACCCTGCCCTGGTTCCTCGACTACAACGGTACCCAGGTGCCGAGGCTCTACCTGATAGCCCTGTTCATCACCCTGATCCCGACCACCATAGGCGGCCTGCTCTCCGCCATCGGCATCGCCGGCATGGACCGGCTGGTGAAGCTGAACGTGATCGCCAAGTCGGGTCGTGCAGTGGAGGCCGCCGGTGACGTGCGAACCCTGCTGCTGGACAAGACCGGCACCATCACCTTCGGCAATCGCATGGCCGACGAGCTGATCCCGGCCCCCGGTGTGGATCCCGCCCTGCTGGCCCAGGCGGCCATGCTGGCCTCCCTCGGTGACAATACACCGGAAGGCAAGTCCATCCTGACCCTGGCCGGCAAGAGCATGGCCAAGCCGAGCCAACTGGAGAGTGACAAGTTGATCCCGTTCAGCGCCGAGACCCGGTTGAGCGGACTGGATCGCAACGGTCATCAATATCGCAAGGGGGCTGTGGATGCTGTGCTCAACTACCTCTCCCTCGCGCGCAAATCGGTGCCGGAGCCGGTCCTGAAGGCGGTCGACCACATCGCCCGCCAGGGCGGCACCCCGCTGCTGGTCTGCACCCAGGAGCAGTTGTTGGGGGTGGTGTTCCTCAAGGACATCATCAAACCCGGCATCAAGGCCCGCTTCCAGATCCTGCGCCACATGGGGATACGGACAGTGATGATCACCGGAGACAACCCGCTGACCGCCGCCGCCATCGCCGCCGAGGCCGGGGTGGATGACTTCATCGCCGAAGCCACCCCCGAGAAGAAGCTGGCCTATATCCGCCAGGAGCAGGCCGATGGCCGCCTGGTCGCCATGTGCGGCGATGGTGCCAACGACGCTCCGGCGCTGGCCCAGGCCGACGTGGGTCTGGCCATGAACGAAGGGACCCAGGCCGCCAAGGAGGCGGGCAACCTGGTGGATCTGGACTCCAACCCCACCAAGCTGCTGGACGTGGTGCTGGTGGGCAAGCAGTTGCTGGTGACCCGCGGGGCGTTGACCACCTTCTCCATCGCCAACGACGTGGCCAAGTACTTTGCCATACTGCCGGCCCTGTTCATCGCCGCCTATCCGCAGCTGGGTGCGCTGAACCTGATGCAGCTGGGCAGCCCGCAGAGCGCCATTCTGTCGGCCATCATCTTCAACGCCCTGATCATAGTGGCGCTGGTGCCGCTGGCCCTGCGCGGGGTCAGCCTGAAGGGATCCGCCGCCAGCCTGCTGCGCCGCAACCTGCTGATCTACGGCGTCGGTGGTCTGCTGGTCCCCTTCATCGGCATCAAGCTGATCGACTTGGTCATCACGGGCCTGGGTCTGGTGTAAGGGGACGCGATGCAGGTTGTGGAAGCGAGGACATCCATGGCCTGCTGGTGCCCCCCATTAATCAGCATCAAGCTGATCGACCTGATCATCATCGGCCTGGGGCTGGTGTAACGACGACATAGCGGGGTGCAAGCCTGGCCTGCACCCCATCAATCTGTTTGGAGCAAGAAAATCATGATAGCAATCAGAACCCTGCTGACCCTGACCCTGCTGCTGGGCGTCGGCTACCCGCTGGCGGTGACCGGGCTGGCCCAGCTGATGTTCCCCTGGCAGGCCAACGGCAGCCAGCTGACCAACGGCAAACAACAGCTGATCGGCAGTGCCCTGCTGGCGCAAAAATTCGAGCGAGCCGAGTACTTCCACTCCCGCCCCTCCGCCAGCGACTTCGCCACCCTAGGCGGTGGCGCATCCAATCTGGGCATGAGCTCACCGCTGCGGGCCGAGTTCGCCAAGGCAGAAGCCAAAGTGCAGGGCGGTGACCCCTCGCCAACCCTGCTGACCCGCTCCGCCTCCGGCCTGGATCCTCATCTGCCGCTGGATGCCGTACAGGCCCAGGTGGAGCGCATCGCCAAACGGCGTGGGCTGGATCCCGCCGCCTTGACGGAGCGGGTTCAGTCCGGGGCGCAAGCTGGTATCCTTGGCCCCCGGGTGGTCAACATTCTCCAGCTGAATCTCTGGCTAGATAAGGACAATGATGCGTGATGAGGTACGGGCCGACGCCTTGCTGGCGAGCCTGGAGCAGGAACACAAGGGCAAGCTGAAGGTCTTTCTCGGCGCCGCGCCCGGCGTCGGCAAGACCTACGCCATGCTGCAGGCGGTGCGGGAACAGGCAAGGGAAGGGGTCGATATCCTGATCGGGGTGGTGGAAACCCACGGCCGCCAGGAGACCCTGGCCCTGCTCGACAAGCTCGCCATCCAGCCGCGCAAGATCCATCTCCACCGCCAGCAACGGCTGGAGGAGATGGATCTGGATGCACTGCTCGAACGCAAACCCGCCATAGTAGTGGTGGATGAGCTGGCCCACAGCAACGCCCCGGGCAGCCGTCACGAGAAGCGCTGGCAGGATGTGGAGGAACTGCTCGGTGCCGGCATCGACGTCTACTCCACCCTCAACGTGCAGCACCTGGAGAGCCTCAACGATCTGGTGTGGCAACTGACCGGGGTCAGGGTCAAGGAGACACTGCCGGATCAGGTGCTGCTGGAAGCGGACAGCATCATACTGATAGACCTGCCCCCCAAGGAGCTGCTCGGCCGGCTCAAGGAGGGCAAGGTCTATGTGCCCCATCAGGCCAAGGCCGCCCTGCAATCCTTCTTCTCCCTCAACAACCTGACCGCCCTGCGCGAGCTGGCGATGCAGACGGCCGCCAGCCACGTGGAGGGGGATCTGCAACTGCAGTGGCAGGCGGCAGGCAAGACCACCCAGCCGCTGCGGGGCAAGCTGATGGTCTGCCTAGGCGATCAGCACGGCTCATCCCTGGTGCGCTACGGTCACCGCTTCGCCCAGCGCCGTCAGCTGCCCTGGCTGGTGGTCCACGTGGACAGCAAGGGACGCCGCACGGCCGAGCTGGAGCAGGCGCTGGCACTGGCCTCCCAGCTGGGGGCCAAGGTGTTGACCCTCTCCAGCCCAGCGGTCGCCGATACCCTGCTGGAGACAGCCGAACAGCAGCAGGTGTCGCAACTGCTGCTCGGCAAACCCCACAAGGCGCCCTGGCGCCGCTCCCTGGTGCAGCATCTGCTGAAACAGGCGCGGGGACTCGAGATCACCCTGGTCGACACCGAGAAACGCAAACCGAGCCTGGGACTGCATCCCTCGGATCCCAAGGATATTCGCCAGAGCCTGCTGGCCCTGCTGATCATGGGCATCACCTCGGCCACCGCCTGGGGTCTCTCCCACTGGCTGCCGCCCGCCTCCCTGCCACTGCTGTTCGTGCTGGGGGTGCTGGCCACGGCGCTCTCCACCAGCCTGGTGCCGGCTATCCTGGCGGCGGTGCTGGGCTTCGTCGCCCACAACCTGTTGTTCACCGCCCCCCACTTCTCCCTGAGCGTGGCCAGTCACAGCGATCTGCTCAACCTGTTCGTGCTGCTCATCGTCGGCATGGCGGCCGGGCGGCTCGCCTCCCGCCAGCGCCAGCAGCTGGTGGGCCTGCGCGAGACCCAGCAGCTCGGCAACGCCCTGCTCTCCCTCAGCCAGGGGCTGGCCACCGCCAGCAGCCCGGAAGAGGTGCTGCGGCAAGGCGCCCAGGCCATCTCGCGGGCCCTGGGCCAGCCCGTCTTCGCCCTCGATGAGGATTACCAGTACCGGGCGGGAGACGAGCAGAAGCCGCCGGGCCAGACCGACAAGGCGGCCATCGACTGGTGTCTGGCCCAGAAGCTGAGCGCCGGGGCCCACACCGCGACCCTCAACGCGGCCGAGGCCCAGTATCACCACCTCACCGACGAGCTGGTGCTGGGCATCCGGCTGAGCAACCCCCTCGCCTCCTCGGCCGAGCACCAGCTGCAGGCGCTGCTCACCGATATCCGCGCCGCCCTGGCCCGGATCGACCTGAACGAACGGCTGGCCGACAGCCAGCTGCAGGCGGAGACCGACAGGATGCGTGCCGCCCTGCTCTCCTCCGTCTCCCACGATCTGAAGACGCCGCTCGCGACCATCATGGGGGCCGGCAGCACACTGCTGGAATATGGTGACCGGATAAGCCCGGAGGATCGCAGCGAACTGCTGCATTCGGTGCAGGACGAGGCCCGTCGCCTGCACGGCTATGTGCAGAACCTGCTGGACATGACCCGCATCGGCTCGCCGGACTTCCAGCTGAAGCGGGACTGGGTCGATCTGGCCGATCTGGTGGAGAGTGCCCGCAAGCGGCTCGAATCCTCCTGGCGCCAGCACAAGCTGCTGATCCACTTCGATCAGCAGATCCCCCAGCTCTATGTGCACGGTGCCCTGATCGAGCAGGTGCTGGTCAACATCCTAGACAACGCCTCCCGCTACTCACCGGCCGGCACCCCCATCGAGTTCAAGGTGATGCTGGCCACGCCGGATCTCATCATCGACATCATCGACATCGGGGTCGGCATCGCCGAGTCGGATCGGGACAAGATCTTCAATCTGTTCTACACCCAGCCGGTCGGCGATTGCGGCAGCCGTGGCACCGGGCTTGGCCTCGCCATTTCCCGCGCTATGATAGAGGCTCATGGCGGCCGTATCTGGGCATTTTCCGGCCCCAACGGCAACGGCACCTGCATGCGCCTCTCCCTGCCGCTCGCTCTCAACTCACCGGAGGTGTGATGGATTGCATTCGTTGTACTGGCGCCATGGAGGCGGTCCTCTTCCCTTGCCAGTGCCATCCCCCCCTGTTCGCCCGGAGGCCAGATGGCTCATATTCTGGTCATTGATGATGAGATGGCGATCCGCCGCTTCCTGCGCATCAGCCTGATCGCCGAAGGCCATCAGGTCAGCGAGGCGGTCGGCGTCAACGACGGGCTGGAGCAGTATCGCCACCTCAACCCGGACCTGGTGATCCTGGATCTCGGTCTGCCCGATGGGGATGGCATCCAGATCTTGCAGGCGATCCGCGAGCACCACCAGCACCCCGTGCTGGTGTTGTCGGCGCGGGATTCGGAGCAGGAGAAGGTGCGGCTGCTGGACGCGGGGGCCAACGACTACATGAGCAAGCCGTTCGGCATCCAGGAGATGATGGCGCGGATCCGGGTCCTGTTGCGGCAACGGGCCGGGGTCAGCAGTGGCGAGTGCCGCCACTTCCCGCACTGTGGCCTGAGCCTGGACGCCAGCAGCCACAAGGTGAGCCTGCACGACGAGGAGATCCCCCTGTCGCGCAAGGAGTTCGCCCTGCTGCAGGCGCTGGTGTGCCACCCCGGCAAGCTGGTGATGCAGACCCAGCTGCTCAACGACATCTGGGGACCGAGCCACAAGGAGGATACCCACTACCTGCGTATCGTCATCGCCAGCCTGCGCAAGAAGCTGGGGGATAACCCCCAGCAACCGACGCTTATCGAGACCGAATCCGGCATCGGCTACCGTTTTATCGGCAGCTGATGTTTCAGTAAGTAGCTGGGCGGCAACAGCCCCAGCAACCCAACCTGATCGAAACCGAATCCGGCATCGGCTACCGTTTCATCGGCAGCTGATGTTTCACGTGGAACGCCGCCAAGCGCACAGCAGCGCCAGCAAACCACAGCCGCTGAGCAAGAGACCGAGATCCTGCACGGCCGCCGCCACCGCCAGCCCCAGGCTGAGCAGCAGATAATAGCTCAGCCCGAACAGGGCACCGGCGCTGCCCGCCACTTCCCGATAGGCCAGCAAGGCCTGACTCAGCACGTTTGGGATCGCGACCCCGAAGGCCACCACCACTCCCATCATGGGCAGCAGGAACCAGAGGGTCACCTGACTCGCCCACACCGCGAGCCCGGCTCCCAGCGCCAGCACAGAGGCCAGCCGGATGAGCAACGCCGGCGACCATCCCTTGCCCAGCAGGTAGCGGTTCAGCAGGCTGCCGAGCAGGGTCGCCAGCGCCAACACCAGGCCGGAGTAACCAAACTCGCTGCTCTGCCTGCCCTGCTCGGCAAACAGAAATGGCGCCAGGCTGTAGTAGCCGAACAGCATGCAGTTGAACAGGGCGACCAGCAGGGCGCTGCGCCAGAGTCCGGCATCCCGCACCATTCGGCAGGCCAGTGGCCACAGCGCGACTCGGGTCATGGTCGATGGGCGGGTCTCCGGCAGTCGCCAGCTGGCAGCCAGCCCCAGCACCAGGGCCAGCAACAGCAAGCCGCCGAAGACGCCGAGATAGCCAAACCACTCGGCCAGCAGGCCACCGCTCACCAGCCCCAGCACGGGACTGAGGGAGAGCGCCACCCCCATCACCGAGAAGACGTGGGCCAGCTCACCGCCCTGATAGCTGTCGCGCAGCATGGTTTGGGTCACCACGGATCCCACGGCGGCGCCAAAGGCCGAGATGACCCTGGCCAGCAGCAAGGTTTCAAATTGCCCTGCCAGCAGCGCCAGCAGGGTGCCGAGTCCATAGGTCAGCAGACCGGCCAGCATGGCCGGACGCCGCCCGATCAGATCGCATAGCCGCCCCCAGCAGACGACGCCCAGCGCAAATGCCAGAAAATAGACCGACAGGGTCTGGGACGCCTGGCCGTCACTCACCCGGAACTGGCTGGCGATATGGGTCAGCGCCGGGCTGTAGATGGTCTCCACCATCTGGGGAAACATCATCAGTCCGACCATCAGCCAGCGCGGCGGCAACTTGTTGTTCATGACAAACCTCCTCAACGAGAGGCTGCCAGTCTAGAGAGATGCGAGATGTCTGATTACAATATCCAGGACTATAAACATCAATAATCGGACACATGGCCTTTATTCTTCCCGATCACCCTTTTGACCCGGATCGGCTGGCTGGCGGCGTGATCGGCATCGCCTCCGCGCTGGGCTGGCATGACTCGGGTCTGCACCGGCATCAACGCCATCAGCTGCTGTTTGCCCAGGCCGGCTGCATGAGCATCGAGCTGGATAATCGGCTCTGCCTGCTGCCGCCCAGTCGGGCTGCCTGGCTACCGGCGGGCACCCCTCACAGGGTGCTGATGCGCGGGGTGGTGGCCTACCGCTCCCTCTATTTCACGCCACTGCCAGAGCTGCCCACCAGTGTGCAGGTGATGGCGGTCAACCCGCTGCTGCGGGAGATCATCGAGCGGATGGCATTCTGGCCATGGGACAAACCCGAGCGGGAGCAGAGCCGAACGCTGGCACTCTTCATGGAGGAATTGGCGCACGCACCGCAGGAATCCTGGCAACTGCCGCTGCCGTCCGATCCGCGCCTGGCAGCCTGGTTAGGGGAGATAACAGGGGGTGACACCCTGCCCGCTCGGCTCAACCGGCTGGCCGAGCGGGTGGGTGCCAGTGACAAGACCATTGGTCGTATCTTCATGCGGGATACCGGCATGAGCTATCAGGCCTGGCGCCAGCAGTGGCGCCTGTTGCGCGCCATGGAGCTGCTGGCCGAGGCCGTGCCCATCAGCCGGGTCGCGGCGCAGCTGGAGTTCTCCAGCGACAGCGCCTTCATCGGCTTCTTCAAGCAGCACACGGGGCAGACTCCGCTGCGCCATCTCAACTCTCTGGGTGAGTCTCATCGGCCGAGCTCGCCCCCACCACCAGGGTATCCAGTGCCAGCGGCTTGAGATTGCCGAGGGCCTCTTGCACCACGGCATAAGATGCCGCCTGCTGCTGGGCCAGCATCTCCTGCCCCAGTTTGACGGTATCCAGCTCGGGTCTGGGGATCTCGTTGGCCATGACGTTCAGGCTCAGGGTGCTCAGCATCAGGACGGCGATCAGGGTTTTCATCTGGTGTTCTCCGGTATGGTTGAGATGACCAGATAGCTATTCCAATAGTCATGCCAAATTTATAACATCATGATTTTGTTTAAATTAATGATATTTTGAGTACCTAATCAAGCATATACACCGATCTGGCTGGTCATTTTTAAACCTATAAGTGGTGTTTTTTACCACGCTTAATTTTTGGTCCATGTTCCACGTGGAACGTCCGGTTATTTTGATCGACACCCGCTTTTAAACTGAGCTATGGTGCTACATCCCCGTAACCCAATCTGGATCCGTCACCGAATGGAATTTTCCTTGTTCGGCGAGAAGTTCACTCGCCACGCCGGCATTACTCAACTCATGGATGACCTCAATCAGGGGCTGACCAATCCGGACGCCATCATGCTGGGTGGCGGCAATCCAGCCCCGATCCCTGCCATGCTGGAACGCTTTCAAGCCGAAGCCAAGACCCTGCTCGACAATGGCGAGCTGGTGAAAGCCATGGCCAACTATGATGGCCCGCAAGGCAAGGACAGGTTCACCAAGGCGCTGGCCGCCCTGCTCAAGAGAGAGCTAGGCTGGGACATCTCGGCTCGCAACATCGCCCTGACCAACGGCAGCCAGAATGCCTTCTTCTATCTGTTCAACCTGCTGGCCGGTGAGTTCGCCGATGGCCGCAAGAAGAAGGTGCTGTTCCCCCTGGCCCCCGAATACATCGGCTATGCCGACTCGGCGCTGGCCGATGACCATTTCGTGGCCTACAAGCCCACCATCGAGAAGTTGCCAGACGGCCAGTTCAAGTACCACGTGGATTTCGAGAGCCTGCAGGTCGGCGACGACATCGGGGTGATCTGCGTCTCCCGCCCGACCAACCCCACCGGCAACGTGCTGACCGACGAGGAGATCGAGCATCTCGATCAGATCGCCCGCGACAAGGGTATTCCGCTGCTGCTCGACAACGCCTACGGGGTGCCTTTCCCCGGCATCATCTTCAGCGAGGCCAAGCCGTTCTGGAATGCCAATACCATCCTCTGCATGAGCCTCTCCAAGCTGGGTCTGCCGGGTACCCGCTGCGGCATCGTCATCGCCGACGAGAAGATCATCCAGGCCATCACCAACCTGAGCGGCATCATCAACCTGGCACCGGGCAGCCTGGGGCCAGCCCTCACCATTCCGATGATCGAGAGCGGCGAGATCATCACCCTGAGCGAGCAGGTGGTGAAGCCTTTCTACCGGCAGAAGGCCGAGCTGGCGGTGCAGCTGTTGCGCGAGGCCATCCCGGATCCCCGCTTCCACATCCACAAGCCGGAAGGCGCCCTCTTCCTCTGGCTCTGGTTTGAGGATTTGCCAATCCACAGTCAGACACTCTATGAGCGCCTGAAGGAGAAGAACCTGTTGATCGTGCCGGGTCACTACTTCTTCCCCGGCATCGATGATCCCGAGTGGCGCCACAGCCAGGAGTGCATCCGCCTCAACTACTCCCAGAGCGAGGATCTGGTGCGCCGTGGCATCGCCATCCTGGCCGAGGAGATCAACGGCCTCTACGCAGACTGACCTTCAGCCAACAAAAAAGGCCTGCAATCGCAGGCCTTTTTTTCGTTCCGGGATCAGTTGGACAGGGCCAACTGCTCGCTTTGTCCGATGGGGATGGCACGGGGCTTGAGCGCCTCGGGCAGCTCGCGGGCCAGATCTATGGTCAGCAGACCATGCTCCAGCCGGGCATCCCGCACCTCGACATGCTGGCTCAGCTTGAAGGCGAGCTCGAAGTCACGCTCGGCGATACCCTGGTGGAGGAACTGACGCTCCCCGGCGGGAGTCGTCTTGCGACCCTTCACCTTGAGGGTGCCATTCTCGGTCTCCAGCTCCAGCTCTTCACGCTCGAAGCCCGCCACCGCCAGGGTGATGCGGTAGCTGTCGTGCTCCCGCTTCTCGATGTTGTAAGGGGGATAGGCCGCCGTCTTCTGGTCAAACAGGCCTTCCAGCTCACGGGCCATCCGCTCGAAGCCGACGGCATTGGAATAGAGATGAGAAAAATCGAGGTTACGCATAATCCTATCCTTTTAATAAGCAACAGGTTGGATCTTCACAGGCCCGTCATCGGCGCCAGGAAGCTTGGTCAAATAAGGGCATTAGCCATTGATCTCTATCTTGCGCGGCTTCATGGCCTCAGGCACCTCACGCGCCAACTCGATGTGCAGCAAGCCATTCTTCAGATCGGCCCCTTTCACCCGCACATAGTCGGCCAACTGGAAGCGACGCTCGAAACCCCGCTCGGCGATGCCCTGATAGAGATAGTTGCGTTCGGTATCGGCCTGCTTGCTGCCCTTCACCGTCAGCAGATTTTCCTGGAAGCTCAGCTCCAGCTCTTCCTGGGTAAAGCCCGCCACCGCCATGCTGATGCGGTAGTCGTTGTCACCCAGCTGCTCGATGTTGTAGGGGGGATAACCGGCATTGCCATTGCTGGCCGCAGATTCGATGAGATTGGCCAGACGGTCGAAACCAATGGCAGAACGATAGAGCGGAGAGAAATCGATAGAACGCATAGTATTATCCTCTTGTGAGCGATAACGGATTGTTTGCCCTCCTGATGGACGGGCCCCAGGTCGAAACCTCTGTCGAGCGTTCCGGCCTCGTTACCTATATAGGGCCGGCGTTTTGGCTTTCAAGGGAAAAAGTTGAAAAAATTGCGTCTAACCATTTCGACCCACCCTTGGCCCGATAGTATCGATAATCGACCCGTGGGCCACTCATCGCTCCCCGCATCCCTCGTCATACTGGTGGCACACTCAGCCGCCACCAAGGATGCAATGCTATGCACATTACCCAGGTTCGTAACGCCACCCTGCTGATCGACTATGCCGGTATCCGCTTTCTGATCGATCCCATGTTGTCTGCCAAGGACAGCCTCCCGGGCTTTGAGGGGACGGCCAACAGCCACCTTCGCAACCCCCTGGTCGAGCTGCCACTGCCCCTGGCGGAACTCATCGATGTGGATGCGGTGATCGTCACCCACGATCATCCTGACCACTGGGACCTGGCCGCACAGCAGCAGATCCCCAAACATCTCCCGCTGTTCGTGCAGCACCAGAAGGATGCCGACAGCATCCTGGCCTGCGGCTTCCATGATGTGCGTCTGCTGGACGAGTCGGCAGAGTTTGCCGGTATCCGGCTACAACGGACCGAAGGCCAGCACGGCAGCGACGATGTCATGGCCGTGCTGGGTGAACGGCTGGGAGAGGTGTGCGGCGTGATCTTCTCCCATCCCGACGAGAAGCGCCTCTATCTGGCGGGTGATACCGTCTGGAACGAGATGGTCGAACATAGCCTGCGACAGCACAGACCCGAGGTGGTCATCCTGAACTGCGGCGATGCCCGGGTGCCGGGGCTCGGCTCCATCATCATGGGCAAGGAGGATGTAAGAGCCGTCTATCTGGCCGCGCCGCAAGCCACCCTGATCGCCAGCCACATGGAAGCCGTCAATCATGCGGTGTTGTCACGGGATGAGCTGCGCGACTTCCTCGACGAACACGGCATGACGGCGCGGGTGCTGGTGCCAGCCGACGGCGAGACCCTCTCGCTGTGATGAGTCGAAGGGCCGATATGGCCCTTCGACTTTGCACATCCAGGGATTATCATCGCCATTCCACGAGCAGAGGAGTCCGCCGTCATGTCCACCCCGATAGTCGCCGTCGTGACCTTCGATGATTTCAGCCCCTTCCACTGCTCGGTGCCCTGCCTCATCTTCGGGGATAGCATGATGCCGGGCCACTCACTGTTCGAGCTCAGGCTCTGCGCCGGCGACGCCACCAGCCAACCCGGCTCATCCCAGGGCTTTCGTATCGAGGTCACTCACGGCCTGGCAGGGCTGGCCGAGGCGGACATCATCATACTTCCCTTCTGGCGCGATCCGGCCGAGCGACCCGCCCAGCCGCTGCTCGATGCGCTGGTGGTGGCCCACGCCCGAGGCGCACAGGTGGTGGGGCTCTGTCTCGGTACCTATGTGCTCGCCTATGCGGGGCTGCTCGAGGGGCGCAGGGCATCGACCCACTGGGAGTATGAGCAGGATTTCATCCGCCGCTTCCCCCGTGTATTGCTCGATACCAACGCCCTCTATGTGGATGACGATGGGCTGGTCACCTCGGCCGGCACGGCCGCCGGGCTGGACTGCTGCCTCTATCTGGTACGCCAGCGTCATGGCAGTGCGATCGCCAACAAGCTGGCACGACGGCTGGTGATCCCTCCCTACCGGGAAGGGGGCCAGGCCCAGTTCATCGAGCAACCTGTGCCCGCCTCCACCCAGGATACCAGGATAAACCAGCTGCTCGATCATCTGCGCGCTCAGCTGGCGCAGCCCCATACCCTGGATAGTCTGGCCGATCGGGTCTTGATGAGCCGCCGCACCTTCACCCGCCGCTTTCATCAGGCGACCGGCCTCTCCGTCGGGGAATGGCTGCTGGCAGAGCGGCTCAGACGCAGCCAGGAGCTGCTGGAGACCAGCAACCACTCGGTGGAGCGCATCGCCGAACTGGTGGGATTGAAGACCGCGATCTCCCTGAGGCAGCACTTTCGTGCCCGCTTCAAGGTAGTGCCGAGCGAATGGCGACGCGCCTTTCGTGGCGGCAGGGAGTGAATAGCCCTCCTCTCCCTGTCCCGGCTCGCCCAAACATGGCACCCTGACCATAGATCCCGAGGAGCCACCCAATGTCCCGTTCCGAACGCCTGCTGGCCCTGCTCCAGTTGCTGCGCGGCCACCGTTACGCCATCACAGGCACCGAACTGGCCAGCCAGCTTGGTATCAGCCTGCGCACCCTCTATAGAGATATCGCGACCCTGCAAGCCCAGGGTGCGCATATCGAGGGAGAACCGGGGATCGGCTATGTGCTGCGTCCCGGCTTTATGCTGCCTCCGCTGATGTTCAGCGAAGAGGAGCTGGAAGCCCTGGTTCTGGGCTCCCGCTGGGTAGTGGCCCATGCCGACAGCGCTCTGAGCATCGGAGCCAGCAGTGCGCTGGCCAAGATAGAGGCCATACTGCCTGCCGAGTACCGCCAACAACTCCATGCCAACGCCCTGCTGGTAGGGTCATCCCGCAGCCATGCACGCACGGACGAGGCCCCCCTGCGCGGTGCCATTCGCCAGCAGCGCAAGGTCACCCTGCATTATCACGATCTGAAAGAGGCGAGCTCCGAGCGCACCGTCTGGCCATTCGCTCTTGGCTACTTCGATCGGGTGCGGGTCCTGGTGGCCTGGTGCGAACTGCGGCAGGGCTTTCGCCACTTCCGGGTGGATCGCATCAGCCAGATGCACATGGAGGAGTGCGGCTACCCCAAGAGTCGGGTGTTGCTGCTCAAGGAGTGGCGAGCAACCCAGCAGATCCCGCAGCCAAGATTCATTGCTGACAGAAACTGACAGTCGGGACCCTCATGCTGACGGGGTCGGCGCCGATGCGCCATTCCCCAGTGAGAAGGAGTGTCATCATGCTTGTCCCCCAGTTCACCATCCTCTACGTCGCCAACCCGGCCCACAGCGCCCTCTTCTATCGCGAACTGTTCGATCACCCGCCGGTCGAAGAGTCCCCCACCTTCGCCATGTTCGTCTTCGAGTCGGGCGCCAGGCTGGCACTCTGGTCCAGTGCCACGGTCGAGCCCAAGGTCACGCAAGGGGCCGGCGCCATGGAGCTGGCTTTCCCTCTGCCTGACGATGCCAGCGTCGATGCCGTGTTTGCAAAATGGCAGTCACATGGCCTGACCATAGCCCAGCCACCAACCCGAATGGAGTTTGGCTACAGCTGCATGGCGCTCGATCCGGACGGCCATCGTCTGCGCTTCTACTGCCTGGCCGCCGAGCTGCTGGCCTGACGAGAGGTGGTGGGCTAGTGATAGACTGGAAATAGTCATCAGGTGCGGTGTTTCACGTGGAACATCCATCAAGATCCAAGCCCATCCGGAAGCGGGCCATCCCAAGCAAACGGCTCAAATCCCGCAGATTACCGATATAAAAAAGCCGGTCACGAGGACCGGCTTTTTACTGTCTGCCTGACGGCGTCAATTAGACGTCGAGGTTCGCTACCCGCAGGGCGTTGGTCTCGATGAAGTCACGACGCGGCTCGACGGCATCCCCCATCAGGGTGGAGAACAGCTGGTCGGCACCGACGGCATCGTCGATGGTGACCCGCAGCATGCGACGCGCCTCCGGATCCATGGTGGTTTCCCACAGCTGCTCCGGGTTCATCTCACCCAGCCCTTTATAGCGCTGGATGTAGATGCCGCGCTTGCCTTCGCTCATCAGCCAGTCGACGGCCTCCACGAAGTTCGCAACGGGTTTGACCTTCTCGCCACGCTTGATGAAACCGCCGTCCTCGATCAGGTTGGCGATCTCCTTGCCCAGGGAGACCAGCTGACGGTATTCACCGGACTGCAGGAAGTCGTAGCTGATCGCGTATTCACGATCCACACCGTGCTGACGCACCACGGCGTGCGGCACGAACAGGCTGCGCTCTTCGTCGCGACGCACCTGCATCTGGTACTGGATGCCGTGGTTGCTCTCGTTGAGCACGGCTTCCATGCTCTGACACCAGGCCTGCAGGTCGCTCTCGCTGGCCAGCAGGATCTCGTTCAACTCAGGCTGATAGATCAGCTGGGTCAGCACGGCATCCGGCGCACGGCGAGACATGCGGGTGATCAGGTGGGAGACGGCGCGGTGCTGGTTGACCAGACGCTCCAGCGCCTCGCCACCGATGGCCGGGGCAGACTCGTTGACGTGCAGGGTCGCACCATCCAGCGCCATGGAGGTCTGGTACTGCAGCAGCGCATCTTCATCTTTCAGATACTGCTCCTGCTTGCCCTTCTTGACCTTGTACAGCGGCGGCTGGGCGATGAAGACGTAGCCACGCTCGATGATTTCCGGCATCTGGCGGTAGAAGAAGGTCAGCAGCAGGGTCCGGATGTGAGCACCATCGACGTCCGCATCGGTCATGATGATGATGTTGTGGTAGCGCAGCTTGTCCGGGTTGTACTCGTCACGACCGATGCCACAGCCCAGGGCGGTGATCAGGGTGCCCACCTCTTGCGAGGAGATCATCTTGTCGAAACGGGCCTTCTCCACGTTCAGGATCTTGCCCTTGAGCGGCAGTATGGCCTGGTTCTTGCGGTTGCGACCCTGCTTGGCGGAGCCGCCAGCAGAGTCCCCTTCCACTATGTAGAGTTCGGACAGGGCCGGGTCTTTCTCCTGGCAGTCCGCCAGCTTGCCGGGCAGGCCGGCGATGTCCAGCGCGCCCTTGCGGCGGGTCAGCTCACGCGCCTTGCGGGCGGCCTCACGGGCACGGGCCGCATCGATGATCTTGTTGACCACGATCTTGGCATCGCTAGGGTTTTCCAGCAGGAATTCACCCAGCTTCTCACCCATCGCCTGTTCAACGGCGGTCTTCACTTCGGAAGAGACCAGTTTGTCCTTGGTCTGGGAGGAGAACTTGGGATCCGGCACCTTGACCGAGATGACCGCGATCAGGCCTTCACGCACGTCGTCGCCGCTGGCGGCCGACTTGGCCTTCTTGCTGTAGTCCTCTTTATCCATATAGGTATTGAGGGTACGGGTCAGCGCGGTACGGAAGCCCACCAGGTGAGTACCCCCATCCCGCTGCGGGATGTTGTTGGTGAAGCAATACACCCCTTCCTGATAGGCATCGTTCCACTGCATGGCGACTTCGACGCCGATGCCGTCCTGCTCGGTGGAGAAATGGAACACCTTGGGGTGGATCGGCGTCTTGTTCTGGTTCAGGTATTCGACGAAGGCCTTGATGCCGCCCTCGTAGCAGAAATGCATCTCGCGGCCATCACGCTCATCCTCGAGGCGGATGGACACGCCGGAGTTGAGGAAGGAGAGCTCGCGCAGGCGCTTAGCCAGGATCTCGTAGTGATACAGGGTATCGGTGAAGATGGTCGGGCTCGGCCAGAAGCGCACCTCGGTACCAGTGCCACTGCTGCTGTCGCCGATCTGCTTGAGCGGCGCCTGCGGCTCACCCAGGTGATAGGTCTGCTCATAGACATGGCCGTTACGACGGATGGTCAGCAACAGCTTGTCGGACAGGGCGTTGACTACGGAGACGCCCACGCCGTGCAGGCCACCGGACACCTTGTAGGAGTTGTCATCGAACTTACCGCCGGCGTGCAGCACTGTCATGATGACCTCTGCGGCGGAACGGCCCTCCTCCTCGTGGATGTCGACCGGGATGCCCCGACCGTTGTCACGCACTGAGACGGAACCGTCTGAATGGATCTTGACCAGAATATCGGAGCAGTAGCCAGCCAGAGCCTCGTCAATGGAGTTATCGACGACCTCAAACACCATGTGGTGCAGACCCGAGCCATCATCCGTATCGCCGATGTACATCCCCGGGCGCTTGCGGACCGCATCCAGACCCTTCAGCACCTTGATATTCGAGGAGTCGTAAGTATTTTCACTCATAGCTTACTCTCTGCCTTCTCTAACGTTTCGGAGATCTTGCCTTGTTCCACGTGGAACAACTTGCAGTCATTCGCATCCATCATGTCTGCGAGCTGACCGGTGTCGATGGCGGTGATAAACACCTGGGACGCACACTGCTTCAGCCTTGCGGCCAGCAAGCGGCGCTTGTCGACATCCAGTTCAGAGGCAAAATCGTCAATTAAAAAAATACAGCCGCGGCTGCTATGTTGATTCAAATAGAGCCCTTGGGCCAGTCGCATGGCACAGACCAACAACTTCAGCTGACCCCTGGACAAAATATCCTGAGCGGGCACCCCGTTCGCCTTGAGTCGGACATCGGCCTTCTGCGGGCCTACCCCTGTGTACCCCAGCGAGCGATCCCGCTCAAACCCCGCCTCCAGCAATTCGCCGAGGGGGCGGTCTTTCTCCCAGCCCCGATAGAAACCGAGACTGATGTCGAATTCCGGCAGAAAATCCGCCGTCATCTCCTTGATCAGGGGCGTAATGGCCTGACAATAACTGGCGCGAAACTCTGCCAGTTCACTCCCCAGCCGTACCAGTTCCTGATCCCAGAACGCCAGCTGGCGATACTGGCTGCTCTGGCGCAGCAAGGCGTTACGCTGCTTCAGCAGCCGCCGCACTCGTCCCCACAGGGAGAAGAAGGTCGGCTCCTGATGGAAAACGCCCCAATCCAGCCAGGCCCGGCGCGCCTGGGGCCCGCCGGTCAGCAGGTTGAAACCATCGGGATGGATCAACTGGACCGGCAGCAACTCCGCCAGCTCGGCCAACCGCTGGGCCTGGGCCCCGGCGATCTTGAGCTGGGTCTCACCACTCTTGTCCTTGGCGAGCCCGATGGGCACCTGGCGCCCCTCCAGCTCGCACTGGGCAAACAGGGTGAAGGCCCGCTCCCCCTGGCGGATGACCCGCCCGGTCAGGTGAGTGCGAAAGGAACGACCGAGACCGAGGTAGTGAATGGCTTCCAGCACGCTGGTCTTGCCGCTGCCATTGCACCCGACCAGGATATTGAGGCCGGGGGACAGCTTGAGACTGGCCTGCTGGATATTGCGAAAGTCACTGAGCTGGAGCTTGACCAGGGACACGACTAGATCCGCATCGGCATCACCACGTATTGAGCATCTTGACTGTCAAAGTCCTCAATAATGGCACTGCTGATGGAATCGCTCAGGCTGATCCGGATCTGGTCACATTTTAACGTATTCAACACGTCCAGCACATAGGAGACGTTGAAGCCGATCTCCATCTCGCTGGCCTCGTATTGTACGTCAAGCAGCTCTTCCGCTTCTTCCTGTTCCGGGTTATTGGCGGTGATGCGCAGCAGATGTTGCTGCAAATTGAGACGCACCCCACGGAATTTTTCGTTGGAAAGAATAGCGGCGCGGGCGAATGCCTGGCGCAGATCTTCACGACCGGCGATCAGGGCCTTGTCGCTGTTGCGCGGAATGACCCGGCGCCAGTCGGGGAAGCGACCGTCCACCAGCTTGGAGGTGAAGATAAAGCCATCCAGCGCGGCGCGCAGGTTGCTGCGGCCGATCTGCAGCCGTACCGGCTTGTCTTCCGCCTCGAGCAGACGCACCAGTTCCAGCACCCCTTTACGGGGCAGGATGACCTGATGATCGGGCAGCGATTCCTGTACCACCTCACGGCGGCAGGTAGCGAGACGGTGACCATCGGTGGCGACGGTGCGCAGGCCGTGGCCCTCGCTCTCGAACAGCATGCCGTTCAGGTAGTAGCGCACGTCCTGGCTGGCCATGGAGAACTGGGTCGCATCGATCAGCCTCTTCAGTTCCAGCTGACCGATGTCGAATTCGAGCACGGACTCCCAGTCCTCGATATTCGGGTACTCGGTCGCCGGCAGGGTCGAGAGGTTGAAGCGGGAACGACCGGAGCGGATGATCAACCGTTCGCCTTCGGTGCTGAGGCGGATGTCCGCCCCTTCCGGCAGGCCACGGCAGATATCCAGCAACTTGCGGGCCGGCACTGTGGTGCGGCCATCCTGGCTGTCGCTGTTGAGATAGACCTGACCGATCATCTCCACCTCGAGGTCGGTACCGGTCAGGGATAACAGACCGTTGCTGACATCGAGCAGGACATTGCCGAGGATCGGCAGGGTCGGCCGGCCACCGAGGGCACCGGACACCAGTTGCAGAGGACGTAACAGGGCCTCACGGCTAATTTCGAGCTGCATCTGTGCTCTCCGTTGTTATCGGGACGAAAGGATTCGAATCAGGTTGGAATATTCGCGCTGCATCTGTCCACTCACCGTTGTAATCAGGAGGAAAGGGTACGGATCAGGTTGGAATAGTCTTCCTTGATGTCGTGACTCTCCTCCTTCAGCTGCTCGATCTTGCGGCAGGCATGAAGAACGGTCGTGTGGTCACGGCCACCAAAGGCATCACCTATCTCCGGCAAACTGTGGTTGGTCAGCTCCTTGGCCAGTGCCATCGCCAACTGGCGCGGACGGGCAACGGAGCGTGAGCGGCGTTTGGACAGCAGATCCGCCAGCTTGATCTTGTAGTACTCCGCCACCGTCTTCTGGATGTTGTCGATGGTGACCAGCTTCTCCTGCAAGGCCAGCAGGTCGCGCAGCGCTTCACGCACGAAATCGATGTTGATGGCGCGACCGGTGAAGTTGGCGTTGGCGATGACCCGGTTGAGGGCCCCTTCCAGTTCACGGACGTTGGATCTCAGTCGCTTGGCGATGAAGAAGGCGACTTCGTCCGGCAGGTGGATCTGGTTCTCGTCCGCCTTGCGCATCAGGATCGCGACACGGGTCTCCAGCTCGGGCGGTTCGATCGCCACGGTCAGGCCCCAGCCGAAGCGGGACTTGAGACGATCCTCGACGCCGTTGATCTCCTTCGGATAACGATCCGAAGTCAGGATGATCTGCTGGTTACCCTCGAGCAGCGCATTGAAGGTATGGAAGAACTCCTCCTGGGAGCGCTCCTTGTTGGCGAAGAACTGAATGTCATCGATGAGCAGGGCATCGACGCTACGGTAATAACGCTTGAACTCTTCAATGGCGTTATTCTGCAGCGCCTTCACCATGTCCTGGACGAAGCGCTCGGAGTGCATGTAGATGACTTTGGCGTCTTTCTTGCGCTCCTTGATGGCATTGCCGACGGCGTGCAGCAGGTGGGTCTTGCCCAGACCGGTGCCACCATAGAGGAATAGCGGGTTATAAGCGCCACCCGGATTGTCGGCTACCTGACGGGCCGCAGCACGGGCCAACTGGTTGGACTTACCTTCGACGAAGTTCTCGAAGGTATAGTTCACGTTGGTGTTGCTCTTGTGGTTCGGCTCGGGCTTGGTTTCCGTCTTGCTTTCCCAGCTCTTCTGCAAGTTATTCACAGGCGCAGCACCCCGCGCCGGCGCTCTGGCGACCGCGACGGGATGGGGACGATTACCTATGTCAAAACGCAGGGTGGGACCATCGACTCCGCAGAGCTCGTTGATGATGCCGTTGACCCGGAGCAGGTACTTGTCGCGTACCCAATCCAGAACGAAGCGATTCGGTGCATACAGGGTCAGAGTATTGTCACTCAACTCCGCTTGAAGCGGCCGGATCCACATGCTGAATTCTGCCGAGGGCAACTCATCTTGCAGCCGGTTTAGGCACTGCTGCCATAGCGAAGCAGTCACTCTAGACTCCCGTCAATTGATTAACTAAAGACCGGCTATTCTACGTTTTTAGCGGCTGGATCTCTAGTTGCCGCCACCCGGATCCAGCAAATAAGATCCTTGACTTTCAAGGATCCAGCGCCCCAGGATCTGATTTCATCCCCAAAGTTACCCACAGCCCCCGACTGGGGTGTGGACAGAATGATTCGATGCTGCCGCGGTTATTTTATATAACCAAATATCATTTATTCTTTATATTTTATTCCAATAACATCAGCGCCAACCCGTGATTACAACTAAAAATACAGAACAACAGAGAGAGGAATCCCCATGACATCCACCATCAAGCTGATCTCCGGCGCCGCCATTCTGCTGGCCAGCCTGTCCGGCCAGGCCATCGCCCAGGAAACCATCAAGGTCGGCATGTCCGGCAAGTATTTCCCCTTTACCTTCGTCAAGCAGGACAAGCTGCAGGGCTTCGAGGTGGACATGTGGAACCAGATCGGTGAGCGCACCGGCTACAAGGTGGAATTCGTCACCGCCAGCTTCTCCGGCCTGTTTGGCATGCTGGAAACCGGTCGCGTCGATACCATCTCCAACCAGATCACCATCACCGACGAGCGCAAGGCCAAGTACGCCTTCTCCCAACCCTATGTCTATGACGGCGCCCAGATCGTGGTGCGCAAGGGCAACAGCACCATCCAGGGCTTCAAGGATCTGGCCGGCAAGACAGTCGCCGTGAACCTCGGCTCCAACTTCGAAGAGCTGCTGCGCAAAAATGATCCAGAGAAGAAGATCGATATCCGTACCTATGACTCCAGCTTCGAGCAGGATGTCGCCCTGGGCCGCATCGATGCCTTCGTGATGGACCGCGTCTCCACCGCCCAGTTGATCAAGGAATCCAAGCTGCCGCTGCAACAGGCTGGCAAGCCGTTCGAGACCATCGAGAACGCCCTGCCCTTCCTGAAGACCCCGGAGAAGCAGGCCGTGCTGAAGAAGGTCGACGACGCCCTCACCGCCATGCGCAAAGACGGCTCCCTGACCAAGATCTCGGAAAAATGGTTCGCAGCGGACATCACTAACAAATAAATGATGGAATTCGATCTCGAGTACACACTGGGGCTGTTTCCCATCCTGCTCAAATACCTGGGCACCACGATGGAAATGGCCCTGTGGGGATTCGCATTGGCACTCGTACTGTCGCTGACCCTGGCGATAGTACGGGTGTTTCGCGTCCCCGCGATCCACTGGCTGGCGATGCTCTACATCTCGTTCTTCCGGGGTACCCCCCTGCTCGTCCAGCTGTTCCTGCTCTACTACGGCCTGCCACAACTGTTCCCCATCTTCGTGGGAATGGATGCCTTTACCGCCGCCATCGTCGGCCTGACCCTGCACTTTGCGGCCTACATGGCCGAGTCGATCCGCGCCGCCATTCTGGGCATCCACAAGAGCCAGATGGAGGCGGCCCTCAGCATAGGCATGAGTCGCTATCAGGCGATGCAGCGGATCATATTGCCGCAGGCGGCCCGCATCGCGACCCCGTCGCTGATGAACTACTTCATCGACATGATCAAGAGCACCTCCCTGGCTTTCACCCTGGGGGTGGCGGAGATCATGGGCAAGGCGCAGATGGAAGCCTCCTCCTCCTTCAAGTTCTTCGAGAGCTTCATGGCGGTCGCCCTGGTCTACTGGGTCGTCGTCATCATCTTCACCCGCTTGCAGCACCTGCTGGAAGTGCACCTGAACCGTGCCTATTAAAGGAGGTCTGTCATGATTAAATTAACGGGCCTCTCCAAGGCGTTTGACGGTAATCAGGTGCTGAACGGTATCGACCTTGAGGTCAAGAAGGGGGACATAGTGGTCATTATCGGCCCCTCTGGAACCGGTAAATCGACCCTGCTGCGCTGCCTCAACCTGCTGGAGACCCCGGATGCGGGCCGGCTGGCCATCGATGACCTGCAGCTGGACCTGGCCAACGCCAGCGAGCAGCAGGCCATAGAGCTGCGCAAGCGTGCCTCCTTCGTGTTCCAGAACTACGCCCTGTTTGCCAACAAGACGGCGCTGGACAACATCGCCGAGGGGCTGATCACCGTCTGGAAGCGGCCCAAGGCGGAGGCGCGTGCCACCGCGCTAGGCATCCTCAAGGACATCGGCCTCGCCGAGAAGCGGGATGCCTACCCGGCGTCGCTGTCCGGCGGCCAGCAACAGCGGGTCGGCATCGGTCGCGCCATGGCGGCGCACTCCAAGGTAATCCTGTTCGATGAGCCCACCTCGGCGCTCGATCCCGAGTGGGTCGACGAGGTGCTCGGGCTGATGAAACAACTCGCCAGCCAGCACCAGACCATGGTGGTGGTGACCCACGAGATCGAGTTTGCCCGTGATGTCGCCGATCGGGTGATCTTCATGGAGGGGGGCCGGATCGTCGAACAGGGCCCGCCGGATCAGATATTGGTCGATCCGCAGGATCCCCGTACCCGGGAGTTCCTGCGCAAAGTACTTAAATAGCTCTCTCTTTGGCGGCCTAGCCGCCTTTTTTCTTGGAGGATCCTTGTTTAACCCCGGGTTGCCAGTATAATTCGGGCCCTTGATCCTACGGATCCTGTCAACTTTCGCTGCCTCTTCACGAGTTAGAGCAAGATGAGGGGGTACGGCGGATTGACTGGAAGCCGAACTCTGTTTAGAATTCGGCCTCTTTTGCTAGTCGTCACACGCTATAGCTGGCGCGTCGGCTCAGTGTGACAATCAAAACTGTACAGAAATACGGAATCTAATCATGAGTAAACGTACTTTTCAGCCGTCCAACCTGAAGCGCAAGCGCTCTCACGGTTTCCGCGCCCGCATGGCTACTGCCAACGGTCGCAAGGTTCTGGCCGCTCGTCGTGCCAAGGGTCGTGCCCGCCTGGTAGTCTAATGCCTACCCAGCACACCTTCTCTCGGGAGTTACGTCTGTTAACTCCCGAACACTTCAAACGCGTTTTCGCCGAGCCTGTACGGGCCGCTTCTCCGCAAATTACACTTCTTGCTTGCCCCAATACTCTCGAACATCCCCGCCTTGGCCTCGCCGTGCCCAAAAAAGCACTCAAGCGTGCCGTCTGGCGTAACCGTGTCAAACGAGTGGTACGGGAAAGCTTCCGTCTCAATCAGGCCAACCTGCCCGCTATCGACATCGTCGTCATAGCCAAAGGCGGTGTCAAAGAGATGGACAACGAAGAGTTGTTCAAGTTACTGGAAAAGCTATGGCGCACTCTGTCACGCCGTTGCAATGGGTAGCTATCAAACTGATACGCCTGTATCAGCTAATCATTAGTCCCCTGCTCGGGCCACGCTGCCGTTTCACTCCGACTTGTTCCCAATTTGCGATAGAAGCCATCCGACTTCACGGTTTCATAAAAGGCGTTTGGTTAGCTAGCAAACGTCTATTAAAATGCCATCCCTTATCCGAGGGTGGTTATGACCCGGTTCCGCAACCAAAGCGAAGAAACTGAAGACTATGGAATCACAACGCAATTTACTCCTGATCGGTTTGCTGTTCGTGAGCTTTTTGCTCTGGCAACAGTGGGAGTCCGACAAGGCTCCGAAGCCGGCCCCGACTACCGTGGCCCAAACCGAACATTTCGTACCTGAAGCCGGTCAGACCGGTGATATTCCTCAGGTTTCCGAGCAAGCCAACGCCACCACCGCACGCAAGCTGATCACCGTCTCTTCCGACGTGCTCAAGCTGACCCTGGATACCCAGGGCGGTGACATCGTCTCTGCCGAACTGCTGGCCCACAAGCTGGAAGAAGGCAAGGAGCAGCCGTTCACCCTGCTGACCAGTCAACCTGCGCACCTCTATGTTGCCCAGAGCGGTCTGGTGGGTCGTGATGGCCCGGACAGCCAGGCTCAGGGTCGTCCCACCTACGAAGCCGCCCAGACCAGCTACCAGCTGGCCGACGGTCAGGATCAGGTCATGGTCCCCATGACCTGGACCGACAGCAAGGGCGTGGTCTTCACCAAGGAGTTCGTGCTCAAGCGCGGTGACTACGCCATTGGCGTCGATTACAAGATCGACAACAAGTCTGCCGCACCCGTCCAGGTACAGTTCTACGGCCAGCTGAAGCAGACAGTGACCACGCCGAAGGACCAGGAAGGTCATGCCATGGTGGCCAGCGCCTACCGTGGTGGTGCCTTCTCCAGCGAAGATACCCGCTACAAGAAGTACACCTTCGACGAGATGAAGGATGCCGACCTGAACAAGACCACCAAGGGTGGTTGGGTCGCCATGCTGCAACACTACTTCGTCTCCGCCTGGGCACCGAATGCCGAGGATACCAACAGCTTCTACAGCCGCGTGATCCCGGGTAAAGACCAGGCCATCATTGGTTACAAGGCGCCGCTGGTTGACGTGGCTGCCGGTCAGCAGGCCGAAGTGACCAGCAAGCTGTGGGTCGGTCCCAAGCTGCAGGATCAGATGGCCAAGGTGGCAAACCACCTCGACCTGACCGTCGACTACGGCTGGCTCTGGTTCATCGCTCAGCCGCTGCACTGGCTGCTGACCGTGTTCCACGGCTTCGTCCAGAACTGGGGTCTGGCCATCATCATGCTGACCTTGCTGGTACGCGGTATCATGTTCCCGCTGACCAAGGCCCAGTACACCTCCATGGCCAAGATGCGCATGCTGCAACCCAAGCTGGCTGCGCTCAAGGAACGCTTCGGTGACGATCGCCAGAAGATGTCCCAAGGCATGATGGAGCTGTACAAGAAGGAGAAGGTCAACCCGCTCGGTGGCTGTCTGCCGATCCTGGTGCAGATGCCGATCTTCATCGCCCTGTACTGGGCATTGATGGAGTCTGTCGAGCTGCGTCACGCACCGTTCGCCCTGTGGATCACCGACCTGTCGGTGAAGGACCCCTTCTTCGTGCTGCCGATCCTCATGGGTGCCTCCATGTGGTACCTGCAGAAGATGAGCCCGACCACCATCACGGACCCCATGCAGCAGAAGGTGATGCAGTTCATGCCGATCATCTTCACCTTCATGTTCCTCTGGTTCCCGGCTGGCCTGACCCTGTACTGGTTGGTGAGTAACGTCATCTCCATTACCCAGCAGACCATCATCTACCGTCAGCTGGAGAAGAAAGGCCTGCACACCCGCAGCTGATCTTCCCCCTGATGACAAAAGAGGCGGCCTTCGGGCCGCCTTTTTTATTACAATGTCCGCAATGACCGACCCTATTACCGAACAGATGAGCCAAGCAAGATGACAACAGATACGATCGTGGCCCAGGCCACCG
This sequence comes from Aeromonas sp. sif2433, assembly GCF_019218705.1. Classification (NCBI taxonomy): domain Bacteria; kingdom Pseudomonadati; phylum Pseudomonadota; class Gammaproteobacteria; order Aeromonadales; family Aeromonadaceae; genus Aeromonas; species Aeromonas sp. sif2433. The sequence continues at coordinate 68,695 of NZ_JAHUXD010000013.1, forward strand.
CCCCCGGCCGGGGTGGCGTCGGCATAGTCCGCGTCTCAGGCCCCGCCGCCGAACGAGTCGCCGAAATCGTACTCGGTCGACTGCCCAGGGTGCGTTATGCCGAATATCTGCCGTTCAAGGATGAGCAGGGCCAGCCGCTGGACCAGGGCATAGCCCTGCTGTTCAAGGCCCCCAACAGCTTCACCGGCGAGGACGTGCTGGAGCTGCAGGGTCACGGCGGCCCCGTCATCCTGGACATGCTGATCCGCCGCATCCTGCAAATTGAAGGCCTCCGCCCCGCCCGTCCCGGCGAGTTCAGCGAACGCGCCTTCCTCAATGACAAGCTGGACCTGGCCCAGGCCGAGGCCATCGCCGATCTAATCGAGGCCTCCAGCGAGCAGGCCGCCCGCAGTGCCATGCACTCCCTGCAGGGCCAGTTCTCCGGCAAGATCCAGCAACTGGTGGAGAGTCTCACCAGATTGCGTATCTATGTGGAGGCCGCCATCGACTTCCCGGACGAGGAGATCGATTTCCTATCCGACGGCAAGGTGGCGGGGGATCTGTACGGCATCATGGCGGAGCTGGACGACGTGCGCGGCGAGGCCAAGCAGGGCGCCCTGCTGCGGGAAGGCATGAAGGTGGTGATCGCCGGCCGTCCCAACGCCGGCAAGTCGAGCCTGCTCAATGCCCTGGCCGGACGCGAGTCCGCCATCGTCACCGAGATCGCCGGCACCACCCGCGACGTGCTGCGCGAGCACATCCACCTGGATGGCATGCCGCTGCACATCATCGACACCGCCGGCCTGCGCGACACCCAGGACAAGGTTGAGCAGATCGGCATAGAGCGCGCCTGGGCCGAGATTGAGCAGGCCGACCGGGTGCTGTTCATGGTGGATGGCACCACCACGGATGCGATAGACCCGCGGGAGATCTGGCCGGAATTTGTCGATCGCCTGCCAAAAAACATCGGTCTCACCGTGGTACGCAACAAGGCCGATCTGACCGGCGAGGATCTGGCTCCTCGCAGTGAGCTGGGCCACGCGGTCTATCGCATCTCCGCCAAGACCGAGCTGGGGCTGCCCGCCCTGCGCGAGCACCTGAAGGCCTGCATGGGCTTTCAGGGCAACACCGAGGGGGGCTTCATGGCCCGCCGTCGCCACCTGGATGCACTGGAGCGTGCCGCCGATCGGCTGCTGGTGGCCAAGGAGCAGCTTGAAGTCTATGTGGCTGGCGAGCTGGTGGCCGAGGAGCTGCGCCTGGCGCAGGAGTCCCTGTCCGAGATCACCGGCGAGTTCAGCTCGGACGATCTGCTGGGCCGCATCTTCTCCAGCTTCTGCATCGGCAAGTAAGCCGGCATCAGCCACCCACAAAAAAGCCCGGGCATGGTCCCGGGCTTTTTATTATGCGTTTTTTATTCAGGACCCTAGAGGCGGCGCAGGCACCACATGAAGTAAGCGCCCCCTAACAGGGTGGAGACCAGCCCGACCGGCAGCTCCTGCGGGAACAGGATCTGCTGGCCGATCCAGTCGGCCGACACCATCAGCAGGGCGCCACAGCCCGCCGCGCCGAGCAGGTGCCAGCGGGCCCGCACCAGCCCCATCAGCTTGGCCATGTGGGGTGCCAGCAGGCCGGCGAAGGAGAGTGGCCCTATCACCATGGTCGCGCTGGCGGTGAGCACGGCCACCAGCAGCAGTATGACGAGCTGGGCACGGCTGAGGCGAACCCCCAGCGCGGTCGCCACCGCCGGTCCCATCGGCATCAGATCGAGCCAGCGGCTCACCAGCAGGCAGACCGCCAGCATCAACAGCGCCAGCAGGGCCAGCGCACTGGCCACCGGTTGGGTGACGTAATAGGTGGAGCCGGACATCCAGGCGAGCAGCTGCTGCACCCGCATGTCGCCGTTGGCCAGGGCGATGGCCTGCAGCGGCTCGAACAGCGCCGTGATGGCGATGCCAGACAGCAGGATCCGCTCCGGCTGGAAGCCGTTTTTGCGGTTGATCAGCACCAGCAGCAGCAGGCAAACGAAGGCTCCCAGCAGGCCCCCCAGCAACATCAGGGGCAGCGGCAGGGCGGGTAGCAGCAGGGCCATGACGATCACGCCCATGAAGGTGCCACCGCTCACCCCCAGCAGCTCGGGGCTCGCCATGGGGTTGTTGCTGACCCGCTGCAGCAGGGTGCCCGCCAGCGCCAGCAGCACACCGGCAGCTCCGGCCGCCAGGGTACGCGGCAGACGCCACTCCAGCTGGGCCTGCCACCTCAGCCAGCTCGGCCAACCCCAGCCGTTCATCCCCTGGCCAAACAGCAGGGAGGCCAGCATGGCGACCACCAGCCCGGCCACCAAAATACCGATGAAACGCGCCGGCGCCGGATGCCGCGCCACCACCAGCCCGACGGCTGCTTTCGGGGTCGTCGACTTGAAGCTGAGGCGCGGGATCAGCCAGAGCAGCAGCGGCGCCCCCAGCAGGGCAGTCATGGCGCCGGTCGGGATCAACACGGGCCAGAAGCGGGTCAGGGATTGCAGCAGCAGATCGGTGGCCGCCAGCAGCAGGGCACCCAGCACCGGGGCCCACAGCAGGCGCAAACCTAGCCGCCTCACCCCCAGCATCCGCACCATCACAGGGGCCGCCAGCCCGATGAAGCCGATCAGCCCCACCACGCTCACCACACAGGCGGTGATGAAGACCGCGAGGCCGAGGCCGGCGAAGCGCAGGTGCTTGAGGGAGACCCCCAGGCTGCGAGCGCTGGCGTCATCCAGCTCCAGCACCGCCAAGGGGCGAGCCAGCAGCGCCGCCAGCACACCGGCCACCAGCAACCGTGGCAGCAGGTAGCCGACACCGCTCCAGCTGGTCTGGGCCAATGAGCCACTGCCCCACACCAGCAGGCCCTTGAGCTCCTCCTGGAAGAACAGCAGCAGCCCCAGGCTGATGGCCGCGAGATAGAGGTTGATCACCAGGCCCGCGAATACGATGACCACGGGGTTGAGCTGACGACGCCAGGCCAGGGCAAACACCAGCCCCATGGCGAGGCTGCCCCCTAGCATGGCAATCCACTCGCGCCCGATCAGCAACCAGCTCGGGGCAAACAGGGTCACCATCATCAGCGCCAGCTGGGCGCCGGAGGCGACCCCCAGGGTCGTCGGTGAGGCAAGCGGATTGCGCAGCACCTGCTGCATCAGGGTGCCGGCCAGGCCGAGGGCAGCGCCAGCCAGCAGGCAGATGGCCAGCCTGGGCAGCCAGCTGAAGTGGATCACCGCCTGGCGGACATCATCCAGCTGCGGCGAGAACAGGGTCTGCCACCAGAGCGCCTGCGGCAGTTGATGAGCCAGATCCCAGCCGGCCAGCGACAGGGTCAACAGCAGCAGGACGAGACCGGGGCGCAGCAGGGAGACGGGAAGGATTTGATTCATTGGGTGGCCCCCTCGGCGGACACATGGGTTGCCAGATCGGAGGCCGCGTCCTCCTGCAGGGCCTCGCTCAGCAGCTCGGCGAAGCGGCGGGCGGCCAGCAGACCGCCGAAACTCCAGACGGCGGGCAGGTGCAGCACCTTGCCCTGCTTCACCAACGGCAGATGCTGCCAGAGCCCAGGCTCCTGCAGCCGCTCGCTCACCCCCACCGGGATGGGGTCGACCACCACCAGCAGTGCTTCTGGCAGGGCCAGGAACTGCTCCAGACTGATCACGGAGAAGCCCCAGGCATTGGTCTCCCCCTGCCAGGCGTTGCGCAGCCCCAGCCGCCCCATCACCGCCTCGAACAGGCTGTGGCGGCCAAACACCCGCACATGGCGCTCGTCGATAAACTGCACCAGCAGCAGCGGCGGCAGATCCGCGGGCAGCCGTGCCTTCAGCTGCGCCAGATCCCTGTCCAGCGCGGCGAGTTGGTGCTCGGCCTCGGCACTCTTACCCACCAGGGCGGCTATGGTCAGGGTCGCCTCGTGCAGCCGCTGCCACAGATCGGTATCGGGTTCATAGAGGGCGATGGATAGTACCGGGGCAATGCGGGACAGGGTGGGTTCCAGCGATGCCATCAGCGGCGAGATGAGGATCAGATCGGGTTTGAGCTCCGCCAGCAGCTCGCGATTGGGCTGCATCCGCAGGCCTATATCCACCACCTCGGCGGGGAGCTCTGGCTCCCCCACCCAGGCGCGATAGGAGTCCACATCCCCCATGGCCAGCGGCGTGACGCCGAGGGCCAGCAGGGTTTCAGCTACCGTCCAGTCGACGGTCGCGATGCGGGGGATGGATTGCACTTCCTGCTCGGTAGTTGCCGGTTGGGCCTGCAACAGCAGCGGAGCCAGCAGACAGCAGATCCAGCCCGTTTTTTTCAGTAAACGCATCGATATCCCCGACTAGATGATGGCGATATTGTGGGCGTGATCCGGATGGCGCATCACGGCCATGGGGATGCCGTAGATGGCGTGCAGCGTCTCGCTGGTCATGATCTGCTCCGGCTCGCCGTGGGTCAGCAGGCGGCCACTGTGCAGCGCCACCAGCCGATCGCAGAAGCGGGACGCCATGTTGATGTCATGGATGACGATGATGACCCCGAGGTTGAGCTGACGACTCAACTGCTGCACCAGGGTCAGCACCTCCACCTGGTGGGCCACATCCAGCGCGGCCAGCGGCTCATCCAGCAGGATGAAGCGACTCTCCTGGGCCAGCAACATGGCCAGCCAGACCCGGCCCCGCTCGCCACCGGACAGGGTATCCACCAGCCTGTCGGCGAAGCGTTCGGTATGGGTGAGGGCGATGGCCTTGTCGACCTGACGGTGATCGGCCTCCTGCATACGCCCCAGCAGACCGCGCCAGGGGTAGCGACCCATCTCCACCAGCTCCCGGCCGAGCAGGTTCTCGGCACTCGGCAGGTGCTGTGGCAGATAAGCCACCTGACGGGCGAAGTCCCGGTTGCCCCACTCGGACAGCGGCTTGTCGTCGAACAGGATCTCGCCATCGCTCAGGGGTTGCTGGCGCGCCAGCAGTTTGAGCAAGGTGGATTTACCGGAGCCGTTGTGGCCGATGAGGCCATAGACCTGGCCCTGCTCGAAGCGCAGGCTGGTGGGTTGCAGCAGCTTACGGTCGCTTATCGTGAAGCTGGCGGCTTTCATCTCAAACATGATCTGCTCCCGCACTGGCTCGATGCCCGAAGCTCAAGTCGGTGTGCGCCATCGATCGGCGATCGTTCACCATAAAACCGGCAGATTTCGTCTCAAACATGATCTGTTCCTGTGCTGGCCTTGGTGCCAGTCCTGTCAGTGCCGGTGTCAGACCGGCACTTCATTATCCAGATGGGCGACGGCATCCTGGCTGACCTGCTCACGGCGCGCGCCGGTCAGCTCGGTGAGCTGGCCCTGGCGCATCTCCAGCAGGCGATCGGCCTGGGAGAAATAGAGATCGTCGTGGCTGATGGCGATCACCGTCTTGCCCATCTCTCTCAGGCGCGGCAACAGCACCTGGTAGAAGATGCGGCGGAACTGGGGATCCTGATCCGCCGCCCACTCGTCAAACAGCATCACCTCGCGCTGCTCGGCCAGTGCCAGCAGCAGGGCGACCCGCTTGCGCTGCCCCTGGGAGAGCTCGACGTTGGCGATGAAATCGTCCTCGATGACGAGCTTGCTGCCCATCTGCAGCCGCTCCAGCCACTCGGCGATCAGCGCCTCTTTCGGCTCTGGCCCCAGCAGATGCTGGAACAGGTGGTAATCGGTGAAGATGGCGGAGAACAGCGCCAGGTAGGCGTTGCGATCGGTGATGGGCTCACCATCCAGCAGGATCCGGCCCGAGACCGGCTGATAGAGCCCGGTCAGCAGCATGGCCAGGGTCGACTTGCCGGAGCCGTTGCCGCCGATGATGAAGATCTGCTCCCCTTTCTCTATGGTGAGGCTGATGGGCCCCACTGCGAAGCCGCCCTCCCCCTGATAGTGAAAGCTCACTTGCTCCAGCTGGATGCGTTGCCAGGCCTGGGGTGCAGGTGGCAGCGGGAAGGCGGGATCCGGCTCGGCCAGGGTCAGGCTCGCTATCTTGTCGAATGCCACCTGAGCGGAGATCAGGGTCGGCAGCGCCCCTATCCCTTGCAACAAGGGGGTACGGAGGAACAGCAGGGTCAGGGCGAAGGTGGCCGCCACGTTGGTGTTGGCCCAACCCAGCCCGTTGGCCAGGAAGAACACCAGGCCGATGGCCCCCAGCATCATGATGTTCGACCAGTTCACCGCGCTCAGGTGATAGGTGTCGGCACTGATGATGTGGCGACGATAGTCCTGCGCGTTCTGCTCATAGAGCCGGTGATAGATGAAGTGCGCCCGCTCGCGATTGAGCGCCAGCTCCTTGCTGCCGGCGATGATGGCCTGGTAGTTCTGATAGAGCTTGTCTTCGGCCTGGCGCATGTGGGACAGGTGGCGATAGACCCGGTTGACCAGCAGCCAGCCCACCACCATGGTGAGGGTGACCCAGAGTGCGGTGACCCCGAGCAGGGCCGGCGACAACCAGCCGAGGTAGAGCGCAGAGCCTATGGTGAGTACCAGCCCCTGCACCAGCTCCGGCAGGCGCACGAAGGCGATGGTGATCTGGCCGATGTCGCTGGAGAGGGAGGCCAGCAACGGCCCCTGCCCTATCTGGCGAATGCGGGCGACGTCGGTGTCCAGCAACTGCTTGAGCAGGCGGCCACGCAGGCGATAGACAAAATGATGACCGAGCGTGGTCAGGGCCAATTGAGAGCCGAGTGTGATCACCAGCAACAGCAGAATGAGGCCGATCAGCTGGCCGAGCACCGACAGCGGATCCCCTACGGATTCGATGAGAGAGTGATTGATGAAGGCGATGACGCCTATCCCGCTCACCGCACTGAGCAGGCTGAGCAGGGTAATGGCAATGAAGGGCCAACGATATTGGCGGTAAACCAGTGACAAGAGTTCCATGACAGGCCTGTGTACAAAAAGAAGGAGGGCGGGAGCTTGAGGCCCCCGCCCGGCCTGTATCTTACCAGCGGTAGTTGACAGATCCGACTATGCTGCGCGGTTCACCGTAGTAGCAGTAGTAATCACAGCTCGCCACATAGGTGTCGTCCAGCAGGTTGTTGACGTTGATCTGGGCCCGCCAGTTCTTGGCAAAGTCATACCCGATCATCGCATCCCACACCGTCTGGGCCGGCACCTCTGCCGAACCATAGATGGGGTTGTAGTTGGCATCCACCGCACCTATGCCGACACTGGAGCCGATATAGCGCACCCCGGTGCCGACTTCCAGCCCGGAGACCGGACCCTGCTGCACCTTGTAGTTACCCCAGAAGGAGGCCTGGTGGCGCGGGATCAGGCTGGCCTGGCGATCACCGTTGCCGGTGTCGTTGGTCTTGGCATCGGTGTAGGTATAAGCCGCGGTCAGGCGCAGTGCCTCTGTGGCTTGCACGCTCCCCTCAACCTCTACGCCTTGAGACTTGACCTTGCCTGCCTGAGTCTGCTGGCCGGAACCGGTGGAGACCAGGGAGTTGGTCTGCTCCAGATCGAACAGCGCCAGGTTGATGTAGCCATCGAGGAAACTCGGCGCGTACTTGATGCCGGTCTCGTACAGCTTGCCCTCGAGCGGCTTGTAGGAGTTCTTGGTGTTGGGATCGATCCCCGGCAGCACCTCGAACGACTCTGCATAGGCGAAGTAAGGGGAGAGGCCGTTGTCGGCCAGGTACATCAGGCTGCCGGAGAGCGAGAGGTTGTCATCGTACTGCTTCTCGTTCTTGCTGGCCGCTTCGCTGATGTTGTGGGTCTCCACATAGTCGAAGCGGCCGCCGGCGGTCAGCAACCAGCGATCGTCCCAACGGATCTGGTGCTGGGCATAGAGGCCGCTCTGGCCCTTGGTGTTCTTCTGATAGGTGGCGGTGGATTCATCGAAGCCAGGGAAGTTGCCGTAATCCGGGTTCATGGTATCGATGGATCCCATGGCGTAGTTGTCGGCCTCGACCCCTTCGTTCACGTGACGCTGCAGATCGATCCCCAGCAGCAGAGTCTGCTCGGTGCGATCCGTGTTCCAGTAACCCACCAGCTGGTTGTCCATGGTGGCGCTCTTGGTGTCGCCATCGCGGTAGACCAGACCACGGTAGGCGGTGGTGCCTTCGTAAGTCGGGAAGATGTAGGTCTGGCGCAGCAGCAGATCGTTGTAGTTGAAGCGGACGTTCTGCTTGAACTCCCAGGTCTGGTTGAACTGGTGGGCCAGCTCGTAACCGGTGGAGATCTGGGTGTTGCGGTTGCGATCGTAATCCGGCTGACTCAGGTTGGTGCTGGGATCGATCTGGCCGCCCTCGGTGTTGAGGGTGCCATAGACGGGGAAGAAGCCGTTGGTCGGCACCCCTTCGTCGTGCAGGAAGCTGGCCAGCAGGGTGAGGCTGGTGCGATCCGAGATATCCAGGGTGACGCTTGGCGCCAGATAGGAGCGCTCGTTATAGGTGCCATCCAGCACGCCGTCACGCTCTTTATAGAGTGCAACCATGCGATAGCGGCTGTTGTCGGTCAGCTCGTCGGAGAAGTCGACGCCGATCTGGCGCAGATCCCGGTTGCCCAGCTGCAGATTGACCAATCCTTGCGGGGTCGCGGTCGGACGCTTGCTGATGGAGTTGATCACGCCGCCGGGAGGGGCCTCGCCGTAGAGGATGGAGGCCGGTCCCTTCAGCACTTCCACGCTTTCCAGGCCGAAGGGCTCCGGCGTCCACACATAGTAGCCGGTGCTGAACTGGCGGTTGCCATCCAGGTAGGAGGCGGCATCGAAGCCACGGACCTTGAACCAGTCGGTGTTGTTGTCCGAGCCATACAGGCCGGTGAGCACGCCAGAGCGGTAGCGCACGGACTCATCGAGCTGAAGCACGGCGTGCTGATCCAGCTCCTCGCGATTGACCACCGAGACGGCACGGGGCGTCTCGGCCATCGGCACTTCGATCTTCATGGCGGTACCTGTCACCACCATGGTCTCGCTGGCCTTGGGTAATTCCTTATCGGCTTGTTCCGCTGCCAGAACCGGCAGACTGGCTAGTAAACAGGAGAGCGGCAGCAGGTGCTGGACACCCTTCTTCCGCATAGTTGCAGTTGAGTTGTTATCTTGCGCAATCATATTAAATGTCTCAAATATCAATAAGTTATTTTGGTTTCTTATTATGACCGCCCAATCCTGCCGGTTAGCCCGGTTCCTTAGGCGAATAAAGCAGCGTCATGCTACTACAGGAGCCATGATCGAATCGATTCATTAATTGCTAATCATTTGCATCTGCATTGTTACTTAACGTATCAATGAGGCGGGATTTTGAGCAGAAGGACTCATTCATGCATTGAGCAAGATGGCGGGATTCTGGGAAGGATCAAAAATAGCGGTGAAACCCGCCTCTGCATGAAAAAGCCGGAAGGATCCTTTATCCCCAAGCTTTATCCATATTTATCCACATCCTTTGGCGGTAGAATCCGGTTCCGCACTCTCCGCATTCTTTCAGGATCCATTCCATGGCCAAACTCAATCTCATCGTCGGCTCCATGCTGGGCGCCGCCGAATATGTCGCAGATCATGTCGCCAACCTGCTGGAGCAGGCGGGTCATCAGCCCAAGATCCACAACCCGGCCAGCCTCGCCGAGGTGCTGGCAGAGCCTGATGCCATCCTGCTGGTGGTCACCTCCACCCATGGCGCCGGTGATGTTCCCGATAACCTGCAGCCCTTCGTCAAGGATCTTGCCGACCAGCATCCGGATCTTAATGCCTTGAAATATGGCGTGATCGCGCTCGGTGACAGCAGTTATGACACCTTCTGCCAGGGTGGCAGGACGCTGGATCAGCTGCTGGCCGAGTGTGGCGCCAGCCGGATCGGGGATCGTCTAGACATCGATGTCACCCAGCACGAGATCCCGGAAGATGCCGCCGAAGCCTGGATCCAGGACTGGATGCAGATGATCGCCTGATCAGGGCCTGGGAGATCCGGCAGAAAAGCCTTGATCTCCCCGTTTATCCCCAGATCCCTATCCACCAGGTTATTAACAGATTGATCCGAACGAGTTGTTCTACATTGTTACCCACAACACTCGGGGGTAATGTGTATAACTACCGTGTAAAGCTCTGCAAAACCTATAGTTATCCATGTATGAGATCCAGCCCGCCAGCCGCCTGTGTATAAAAGCACTGGTTATCCCCCTATTCACGGTCCCAGGATCCAAGCTTTTCCACAAGCTGGGATCGTCTTTAACCAGATGATCTTTATGATCAAAAAGTGCTTATCAACAGAAACCCTGGATCCTAATAAAAGATCCAATAAAAGATCGATCTAAAGATCCTTAAGATCTAATTACCGGATCCTTCATCCATACTGATCCTGAAGTAGACGTTCCCCTCAGGATGCGAAACGGATAGAATGATCCGCCCCTCAGCCCAGGCAAATACAGATCTTCAGGCGTGCAGATCAAGGTGATCCCCAATGCAATACCATGAACAATTTGATGTGATCGTCGTCGGTGGCGGTCACGCAGGAACCGAAGCAGCAACAGCGGCCGCCCGCATGGGTCTCAATACCCTGTTGCTGACCCACAACATCGATACGCTGGGGCACATGTCCTGTAATCCTGCGATCGGCGGGATCGGCAAGGGACACCTGGTCAAGGAAGTTGACGCCCTGGGCGGGATCATGGCGCGAGCCATCGATCTTGGCGGGATCCAGTTCCGTACCCTCAACTCCTCCAAGGGACCGGCGGTACGAGCCACTCGCGCCCAGGCGGATCGTCTGCTCTACAAGGCCGTAGTTCGCCAGACTCTGGAGAACTACCCCAACCTGAAGATCTTCCAGCAGGCCTGTGATGATCTGATCATGGACGGGGATCGTGTCGCCGGTGTCGTCACCCAGAGCGGGATCCGCATCAGCGGCAAGACGGTGGTGTTGACCGTCGGCACCTTCCTGAACGGCCTGATCCACATCGGCATGGAAAACTACAAGGGCGGCCGCGCCGGGGATCCTCCCTCGATCGCCCTGGCCCAGCGGTTACGTGAACTGCCGCTGCGCATCGATCGTCTCAAGACAGGCACGCCGCCGCGCATCGATGCCCGCACCGTCGATTTCTCCGTGATGCAGCAGCAGCACGGTGACGATCCCCGCCCGGTCTTCTCGTTTATCGGCGATGCCAGCCAGCACCCACGCCAGGTGCCCTGCTACGTCACGCACACCAACGAGCAGACCCACGAGGTGATCCGCAACAACCTGGATCGCAGCCCCATGTACGCCGGGGTGATCGAGGGGATAGGCCCCCGTTACTGCCCGTCGATCGAGGACAAGATCACCCGTTTCGCGGACAAGACAGCGCACCAGATCTTCGTCGAGCCGGAAGGCCTGACCACCCACGAACTCTATCCGAACGGGATCTCCACCAGCCTGCCATTCGATGTGCAGGTGCAGATCGTGCGTTCGATCCGCGGCTTCGAGAATGCCCATATCACCCGTCCCGGCTACGCCATCGAATACGACTTCTTCGATCCGCGGGATCTCAAGGCCAACATGGAGAGCAAGTGCATCGCCAACCTGTTCTTCGCTGGCCAGATCAACGGCACCACGGGCTATGAAGAGGCGGCGGCTCAGGGGCTGATGGCCGGCTTGAACGCCGGCCTGCGTGCCCAGGGCAAAGAAGCCTGGCACCCCCGCCGGGATCAGGCCTACATGGGCGTGATGATGGACGATCTCTCCACCCTGGGGACCCGCGAGCCCTACCGCATGTTCACCAGCCGCGCCGAATACCGCTTGCTGCTGCGTGAAGACAACGCCGATCTGCGCCTGACCGCCGTCGGCCGCGAGCTGGGTCTGGTGGATGACGAGCGCTGGAGCAAGTTCAACGCCAAGATGGAGCAGGTTGAGCTGGAGCGTCAGCGCATGCGCTCGACCTGGATCCACCCGCAACACCCGTCACTGGAGGCGGTCAACGCCCTGGTGAACACCCCATTGACCCGCGAGCAGAGCCTGGAAGAGCTGTTGCGTCGGCCGGAGGTCACCTACGATGCCCTGATGGCCATCGAAGGGGTGGGCCCGGCGCTGGAAGATACGGCGGCGGCGGATCAGGTGGAGATCCAGATCAAGTACGCCGGCTACATCGAGCGTCAGCACGACGAGGTGGAGAAGCAGCTGCGCAATGAGAACACTCTGCTGCCGCTGGACATGAACTACCGCGACGTGAATGGTCTCTCCAACGAGGTGATCGCCAAGCTGAGCGATGCCAGGCCGCAGACCATAGGTCAGGCCTCCCGCATCTCCGGCATCACCCCCGCGGCCATCTCCATCCTGCTGGTTCACCTGAAGAAACACGGCCTGCTGCGTAAAACCGCCTGAGGATCCCCATGCTGGAAAGATTGAACGGCCTGCTCATGCAGGCCGGTATTGTTATCACCGACCATCAAAAGAGCCAGTTGGTACACTTGGTCGAGTTGCTGCACAAGTGGAACAAGGCTTACAATCTCACCTCGGTGCGAGATCCGGACGCCATGCTGGTCAAGCATATCCTTGACAGCCTGGTGGTGAGCCCGCACCTGCACGGTGAGCGTTTCATCGATGTGGGCACCGGCCCCGGCCTGCCCGGCCTGCCGCTGGCCATCATCAACCCGGACAAGCAGTTCGTGCTGCTCGACAGCCTGGGCAAGCGGATCAACTTCATCCGCCAGGTGATCCAGGAGCTGGGACTGACCAATGTGACGCCAGTCAAATCCCGGGTTGAAGAGTATCAACCGGAAGTGGGGTTCGATGGGGTGCTCAGCCGGGCCTTTGCCTCCCTGGAGGACATGCTCACCTGGTGTCACCATCTGCCGTCGCCTCAGGGCAGCTTCCTGGCGCTCAAGGGACAATATCCCGAGCAGGAACTGGCGCAGTTGCCCGCCAGCATCCGTCTGGTCGCCACCCATCAGCTGGTGGTGCCGGAGCTGGAAGGTGAACGTCATCTGCTGGAGTTTAAAGCCATCCAGCCCGAATAGGGCCGCCGTATTCATTTAGGGGATAGTGTGGGAAAAGTCATTGCCATAGCCAACCAGAAGGGTGGAGTGGGTAAAACTACCACCTGTGTGAATCTGGCCGCCTCCATGGCCGCCACCCGGCGCAAGGTGCTGGTGATCGATCTGGATCCGCAGGGCAATGCCACCATGGGCAGCGGTGTCGACAAGTACGAAGTCGAACGCACCGCCTATGAACTGCTGATCGACGATGCCCCCATCAACGAGGTGATCATCACCGAGACCTCGGGTGGCTATCACCTCATCGCCGCCAATGCCGACGTGACGGCGGCGGAAATCCGTCTGATGGAATTCTTCGCCCGCGAGCTCCGCCTGCGCAATGCGCTGGCCTCGGTGCGGGACAAATACGACTACGTCTTCATCGACTGCCCGCCTTCCCTCAACATGCTTACCGTCAACGCCATGGCCGCCGCCGACTCCGTGCTGGTGCCCATGCAGTGCGAGTATTACGCGCTGGAAGGGCTCACCGCCCTGGTCGACACCATCAGCAAGCTGGCGGCCGTGGTCAACCCGGAGCTGAAGATCGAGGGGGTGCTGCGCACCATGTTCGATCACCGCAACCGGCTGGCCAATGATGTGTCCGATCAGCTGAAACAGCACTTCGGGGACAAGGTCTATCGCACCATCATCCCCCGCAACGTAAGACTGGCGGAGGCCCCGAGCTTCGGTGCCCCGGCTATGCACTATGACAAATCATCGGTGGGGGCCAAGGCTTATCTGGCCCTGGCTGGCGAGATCCTGCGTCGTCAGGAGCAGGAACCACAGCCGATCACCGCAGACCGAGAGCGCATATGACTCTGAAGAAACGTGGGCTGGGCAAGGGGTTGGATGCCCTGCTTAGCACCAGCACGGCCGCCCGCCAGAAACAGGTGATGAGCGATCAGCGTACCGAGCAGGCCATGGCGCCCACCAACCAGGGCGAGCTGCGCAAGCTGCCGCTGGAGTGGCTGCAGTCCGGCAAGTACCAGCCGCGCAAGGACATGTCGCAGGATGCGCTGGAAGACCTGGCCAACTCGATCCGGGCGCAAGGTGTGATTCAGCCGATAGTGGTACGCTCCATCGGCGAGAACCGTTTCGAGATCATCGCCGGTGAGCGGCGCTGGCGCGCTTCCCAGCTGGCCCGGCTTGAGGTGGTGCCCTGCATCGTCAAGGATGTGCCCGACGAGGCCGCGGTGGCCATCGCGCTGATTGAGAACATCCAGCGCGAAGATCTCAACGCCATCGAAGAGGCGGTCGCCTTGCAGCGGCTGCTGACCGAATTCGAGCTGACCCACCAGCAGGTGGCCGAGGCGGTGGGCAAGTCCCGCACCACCGTGACCAACCTGCTGCGCCTCAACCAGCTCAACGAGGATGTGAAGCGGTTCGTCGAGCACGGCGACCTTGACATGGGCCATGCCCGTGCCCTGCTGGCCCTGAGCGGCCCGGCCCAATCCGAGCTGGCCAAGCTGGTCGCCCAGAAGGGGCTGACCGTACGAGATACCGAGAAACTGGTGCAAAAAGCGCTGGATCCGGCAAAAACCAAGGTTGAACCCGTCCGCGATCCCCAATTCGGTTACATCGAGCGCCAGATTTCAGAAAAAATTGGCAATCAGGTACAACTTCAACCGGGCAAGCAGGATAGCGGTAAGTTAGTAATAAGTTACGATAACTTAGCGGATTTGGACCGCTTACTGTGCTATTTTGGCCTGTCAGAATCGTGATTTTTACGCTTTTTGTAGTAATAAAACATCCATTCCTTTTGATATGAACATAACCTTAATTTCGCGCGGAAAGCCGCAAAAATTAAGGATTTTTGCCATGTTGCAATAGCTGTCTTCACGGGTATAATTTGACCGGCTTTTAGAGCTGTGAACCTGGGGTCTTCGGATCCCGATTTTTTACAGTTCTGTAATGTTCAGGGGTAGGTTGGTGAAACAGAAAATAGCCTTGGAAGGTTTGACGCTAGCCTTGGCTATGCTCGTTTGTCAGCTCATCCTGATCCTGGCGATCAGTTCCGTCTGGTTTTATCAGGCGGGGGCGTTCGCCGGACGTTCCTCCCTCTATGGGGGCGGAATGTACTGGGTTCCTCAAGCCCTGTTTACACTCTGGGTTCTGCGCCGCAAGGTGACGAAGGAGAGTGTGGGCTTGGTTTTGCGGGACTTTTATGGTGGGGCAGGGATTAAGCTCATTACTACAACAGGACTTTTCGCCCTGATGTTTGGCTCCGGGATCGAGGTCGACACCGTCTCGTTCTTCGCCACTTATATCCTCGCCCTCGTTGTACAGTGGATAGTTTCATTCACGCTTAACAACCACTATTAGGAAAACTCATGTCTGCAACCGGAGAAGTCCTGACTCCTCAGGGATATATCTCCCACCACCTGACCCACCTGCAAGTCGGGTCCGGGTTCTGGACGGTGAATATCGACTCTATGATATTTTCCGTCTTGCTAGGCGCCCTGTTTATCTGGTTGTTCCGCCGCGTGGCCGTCAAGGCTACCAGCGGTGTACCCGGTAAGCTGCAGTGCTTTGTGGAGATGCTGGTCGAGTTTGTGAATGGTAACGTCAAAGACATCTTTCATGGTCGCAACAAGGTCATCGCACCTTTGGGCCTGACGGTGTTTGTGTGGATCTTCCTGATGAACCTGATGGATCTGATCCCCGTTGACTTTATCCCTCACGCTGCACAGTTGATGGGTGTTCCCTATCTGCGTGTGGTTCCCTCTGCTGACGTTAACATCACCATGTCCATGGCTTTGGGCGTGTTCTTCTTGATCCTGTATTACAGTATCAAGGTCAAGGGTATCAGCGGATTCGTGAAGGAGCTGACGCTTCAGCCTTTCAATCACCCCGCTGCCATCCCGGTTAACTTCATCCTTGAAACCGTCACGTTGATTTCCAAGCCTGTTTCTTTGGGTCTGCGACTGTTCGGCAACATGTATGCTGGCGAACTGATCTTTATCCTTATTGCGGGTTTGTTACCCTGGTGGTCACAGTGGATCCTGTCCGTGCCTTGGGCAATTTTCCACATCCTGATCATCACTTTGCAGGCGTTTATCTTCATGGTTCTGACCATCGTCTATCTGTCGATGGCACAAGAAGACCATTGATGATGCAACTCAAATAATCCTTTTTATACAATCAATTACATCTAAATAAATGGAGATCCTCATGGAAAACTTGAACATGGACCTGCTGTACATCGCTGCTGCAATGATGATGGGTCTGGCGGCTATCGGCGCCTCCATCGGTATCGGTATCCTGGGTGGCAAGTTCCTGGAAGGTGCGGCTCGTCAACCTGACCTGATCCCTGTTCTGCGTACCCAGTTCTTCATCGTTATGGGTCTGGTAGATGCGATCCCGATGATTGCCGTTGGTCTGGGTCTGTATGTGATGTTTGCGGTTGCTGGCTAAGTCGTTGCGACTCTCCAGGCATAACCCATTAACTAACTTAAGAGGACATCGGCTGTGAATATCAACGCCACCCTCCTCGGCCAAGCAATTGCTTTTTTCATCTTCGTAGTGTTTTGCATGAAGTACGTATGGCCGCCGTTGATCGCTGCCATCGAAGCCCGTCAGAAAGAAATTGCTGATGGTCTCTCTTCTGCCGAGCGTGCCAAGAAAGATCTGGATTTGGCCAAGGCCAACGCCACCGATCAGCTGAAAGAAGCCAAGCACCAGGCTGCCGAAATCATCGATCAGGCCAACAAACGCAAGGCCCAGATCATTGATGAGGCCGCTGTCGGCGCTCAAGCAGAGCGGGAAAAAATCCTGGCTCAGGGCCGTGCAGAGATCGAAGCTGAACGTCATCGTGCCAAAGAAGAACTGCGCAAGCAGGTTGCTGCTCTTGCCATCGCGGGTGCAGAGAAGATCCTGGCACGCCAAATCGACCAGGCTGCCAACAGCGACATCGTCGACAAACTGGTAGCAGAACTGTAACGGGAACGGGGCTATGTCTGAACTGACTACTATCGCTCGCCCCTACGCCAAGGCTGCTTTCGAGTTTGCCGTTGAGCACAAGGCGGTTGACCAATGGCTGGAGATGCTCGGCTTCGCTGCACAAGTTGCAGAGAACGAGACCATCCACGTTCTGGTTAACGGCTCCATGGCTGCCGAAGAGCTTGCAAATCTGTTTGTGGGCGTCTGCGGTGAGCAGCTCAACGAGCATGGTCAGAACCTGATCCGGGTGATGGCCGAGAATGGTCGCTTGGGTGTGCTGCCGGCTGTCGTTGCTGAATTTGTAGCGCTCAAGGCTGAACTGGACAAAGAAGTTCAGGCTGACGTGATTTCGGCGATCGAACTGACCGACCAGCAGAAAGCCAATATTCAGGCTTCTCTGGGACAACGTCTCGCGCGCAAAGTGAAGCTGAATTGCAGCACAGATGCGTCCTTGATGGCCGGGGTGCTCATCAAGGCCGGTGATCTGGTTATCGACGGCACTGTCCGCGGTAAGCTGGATCGCATGGCCGATGCGCTGCAATCTTGATTGGGGTATTAGAGCATGCAACTGAATTCCACTGAAATCGCCGAGCTGATCAAGCAGCGCATTGCGCAGTTTGATGTCAAAAGCGAAGCGCGTAACGAAGGTACCATCGTCTCTGTGAGTGACGGTATCATTCGTATCCACGGCCTGGCCGATGCCATGCAGGGTGAGATGATCGAGCTGCCGGGCAACCGCTTCGCTCTGGCATTGAACCTGGAGCGTGACTCCGTTGGTGCCGTAGTAATGGGTCCCTATGCCAACCTGGCGGAAGGGATGAAAGTCAAAGGTACCGGCCGTATTCTGGAAGTGCCGGTCGGTCGTGGTCTGTTGGGCCGGGTGGTCAACACCCTGGGTCAGCCGATCGACGGTAAGGGTCCGGTAGACAACGACGGCTACTCGCCGATCGAAGTCATTGCCCCGGGCGTTATCGAGCGTAAGTCTGTTGACCAGCCAGTCCAGACCGGTCTGAAAGCCATCGATTCCATGATCCCTATCGGTCGTGGCCAGCGTGAGCTGATCATCGGTGACCGTCAGGTAGGTAAGACCGCCATCGCGATCGACACCATCATCAACCAGAAAGACTCCGGCATTAAGTGTGTCTACGTTGCGATTGGCCAGAAGGCCTCCACCATCGCCAACGTGGTGCGCAAGCTGGAAGAGCACGGCGCACTGGCCAACACCATAGTGGTGGTTGCCTCTGCTTCCGAAGCCGCCGCCCTGCAGTACCTGGCTCCTTATGCCGGCTGCTCCATGGGTGAGTACTTCCGTGACCGCGGTGAAGACGCGCTGATCATCTATGATGACCTGTCCAAGCAGGCCGTAGCCTATCGCCAGATCTCCCTGCTGCTGCGCCGTCCGCCAGGACGCGAAGCCTACCCGGGCGACGTGTTCTATCTGCACTCCCGTCTGCTGGAGCGTGCTTCCCGCGTCAACGTCGAGTACGTCGAGAAGTTCACCAAGGGTGCCGTGACTGGCCAGACCGGTTCTCTGACCGCGCTGCCGATCATCGAAACCCAGGCCGGCGACGTGTCTGCGTTCGTTCCGACCAACGTGATCTCCATCACCGATGGCCAGATCTTCCTGACCACTCAGTTGTTCAACTCCGGTATTCGTCCGGCAGTTGACCCGGGTATCTCCGTATCCCGTGTGGGCGGTGCTGCTCAGACCAAGATCGTCAAGAAGCTGTCCGGTGGTATCCGTACCGCGCTGGCCCAGTATCGTGAGCTGGCGGCATTCGCCCAGTTCTCTTCCGATCTGGACGATGCGACTCGCAAGCAGCTGGACCATGGTCAGAAAGTGACCGAGCTGATGAAGCAGAAGCAGTACTCCCCGATGAGCGTGGCTCACCAGTCTCTGGTGCTGTTCGCCGCCGAGAAGGGCTACCTCGCCGATGTCGAACTGAGCAAGATCGTCGACTTCGAAGCCTCTCTGCTCTCTTACGCCAATACCCAGCATGCCGAGCTGATGGCTGAAATCAATGCCAAGGCCGACTACAACGACGCGATCGTTGGCAAGCTGACTGCGTTGCTGGATGACTTCAAGGCAACCCAGACCTGGTAAGCGTGTGTGGCAGCGCAAGCTGCCACCTGATGGAGAGAAGAGATGGCCGGCGCAAAAGAGATACGTAACAAGATCGGGAGTGTGAAGAACACTCAGAAGATCACCAGCGCTATGGAAATGGTGGCAGCCAGCAAGATGCGCCGTGCGCAGGAACGCATGTCTGCCAGCCGTCCGTACGCTGAAACCATGCGCAAGGTGATCGGCCATATCGCTCAGGGGAACTTGGAATACAAGCACCCCTACCTCATCGAACGTGAGGTCAAGCGAGTGGGTTACATCGTCGTCTCCACCGACCGTGGCCTGTGTGGCGGCCTGAACATCAACCTGTTCAAAGCCGCCCTCAATGAGATGAAGGAATGGAGCGCGAAAGGTGCCAAGGTTGACCTGGCACTGATCGGCAGCAAGGCCTCCAACTTCTTTGAGCGGCACGGCGCCAAGGTGAAAGCCCATGTCTCCGGACTGGGTGACAACCCGAGCGTCAATGACCTGATTGGTTCAGTCAAGGTCATGCTGAAGGCTTACGACAACGGTGAGATTGACAGGCTGTACCTGGTGTACAACAAGTTCGTCAACACCATGGTTCAGCAACCAAAGGTCGATCAACTGCTGCCTTTGCCCGTAACAGAAGACAGCAAGCTGAACAAGAAGAACCACTGGGATTACCTCTATGAGCCGGATCCCAAGCAGCTGCTGGATACCCTGTTGATTCGTTATGTCGAATCCCAGGTGTACCAGGGTGTGGTAGAAAACTTGGCCAGTGAACAGGCAGCCCGAATGGTTGCCATGCAAGCCGCGACTGACAACGCCGGTAACCTGATTAACGATCTGCAACTGGTGTACAACAAGGCCCGTCAGGCCAGTATTACCCAGGAACTGACAGAGATCGTATCCGGTGCTGCTGCGGTGTAAGGCAAGGGTTATCAAAGATTTAGAGGATTTGACATGAGTAACGGTTTCATCGTCCAAATCATCGGCGCTGTAGTGGACATCGAGTTCCCGCAGAATGCCGTGCCCCAGGTGTACGATGCACTGAAGGTCATCAGCGAAGGCCAAGGCCAGGGTCTGGTACTGGAAGTGCAGCAACAGATCGGCGGCGGCGTCGTTCGTTGCATCACCATGGGTTCCTCCGACGGTCTGCGTCGTGGGTTGGAAGTAGTTAACAGCGGCAAGGCCATCCAGGTACCGGTTGGTACCTCGACCCTGGGTCGTATCATGAACGTACTGGGCGAGCCCATCGACGAGAAGGGTCCGATCGGCGAAGAAGAGCGTTGGTCCATCCACCGCGAAGCCCCCAGCTACGAAGATCAGTCCAACAGCGCCGAGCTGCTGGAGACCGGCATCAAGGTTATCGACCTGGTTTGTCCGTTCGCCAAGGGTGGTAAGGTCGGTCTGTTCGGTGGTGCCGGTGTCGGCAAGACCGTCAACATGATGGAGCTGATCCGTAACATCGCGATCGAACACAGCGGTTATTCCGTGTTCGCCGGGGTGGGTGAGCGTACCCGTGAGGGTAACGACTTCTACCACGAGATGATGGAGTCCAACGTACTGGACAAAGTATCTCTGGTGTACGGTCAGATGAACGAGCCGCCCGGAAACCGTCTGCGCGTGGCGCTGACCGGTCTGACCATGGCCGAGAAGTTCCGTGACGAGGGTCGTGACGTGCTGTTCTTCGTGGACAACATCTACCGTTATACCCTGGCCGGTACCGAAGTATCCGCACTGCTTGGCCGTATGCCGTCCGCAGTAGGTTACCAGCCGACCCTGGCCGAGGAGATGGGCGTTCTGCAAGAACGTATCACCTCCACCAAGACTGGTTCCATCACCTCAGTTCAGGCCGTTTACGTGCCTGCGGATGACTTGACCGACCCGTCTCCGGCGACCACCTTCGCCCACCTGGATGCGACCATCGTTCTGTCCCGTCAGATCGCGGCACTGGGTATCTACCCGGCCGTTGACCCGCTGGACTCCACCTCCCGTCAGCTGGATCCGCTGGTGGTAGGCAAGGAGCACTACGAGACCGCTCGTGGTGTGCAGATCGTGCTGCAGCGCTACAAAGAGCTGAAGGACATCATCGCCATCCTGGGTATGGATGAACTGTCAGAAGAAGACAAACTGACCGTATCCCGTGCCCGTAAGATCGAGCGTTTCCTGTCCCAGCCGTTCTTCGTGGCCGAAGTATTTACCGGTTCTTCCGGCAAATACGTGCCGCTGAAAGAGACCATTCGTGGTTTCCAGGGCATCCTGAAAGGCGAGTACGACGATCTGCCAGAGCAGGCGTTTTACATGGTTGGTAGCATCGACGAAGTCGTCGAGAAAGCCAAGAAACTGTAAGTCTCGATAGGAGGGCCCATGGCTGAGATGATCTCATTTCACCTGGATGTGGTGAGCGCCGAAGGGAAACTGTTTTCCGGTCGCGTGCAATCCGCTCAGGTAACAGGCTCCGAGGGTGAGCTGGGTCTCCGTCACGGTCATGCTCCGTTGCTGACTGCCATCAAGCCGGGCCTGGTCCGCTTGATCAAGCAAAATGGTAGCGAAGAGGTGCTGTACATCTCCGGCGGCATGCTGGAAGTACAACCCGAAGCCGTGACCGTGCTGGCCGATACCGCCATTCGTGCCGACGACTTGGATGAGGCGAAAGCCCAGGAAGCCAAGCGCCGTGCCGAAGAGCGGATCAACAGCTCCCATGGTGATATCGACTATGCTCAGGCATCTGCCGAGCTGGCCAAAGCGATGGCCCAGCTGCGGGTTATCGATATCGTCAAAAAGAATTACCGCTAATCACGGTGATGCAAAAAGCGACCTTCGGGTCGCTTTTTTTTTATCCGTTGGATAGACTCCGCCGGGTATTTCCTCATGTTTCAAAGGCTAGCTATGTCTCTCAACGTCGTGATCCTGGCTGCGGGTAAAGGTACTCGTATGCGTTCCGTTCTGCCCAAGGTGCTGCACCCGGTAGCCAACAAACCCATGGTGTCCCATGTCATCGAGACCGCTCGCCAGATCGGTGCCGAGCAGTTGCACCTGGTCTACGGCCACGGCGCCGAGCTGCTGAAGGAGCGGATCGCCGCTCCGGACCTGAACTGGGTGCTGCAGGCGCAGCAGCTGGGCACAGGCCATGCGGTCGCCCAGGCCATCCCGTTCTGGCAGGACGAAGACGACGTGCTGGTACTGTACGGCGACACCCCGCTGATCCAGCCGGAGACCCTGCAACGGCTGCTGGCCGCCAAGGCTGACGACGGCATGGCGCTGCTGACCGTGGTGCTGGACAACCCGACCGGCTATGGCCGCATAGTGCGTGCGCACGGCCAGGTGGTCGGCATCGTCGAGCAGAAGGATGCCAACGCCGAGCAGCTCGCCATCCGCGAGGTGAACACCGGCGTGCTGGTAGCCAAGGGTGCGCAGCTGCGCAGCTGGCTCTCTCGCCTGGACAACAAGAATGCCCAGGGCGAGTTCTATCTCACCGACGTGATCGCCATGGCCCATGGGGATGGCTGCCCCATCGCCGCCGTCCACCCGGACAGCGCCATGGAAGTGGAGGGGGCCAACAACCGGGTCCAGCTGGCGGCGCTCGAGCGTAGCTATCAGAAGATGCAGGCCGAGAAGTTGATGATCGCCGGCGTCACCCTGATCGATCCGGCTCGCTTCGATCTGCGCGGCACGCTGGAGATAGGTGAAGAGGTGGTGATCGACGTCAACGTCATCATCGAGGGCAAGGTGAAGCTCGGCAATCATGTGCGCATCGGCGCCGGCGCCGTGCTGAAGGATTGCGAGATCGGCGATCACAGCGAGGTGAAGCCCTACTCCGTCATCGAAGGCGCCCAGGTGGCCGATCAGTGCTCGGTGGGCCCCTTCGCCCGCCTGCGTCCCGGCGCCGTGCTGGAGCAGGACGCCCATGTGGGCAACTTCGTCGAGATGAAGAAGTCCCGGCTCGGGGTCGGCTCCAAGTGTGGCCACTTGACCTATCTGGGGGATGCCGAGATCGGTGCCAGGGTGAACATAGGGGCCGGCACCATCACCTGTAATTACGATGGGGTGAACAAGTTCCAGACCATCATCGAGGATGATGTGTTCGTCGGCTCCGACACCCAGCTGGTGGCGCCGGTGCGCATCGGCAAGGGGGCCACTCTGGGGGCGGGCTCTACCATCACCAAGGACGTGGCCGAGCACGAGCTGGTCATCACCCGGGTACCCCAGCGTCACATCAAGCACTGGGCCCGCCCGGTGAAGAAGAAGTGATGCCCGATCAATGAAATGAAACCGGCGCCCTTGGGCGCCGGTTTTGTTTTTGGCTTGTCGGCTATGACTCGCGGGTGGAGGAGGGCGTGGCCATCACCTGGTACCAGTCCAGCTTGCGGGTCAGCATCATGAGCAGCGCCAGTATGGCAAACAGCAGCAGGGCGCCGAGCAGCAGGGCTATCTCCTCCGCCTGCAGCAGCCCGAACAGGATGGCGTAGACCAGTCCGAGCAGGGCCGCGAAGCCGAGCCCCTGACGCGGCCCGCCCAGCACATGGCTCAGGTAGAAGCCGTTGAGCGCTACGCTGGCGAGGCTGGCGACGAGATAGGCCAGGCCAAAGCCGAGGTGCTCGGTCAGCGCCAGCAGCACCAGATAGAAGATGACCAGCCCCATGCCCACCAGCGTGTACTGGATCGGGTGAACCCGCAGCCCCTTGAGCAGCTCGAACATGAAGAAGCTGAGGAAGCTGAGGCCGATAAACAGCAGGGCATACTTGGCGGCCCGCTCGTTCTGCTGATAGTGATCCACCGGCTGTACCAGGCTGACGCTGAAACTCGGCAGCTCGGTCCCCACCCCCTTCATCATGCGGTTGAAGCGCGTCTCCATGTCGGTGGCGAACCAGCTGGTCTGCCAGCTGGCATCGAAGCCCTGTTCGTTCAGGGTGCGGCTGCCCGGCAGGAAATCGCCGATGAAGTTGGGATGGGGCCAGTTGCCACTTAGCCTAAGCTTGCTGTCCTGGCCGAGGGGCACCACCTCCAGCGCGTTCATGCCCTGCAGATCCAGCTCGATGTGAAAGCGCCCGTCCTCGCCGGGCAGGGCCTCGAGCTGAGCATGAATGCCAGCCATCCCATCCCCCAGCAGGGCGCCGGGCACGAAGGGGATGCGCCGCTCCCCGAGTCGCAGCTCGGGCACGCTGTTGATGCCGCGCGCATCGGACAGCACCAGGCTGAGGTAGGGCTTGCCCGGGATCAGGGCGGGATCCGCGCCGTCGAAACTCAGATCCGGATTGCCGGCCACCAGCGCCTTGTCGGTCAGGCTCACCGGCAAGCGGCCGGAGAGGGAGAGGCGGCTGTGATAGACCTGAGCCTGATAGATGCCGAGCTTGCGCGGGGTGACTTCCATGCTGGCCAGCACATCCAGCTGATCCGGCAGCAGGTAGCGATAGACCCGCTCCTCGCGCACGAAACGCTTGCCGTCCTGCTCCACGGTGACGGCCCTGGTATAGGGTTTCACCAGCACGGGTCCCAGCAAGCGCTGTGGGCCGCTGCTGCTGGCCATGATGCTGTGGATGGCCTGGCTGAGATAAGCCTGACGCTCCCGGTTCAGCTCCATGATGGAGTGAACGGGGATCATCAACAGCAGGCTGAGCAGTAGCAGCAGGACAATCTTGTGGGTGAGTATCTGTTTGACCATGACGCATCTCCTTGTTGATGGGCGCCATGGTGCAGAGTCAGGGTGAAGGGGTGATGGGGCCCTGTGAAGTGAGGGTGAAGGGCCATAAAAAAACCGGCGCCAGGCGCCGGTTGAGGGAAGGGGTTACAGCTTCTTCAGCTGGGCCGGCAAGGCGGCGAACACCTCTTCCCTGGCTCTGAGCGAGGCAAACTGTTTGCCCGGCTTCTGGATGACGGTGTGGACGAAGATGAGCTTCTTGTCCTGCTTGCTGGCCCAGCCGACGAACCAGCCGATCTGCTGCTCCCGGTTGAGGCTGCCATCCAGCAGCTTGGGATAGCCCATGCCAGTCTTGCCGTGGATCTGCCAGCCATCGATGTCCGGTTGGCGCAGTATGGCGCTGGTGTGGTTCAGGGTCTGGGCTGAGACCGGCAGCTTGCCGCTCACCAGCTTGCCGAGGAAGCGGGCCTGCTCCTGCGGGCTGATGGCGAGGCTGGAGCTGAGCCAGGCCTGGGTCAGACCGTCGTGCTTGCCCGGGTTGCCCGCGAGATCCCGGTTGCCGTAGTCGAAGCGGTCGACGTATTGCTGGAGGCGCGCCGCCCCGAGCCACTCGGTGAGGCGCTGGGAGTACCAGATGACGGAGTACTTCATCCAGCTGCTCGGGCTGGTGGTCTCCCGCCACTCGGGCAGAAAGTCGGCATCGCCGGGTTTGAACGGCAGGGCCGGCAGCTGTTCATCTACCAGGAAGCCGCTGTCATAGCCCATCAGGGCCAACGGGATCTTGAAGGTGGAGGCGGGTGGCAGCTGGCTGGCGCAGTCACCCTCGGCGCTGAGTGGTTTGCCTGTGCCATCGGCAAACAGCAGGCAGCCGGAGGCGGCGCTGGTGGGCAATGAGCAGAGCAGGCCGGCGGCGAGCAGGCCGGACAGCAGGATGCGGGACATGAATATCTCCTTGATTCATCTGAATACGCGTCTATGCCCCTGGTGGGGCAAGCTCTCGAGGAGGCACAGCCTAGCGTCGCTCTGTGTGCTCGGTGTGAAGTCAGCCGGCCGGCAGCCACAGCTCGGCCAGTACCCCGCCTTCCGGCAGGTTGCCCAGGGTCAGTTGGCCGCCGTGCTGGCGGGCCACCTCGGCGGCAAAGCTGAGCCCGAGGCCGCTGCTCTTGCCCTTGTCGGGTCTGGGCAGGGAGTAGAAGCGCTCGAAGATCCGCGGCAGCGCATAGTCCGGGATGCCGGGCCCCTGATCCCGCACCCGGAAGCAGTAGCCGTCGGCGCTCATCTCGCCGCTCAGCCAGACTCGGCCGCCCAGGGGGGAGAAGTCGAGGGCGTTATCCAGCAGGTTGCCGAGGGCCTGCTCCACCAGCAAGGGATCCCATCGCTGCTTGGGGGCCTCGCCGAGCTCGGCCTGCAGGCTTATCTGGCGACGCTCTGCGACTATCTGGCGGGCATCCAGGGTCCGCCTGCCCAGCCTGGCGGGTGCGATGGCCTGTCTGTCCAGCCCCTGACCCGATTCGAGGCGCGCGAGCTGCAGCATGCGCTCGATCAGCCGCTGCATGCGGGCCGTCTCCAGGTTGATGTTGCCGATAAAGCGCTGGGCGACCTCCGGTGGTGGCGCCTCGGTCAGTATCTCCCCTGCCCCGCGAATGGCCGCCAGCGGGCTCTTCAGCTCGTGGGTCAGGCTGTGCACATAGCCTTCGATGTAGGACTTGCCGTCGAGTTGGCGGCGCATGGTCTCCAGGGAGCGGCCGAGCCGGTCCAGCTCCGGGCTGTGGAGCCTGGGCAGGCTGGCGGGCTGATCCTGACTGACCGCATCGGCGTAGTGCACCAGCTTGCCGATGGCGCGGGTGAGCCACCACACCAGCAGGGCGCCGATCAGCAGCGCGAGGCAGAGTAGCACCGCTGCCCCCTGCAGCAGCTGGCGCTCGCTGCGCTCTATCATGGGCAGCAGGGTGCGGTTGGGCTTGGCGACCGTGAGGGAGCCGAGGATCTGCTCACCCGAGCGCAGCGGGGCGGCCACGTGCATCACCGAGCTGGCGGGATCGTCCGGGTCACTGCGGGTGCTGCGGGCGCCGTACTCACCGCGCAGGGTGCGGTAGACGTCGTTCCAGCGGGAGTAGTCCTTGCCGAGATCCTGACCGCTCGAGTCATAGACCACCTTGCCCTGGGCGTCGGCCACGTAGATGCGGTACTCCGCCTGCTGCTTGAGGTGGCCGTCGATCAGGGCGTTGATGGGGCTCTGGTTGAGGCGGGCGAAGGCGCCGGCCAGTCGGCCATCCTCCATCCTGCCTTCCTGCAGATCGTCAAGCGCCAGCGGGGCCAGCAGCTGGGCCATGTCGACCAGGGTGTCCTCAGTGGCGCTGCGCACCCCGGGTTTTATCTCCTCGACGAAGATCTCCAGCACGAACCAGGCGGCCAGCGCGAAGATCAGCACCAGTCCGCACAGCAGTTGCAGCCCTATTCTCATGCCCACACCCGGCTGCACAGCTGTTGCCGTTCTCTTGTCATGTGAGCCTCAGTCCACGCAGCCGTTGCAATCCCGCTTCTCATGCCAACTCCAGGCTGTAGCCCAGCCCGCGATGGGTCAGGATCAGATTTGCTTCCGAGTCCCGCTCCCGCAGCTTGGCGCGCAGGGTCTTGATGTGGGTATCCACGGTGCGATCCAGGCTCTCCTCGGCCCCGCTCCACACCAGATCCATCAGCTGCTGGCGGGAGTAGACCCGGCCCGGCGCCTGCATCAGGGTCTTGAGCAGCAGGTACTCGTAGCGAGTGAGCGCCAGCGCCTGGCCGTGGAAGCAGATACGGGCCCGCTCCTCGTCCAGCACCAGCGGCTGGCTGGTGGCCTGAGCGACCGGCTGGCTACGGCGCAGTATCACCCGCACCCTGGCGCACACCTCCCGCGGCGAGAACGGCTTGGCCACGTAGTCATCGGCCCCTATCTCCAGCCCGATCAGCCGGTCTATCTCCTCGCTGCGGGCGGTGAGGAACATCAGCGGCGTGTCGCAGCGGGCCCGCACCTGCTTGCATAGCTCGAAACCGCCGATGTCTGGCAGCCCCACATCCAGGATCAGAAAATCCGGTCGCGTCTGTTCCAGTCGCGCCAATAAAGGCTGGCCGAGGGGGAACCACTCCACCTCGAAGCCGTCGGTCTGCAGCGCATAGATCAGGGTATCGGCGATGCTGGCTTCATCTTCCACCAGCCAGATGACTCGTTTTTGCATGGCGTCCTCGTCGCAAATCGGCCTGCCCATTCTGGCATCGAACCAAATTGGATCCTATTTGCGGTTTTATTTTTCCAAAAAAGGCGCTAACATTTCGACATTCTTTCGAATCGAAACTTTAAGATGACCAAACGCAACACTCAACAGCGTCGCCACACCATAGTGACCCTGGTGCAGGAACAGGGCGAAGTGAGCGTCGATACCCTCGCCAAACACTTCTCCACCTCGGAGGTGACCATCCGCAAGGATCTGGCCGTGCTGGAAACCGGTGGCCTGCTGCTGCGCCGTTACGGTGGTGCCGTGCCCCTGCCGAGCGAGATGGTGGTCGACAGCAATCCGGAGCAGGTTTCGAAACGAAAGCTGGCCATCGCCCGCGCCGCCGCCGAGCGCATCCGCGATCATAACCGCGTCATCATCGACAGCGGCAGCACCACCAGTGCCATGATCCCCATGCTGGGCAACAAGCGCGGCCTCATCGTCATGACCAACTCCCTCAACGTGGCCGGCGCCCTGCGCGAGCTGGAGAACGAGCCCACCCTGCTGATGACCGGCGGCACCTGGGATCCCCACTCCGAATCCTTCCAGGGCCAGGTGGCGGAGCAGGTGCTGCGCTCCTACGACTTCGACCAGCTGTTCATCGGTGCCGATGGCATAGACCCGGAGCGAGGCACCACCACCTTCAACGAGCTGGTGGGCCTGTCCAGGGTGATGGCCGAGGTGTCCCGCGAGGTCATCGTCATGGTCGAGTCGGAGAAGATCGGCCGCAAGATCCCCAATCTGGAGCTGCCCTGGGCACAGATCCATACCCTGGTCACCGACGCCGGCCTGGCCGACGAGACCCGGCAACTACTCGAATCCAAAGGGGTGACGCTGATCTGCGCCCCCCTCGCAGGCTGAATCTCGCCTGCTATCCCATTGTTTGTTAACAGTTCAAGTTCAAGGAGAAGTCTATGTGTGGCATCGTCGGGGCCGTGGCCCAACGTGATGTGGCTGAAATTCTGGTGGAAGGCCTGCGCCGTCTCGAGTACCGCGGTTATGACTCCGCCGGGGTGGCCGTGTTCAGCGCCAACCAGCCGCTGCAGCGGGTGCGTCGTCTGGGCAAGGTGGCCGAACTGGCCAAGGCGCTGGAAGAGCAGTCCGTCCACGGCGGCACCGGCATCGCCCACACTCGCTGGGCGACCCACGGTGAGCCGTCCGAGCGCAATGCCCATCCCCACGTCTCCGAACATATCGTGGTGGTGCACAACGGCATCATCGAGAACCACGAAGAGCTGCGCAGCAGGCTGCAGGGCATGGGTTACGAGTTCAGCTCCGACACCGACACCGAGGTGATCGCCCATCTGGTACACCACGAACTGAAATCCGCCCCCAGCCTGCTGGCCGCCATGCAGGTGGCGGTGAAGCAGCTGCGTGGCGCCTACGGCACTGTGGTGATGGACAGCCGCGACGACAGCCGCGTGGTGGTGGCCCGCTCCGGCTCCCCGCTGGTGATCGGCCGCGGCATCGGCGAGAACTTCATCGCCTCCGATCAGATGGCGTTGCTGCCGGTGACCCGCCGCTTCATCTTCCTGGAAGAGGGGGACGTGGCCGAGGTGACCCGTCGCGACGTGCACATCTTCGACACTCACGGCGACGCCGTGGTGCGCGAGGAGCTGGAGTCCGAGCTCTCCCACGATGCCGGTGACAAGGGCGAGTACCGTCACTACATGCTCAAAGAGATCTACGAGCAGCCCAAGGCCATCACCAATACCCTGGAAGGCCGCCTCGGCACCGATCACGTGGTGATCGAGTCGTTTGGCAACGGCGCCCGCGCCATCTTCGACCAGGTCGAGCACATCCAGATCGTCGCCTGCGGCACCTCCTACAACTCCGGCATGGTGGCCCGCTACTGGTTCGAAGAGATCGCCGGTGTCTCCTGCGACGTGGAGATCGCCTCCGAGTTCCGCTATCGCAAGTCGGTGGTGCGCCCCAACAGCCTGCTGGTGACCCTGTCCCAGAGCGGCGAGACCGCCGATACCCTGGCCGCCCTGCGGCTGGCCAAGGAGTCCGGCTACATGAGTTCGCTGGCGATCTGCAACGTGCCGGGCTCCTCCCTGGTACGCGAATCGGATCTTGCCTTCATGACCCGGGCCGGGGCCGAGATCGGCGTCGCCTCCACCAAGGCCTTCACCACCCAGCTGGCCGGCCTGCTGATGCTGGTGGCCTCCGTCGGTCACTGCCGTGGCAACCTGAGTGCCGCCGCCGAGGCCGAGCTGGTCAAGGCGCTGCAAGCCCTGCCGCTGCGCATCAAGGAGAGCCTGGCGCTGGCCAAGCAGATCGAGACCCTGGCCGAAGAGTTTGCCGACAAGCAGCACAGCCTGTTCCTCGGCCGTGGCAGCCAGTACCCCATCGCCATGGAGGGGGCACTCAAGCTCAAAGAGATCTCCTACATCCACGCCGAGGCCTATGCCGCCGGTGAGCTGAAGCATGGCCCGCTGGCGCTGATCGATGCCGAGATGCCCATCATAGTGGTGGCGCCGAACAACGATCTGCTGGAGAAGCTCAAGTCCAACGTGGAAGAGGTGCGTGCCCGCGGCGGCATCCTCTACGTGTTCGCCGATGCGGATGCCGGCTTCAAGAGCGACGCCACCATGCGGGTGATGAGCCTCAACCACGTGGAAGAGATGATTGCCCCCATCGTCTACACGGTGCCGCTGCAGCTGCTCTCCTACCACGTCGCCCTGATCAAGGGCACGGATGTGGATCAGCCGCGCAACCTGGCGAAATCCGTGACCGTGGAATAAGCCATTGTCGGAAATGAAAAAAGAGCCGCATTGCGGCTCTTTTTTATGGGCTCGTCTGGCCGGATACCCGGCTATGACAGCCGCAGGTTGGTGATGGTCACATCGTTCAGCGAGGGCACTATGATGCCGCTGGAGATGCTCTTGGCGATCGCCTGGTTGCGGTTCTTCGAATCCGTCTTGTTGGTGACCTGATTGAGGTGGAAGTTCACGGTGCGCTCGCTGATGCCGAGTATGGTGGCGATCTCCCAGGAGGTCTTGCCCTCGCTGGCCCAGAACAGGCACTCTTTCTCCCGATCCGACAGCTCGGCCAGGCATTTCATCAGATCCGGCCTGCTCTTTATCAGTTGCAGTGCCGAGTTGAAGATGTAGCTGGCACAGAACGACAGCAGGGGAACGTTTTCAAACATCAGGTCGGAGTTGGACTTCTCCTTGCTGATGAAGGAGAGGATGCCGTGTTCCCCCTGGGGGGTATGCAGCGGGAAGGAGACGCCGTTGCGCACCCCGAAATCGGCGGCGAGGTTCATCACCTCCCGGCTGGCGCTGGGCAGCCAGGGCGAGTCGCAGTCGAGCTTGTTCCAGAAGATGGGCTGGGTCTGCTTCAGTCCCAGGAAGACCACAGGATCCTGGGTCAGGTAGTGCCGCTCCGTGTAGGCATCAAACCAGCTGGTCGGACAGTTGTTGAACAAGGCTACGTGGGATTTTTGCATGCTGATGGGGAAAATGATCAGCAAACGGAAGTAATCAAATCCCATCTGGTGACTGAAGCGCTCCAGTTGTTGCTGGATATCGCTGGTCTTCTTGGCCTTGGTGAACCGATCTATGTGTTCCCAGATCGCATCGTTAAACATGTCACTCTCCTTTTTCGACCCTTATCATCCTGATCGAAAAGATATTTTTTAGTTATTTAATGTGGTGTTGTTAGTACCAACGCCAGTAACTCCCGTGCTTGTCTAAAAATTATCCTGTTTTTTCGGCCGCAGGCCAAGGAAATCATCTGATTGCCACTGGCACGACTCTTTGAGACAATGAGAATAGTTATCATTGTTAAGATTATGTACCATGAAAAAGCTCTGGGGTCTGGCCTTGTTGCCATTGGCCGCCCACTTCGTCGCCAGTGCCGACGAACTGGTCGCGCCCGCACTGAAAAACAGCATCGCTGCCGGGAAAGCCTCCCAGCAGCGAGTAGAAAAGGCGGCCGATGCGGCCGTTTCCGCCAGGATGGAGCTGCAAAACGCGCAGCTGCAGCTGCGCGATCTGGAAGCCTACAACAGCTACATGCAGTCACTGGTGGCCGATCAGCAAAATGAACTGGGCAAGCTCAGCAGCCAGCTGGCGGCGGTAGAGCAGACCCGGCAGGGGCTGATCCCGCTGATGCTGCAGATGCAGGCCGAGCTGGAGCAGCTGGTGCAGGAGGACATCCCCCTGCGCAAGGACGATCGTCTGGCGCGCATCGAGCAGCTCAAGTTGACCATGGCCCGTGCCGACGTGAGCGAGGCCGAGAAATTCCGCCAGCTGCTGCAGGCCTATCAGATCGAAGCCGAGTACGGCAGCCGGATGGATGCCTATCCCGCTCAGCTGGAGCTGGATGGTGCCGAGCGTCGGGTCGATGTGCTGGCGCTGGGCCGCGTCTCCCTGCTGGCGATGACGGCCGATCGCAGCCAGGCCTGGCGCTGGTCTGCGGAGAGCAAGAAGTGGCTGGCACTCGACAGCCAGTGGCTGGAGCCCATCGCCGAGGCGCTGGACATGGCTGCCGACAAGCGAGTCCCGCAACTGTTGCATGTGCCCCTGTCTGTCGCGCGTAGCCAGGAGGCTCAGTCATGAAATGGTTCCCCCTTCTTATCACGCTCTCCCTCGGCTCTCACGCGGCCCTCGCCAACGACGACTGGCAGGCGCAGGAGCAGGCTCGTGAGCAGAATGCCCAGCAGGATCTGGCCTCGGTCGCCGATCAGCTGAGCGGTGCTCGCGCCAGGCTGGCCGCGGCCCAGAGCCTGAGCAAGCAGCTGGCCAGCCAGTTTGCCGACAATGAAAAGCAGCTGGTTGAACTCAACGCTCAGTGGGAGCAAGCCTCCGGCGACATGAACGAGATCTTCGCCGTCACCCGTCAGGGGGCGAGCGATGCGGTCAAGCTGCTGGCCGAATCCTCGGTGCAGGGTCAGTTCCCGGATCGACTGGCGGCGCTGAAGGTGCTGGCACAGGACAAGCAGGTGCCGGATCGCGCCGCCCTCGCCCTGTTGCCCGCCACCCTGCTGCAGGAGATCCGCGAATCGGGCCGGGTGGCGCAGTTCAGCGGCAAGGTGCTCGATGCCCAGGGCGCGGCCAGCGAACAGTCGCTGACCCGGATCGGCAGCTTCGCGCTGTTCGGGAGCGCCGGTTTCCTGCAGCCGAGTGGTGAAGGGCTGAGCCCGGTACTGGGTCTGCCCGGCGGCCTGCTGTCCGAACTGACCACCTATCAGGGCAAGGAAGGTGAGGCCCTGCCGCTGGATCCCTCCCACGGCGTGCTGCTCGACATGCTGGCCCAGGCCCCCACCTTCTGGCAGCAAGTCCAGCAAGGGGGGCAGGTCGGCGCCATCATAGTGCTGCTGGCCGCCATCGGTCTGGGCATTGCCGGGGTGCGGTTGTGGACGCTGTCCCGCGAACTGACCCTGGTGCGCCGCCAGCTCAAGAGCGGTGAATACCATGCCAACAATGCCCTCGGCCGGGTGCTGACAGTGGCAGAGCAACATCCCGAGCTGAGCATGGAGACCCTGGAGCTGCGGCTCGATGAGGCGATCCTGCAGGAGACTCCACGGCTGGAGCGCGGCATCGGCATGGTCAAGGTCATCGCCGCCATTGCGCCCATGCTGGGTCTGCTCGGGACTGTGACCGGCATGATCGGCACCTTCCAGGCCATTACCCAGTTCGGCACCGGCGATCCCAAGATCATGGCGGGCGGCATCTCCATGGCGCTGATCACCACGGTACAGGGGCTGGTGGCCGCCATTCCGCTGATCCTGGCCCACAGCCTGCTGCAATCCCGCTTCACCGAGCTCTCCAATGTGCTGGAGCAACAGGTCGCCGGCATCCTGGCCGAGCGCGCCGAGAGCAACGGAAACGGGATGGAGCGGGTGGCATGATGCTCGACATCTGGCAGCAGTTGCAGAGTTTCATGGGCCGTGGCGGCCCCGTGCTCTGGGTCATTCTGGCCCTGCTGGTGCTGATGTGGATTCTGATGATCGAGCGGCTGCTCTACCTCAACCTGGGCTTTGGCCCGCTGCAGCAGCAGCTGTTCAGTCGCTGGCAGGGGCGCGTCGAGCGCCACAGCTGGCATGCTCAGGCTATTCGTGGCCGCTGGCTGGCCGAGGCCGAGCTGGAGCTCAACCGTCATCTGATCTTCATCCGCACCCTGGTGGTGCTCTGCCCCATGCTGGGTCTGCTCGGCACAGTGACCGGCATGATAGGCGTATTCGATGCGTTGGCCGCCGCCAACCGCTTTAACCCGGAGAGCATGGCGGGCGGGATCTCCCGTGCCACCATCCCCACCATGGCAGGCATGGTGGTGGCGCTCTCCGGCGTGTTGTTACTCAGTCGTCTCGAGAGCCAGGCCAAGCGTGCGCTGGCCAAGACCAGGGACGGCCTGCGAGAAGAGAAGGTAATGCAATGAGACGGCAATCCAAACGCCAGCGTGATGAAGTGCAGATCGACATGACTCCCATGCTGGATATCGTGTTCATCATGCTGATCTTCTTCATCGTGACCACCTCCTTCGTACGGGAAGCCGGGCTCGAGGTGCACAGGCCCCAGGCGAGCCAGGCCAAGG
Organism: Aeromonas sp. sif2433; assembly: GCF_019218705.1. Classification (NCBI taxonomy): domain Bacteria; kingdom Pseudomonadati; phylum Pseudomonadota; class Gammaproteobacteria; order Aeromonadales; family Aeromonadaceae; genus Aeromonas; species Aeromonas sp. sif2433. Next base: position 103,092 of record NZ_JAHUXD010000013.1, read on the forward strand.
CGCAGAAGTCCTCCAGCATCATGCTGGCGATCGGCGCCCAGGGGCAGATATTCCTCGACCGCAAACAGGTGGATGTGGAGCGGGTGCAGGCCAGCCTGGCCCGTCTGCAGTCGGAGCAGCCCGACGCCAGCCTGGTGATCCAGGCCGATGAGCGGGTGCCTCACGGCAAGGTAGTGCGGGTGATGGATGAGGCCAAGGCCGCCGGAATAGCCAACATCGCCGTGGCGGTGGCACCGAAATGAAATTCAAGCTGATGAGCCTGGGACTGGGGGTCGCCCTCAGTCTGGGGATCCTGCTGTTCATGGCCACCCTGGTGGAGCCCCCCAGGGGGGAGAAGGCCTCGGCCGAGCAGAAGTCCATCGTCATCAACATGCAGACCGAGGTGAACGAGGTACAGGTACGCGAGCGGCCGGTACCGCAAGAGCCCGAGCCACTGCCTGAGCCTCCTGCCGCCCTGGCCTCCACGCCGCTGCCCATGCCGGCGGCGGCGCCCCTGCCCTCGGTACAACCCAGCCTGGATCTGGTGTCCAGCCTGAGTGCCGTGCAGGTATCTGCCCCCGGGGTGGCCACCAGTCCCACTCCGGTGGCGAGCGGCAACTTTCATGGTCAATCGGAAGGGATGGGGGTCGGCGTTGGCGACATGCTGACCCCGCTGCAGCGGGTCGAACCGGTCTATCCATACCGTGCCCAGCAGGCTGGCATCGAAGGGTCGGTGACGGTTCGCTTCACCATCAACAGCGAGGGGCGGGTCGAGAATGTGGAAGTGATTGAGGCCAAGCCCAAGCGCCAGTTCGAGCGGGCGGCCATTCAGGCGGTCAGCAAGTGGCGCTACCAGCCACGGCCTGGCGCGACCGACAAGCTGGAGCAAGTCATCAATCTCAAATTCAAGTTGGAGTCATAACGATGCTGCGGATCTGGATCTGCCTGCTGGCCCTGGTCAGCCAAGCCTGCCTGGCCATGGAGGTGAGCCCTCATTTCTCCCGCCAGCTGGAACCCGTGATGAAGCTCTACCAGTCGGGGCAATGGCAACAGGCCCAGAACAAGGCCACCGGGCTCAAGCCTGGCTCAGATGCCGAGCGGGCCTGGTTGGCCCAGTTGCAGGCCTCCCTGGCCGCCAACTTGCAGCAGACCGCGCAGGCGAGCCGCTACGTCGAGCAGGCGCTGGCCTATAAAGAGTGGCCGGAGCAACAGCAGCTTCAGTTGCTGCGCCTGCGTGGCGACATCCAGGCCCAGCAATCCAACTGGTCCGGTGCCATCGCCAGCTACAAGGCGGCGTTGGCACTGAAGCCGGACGATGCGCTGCGGTTGCGGTTGGCGGGCCTCTATTACCACAACAAGCAGTACGGTGAGGCCGCGAGCCAGAGCGAACAGCTGCTGAAGAAAGGCTGGCACAAGCAGGCTGCCATCATTCGCCTCTCTGCCCTCACCGCCCAGCAGCGTTACGGGATGGCGGCCGATCAGGTCGGCGAGCTGATCCGTCACGAGCCCAAAGAGAACAAGTGGTGGCAGCAGGCCGTGTCGCTGAACCTGTCGGCCAAGCGTGGGGACCAGGCGCTGGCCCTGCTGCAGACCGCCATCGATCGTCAACTGATGGACGACGCTGCCGCCCGCAATCAGCTCATTCGCCTCTATGCCTGGCAGGGGCTGCCTTATCGCGGCGCCCGCCTGCTGGAGGCGGCCATGGCCAAGGGACAGATGCAGGCGAGTGCCGAGAACCAGCAACTGCTGGCCCAGCTGTGGGAAGGTGCCCGTGAGTGGCCAAAAGCGGTGGATAGCTGGCAGATACTCGCCAAGCAATATGCGCACCCCAAGGCCGGCATGCGTGCCGCCGAGCTGTTGCTGCAACAGGGCAAGACGGATGCGGCCATGAGCCAGCTGGCCGTCATCAAGTCGACCAAGGGTGAGCAGGGCAACAGGGCCAAGGCGCTGCTGGTGCAGGCATACCTTAATAAGGAGCAGTATGCCCAGGCGCTGACACTGGCGTTGGAGCTGCAGCGGGAAAGCAACTGGCAGCAGCGCGCGACCAGCTGGGTCAACTATATCCAGGCCCAGAGCGAAGGGGTGAACAAAAAAGCGGCATGAAATTGGAGAAAAGTTCGAGTTTTATACGTGTCAGCCTGCTTTTTCAGCAAACGAGATCTTTTTCACAAAAAGCCCTTGTCATCCCGGCCTGGCTCCCTATAATGCGCCCCTACCAGCACGGCAGAACACGCCGGACTGATGAGCCAGCTTCCTTAGTGAAGTGGGCGCCGAAAGAAAAGCGAAAACAAGCGCTTGACTTTCGAAGTGAGGAGCGTAATATGCGCCTCCTCAACGCGATAAGCGTGACGCTCTTTAACAATTTGAATCAAGCAATCTGTGTGGGCACTCACAGCATCGAGCATCAAAAACAATTTTTGATTTTCAATGTCTGATGAAGTGACCAAAACGACTTGTTAGCA
>NZ_JAHUXD010000014.1:0-73335 GCF_019218705.1 Aeromonas sp. sif2433
GACAACAGATTTAGATAACGCACACAGTGTGTTCTTTACCGGTTAGTGTGCTGATATGGCTCAGTTGGTAGAGCGCATCCTTGGTAAGGATGAGGTCCCCAGTTCGACTCTGGGTATCAGCACCAGTAAATATTAAAGCCTCCCAATCGGGAGGCTTTTTTGTATTCGCGTTTTTCAGTTCATCGATATCTGCCTGGCATCGAGATAGAAGCGGGCCTGCCCCGACCTTTCTATCTGGATAGCAGCCAGCAGCTTTTCCCCTCGTTTGTACTCCCAACTCCTCTCTATCGAGGTCAGAGGGGGTTTGCGGATACCCAGCGTCTGCAAATACTCGTGAAACAGGCTGGCGCTTCCTATCTCGGTCAATCCTGCTTTCATCCCCATTACTCCCTTATTGTGGTTGTTTATCAATGGTAGCGTTTTCATATGTATTCAACGTGAACGCTTTTCTATTAAATTGAAGCAAGCTAAGTTACGGGTTGAAAAAGGCCGCAGATGCCTAAAATAGGGAAGAAAAACATGCTGATAAAGAAGGTGCGTCTGGCAGGCAGAGACGGGTTGTGGCAGATCCTCTGCCAGAATGGCCAGATCCGGGCCATCGAACCCATGACGGCGTCACTCTCCTCCGAGTCGGTGCTGGATGGCGAGGAGGGCCTAGCCATCGCGCCCTTTATCGAGCCCCATATTCACCTCGATACCACCCAGACGGCGGGTGAGCCGAGCTGGAACCTGTCCGGCACCCTGTTCGAGGGGATAGAGCGCTGGGCCGAGCGCAAGGCGCTGCTGACCCACGAGGATGTGAAACGGCGCGCCATCCAGACGCTGAAATGGCAGATCGCCAACGGAATCCAGTTCGTCCGTACCCACGTGGATGTGTCCGACCCCAACCTGATCGCCCTGAAGGCCATGCTGGAGGTGCGCGAGGAGATGAAGCCCTGGGTCGAGCTGCAGATAGTCGCTTTCCCGCAGGAGGGGATCCTCTCCTATCCCAACGGCAAGGCGCTGCTGGAAGAGGCGCTCAGGCTGGGAGCCGATGTGATTGGGGCCATCCCTCACTTCGAGTTCACCCGGGAGTACGGGGTCGAGAGCCTGCATCACATTTTCGAGCTGGCCGACAAGTACCAGGTGCTGGTCGATGTGCATTGCGACGAGATAGACGATGAGCAGTCCCGCTTCATCGAGACCCTTGTCACCCTGGCCTATGAGCGCGGCATGGGCGCCAGGGTCACCGCCAGTCACACCACAGCCATGCACTCCTACAACGGGGCCTACGCCTCCCGCCTGTTCCGCTTGCTGCGGATGGCCGACATCAACTTCGTCGCCAACCCGCTGGTGAACATCCACCTGCAGGGGCGGTTCGATACCTACCCCAAACGCCGCGGTGTCACCCGGGTGAAGGAGATGCTGGAGGCGGGCATCAACGTCTGCTTCGGCCACGACGATGTGTTCGATCCCTGGTATCCCATGGGGACCGGCAACATGCTGCAGGTGCTGCACATGGGGCTGCATGTTTGCCAGCTAATGGGATACGAGCAGATCAATGACAGCCTGAAGCTGATCGGTGAGCACAGCGCTCGTACCCTCAACGTGCAGGCGCGCTACGGGCTTGAGGTAGGCAAACCCGCCAACCTGCTGATCCTGCCGGCGGAGAACGGCTTCGATGCGGTGCGCCGTCAGGTGCCGGTGCGCTACTCCATCCGCCATGGCCGCGTCATCGCCGAGACCCGGCCGGCCAGCACCTCGCTGCACCTGCAGACAGAGGAAGTGGTCGATTTTCGCCGCTAGCCACCCCGGGCTTGATCTCGCCACTATCACCAAGCGAGCGCCTTTTGCATAATGCCAGCCTGACACGACGGAGTCCGTTCCTATGCAAACCTGGTTATTTGTTGCCGTCGGTGGCGCCATCGGTGCCTGCCTGCGGTTCGGCATGACCGAGCTGCTCGCGCTGCTGCTCGGTCGCCACTTTCCCTATGGCACCCTGGCGGTCAACGTGATCGGCTCCTTCATCATGGGTATCGCCTTTGCGCTGATCAGTCAGGGCCATGTGCTGGAGCATCCGATGAAGCCGCTGCTGATGGTGGGGATCCTGGGGGCGCTGACCACCTTCTCCTCCTTCGCCCTCGATACAGTGGTGCTGGCCCAGCAGGGCGCCTACCTGAAGGCGCTGCTCAACATCGGCCTCAATCTCTTCCTCTGTCTGGCCATGCTCATGCTGGGGATGCAGTTGGTCGCCAGCCGGGTTTAAGGTGTCAGCAGCTCACCGGCTCTGGTAAACTGGCGGCCATTCTTTGCTCTATGGGTGTTTGAGGGATGTCGGAACAGACTACTACTACGCATTTTGGCTATAAAACCGTGGCGGCGACCGAGAAAGAAACTCTGGTGGCTGGCGTCTTCCATTCGGTGGCGGCCAAGTATGATCTGATGAACGATCTGATGTCGTTCGGCATTCACCGCCTGTGGAAGCGCTTCACCATCGATTGCTCCGGCGTGCGCAAGGGCCAGAAGGTACTGGATCTGGCCGGTGGCACCGGCGATCTGACCGCCAAGTTCTCCCGCATCGTCGGCGAGACCGGTCAGGTGGTGCTGGCGGACATCAACGACTCCATGCTCAAGGTGGGCCGCGACAAGCTGCGCAACCTGGGGGTGGCGAACAACGTCTCCTACGTACAGGCCAACGCCGAGGCGCTGCCCTTCCCGGACAACCACTTCGATGTCATCACCATCGGCTTCGGCCTGCGCAACGTCACCGACAAGGACAAGGCGCTCGCCTCCATGTTCCGGGTGCTCAAGCCGGGTGGCCGCCTGCTGGTGCTGGAGTTCTCCAAGCCGGAGAGCGAGGTGATCGCCAAGCTGTATGACCTCTATTCCTTCAAGCTGCTGCCGAAGATGGGCGAGCTAGTGGCACACGACGGCGAGAGCTACAAGTATCTGGCGGAGTCCATCCGCATGCACCCGGATCAGCAGACCCTGAAGGGGATGATGGAAAACGCCGGCTTCGATCAGGTGGATTTCTACAACCTGACCCAGGGTGTCGTCGCCCTGCACCGCGGTTACAAGTTCTAAGGTTGCCTATGCCGATGGATGCCATGGTCACTGGGGTGATCGAAACCAGCCTCAATCAGTTGCTGAGCCTCGACAAGCAGAGCCCGGAGCGGCTGCGCAAGCTGGCGGGCAAGGTGCTCAAGCTGGAACTGCGCGAGTTGAAACCGCTCTGGTTCGTGTTCTCCGACCGGCGGCTGGATGTGCTGGCCGGTTACGAGGGGGAGGCCGATGCCGTGCTGAGCCTGTCGCTGACCGCCCTCGGTCTGCTGAAAGACCCGTCCGCCCTGACCCGCTATATCCGCGAGGAGCGACTCGATCTGAGTGGCGATCCACAGCTGGTACAGGCATTCAGCGCCCTGTTGGGGGAGCTCGACATCGACTGGGAAGAGGAACTCTCCCGCTACACCGGTGACGTGCTGGCCCATACCCTGTGCAGTGGGGCCCGTCAGGCGCGCCGCGTGCTGGGTCGTGAGCTGTGCCGCTCCCAGCGCCAGCTGGCCGAGTACCTGACCGAGGAGGCCAGGCTCGCCCCGGGTCCGCTGGAGGTCGCGAGTTTCAACGACGATGTCGAACTGCTGGCCCAGCACCTGAAAGCGGTCGAGTTGCGACTGGCTCGCCTCGAGCAGCGGGTGAGCTGATGACCCCGAAGGAGTTCAAGCGTCTCTACCGCATCGTCAGCATTCTGCTGGAGCAGGGCATCGACGAGCTGGTGCCCGCCCGTTATCAACCCTGGCCCGGACGCCTGCTGCGTCGCAGCCTGTTCTGGCTGAAGAACAAGCAGCCGGATCTGAGCCGTGGCGCCCGCATTCGCCTCGCCTTCGAGGCGCTCGGTCCCATCTTCATCAAGTTTGGCCAGATGCTGTCGACCCGGCGCGATCTGCTGCCGCCGGACATCGCCGAAGAGCTGGCCCTGCTGCAGGACAGGGTTCCCCCCTTCTGTGGTCAGGAGGCCAGGCGTCAGATAGAGGCGAGCCTGGGCTGCACCATCGAGACCCTGTTCGACGATTTCGATGAGACGCCGCTGGCCTCGGCCTCCATCGCCCAGGTGCACACCGGCCGGCTGAAGGAGAATGGCCGCGAGATCGTCATCAAGGTGATCCGGCCCGACATCGAGCCCGTCATTGAGGCGGATCTGCGCCTGATGCAGGCGCTGGCCCGTCTGGCGGCCCGTTTCGCGCCCCAGAGTGCGCGACTGCGCCCCATCGAGGTGGTGGAGGAGTATCGCAAGACCATACTCGACGAGCTGAACCTGATGCGCGAAGCCGCCAATGCCATCCAGCTGCGCCGCAACTTCACCGGCTCCGATGCCCTCTATGTGCCCGAGGTGTTCACCGAGCACTGTCGCGAGCAGGTGCTGGTGATGGAGCGCATCTATGGCATTCCGGTCTCCGACATCGAAACCCTCGAAGCGAATGGCACCAATATGAAGCTGCTGGCCGAGCGCGGGGTGGAGGTGTTCTTCACCCAGGTGTTCCGCGACAGCTTCTTCCACGCCGACATGCATCCCGGCAACATCTTCGTCTCCTACGAGCACCCCGACAATCCACTCTGGATCGGCATCGACTGCGGCATAGTCGGCACCCTCAACCGGGAAGACAAGCGCTACCTGGCGGAGAACTTCCTCGCCTTCTTCAATCGGGATTACCGCAAGGTGGCCGAGCTGCACGTGGAGTCGGGCTGGGTGCCTGCCGACACCAAGGTGGACGAGTTCGAGTTTGCCATCCGCACCGTGCTGGAGCCCATCTTCGAGAAGCCGCTGTCCGAGATCTCGTTCGGCCACGTGCTGCTCAACCTGTTCAACACCGCCCGCCGCTTCAATATGCAGGTGCAGCCGCAGCTGGTGCTGCTGCAGAAGACCCTGCTCTATGTAGAAGGGCTGGGACGCCAGCTCTATCCGCAGCTGGATCTGTGGCAGACCGCCAAGCCTTATCTGGAAAGCTGGATGCGCGAGCAGGTGGGACCCAAGGCGGTGCTGAATGCGATCAGGGAGAAGGCGCCGTTCTGGGCGGAGAAGCTGCCGGAGCTGCCGGAGCTGGTCTACGAGACCCTGCGCCAGGCCCGTCATCAGCAACACCATTTCGAGCAGATGTTTGCGGATTTCCGCCGTCACAGCCACCGTCAGGGTCAGGCACGCTACCTCTTAGGGGTTGGAGCCAGCCTACTGTTAGTGGGTGTATTCTTGCTGACCCAGAAACAACATATTGAGTGGGGACAAATAACCCTCGCCGGTGCCGGTGTATGCTGGTTGCTTGGCTGGCTGAAAACCCGTTCCCACTAAACAAAACACGGCGCTTCCCGGTGCCAACCACGGAGAACTTGCCGGGCTGGTATCGGCATCCTTTCCGTCAATAACATACTTGCGCACCTCGGGCGCCAATCTTGGAGAAAGTGCTGGGCTGGTATCAGCATCGTTCCCGTTAATGACAAACTCGCGCACCTTGGGTGCCAATCTTGGAGAAATATCATGGGTGGTATCAGTATTTGGCAGTTGTTGATCATCGCAGTCATCGTCGTGCTGCTGTTCGGTACCAAGAAGCTGCGCGGGATCGGTGGCGATCTGGGGGCGGCGGTGAAGGGCTTCAAGAAGGCGCTGTCCGATGAGCCGGGCACCGAACAGAAACCCGAGCAGAAGGATGCCGAGTTCCCGACGAAGCAGCTGAACGAGGCGGCCAACAGTGCCGACACCACCAAGCAGAAAGACAAAGATCAGGCCTAAGCCATGTTCGACATCGGTTTTTGGGAGCTGGTCGTCATCGGTGTGGTGGCCCTGGTGGTGCTGGGGCCTGAGCGCCTGCCGGTCGCCATCCGTACGGCATCCCACTGGATCAAGCTCATTCGCAGCACCGCCAACTCGGTGAAGTCCGAGCTGGAGCAGGAGCTCAAGTTGCAAGAGCTGCACAACGATCTGAAGAAGGCCGAGCAGTTGCAGATGAGCAACCTCAGCCCCGAGCTGCAGGAGTCCATCGAGCAGTTGAAGGCGGCCGCCCAGTCGGTGAATCGCCCCTATTCAGCGCAGAACGGGCAGCAGAACGAGATCCGTCCGCCGCAGGCGACCCCGACGCCAGCTCCCGAACCGGTAGCGCAGGCCATCGCCGTCCCTGAACCGGGTGCGGTGGAGACTGAGGTAGCCGCCGTCACCCAGGATGCCGCCAGAGAGAAAGGGGAGGTGAGGTCATGAGTCAGACCGAACAACCCCTGATCAGCCATCTGGTGGAGCTGAGGACGCGCCTGTTGCGGTCGTTCTCGGCCATCTTGCTGGCGTTCGTCGCGCTCATCTATTTCTCCAACGACATCTACGACTTCGTGGCCAGGCCGCTGCTCAGCCAGCTGCCGGCAGGCACCAGCATGATAGCGACGGATGTGGCGACCCCCTTCATCACGCCGATCAAGCTGACCCTGGTGGTCTCCTTCTTCGTGGCTATCCCCTATCTGCTCTATCAGGCCTGGTCCTTCATCGCCCCCGGTCTGTACCAGCACGAGCGACGGCTGATCATGCCGCTGGTCGCCTCCAGCGCCGTGTTGTTCTATGGCGGCATGGCGTTTGCGTACTACGTGGTGTTCCCGCTGGTGTTCGGTTTCTTCACCAGCACGGCGCCCGCCGGGGTGACGGTGGCGACCGACATCGCCAGCTACCTGGACTTCGTGCTCACCCTGTTCTTCGCGTTCGGGGTGGCGTTCGAGATCCCGGTGGCCACCATACTGCTGTGCTGGACCGGTGTGACCAACCCCAAGAGCCTGCGGGAGAAACGCCCCTACGTCATCGTCGGGGTGTTCGTGGTGGGCATGTTGCTGACCCCGCCGGATGTCTTCTCCCAGACCCTGCTCGCGATCCCCATGTGGGCGCTGTGGGAGATAGGCTTGTTCTTCGCCCGTTTCTACACCAGGAAAGAGGACGAAGAGTCGCAGGAACAGACGGATGAGGGGAGCTGAGGCTCCCTTCCTCTTTTCAGGCTCCGCCCGGAGGCGTATGGTAAGGCCCCAATCGGTAGATGGTTTTCAAATACCTGATATGCCTTCCTTTCATTGGAAATTCATTAGCTCATGATCGACATTGGTCTCAACCTCACCAGCGCCCAGTTTGCCGGCGAACAGGCCGAACTGGTGGCCCGCGCCCGCGCCGCCGGGGTCGAGGCGCTGATCCTGACCGGCACCGATCTGGCGGGCAGCCGGGAGAGTGCCGAGTTGGCCGCCCGCTGGCCCGGCTACTGCTTCTCCACCGCCGGGGTTCATCCCCACGATGCCAAGAGTGTCGATGAGCATACCCTGCCGGTCCTGCGCGAACTGGCGGCACTGCCCCAGGTGGTCGCCATCGGCGAGTGTGGCCTCGACTACAATCGCGACTTCTCCCCCCGTCCGGTGCAGGATGCGGTGTTCGACGCCCAGCTCGCGCTGGCCGCCGAGCTGGGGATGCCGGTGTTTCTGCACTGCCGTGATGCCCATGCCCGCTTCGTCGAGATCCTGCGCCCCTGGTTGCCCAGGCTGCCGGGGGCCGTGCTGCACTGCTTCACCGGCTCCGACGAGGAGCTGGACGAGTGCCTGGCGCTGGGGCTGCACATAGGGGTGACCGGCTGGCTGTGCGACGAGCGCCGTGGTCAGCTGCTGCGCGAGCAGGTGGCACGCATCCCGGCCGGCCGGCTGATGATCGAGACCGATGCCCCCTATCTGGTGCCGCGGGATCTGACACCCAGACCTAAACGCAACGAACCCGCCTATCTGCCGCACATCGCCAAGGTGGTGGCGGCCTGCCGTGGCGAGGCGCCCGAGGCCTTGCTGGCCCATACCCGGGCCACCTCCGCCGCGTTCTTCCAACTTCCTCTTCAGGAGTGATTCATGGCTACAACTCTTCCTGGCGCCTTTCCGGGTCGCCGTCTGCGCCGGGTGCGCAAACATGATTTCAGCCGTCGTCTGGTGCGTGAGAACGTCCTGACGGCCAACGATCTCATCTATCCCGTGTTCGTGCTGGAGGGGGAGAACCGCCGTGAGGCCGTCACCTCCATGCCCGGGGTGGATCGCCTCTCCATCGATCTGCTGCTGATTGAGGCCGAAGAGCTGGTCGCCCTCGGCGTCCCGGCGGTCGCCCTGTTCCCGGTGACCCCGCTGGAGAGCAAGAGCCTGCTGGCGGAAGAGGCCTACAACCCGGACGGCCTGGCCCAGCGTGCGACCCGCGCCCTCAAGGCCCGCTTCCCGGAGCTCGGGGTCATCACTGACGTGGCGCTGGATCCCTTCACCACCCACGGTCAGGACGGCATCATCGATGACGAAGGCTATGTGCTGAACGACATCACCACCGAGATCCTGGTGAAGCAGGCGCTCTCCCATGCCGCTGCCGGGGTCGACATAGTGGCGCCGTCCGACATGATGGATGGCCGCATCGGCGCCATCCGTGCCGCACTGGAGGAGCACGGCTTCATCAATACCCAGATCATGGCCTACTCCGCCAAGTACGCCTCCTGCTACTACGGCCCGTTCCGCGACGCGGTCGGCTCCGCCGGCAACCTCGGCAAGAGCAACAAGGCCACCTACCAGATGGATCCGGCCAACGGCAATGAGGCGCTGCACGAGGTGGCGCTGGATATCCAGGAAGGGGCCGACAGCGTCATGGTCAAGCCGGGCATGCCTTATCTGGACGTGATCCGTCAGGTCAAGGATCAGTTCGGGGTGCCGACCTTCGCCTATCAGGTGAGTGGCGAGTACGCCATGCACATGGCGGCGATCCAGAACGGCTGGCTGAAGGAGAAGGAGTGCATCCTGGAGTCCCTGGTCTGCTTCAAGCGGGCCGGTGCCGACGGCATCCTCACCTACTTCGCCAAGCGGGCCGCCCAGTGGCTGCAGGAAGATGCCCGCCGCTGATCGCGCGGCGTTCTTTCGCTTACGATGCCGGTCCCTGGACCGGCATCGTCGTCTCTGGTGTGCGGATTGCCGGTTTAATAGGCAAGTTTTCGCGAAAACTGGGCAACGGGCCTCGCTCTCGCTGGCAAAGGCTTGATTAATGGGTTTTCTGCCTACATCTTAGATGGTCCAAGCAAGCTTCTGGACGGCAGGGGCTGTAGCGCATTTAGAGGTACCCCAGTATGAACAACCCTTTGCTGACAATGGACTCGCTGCCCCCCTTCAGCCAGATCCAGCCCGATCAGGTACAGCCTGCCGTGACGCAGGCCATCGCCGACTGCAAACAGAAGATCGAGGACGTGCTGGCCCAGCGGGATCCCCATACCTGGGACAGCCTGATAGCGCCGCTGGAAGAGGTCAATGACCGCCTGGCGCGCATCTGGTCACCGGTCAGTCATCTCAATTCCGTGCTCAACAGCGAGGCGCTGCGCGAGGCCCATGACGCCTGCCTGCCGCTGCTGTCCGAGTTCCAGACCTATGTCGGCCAGCACGAGGGCCTCTACCAGGCCTATCGCGAGCTGGCCGAGAGCGACGACTTCCCGCTGCTTAGCGGCGCCCAGCGCAAGGAGATCCAGAATACCCTGCGCGACTTTCGCCTGTCCGGCATAGGCTTGTCCGCCGAGGCGCAGCAGCGCTACGGCGAGATCCAGGCCCGTCTCTCCGAGCTGGCCTCCCGCTTCAGCAACAACGTGCTGGATGCGACCCAGGGCTGGAGCAAGCTGGTGAGCGACGAGGCCGAATTGGCCGGTCTGCCACAGAGCGCACAGGCCGCCGCCCGTCAGCTGGCGGAGCACAAGGGCCAGCAGGGCTGGCTGTTCACCCTGGACATTCCCTCCTATCTGCCGGTGATGATGTATGCCGACAACCGCGCGCTGCGCGCCGAGCTGTATGAGGCCTTCACCACCCGCGCCTCCGAGCAGGGCCCGAATGCCGGCAAGTGGGACAACTCCGCCATCATGACCGAGCTGCTCTCCCTGCGCCGGGAGCTGGCCCAGCTGCTCGGCTTCGGCAACTATGCCGAGCTCTCCCTGGCCACCAAGATGGCGGACAAGCCCGAGCAGGTGGTGGGCTTCCTCACCGATCTCGCGGCCAAATCCCTGCCGCAGGGCAAGGCCGAGCTGGAGGAGATCCGCACCTTCGCCGCCGAGCAGCACGGTCAGCACGAGCTGGCCGCCTGGGATATCCCTTACTACGCCGAGAAGCTCAAGCAGCACAAGTTCTCCATCTCCGACGAGCAACTGCGGCCCTACTTCCCCGCCAACCGGGTGGTGAAGGGGCTGTTCGAGGTGGTGCGCCGGGTGTTCGGCATCAAGGTGCGCGAGCGCCTCGGCATCGATACCTGGCATCCGGACGTGCGCTTCTACGACATCTTCGACGCCGAGGATGAGCTGCGCGGCAGCTTCTACCTCGATCTCTACGCCCGCGAACACAAGCAGGGCGGGGCCTGGATGGATGTTTGCCTGGGTCGCCGCTACCGTCAGGATGGATCCTTGCAAAAGCCGGTGGCTTATCTGACCTGCAACTTCAATGGCCCTGTGGATGGCAAACCGGCGCTGTTCACCCACAACGAGGTGGTGACCCTGTTCCACGAGTTCGGCCACGGTATCCACCACATGCTGACCCAGGTCGACGTGGCCGGGGTGGCCGGCATCAACGGCGTGGCCTGGGATGCGGTCGAGCTGCCGAGCCAGTTCCTGGAGAACTGGTGCTGGGAGTCCGAGGCGCTGGCCTTCATCTCCGGTCATCATGAAACAGGGGAGCCGCTGCCGGCGGATCTGCTGGAGAAGATGCTGACCGCCCGCAACTTCCAGGCGGCCATGCAGATGCTGCGCCAGCTGGAGTTCGCCCTGTTCGACTTCCGCCTGCACCAGGAGTTTGACCCGGCCGATCCGGCGCTGATCCCGGCCCTGCTGGCCGAGGTGCGCAGCCAGGTGGCGGTGCTGACGCCGCCGGCGTTCAACCGCTTCCAGCACAGCTTCTCCCACATCTTCGCGGGGGGCTATGCGGCGGGCTACTACAGCTACAAGTGGGCCGAGGTGCTGTCGGCGGATGCCTTCTCCCGCTTCGAGGAGGAGGGGATCTTCAACCCCGCCACCGGCCAGTCCTTCCTGAAGAACATCCTGGAGAAGGGCGGTTCGAAAGAACCCATGGAGCTGTTCCGTGCCTTCCGGGGCCGCGAGCCCAAAGTGGATGCCCTGCTGCGCCATAGCGGGATAGCCACATAAGGTTTGGTGCCCTGCGCAGCCGTGAGCTTCAAGCAGGTACAGTCCCGCGGCAGAGTGGGATCGCCGCGTGATTTTTGAGATAAAAAGGGACCAGCAGGTCCCTTTTTTCAAGGCTTTTTAATATCTTGCGGATAGCATGTTTGCACTGTCCCCGCCTCTTCAGTAGAGTCGGGTTCTACCTTCCAGGGAGAGAAAGAACCTTGCCATGAGGCGAGCACTCGAGTCTGTCTATCAAATCATCTCAAGCCTGTCTCATCTGAGTGGCAAAGGATTTTTCGAGACCTTTGTGAGTGAAATCGCCGCAGCGGTTGAGGCGGATCTCGTCCTCGTTTCAGGTAGGGATCATTCGGGCCTGTTTTTTACCATACATGCCGCTCATCCCTCCTCCCTCGACATAGGCTCCTACAGCTTTCCCCTCGCCGGCACCCCGGGCGAGATCGTCATGCAGCAGGGGGAAGCCTGGTTCAACGATCGTATCCGTCAGCTATTCCCTCATGCCGCCGTGCTGGAGCGCTGGCAGATCAAGGGCTATGCCGGTATAGCGCTGAAGAATGCCCAGGGCGAGACCATGGGGCTGTGCAGCGTCATGTTCAAGCGGGCCATGCCCAGCATGGACAAGCTCATGCGTCTGCTGCGCCTGCTGGCCCCCCTCGCCGGTCGCGAGCTGGCGCTGATGTACCAGCAGCCCTCCCTGCCGGTGCAGACCCAACCTGAGTATCACCATTTCCTGGACAGCATGATGTCCCATGCCCCGGTCGGCATCGGCAAGCTGGATCTGGAGGGCCGTATCCTCTGGGTCAACCCGGCCATCGAGAAGATGCTGGGCTACAGTCAGCAGGAGCTGCAGCTGCGCACCGCCGCCGAGATCAACCACCCGGAAGACTGGCTGCTCAGCATCCCTTACTACGAGGAGCTGAGACGGGGGGAGCGTCCCGCCTTCACCCAGGAGAAACGCTACCTGCACCGGGACGGTATGGTGATCTGGGGCCGGGTGACGGTGACCCTGATCCGCAACAAGCAGCTGCACCCCGACTATCTGATGCTGGTGCTGGAGAATATCGATCCCATCAAGCGCCACGCCGAGCAGCTCAAGCTCTCCCACCGGGTCTATGACAACCTGTCCGAGGCCATACTGGTGTGCGATGCCGACAGCCGCATCATCTCGGTCAACCCCGCATTCGAGAAGATCACCGGCTACAGCGAGGAGGAGGCCTGCGGCCAGCGTCCCAGCCTGCTCAAGTCCGGGCTGCACGATCAGACCTTCTATGCCGACATGTATCACGCCCTCGAGCGGGTGGGGATCTGGCGCGGCGAGGTATGGAACAAGCGCAAGAACGGCAAGCTCTACCCCCAGCAGCTGATGATCAGCGCCTTGCGGGAGGGGGGGCGGATCAGCCAGTACATCGCCATCTTCAGCGATCTCTCCCAGACCAAACTGGCTGAGCAGAAGATCGCCGCCCAGGCGAACTATGACAACCTCACCGGCCTGCCCAACCGCTGGCTGTTCGGCCGCTGCCTCGGCCGCTTCTGCGAGCGGGGCGAGCGCTTCGCGCTCATGGTGCTGGATCTCAACAACTTCAAGGCGGTCAACAACAGCATGGATC
Organism: Aeromonas sp. sif2433; assembly: GCF_019218705.1. Classification (NCBI taxonomy): domain Bacteria; kingdom Pseudomonadati; phylum Pseudomonadota; class Gammaproteobacteria; order Aeromonadales; family Aeromonadaceae; genus Aeromonas; species Aeromonas sp. sif2433. Next base: position 12,761 of record NZ_JAHUXD010000014.1, read on the forward strand.
ACCACGTCGGTGATGCCCTGTTGCGGGAGGTGTCGGATCGGCTGGTGAGCCGGGTCCGCACCGAGGATCTGGTGGCCCGCATCGGCGGCGACGAGTTTGCCTTCCTGGTGCCGGGCATCGTCAACCGCCGCCAGGCCGAGGTGTTTGCCAAGCAGGTGATCGGCGGCTTTGCCCGCCCCTTCATGCTGGCCAACCAGCACCTCTATGTGACGGCGACCCTGGGGATCACCCTCTGCCCCAATGACGGGGCCGACAGTGACGAGCTGCTGCGCAATGCCGAGCAGGCGCTGTTCGTCGCCAAGCGGCAGGGGCGGCAACTCGGCACCTACAGCGCCTCCATGCGGGAAGAGGTAAGCCAGCGCCACCAGATGCAGCAGGATCTGGCGGAGGCCATCAAGCTGGCGCAGCTGACCATGGCCTACCAGCCGATCTGGGACAACCGCAGCGGCCGGGTCGCCAAGCTGGAGGCGCTGGTGCGCTGGTACCATCCCCACTGGGGCCAGGTCTCGCCGGCGGACTTCATCCCGCTGGCGGAGGAGGCGGGGCTCATCCAGGGGCTGGGGGCGCTGGTGCTGTGGCAGTCGTGCCGGGATCTGGCCCGCTTGCAGCAGTCCGGTTTCCCTGAGTTGCAGATGTCCATCAACCGCTCGACCCTGGAGTTCCAGACCATAGATCCGGAGGCGAACGAGTGGCTCAGGGTGATCCGTCACTTCGGCCTGGATCCGGCGGACATCATCATAGAGATCACCGAGTCCCTGTTGATGGAGAGCAGCGATCAGCACAGGGTGCGGATCGACGCCTTGCGCGAGGCGGGCTGCAAGCTGGCCATCGATGACTTCGGCACCGGCTACTCGGCGCTCAATTACCTGCGCACCTTCCCGGTGGACTTGGTCAAGATCGATCGCTCCTTCGTGCGCCACATCCCCTTCAACGAGCAGGACCGGCTGCTGCTGGACGGCATCATCAACATAGTGCACAACCTCGGCATGCAGGTGGTGATCGAGGGGGTGGAGACCCGCGAGCAGCTCAACTTCCTCTGCCAGAAGGGCTGTGCCTTCACCCAGGGCTATCTGCTCAGCCGCCCGCTGCCCTATGACGATCTGGTGGAATACCTGAGCCTCAATCGCCAGGGGATGAACCTGACCAATCTGACCACGGTGAGCTGATCCCCTGCTTCTGCTATCATGCTCGGCTCCACGCCGTCATGAGTCTTCGTTATGCCCCATATCCAGGTTTTCAGTGAAGTGCCCGCCCGCGAAGGGGAGCTCGATGCCCTGCGGCTGCGGTTGGCCGAGGTGGAGTTCCCCGCCCCCTTCGCCCTGGTGCTGACCGAGGCCAGGCTGGAGCTGCGCAAGCTGGACGAACCCAAGCTCGGCGCCGTCTACGTGGACTTCGTGGAGGGGGCCGTGGCTCACAGGCGCAAGTTCGGCGGCGGCCGGGGCCAGTCCATCGCCAAGGCGGTGGGGCTGAAGGCGGGGGCCATGCCGAGCGTGGTGGATGCGACGGCCGGGCTGGGGCGCGACGCCTTCGTGCTGGCCTCCCTCGGTTGCAGGGTGACGCTGATCGAGCGCAGCCCGGTGGTGGCGGCCCTGCTGCAGGACGGGCTGGTGCGGGCGGCGCAGGATCCCGAGATCGGTGGCTGGGTGCGGGAGCGGATGCAGCTGTTGCAGGGGCCGGCGGTGGACAACCTGCTGGCGCTGACCGAGCGGCCCGATGTCATCTACCTGGATCCCATGTTCCCCCACAAGCAGAAGTCGGCGCTGGTGAAGAAGGAGATGCGGGTGTTCCAGTCGCTGGTGGGGCCGGATCTGGATGCAGACGCCCTGCTGCCGGCGGCGCTGCAGATGGCCGACAAGCGGGTGGTGGTGAAGCGGCCCGACTACGCGGGCTGGCTCAACGAGCAGAGACCCAGCATGGCCATCGAGACCAAGAGCAACCGCTTCGATGTCTACGTGATGGCGGCGCTGGCGGCGGGCTAGGCGCTGAGCCCGGAGCAGAATCGCATGAAAAAAGAGGGCCAACATAGTTGGCCCTCTTTTTTTTTGCGACTGGCGTTCAGTCGGCGGTAGCGAAGCGGATCCGCTTCTCTTCCCCCTGCCAGTTCAGGCTCAGGGTGGCCAGACTGAGCCGCTCGCCACTGTGCAGCACCAGGTATTCGACCCCATCCCGAGCCGTGATGGTGTGGATCTTGTCCGCCCACTGCCGCCCGTCCCGGGTGCCGAGACCGACGGCCAGTTGCCAGCGGGCGGCGATCTCGAGCCAGTCATAGAGGTCACAGCTGATGGGTTGGTAATCCTTCATCCGTTGCCTCGACAACGGGGCCCTTGGGCCCCGCTCATCAGAAGTTGAGTTCCGTGGTCGGTGCGGCCACGACCTGGTCCTTCTTCACCATGCCCAGAGTCAGCACATCGCCGGCCAGCTCGGGGTCATCCGCATCGCCGTTGCAGACCAGCACGACGTCATAATGGCCGAGGTTCACGAAGCCCAGCTCATAGCCGTAGCCTCCTCCGGTCTGGGGCAGAACGGGGGCGCTGGCATAGAAGCCGTTATCGAGGTCGGACATGTCCGGATAGTCATCATCCAGCCGCAACCCGTCATAGAAGTAGACGAAGGCCTTGTCGGTCAGCACGCCACCGCAGAGCCCGCTGGCCACTGTGCCCTTGACGGTGGCCACCTCGGTATTGTTCACCAGGCGCACGCCTCTGGGCTTGAGCTTGTAGTGCTCTTCATGACCTGGCAACACCATGGAGTGGCGCAGATCGAACTCGGTGGTAAAGGCGCTGGTGCCGTTGGCGGCAATGGTGAAGGCGTCCAGCTTGAGCTCGTTACTGGGCACTTCCAGCGGCTTGATCACCCCGTCATCCTGTAACACATAGGAGTAGGGGGTGCCGTCGGAAAACTGGTTTTCTGATTTGGTCCCATCCAGGATCTCCAGCCGCATCTGGCTGTATTCACCGGCGACCACGTCCTGGCTGTCCAGCAGAGGCCGACTTTTCGACCCCTGGTACGCCAGCAGATCGATGTAGGTGAACTGCGGGTGACCGTTGTCGTCGGGAGGGATGGACAGTCCATCTGGAGTGCAGCCATCGTCCAGATCCGACGTCAGGAAGCTGGCGGTACTCCAGCCCAGCTCGTTGCCGGTGACGGGATTGATGCTGATATTGGCGACGGCGATACAGACCTTCTGGACGGAATCGACCGGCGCATCGGAGAAGGCCAGGGACATCTTGGCGTTCGATGCGGGGGGCGGGTTCGAGTTGGAGTCACTGTCATTGCCGCCACAAGCGGTCAGCAGTGCGGTCAGGCCTATCAAGATTAAGGGTTTCATGGCTTCCATTCCTGTTGGAGAGACCTTTCTACTCTAGCCGAGATGGTGAAATGGGGTAGCCGGTGAGCGCGGCGTGATGAGGGGGGCTTTGGCTAAAAAGCCAATAAAATCAATGGCGAGCCTTGAATGGCACCGAGTGTTGCTGCGAAAGAGATTGTCGGAACCGACGGCGTTGCGGTGAAAAGGGGGCTGATTGGGTGCGAACCCAATCAGGCTTCCAGCAGGCGGGTGGGCCAGCCCATCTTCTGCTGGCGCTCCACTTCGAGGCGCAGTTCGCTGGCCCGCAGATAGTGTTCGTCCAGCCAGCCCTTGGGCAGGGTCAGGGTCAGCGCTTCTTCATCGGCCTGCAGCAGGAAGCTGGGCACTGTGCCCTGGGTGCGACGCATGCAGAGAATGAGCGAGATGCGAAGGATGCGGGCCAGCCGGATCGCCTGGCGGCCGGTGACGGCGCCCTGCTTCTCCAGGGTGTCCAGCTTGAATTCGTCCCGCTGGTTGAACAGCAGGGCAGACAACAGCTTCTTCTGGGCCGGCGTGAAGCCCGGCATGTCGATGTTGTCGATGATGTAGGCGGCGTGTTGCGGCGCCTTCTTGTACTCGATGCAGAGGCCGATCTCGTGCAGCAGGGCCGCATAGCGCAGGATCGGGCGCCCGTAACGTTTGGAGAGTCGCCAGGCCGGTTGCAGCTGGTTGAACGCCTCGATGGCGGTGTCGCGCACCCGCTCGGCGTGCTCCTTGTCCAGCTGATAGCGGCTGATCAGGCTGTCGGCGGTGCGATCCCGGGCATCACAGTCGTGGTTGTTGCCGAGCAGGCCGTAGATCAGGCCCTCCCGCAGCGCCCCGCCCGCGAGCGTCATGCTCTCTATGCCCAGAGTCTCGAAGATGGCGATCAGGATGGCGAGGCCGGAGGGGAACACGGTCAGCCGCTCGGCCGCCAGCCCTTCCAGCTGCAGCCGATCCAGCCTGCCACAGGCGATGGCCTGACCCATCAGCTCCTGCAATTTCGGCAGGGTGACCCGCTCGCTCTTGCCCTGCGCCAGCATGATCTCCTGCAGCGCCTGTACGGTGCCGGAGGCACCGACACAGGTACGCCAGCCCAGGGCGCGGTAATCCTCCGCGACCGGTGCCATCACCGCCTTGGCGGCGGCGATGGCCTGGTTGAAGCGGGTCTCGCTCAGCTCGCCGTCACCGAAGTGATTGTTGAGCCAGGTGACGCAGCCCATGTGCAGGCTATTGAGCAGCTTCGCCTCGCTGTGCTCGCCGATCACCAGCTCGGTGCTGGCACCGCCGATGTCGATCACCAGCCGGTTGCCTTCCCCGGCGGAGGTCCAGGAGACCCCCTCGTAGATGGTCTTGGCCTCTTCCTCGCCCGAGATGATCTCGATGCTGTGGTTGAGCACCCGTTCGGCTTCGCTCAGGAACTCGTCGACGTTGGTGGCCAGGCGCAGCGTCGCCGTGCCCACTACCCGGATGTTGTCGGACGGGATGTCCTGCAACTGCTCGGAGAACAGGCGCAGGCAGTCCCAGCCCCGCTCCATGGCGGCACGGCTGAGACGAAATTCCGGGTCGAGACCAGCGGCGAGGCGCACCTTGCGCTTGACCTTGGTGACGGTGCGCAGGGCACCGGCGACCTCGCGCACCACCAGCATGTGAAAGCTGTTGGAGCCGAGGTCGATGGCGGCATAGAGCGGCGAGTTGTGCAACTGGGCCCGGTCCCTTAGTTCTTGCGGGGCGGGCGACGGCGGTTGTTGCTGTTGCCACCGCCCTGGCGATCCCGCATGTTGCGGTTCACCGGCTGGCGGTTGCGGAACACCCGTTTCGGGGCGGTCACGTCATCCAGCAGCGACTCGCGATCATACTTGCTGACCGGGATCGGGTGGTGGATGTACTCCTCGATGGCCGGCAGGTTGAAGGCATAGTCTTCACAGGCCAGGCTGATGGAGTGACCGCTCTTGCCGGCACGACCGGTACGACCGATACGGTGTACATAGTCTTCGGCATCGTCGGGCAGATCGTAGTTGAAGACGTGGGTCACGTCCGGGATGTGCAGACCACGGGCGGCCACGTCGGTGGCGACCAGGACGTCCAGCGTTCCCTTGGTGAACTCTTCCAGGATCTTCATCCGCTTCTTCTGCGGCACGTCACCGGTCAGCAGGCCGACCCGGTGGCCGTCGTTCTCCAGCCACGCATGCACGTCTTCACAGACATGCTTGGTGTTGGCGAAGACGATGGCTTTCTCCGGCCACTCCTCTTCCATCAGGGAGAGCAGCAGCAGCATCTTGTCTTCGTTGGAGGGGTAGAACAGCTCCTCCTTGATGCGCACGCCTGTCATCTGTTCCGGTTCGATTTGCACGTGTTCCGGGTGGTTCATGTGCTCGTAGGCCAGCTCCTGCACGCGCAGGGAGAGGGTGGCGGAGAACAGCATGCTCAGGCGCTCGGTGGCCGGCGGCATGCGACGGAACAAGAAGCGGATGTCCTTGATGAAGCCGAGATCGAACATGCGATCCGCTTCGTCCAGCACCACGACCTGGATGCTGCCCAGATCGATGACCTTGGACTTGAAGTAGTCGATGATGCGACCCGTGGTGCCGATCAGGATGTCGACACCCTGTTCCAGCACGGCCAGCTGCTTGTCGTAGCCCTCGCCGCCATAGGCGAGACCGAGCTTCAGACCGGTGGAGGCGGACATGCCTTCGGCGTCGTTGTAAATCTGGACGGCCAGCTCACGGGTCGGCGCCAGTATGATGGCGCGCGGCTGATTGATCAGGCGCGGCTGGGTCAACGGGTGGGTCAGCAAATAGTTGAAGGTCGCTGCCAGGAAGGCAAGGGTCTTGCCGGTTCCCGTCTGGGCCTGACCGGCGAGGTCATGGCCTTCTACCAGCAGTGGCAGAGACAGTGCCTGGATGGGCGTGCAATAGTGAAATCCCTTTGATTCCAGACCAGCCAGAACTTCGGGTTCGAGGCCCATTTGGGCGAATTTTTCGGTCGTAAGGTGTGTTTTGCTCATGGCGGTAGGTTATCAGGTTAGGCTTGCAATAATAAACAGGATCATTTCAAATAGGGCAACTATTGCCTTTGTTGATCCATCAATAAAGCCTTAATTACTGACTGGAGTTGGAGATGAGTGACAAGATTGTTCAGCTGAGCGATGCCAGCTTCGAGGCCGATGTAATCAAAGCCGACAGCCCCGTTCTGGTCGATTTCTGGGCTGAATGGTGCGGTCCGTGCAAGATGATTGCCCCGATCCTGAACGAAGTCGCCCAAGAATATGCCGGTCGCGTGACCGTGGCGAAATTGAACATCGATCATAACGCCGACACTCCGCCCAAGTATGGCATTCGCGGTATCCCGACCCTCTTGCTGTTCAAGAATGGCGAAGTGGCAGCGACCAAGGTCGGTGCCCTGTCCAAGACTCAGCTGAAAGAGTTCCTGGACGGTAACCTGTAATAATCAAGAAGGAGCGCATTGCAATAATGCGCTCCTTGTGTTTTATCACCTAGACGCTCATCCCGATTGGTGCTAGCTTATCGTTCGTTTGCTAACCATTTTGCCCGACTCCTTAACAACAGCCTGGCAAGTCAAATCCGATTAGTATCAATCCAGCAGACTGTCTCCTCATTTCAATCCTTGCTTACAGACTCTCACCACTATGAATCTGACTGAATTAAAGAACACTCCTGTGTCCGAGCTGGTCAAGCTTGGCGAATCCATGGGGTTAGAAAATCTGGCTCGGGCCCACAAGAAAGACATTATCTTCGCGATCCTCAAGGCGCACGCCAAGGGTGGTGAGGATATCTTTGGCGACGGTGTGCTGGAAATCCTGACCGACGGCTTCGGCTTCCTGCGTAGCGCAGACGGCTCCTATCTGGCCGGCCCGGACGACATCTACGTCTCCCCGAGCCAGATCCGTCGCTTCAACCTGCGTACCGGCGATACCGTTTCCGGCAAGATCCGACCCCCGAAAGAGGGCGAGCGTTACTTCGCGCTGCTCAAGGTCAACGAGGTCAACTATGACCGTCCGGAAAACGTCCGCAACAAGATCCTGTTTGAAAACCTGACGCCGCTGCATGCCAATGAACGTCTGCGCATGGAGCGGGGCAACGGCTCGACCGAAGACATCACCGCGCGCGTACTGGACCTGGCATCCCCCATCGGTAAAGGCCAGCGTGGCCTGATCGTGGCGCCGCCCAAGGCCGGTAAGACCATGCTGCTGCAGAACATCGCCCAGAGCATCGCTTACAACCACCCGGACTGTGAGCTCATCGTCCTGCTGATCGACGAGCGTCCGGAAGAAGTGACCGAGATGCAGCGTATGGTGAAGGGTGAAGTGATCGCCTCCACCTTCGACGAGCCAGCATCCCGTCACGTCCAGGTTGCCGACATGGTGATCGAGAAGGCCAAGCGCCTGGTCGAGCACAAGAAGGACGTGGTGATCCTGCTGGATTCCATCACCCGTCTGGCCCGTGCCTACAACACCGTCATCCCCTCATCCGGCAAGGTACTGACCGGTGGTGTGGACGCCAACGCCCTGCACCGTCCCAAGCGTTTCTTCGGCGCCGCCCGTAACGTTGAGGAAGGCGGCAGCCTGACCATCATCGCGACCGCGCTGGTCGACACCGGCTCCAAGATGGATGAAGTCATCTACGAAGAGTTCAAGGGTACCGGCAACATGGAACTGCACCTCTCGCGCAAGATCGCCGAGAAGCGCGTCTACCCGGCCATCGACATCACCCGCTCCGGCACCCGCAAGGAAGAGTTGCTGACCGCGCCGGATGAGCTGCAGAAGATGTGGATACTGCGCAAGATCATTCACCCCATGGGCGAGATCGACAGCATCGAGTTCCTCATCGACAAGCTGGCAGCCACCAAGACCAACGACGAGTTCTTCGATTCCATGAAGCGTCAGCAGAAGTAACAGCTTCCAAGACGTCGAAGAATGCCAAAACCGCGGCCCAGGTCGCGGTTTTTGTTTATCTATTTCCCGGTTGGCTTAGTAGTATGTGAGGCCTCGATGTCACAAGGATAGGGGCGTCATGAAGCTGGTATTCCTGATCTGGTTCGGTTGGCTGATGGCCAGCCCGGTGCAGGCCGATTCTCTGCCGCAGCCGCAGGCTCAGCTGGTGGCGGATGAGGGCCTGCAGGGGCATGTCGATTATCTGAACGGTCGCCTGCGACTGGGGCAGTTTGCCGCCATGGATTCCCTGCTCGAGACGCTGACCGTGGGGCAGCGGGAGTTCCTGCTGCACCGGCTGCTGAGCGGCCTCAAGTCGGCGGGGGCGCCGACCCCGGCGCTGCTGGCCTGGGTGCGGGAGCAGGCCGCCAAGGCACCGCTGTGGCTGGTGGAGGGGAAGGTGGACGGTTTCCTGGTCCAGCTGCCCGCCTATGACTTTGCCGCCGAGGCCCGGCTGGTGCTCAGCCACTGGCAGCAGCTGGCCTGGCAGGACAACTACCGTCAGCTGCTCGAGCAGAACAGCTTTGACTTCAAGCAGCTCTACTACAGCCGCAACCAGGAGCTGGCGCAACAGCAGCAGGCGTTGCTGGCCGTGCTCGATGATCAGCCCACCCCTGTACTCAGGCGCGAAGCCAAGCGACTGGCCTCCCTGCCCCTCTTCCTGCCGGACAACCAGCTGTTGCTGCACCTCATCGATCGAACCGGTGACCCCGGCCTCTATCAGAAGCTGTGGCGCCAGCCGGCGGATCACGACAGCCTGGCGGCCCTGCACAGCATCAGCCGTTTCTATCGGGGCCAGGAGGCGAGCGATCTGCTGATCGCCGCCAGCCGCAACGACCGCCTGATGATCCCCGCCCTGCAGCAGCTCAGTCAGCTCTCGCCGCTGCCAGACACGGCCCAGCAGTATCTGCTGGCCGAACTCGGCAAGCACCAATATGGCGGGCTGGTGGCTGGCCTGCTGCTGCAGATGGACGAACCCAGGCTGCTGGCCCAGCTGGCGGATCGCCTCACCCGGCAGGAGCAGCGTCACGGCCTGGCCGTCATGCTGCCCGATACGGGTACACTGGATGCGCGACCGGGGTTATAATGCCCCACCGCCTGAACACAGGGTACCCGCATGAAATACAAGGACTTGCGTGATTTCATCGCGCAGCTGGAACAAACCGGACAGCTCAAGCGCATCAGTCGCGAGATAGACCCCTATCTGGAGATGACCGAGATCAGCGATCGCACCCTGCGTGCGGGTGGCCCGGCCCTGTTGTTCGAGAATCCCAAGGGCTACAGCATGCCGGTGCTGACCAACCTGTTCGGCACCCCGGATCGGGTCGCCATGGGCATGGGCCAGCCCAATGTCGGCGCCCTGCGCCAGGTGGGGACCTGGCTCTCCTACCTGAAGGAGCCTGAGCCGCCCCGCGGCCTCAAGGAGCTGATGGAGAAGCTGCCGATCTTCAAGCAGGTGCTCAACATGCCGACCAAGCGGCTCTCCTCCGCCCCCTGCCAGCAGATAGTGCTGGAAGGGGAGGCGGTCGACCTGGATCAGATCCCGATCCAGCACTGCTGGCCCGGCGATGTGGCCCCCCTGGTGACCTGGGGGCTGACCATCACCCGCGGCCCCTACAAGAAACGCCAGAACCTCGGCATCTATCGCCAGCAGAAGATCGGCAAGAACAAGCTGATCATGCGCTGGCTGGATCACCGTGGCGGCGCCATCGATTTTCGCGAGTGGCAGGAGGCTCACCCGGGTGAGCGTTTCCCTGTGGCGGTGGCGCTTGGCGCCGATCCTGCGACCATACTCGGCGCCGTGACGCCGGTGCCGGACACCCTCTCCGAATACGCCTTCGCCGGCCTGCTGCGCGGCAGCCGCACCGAGGTGGTGAAGGCCCTGAGCTGTGAGCTCGAGGTGCCCGCCAGCGCCGAAATCGTGCTGGAAGGTTACCTGGAGCCGGGGGAGATGGCGCCGGAGGGCCCCTATGGGGATCACACCGGTTACTACAACGAGGTGGACGAGTTCCCGGTGTTTACCATCACCCACATGACCATGCGCCGTGATGCCATCTATCACAGCACCTACACCGGCCGTCCGCCCGATGAGCCGGCCGTGCTGGGGGTGGCGCTGAACGAGGTGTTCGTGCCACTGCTGCAGAAGCAGTTCCCCGAGATAGTGGACTTCTACCTGCCGCCGGAGGGCTGCTCCTACCGGATGGCGGTGGTGACCATCAAGAAGCGTTACCCCGGCCATGCCAAGCGGGTGATGCTGGGGGTCTGGTCCTTCCTGCGCCAGTTCATGTACACCAAGTTTGTGATCGTCTGCGATGACGACATCAACGCCCGTGACTGGAAGGATGTGATCTGGGCCATCACCACCCGCATGGATCCGGCGCGGGACACCACCCTGATCGAGCACACGCCGATCGATTACCTCGACTTCGCCTCGCCGGTCTCGGGGCTCGGCTCCAAGATGGGGCTGGATGCTACCAACAAGTGGCCGGGGGAGAGCAATAGGGAGTGGGGTCAGCCCATAGTCCAGGATGCGGCGGTGACCGCGAAGATCGACGGGATCTGGGACGAGCTGAATATTCTCGGCTGATCCCGCGCCTCCACGGCGGCGCGACGCAAAAGAGCGGTATTCGCCGACCGAATTGGGTATTCTCGACTGACCGGACCAGATCGCTGGTCGCCAGAACACAGTGAATCAATGAGCGAAAGCGGGCCGAACGAGCCCGTCACAAGGATAAGAATGCAACGTATCAAGTGCCGCGTAGAGGAACTGCGCGAATATGTCGACACCATCTGGCATGTGGCCCTGGCGCCGCAGCAAGAGGTCAGCTTCAAGCCGGGCCAGTATCTGCTGGTGGTGATGAGCGACTCGGACAAGCGTCCCTTCTCCATCGCCAACTCGCCGACCCGCTCCGGTGTGCTGGAGCTGCAGATCGGCGCCACCCCGGAGAACGCCTACGCCGGCCAGGTGCTGGCGCGCATGCGCGAACAGGGCGAGATCGAGATCGAGCTGGCGGCGGGCAAGGCCTTCCTGCGGGACAGCTCGCCCCGTCCCCTGATCCTGATGGCAGGCGGCACCGGCTTCTCCTATGCCCGCTCCATCCTGGAGTATCTGATAGCGACCGGCAGCAAGCGCCCGGTGTTCTGCTACTGGGGCGTGCGTCAGGCGCACTGGCTCTACGAGCAGGCGCAGATGCAGCAGTGGGAGCGCGACTACGCCCCGCTCACCTTCGTGCCCGTGGTGCAGGAGCCACAAGCGGACTGGACCGGCAAGACCGGGCTGGTGCACAAGGCCATCATGGATGACTTCGTCAGCCTGCATGACTACGACATCTATGTGGCCGGTCGCTTCGAGATGGCGGGTGCGGCGCGGGAGGAGTTCAAGGTACTGGGCGCCGAGCCGGAGCGGATCTTCGGCGACGCCTACGAGTTCATCTAAAGCGTTCCTTCGCAGCAGAAACAACAAACCCCAGCCTGGCTGGGGTTTGTTTTATGTGCCGGTAAGGCCGACGGGTCGGCGACACCGGCGGACATCGCGCCGGCTTACTCGCCCTTGGCGCCGAGCTGCTGTTCCAGCTGGGCCAGCTTGGCCTCGAGGGCGGTCAGCTTCTCCCGGGTGCGCAGCAGCACCTTGGTCTGCACGTCAAACTCCTCGCGGCTGACCAGATCCAGCTTGTTCAGCTGGGCTTGCAGCACCTGACGGGTCTTCTTTTCCACCTCTTCACCCATGCTGCGAATGCCGGGCGGCAGGGCGTTCTGTACCTGTTTGGCGATCTCTTCCAGTTTCTTCGGGTCGATCATGGGGTTCTCCTTAAGCAATGACGCCATTCTACCGACAAATCTGCCTCTTTGCCGAGATCGGGGCGGCTTTTTGCACCCTTGGGTTGTACAGGCTCTGGTCGGGTCTGGTGATGCCAGGGATGCTGCTACCCTCTGGCGGCAGGGTCCAATTCCATTTCCTTGATGTTGTACACAAAAAAATCAGATCAGATGACCGACCAGAGGCTTATTAATTGTTGCGTTGCTGTTAAGATGTTTCGGTCGGGTTTGGACCCTACCCCGTCAGGCTCATCATGGATAACAACATAAAAGAGATAAGGATATGAAAAAAAAGCTAATTTATGCAGCTGTCGTCAGTGCACTGCTGAGCGGTTGTGGTGGCAGCGACGATAAAGAAGGCGATACCTCGAGCTATCTCGATTACCTGCTGAGTGGCTCCAATGCGGTGCGCCCCAGCGCCCTGGCCGCCCGTGCCTCCGACGGTACCCTGAAATTCTCCACCGAGACCGCCGATCTCTCCAACCCGGTCTCCGCACTCTCTACCCTGGATGGCTGGTCCACGACCCAGGCGATCCAGATCGTGCCCGTGACGGCATCCGGCATCACGGTCAAGGCGCCGACGGCCGCCGAATTCGGTGCCGCCGTCGCACCGCTCTATCTGCTGGAGCTGACCTTCGACAGCGCGGCACTGCGCCCGAGTGGCGTGAAGAAGGTGCTGACCTACGGGGTGGACTTCGTGGTGGCCGAGTCGGCTGGCAAGCTGAACCTGGTGCCGCTCAAGCCCCTCAGCCCCTCCTCCTATTACATGATAGTGGCCACGGATACGCTCAACGACAGCAGCGGCACTCCGCTCAAGGCCGGCAGTGATTACAGCAACTACAAGAGCAATGCCGGCAGCACCGCCCAGGAGCAGTCCATCAACGGTCTGATCACCCTGCAGGAAGGCCTGTTCAAGGCCGCCACCGGCATCACCAGCGACCACGTGATCTTCTCCGACTGGTTCGGTACCCAGTCCGGCGCCGATGTGCTGGTGGCGGTGAAGGGGGCTGCGGCCTCTGTGCTGAAGAGCAGTCCGACCCTGGATGCGGCCGTGCTGTGGAAAGAGGATGCCAAGGGCAATACCAGCCTGCCCGGCACCTACACCCTGGGTGTGGCCAGCCACGACAGCTTCCTGACCAAGCTGGAGGCCGAACAATTCCTGCCGCAGGAGCAGAAGGATGCGCTGGCCGCCGCCTTCGGCACCGGCACCCCGCTCAACGGCCTGGCCCAGATCACCCAGGTCTACACAGGCGCGGTCAAACTGCCCTACTTCCTCTCCTCACCGGCCACCGCCGGTTCCTGGGACAAGGCCAGGACCCAGTCCTGGCACGGTGCCATCCCCAGCCTGTACGCCATCGGCAATGCGCTGAAGGCCGGTGACAGCGAGGTGATCGCCGGTCTGGTGGGCGCCGGGGTGGATCCGGCCCTGCTGGGTGAGCTGATCGCCGATCCGAGCCGTCAGGCCGAGCTGCTGGTCGAGGCGAGCAAGCTGATCGGGGTGACCCTCACCTCCGGTGGCAAGGCGCTGGACGCCGAGATGAACATAGGCCGCTTCAACCCGCTGCCGGCGCTGGAAGAGGTGCAGTCCGTGCCGATGCGCATCTTCGCCAAGGACGCGCTCAACACCATCACCGACGTGATCATCTATCAGCATGGCGTCACCTCGGTGAAGGAGAACGCCTACGCCCTGGCGCTGGGCCAGATTGCAGCCGGCGCCAAGGCGGGCAAGAAGGTGGCGCTGGTGGTGATCGATCACCCGCTGCACGGTGAGCGCGGCTATGCCCTGAGCGGCAGCATGGCGACCGTGACTACCCCGGACAACCCGACCCCCTATCTGAACCTGAGCTACCTGACGGTGGCGCGGGACAACCTGAAGCAGAGCGTGGCGGATCTGCTGGGCCTGCGCCTGGCGGTCGGTCTGGCCAACGCCAAGGGCGCGCTGGGCGCCGCCGGCGTCAAGGTGCACTTCCTGGGTCACTCCCTGGGGGCCATTGCCGGTGCCAGCCTGCTGGCGGTGGCCAACCAGTCCATCGGCAGTCCTCAGGCGGATGCCCTGTTCAAGTTCGACACCGGCGGCCTGGCCATGCCGGGTGGCGGCATAGCCCCGCTGCTGCTCAACTCGCCGACCTTCGGGCCGACGATCCAGATGAGCGTGCTGACCAGCGGCAGCCCGGAGCTGAAGGCGGCCTTCACCGCCTATGCACCGAGCTGCAAGACGGCGGTCGCCAGCTGCTTCGTCAACGAGTTCCTGCCGAGCCTGGACGCCGCCACTCAGGCCACCGCGGCCGGCACTGTGCAGAGCTACAACTTCGCGGCCCAGTCGGTGCTGGATTCGGCTGACCCGATCAACCTGGCGCGTGGCATCAAGGCGGACTTCCCGCTGTTTGCCACCGAGATCGTCGGGGATGGCGCCCTGAGCCTGCCGGATCAGGTGATCCCGAACAGCATAGCGACCGCCCCGCTGGGTGGCACCGAGGCGCTGTTCAAGGTGCTGGCGCTGCAACCGCTGACTGCCAGCGGCGCGGCCAACCACCACGCGGCTCGCTTCGTGGCGGGGGGTCACAGCTCGCTGCTGGCACCGGATGAGAACTTCGATCCGACCGGTGCTGTGACCACGGAGATGCAGACCCAGTTCGGCAGCTTCTTCATGAGCGGCGGCACCGGGGTCATGGTGACCGACGCCACCCTGCTCAAGCAGTAAGCCAGTCGGCCAATAAAAAACGCCGCCCCTCGGGGCGGCGTTTTGTTTTGTAACGCAGAGACAACGGCGGAAGGCTGTCCGCAAACGGCTCAGGCCGGTCTGTGGTGCCGATCCAGCCAGCCTTGCAGCAGGCCACCAGCAGACCCGTCAGATGGACGATGTTGGCGGCGGTGTGGCTGCCGAGCAGGTCGAAGAAAACGACTCAGGCCGGTCTGTGGTGCCGATCCAGCCAGCCTTGCAGCAGGCCCACCAGCAGACCCGTCAGATGGGCGATGTTGGCGGTGCGGGTGCCGAGCAAGTCGAAGAAGCCGAGTATCATCCAGAACAGCATGAAGCCCATCAGCGCCGGCGGCAGGCTGAGGCCGCAGGCCGGCTGCAGCTTGCTGCGCAGCCAGCAGTAGCCGAGCAGGGCATAGACCACCCCGGAGAGGCCGCCAAACAGCGGGCCGCTCGTGAAGAACTCGGCCACGTTCGGTAGGGCCGCCCCCACCACGAGCAAGATGAACAGTTTGCCGCTGCCGAGGCGCTGCTCGATCTGCCCCCCCAGATACCACCACCACAGCAGGTTGAACACCAGGTGCAGCACCGAGAAGTGGATGAAGGCCGGGGTGATGTAGCGCCACGCCTGCCAGTCGGTGAACTGGGCCAGGGTCGGGTGGAACGCCAGCTGATCGAAGATGGGCAGGCCTATGGCATCGAGGGCATAGATGGCCAGGCAGGCGACTATGACGATCAGGGTCAGCGGCCCCGCCTGATGCAGGAAGTCGGTGACGGGATCCGTCATCCCCTTGCTGTAGTCGATGCGGGCATCCGCCCGACCGGATTGCCAGGAGGCCTCCATGTAGCGGGGATGGTTGGGATCGCTCAGGAAGCGCTTCACCTCTTGCTGGGCCTGGGCGAGGCGCTGCTCATCCGCCAGCCAGACCGAGACGCCGAGCTCGGACTGGGTCAGCTCGCACGACATGCCGAGGGTGGCGAGATAGTCCACCAGCGCCTGGGCCATGCGGGCGTCGTCGAGCACCAGCAGCTGGATCATGCGTCGCCCGCCTGGATGGGGAACTCCTTGCGCCAGGCCTCGAAGCCGCCATCCAGGCTGTAGACCTGGTCATAGCCCTGTTGCAGCAGATACTGGGCCGCCCCCTGGCTGCTGTTGCCGTGGTAGCACATCACTATCACCGGGGTGTCGAAGTCCACCTCGTTCATGAAGCGCACCAGGCTGCCATTGGTGAGGTGGAAGGCGCCGACCGCATGGGCGGTCTCGAATGACTGGGGATCGCGAATATCCACCAGACGGGCGTCACCGGCACTGAGCTTCTGGTGGGCATCCTGGGCACTGATATGGGCAAACTGGTCCATTAACCTGTCCTGTGAATAGATGATTGATGCCCAGTTTACCGCAAGCCGCGGCCCGCGCTAAGCCCGCAATGCGCTCCGTCGCCCCTCATCGGCAGGGGCTGCGCAATTTTCTTCAATACCCCCAGGCGGTAGCTCGGTAGGGTGGCGTTGTGTCACCTCAAGGAGTCCTCTTCATGGAAATGAGTCTGTTACTGTCGATGGCCGGGTTTGCGCTGGCCATGTCCATATCTCCCGGCCCGGTCAATCTGGTCGCCCTTGGCGCGGGGGCCAGGTACGGCTTCCACGCCAGCCTGCGCCACGTGGTGGGGGCGACGCTGGGCTTTATCCTGCTGCTCCTGTTGATGGGGCTGGGGCTGAGCGGGGCCCTGGTGCAATGGCCCATGGCGGCCGGTGCCCTGCGCTGGGGCGGTATCCTCTTTCTCTGCTACATGGCCTGGCAGCTGATGGTGGATGAGGGGAGCCTGGGGCACGGCGGCGGAGTGCCACCCTCCTTCCTGTACGGCGCCCTGATGCAATGGCTCAACCCCAAGGCCTGGCTGGCGGCCAGCATGGGGATGGGGGCCTATGGGGCCGTCGGCGGGGTGGGGCAGATAGTCCTGTTCACCACCCTCTATCTGGTGATCTGCCTCGGCTCCATCGCCTGCTGGGCCTATGTCGGCAGCCGGCTGCAGGAGGCGCTGCTGTCGCCCCGCCGGCTGCGCTGGTTCAACCGGACCATGGCTCTGCTGCTCTTACTCAGTGCCGGTTACCTGGGGTTGGCTGCCTGACGGCTGAGCTGCAGCTGGTATTGGCCCGGGGTGGCGGCGACCCGGCGCTTGAACTGGCGCTGGAAGTGCGCCTGATCGGCGAAGCCGCTCGCCAGCGCCACCTCGGCCAGGGACTGGCCCTGCCTGAGCAGGGGGCGGGCGTGGCGAATACGGTGATCGATCAGGTAGGCGTGGGGGGTCATGCCATAGTGGCGGGCGAAGCTGCGCACCAGGTGGGAGGGGGTGATGCCGGCCACGGCGCTCAGCTCGGCCAGGGTGAGGGGGCGGGTGCAGTCGTCACGGATCAGCTCGGCGGCCCGTTGCAGGTGCAGCGGCGGACGATCATCCCAGCTGGCGGGCGTCAGCCTGGCCAGCAGCTGGTGGCTGAACCGCTGGCAGGCTACCTCCTTGGCCAGCGGGTCCCGGCCCTGCACCAGGCTCTGGTGTAGCAGTTGCAATGCTTGGTACAGCAGGGGGTCCCGGCTCGCCGTCATGTCGAAGGGGCGAAACTCGGAGCCCAGGCCCGCCTCTTCCTGCTGGCCGCGCAGCCAGTCGAGATTGAGATAGAACATCAGATAGGACCAGGGCTGATCCGCGATGGCGTTGCAGGCATGCACCTCTTCCGGGTTCA
Organism: Aeromonas sp. sif2433; assembly: GCF_019218705.1. Taxonomy (NCBI): domain Bacteria; kingdom Pseudomonadati; phylum Pseudomonadota; class Gammaproteobacteria; order Aeromonadales; family Aeromonadaceae; genus Aeromonas; species Aeromonas sp. sif2433. The sequence continues at coordinate 30,287 of NZ_JAHUXD010000014.1, forward strand.
TCAGCACCAGGCTGCCGCGGCTTACCTCCTGCCTGCTGCGCTGGTTGAGGTAGTGGCTGTGGCCACCGGTGATGGCGCCGATGGAGAAGTGGGCGTGGCTGTGCTTGTCGTAGCAGACGCGGCGGCCATCCTGCACCGCCCGCGCCTCGATAAATGGCAGGGCCGGGTCGCACCAGAAGCGGTGACGATCCGGTACGACCCTGGCCCCATTCATGTCGGGTTAGCCACCGAGATAGGCCTGCCGTACCGCCGGGTTCGCGAGCAGGGCGGCGCCTGTGTCTTGCAGCACCACCCGGCCGTTCTCCAGCACATAGCCTCTGTCCGCCAGCTTGAGCGCCTGGTTGGCATTCTGCTCCACCAGGAAGATGGTCATGCCCTTCTGGCGCAACTGCTCTATGGTGTCGAAGATCTGCTGGATGATGATGGGGGCCAGCCCCAGCGAGGGCTCGTCCAGCAGCAGCAGGCGTGGCTTGCTCATCAGGGCGCGGCCTATGGCCAGCATCTGCTGCTCGCCGCCGGACATGGTGCCGGCCCGTTGCTCCAGCCGCTCGTGCAGCCGCGGGAACATGGTGAATACCTGATCCAGCAGGGCCGGTTGCTCGGCCTTGTCGACGAAGAAGGCGCCCATCAGCAGGTTCTCCTCCACCGTCAGGCGGGCGAAGATGCGGCGCCCCTCCGGCACCACGGCGATGTCCTTGCGCATGATGCGGGCCGTGCTGAGGGAGTTTATCTGTTCCCCCTCGAACCAGATGCTGCCGCTGCTGGGCTTGGGTTCGCCGCACAGCGTCATCAGCAGTGTGGTCTTGCCGGCGCCGTTGGCGCCGATCAGGGTGACTATCTCTCCCTCCTTCACCTCGACGCTGACGTCGTGCAGCGCCTGGATCTTGCCGTAGTGGGTCGATACGTTGCGAAGTTCTAACATCATGACTCCTAGGATTCGCCCAGATAGGCCTTGATCACGGCCGGGTTGTTGCGGATTTCGTCCGGCTTGCCATGGGCTAGCGGGGTGCCCTGGTTGACCACGAAGATGCGGTTGGAGATCTCCATCACCAGCTTCATGTCGTGCTCGATCAGCAATACCGAGACGCCAAACTCGTCCCTCAGGTTGGAGATGAGTTCGTTGAGCTCATCCGTCTCGTGCGGGTTGAGGCCGGCGGCCGGCTCATCCAGCATCAGCAGATCGGGCCTGGTCGCCATGCAGCGGGCGATCTCGAGCCGGCGCTGCTGACCATAGGCCAGGTTGCCGGCGGCGCGGTTGGCGAGCTCCTTGAGGCCGACTTTTTCCAGCCAGAAGGCCGACTGCTCCAGCCCTTCCTGCTCGGCGCGGCGGAAGGCCGGAGTCTTGAGCAGGCCGGCGATGAAGCCGGTGTTGAGGTGCCTGTGCTGGGCCACCAGCAGGTTCTCCACCGCCGTCATCTCCTTGAACAGGCGGACGTGCTGGAAGGTCCGCACCACCCCTTTGCGGGCGATGAGGTGGCCGGGCAACCCCTGGATCTCCTCGCCCTTGTAGTTGATGGTGCCGCCGCTCGGACGGTAGAAACCGGTCAGGCAGTTGAAGATGGTGGTCTTGCCCGCGCCGTTGGGGCCAATGATGGAGATCACCTCGCCCCTGTCCACATCCAGCTTGACGCCGTTGACCGCCAGCAAGCCGCCGAAGCGCATCGACAGATCAGAGACGTCGAGCAACTTGTTGTTTGTATTGTTCAGGTTGCTCATTTTCGTAGCTCCAGGTGAGGACGGCTCATCGGCAGCAGTCCTTGCGGCCGCCAGATCATCATGAACACCATCAGCAGACCGAACATCAGCATGCGGTACTCGTTGAATTCACGGGCCAGCTCCGGCAACACCGTCATCACTATGGCGGCCAGCACCACCCCGATCTGGGAGCCCATGCCGCCCAGCACCACGATCGCAAGGACTATGGCCGACTCGATGAAGACGAAGGACTCCGGGCTGATGAAGCCCTGGCGGGAGGCGAAGAAGCTGCCGGCGAAGCCCGCGAAGCAGGCGCCTATGGTGAAGGCGGTCAGCTTGATGATGGTGGGGTTGAGGCCAAGGGATTTGCAGGCGATCTCGTCTTCCCGCAAGGCTTCCCAGGCCCGTCCCAGCGGCATGCGCAGCAGACGGTTGATGACGAACAGGGTGGCCACCACCAGCAGCAGCGCCATCAGGTAGACGAAGATGACCTTGTGGTTCGCGTTGTAGGTGATGCCGAAGAAGTCGTGGAAGGTGCCAAAGCCCCCATCCTTGACGGTGCGGTTGAACTCCAGCCCGGCCAGGGTGGGCTTGGGAATGCCGGAGATGCCGTTCGGACCGCCAGTCAGACTGGTCAGGTTGTTGAGCAGGATGCGGATGATCTCGCCAAAGCCCAGGGTGACGATGGCCAGATAGTCACCGCGCAGCCGCAGTACCGGGAAGCCGAGCAGGAAGCCGAAGGTGGCCGCCATCAGGCCGGCGATGGGCAGGCACTCCCAGAAGCTCAGCCCGAAGTAGGTGTTGAGCAGGGCATAGGTGTAGGCACCGACCGCGTAGAAGCCGACGTAACCGAGATCCAGCAGGCCGGCGAGGCCCACCACCACGTTCAGGCCGAGCCCCAGCATGATGTAAATCATGGTGAGGGTGGCCAGATCGACGGCGCCGCGCGACGCCATGAAGGGCCAGCTCACCGCGAACAGCAGCACCAGGATGGCGGTGATGTTGTAGAGGCGTGGCGCCTCCTCCGGGCTTGGCAGCACCAGCTTGGTGAAGCCGACGGAGAAGCCGCTGATGGAGGCCTGGAACAGTCGGCTGATCTGGCCGCGCATCAGCTGGAACCAGAACACCAGGGCGGCGCCCCCCAGCAGCCAGGCCAGGGACACGTCGAGCCGGCTCACCACCAGCAGGCGGGAGCCATCGGTCTCGAGCTTGAAGCCGAGCAGCCAGAAGGAGAGCACCAGCAGCATCAGGCTGGCGACGCAGGCATGGATGAATTGACGTTTCATCAGACTTTCTCCACTTCCGGGCGACCCAGGATGCAGCCGATAGACATGAACAGCGGCATCAGACAGGTGATAGGCACTTGAATAAATTGACGTTTCATACCTTCTCGACCTCCGGGCGACCCAGGATGCCGGTAGGCATGAATAACAGCACGAAGATGAGCAGGGCGAAGGCCATGACATCCTTGTACTCGGTGCTGAGGTAGCCGGCGGTGAGCGCTTCCACCACCCCCAGCAGCAGGCCGCCGATCACCGCGCCCGGGATGCTGCCGATGCCGCCCAGTACCGCCGCCGTGAAGGCCTTGAGACCGGCCATGAAGCCGAGGTAGGGGTTGATGACGCCGTAATACATGCCGAGCAGTACCCCGGCCACGGCGGCCAGGGTGGCCCCCAGCACGAAGGTGATGGAGATGACCACGTGGGTGTCTATGCCCAGCAGGTTCGCCATCTTGATGTCTTCAGAGCAGGCGCGGCAGGCCCGACCCATGCGGGAGCGGCCGATGAACTGGGTCAGCGCCAGCATGGTCACGAAGGTCACCACGAAGATGATGAGCTGCATGTAGGAGAGGCTGGCCTGGAAGCCTTCCTCGCCACCCAGGGTCCAGCCCCCGGAGATCAGGGTGGGCATGGCGATATCGCGCGAGCCCTGGGCCATCCGCATCATGTTTTGCAAGAAGATCGACATGCCGATGGCGGAGATGAGGGGGATGAGGCGGTTGCCGCCCCGCAGCGGGCGATAGGCGACCCGCTCTATGGTCCAGCCATAGCTGCCGGTGATGATGATGCTGACCAGGAAGGCGCCTCCCAGCAGCAAAAAGGTGCTGTCGATGCCCATCATCGAGAGCCCGGCCATCACCATAAACGCGACATAGGAGCCGATCATGTAAACCTCGCCGTGGGCGAAGTTGATCATGCCGATGATGCCGTAGACCATGGTGTAGCCGATGGCGATCAACGCATAGGTGCTGCCTATGGTTAATCCGTTCAGCAACTGCTGAACCAGGTAGAGAAGGTGTTCGGACATACTGCGTTCCCTGTACTTGCCCGCAAAGAAAGGAGGGGCGACTCACGTCGCCCCAACCGGCAGATTACTTGAGTTGAGTGGAGGTGCCGTCGGCGTGCCACTGGAACACACCGAATTCGAAGCCTTTCAGGTCACCGTTCGGTGCCCAGGTCAGGGGGCCCATGACGGTGTCGACCGGCATGGCTTTGATGGCGGCGGCCACGGCGGCAGGGTCATCCTCACCCGCCTTGGCAATACCGGCAGCCAGGGTCTGCACCGCGGCGTAGGTGGTCCATACGAAGGGACCGGAAGAGTCCTGACCCTTGGCCTTGAAGGCTTCTACGATGGAGGCGTTGGCGGGGACCAGGTCATATTTGTTCGGCAGGGTGACCAGCAGGCCTTCGGAACCCTGACCACCGATGGCGGAGATGTCCTTGTTACCCACCCCTTCCGGACCCATGAACTTGGCCTTCAGGCCCTTCTCGTGCGCCTGGCGCAGGATCAGGCCCAGCTCCGGGTGATAGCCGCCGTAGTAGACGAAATCGACGTTCTCTTTCTGCAGCTTGGCGATCAGGGCGGAGAAGTCCTTGTCACCGGCGGTGATGCCTTCGAATGCCACCACCTTGACGCCCGCCTTGTCCAGGGAGGCCTTCACGCTGGAGGCGATGCCTTCACCGTACTGTTTCTTGTCGTGGATGACGGCCACGCGCTGGGGTTTCACCTGCTCGATGATGTACTTGGCGGCGGTCGGACCCTGGTCGCTGTCCAGACCAATGGTGCGCATGGTCAGCTGGTAGCCACGCTCGGTGATCTTGGGGTTGGTGGAGGCGGGGGTGATCATCAGCACGCCTTCGTCTTCATAGATGTCGGAGGCGGGCAGGGTGTTGTCGGAGCAGAGGTGGCCGACTACGAACTTGACGCCGTCGTTGATCACCTTGTTGGCGACCGCCACGGCCTGTTTGGGATCGCAGGCGTCGTCATAGACGATGGCTTCGATCTGCTTGCCCTTGATGCCGCCGGCCTTGTTGATCTGCTCGACCGCCATCTTGCCGCCGGTGAACTGCATGTCACCGTACTGGGCGACCGGACCTGTGACCGGACCGGCGATACCGATCTTGATGGTATCGGCCGCATTGGCCATGGAGACCGATCCAAACAGAGCCAAAGAAACCGCTGCCCTGACTGCCATTTTGCTCAAGTTATTCATTGATTCGTCCCTTAATCAGTGGATTGTTTCATTTTCCGTGTGCCATTCCGGACCTGTATCCCGCCAGCCCGGCAATAGATAAGGTTCTATCATTCCTCGCTGGGCAATAACAAGATGTTAAAGATACTAACCATGGAGGGGTGGCTAGTGGTTTTGTGAACTAAATAACTGATTTTTTGTTTTTGTTTGGAATTTAATTCCAAAATGGTCGATTAACATCTTAACAACAAGAGGTTGTTCCGATAAATGCCAGATGAAAAAACTGACGATATTTCATTCTGCGTCTGCTCTCATTTTGACCAAATTTCGTTTGCGCAAATAGAAACGACCGCCTAGATTAGCCAACATTGACAATTCGCTGGCAGCTCTCGTTAAAACCAAGCCTTTATTCGGGAAATCTGCTACTGTTCCGCCTTTGTTATTCAGGAGACCGAGATGGCAACTATTAAAGATGTCGCCTCGCGCGCAGGCGTATCCATCTCCACCGTCTCACATGTACTCAATCACACCCGTCGGGTCAGCGAAGATGCGACCCAAAAAGTGCTTGAGGCGGTGGCAGAGCTCAACTACGCGCCCAATTCGGTGGCGCGCAGCCTCAAGATCAATTCAACCAAGACCATAGGTATGTTGGTGACGACCAGCGCCAACCCCTTCTTCGCGGAAGTGGTGCGCGGGGTGGAGGCTTATTGCTTCGAGCAGGGCTACAGCCTGATCCTGTGCAATACGGAGAACCAGCCGCCCCGTCAGCAGCATTACCTGAGGATGCTGATGGAGAAGCGGGTCGATGGCCTGCTGGTGCTGGGGACCGATATCGACACCCCGCTGCGCGACATGCTGCGCATCCACAAGAATGTGCCGCAGGTGGTGTTGGATTGGGGCACCGAGTGTGATTTTGCCAACGTGATCAACGACAACGCCCGCATCGGTGCGCGCATGGCCGTGCGTCATCTGTTGGAGCAGGGTCACACCGAGATCGTCTGCATCACGGGTCAGATCGACAAGCCGACCACCCAGCAGCGACTGGACGGGGTGCGCGATGCCCTGGCCGAGCAGGGCCTGACCCTGTCGGACGCTCAGATCTTCGAAGGGGACTACGAGAGCCAGAGCGGCTTCGATGCCATGCAGCGCATCCTGGCGCTCAAGCCCCGCCCGACGGCGGTGTTTGCCTTCGACGATCCCATGGCGATAGGTGCCATTTGCGCCGCCTGGGAGGCGGGGGTCAAGGTGCCGGACGATATCTCCATGATCGGCTATGACGACGTGGAGATGGCGCGCTTCTCCAGCCCGCCGCTCACCACCATTCGCCACCCCAAGGCCGAGCTCGGCCTGTTGGCGGTGCAGCAACTGGTGAGCCGGATCCGCAACAAGGAGCTGGAAGTCGAGTCCATGACGGTACAGCCGGAGCTGATCGTCCGTCGCTCGGTCAAGTCCCTGCGCTGACCCTTCAGCGGCATCCGATGCAACGAAAAACCCCCTCCGTCAGGAGGGGGTTTTTGTTTTTGGGCGCGGCGCGGTCCTTCAGGGCTTGAGGCCGAGCCGCCTGGCGAGCCGGTGCAGATTGCCGCCGTCCATCTCCAGCGCGCGGGCGGTGGCGGCCCAGTTGCCGTCCTGAGCCGCCAGGGTCTGCTCGAGCAGCCTGAGCTGGAAGGCGTCGGTGGCGGCGCGCAGCCCCAGGCCGGCCAGTTGCGGCTGGGCCGGCGCTTCGGCCATTTCGACCTGGGCCGGGGAGGCGCCGGCGGTCGTCAGGTTGAAGTGGTGGTTGGCGAGGGTCGGCGTCTGGCTGCCCTGCTCGGCCCGGGCCAGCACGGCGGCGCGGTGGATGGCGTGCTCCAGCTCCCGCACGTTGCCCGGCCAGTCGTGGCGATCGAGCAGTTGCAGCGTCTGGGGCTGGATGCGCAGCCGCTCCAACCCCAGGCTGACCCGGCAGCGTTCGCAAAAATAACCGGCCAGCAGCGGAATGTCCCCCGGCCGCTCCCGCAGCGCCGGGGCGTGGATCGGGAACACGCTCAGCCGGTGATAGAGATCGGCCCGAAATTGCCCCTCCACCACCGCCTGCTTCAGATCCCTATTGGTGGCGGCCAGGATGCGCACATTGACCTTGAGCGGGGTGTCGTCACCGATCCGCTGCAGATCGCCGTATTGCAGCACCCGCAGCAACTTGGCCTGCAGCGGCAGGGAGAGCTCGCCGATCTCGTCGAGAAACAGGGTGCCCCGATCGGCCAGTTCGAACTTGCCCGCCCTGTGGTGGATGGCGCCGGTGAAGGCCCCCTTCACGTGGCCGAACAGCTCGCTCTCCGCCACCGATTCCGGCAGGGCGGCGCAGTTGAGGTAGACCAGCGGCGCCTTGGCGCGCAGGGAGCCCTGATGCACCGCCTTGGCGATCAGCTCCTTGCCGACCCCCGTCTCCCCCAGGATCAGCACGTTCAGCTCCGAGTTCGCCACCACATCGATCTCGTGGCGCAGCCGGGCCATGGCGGGGGAGTGACCTATCATCTCCGGCTGCCCCTGGCTGGTATGGGGGGAGGGGGTCAGCGGCTCGCTGCTCTGGCGGGCGAGCCGCTCCAGCAGCAGGGCATTGCTGAGGGCGGCGGCGGCCAGGGCCCCCACCAGCCGCAGCTCCTCGTCACTGATGCCGTCGAACTGGGCCGGGTTCATGCCGTCTATGGTCAGGGCGCCGATCAGCGCCTGATCCGCAAACAGCGGCAGGCCGACGCAGGCGTGCACCCTGAAGTCGTCGTGATCCGGGATCAGACCGTCATAGGGGTCGGGCAGCTGGCTGTCGGCGGGGAAGCGCACCACGTCGCCGGCGCGGGCTATGGCCTCCATGCGCGGGTGATCCTTGAGCGCGAAGCGGCGGCCCAGCACGTCCTGCATCAGGCCGTCGATGGCCAGCGGGATGAACTGGCCCCCCTCGTAGCGCAGCAGGGCCGAGGCATCGGAGTGCAGCAGGCTGCGCACGCTCTGGATCAGGCGGTGAAAGCGGTCCTGGTGGGAGATGCCGAGTTGCAGATCGAGGGCGATGCGCGCCAGGCTGTCGGTCGAGATCACGAGGTATTGTCCAAATGACAGTGTTGTTGTGATTATGACTATATTTGGTGACTGTCTTAATGACAATAACTGTTATGCAAGTGCATTAAAAACAACAGCTTATGAGTTGGCACGTCAACTGCAATAGCGAGTTCAGTCGAACATTCGCTATGGCATTCTGAGGAACCACCGCATGAGCATTCACGTCAAAAACAACATCCACTGGGTCGGCCAACGGGACTGGGAGGTGCGCGACTTTCACGGCACCGAGTACAAGACCCACAAGGGCACCAGCTACAACAGCTACCTCATCCGCGAAGGGAAGAACGTGCTGATCGACACCGTGGATCACAAGTTCAGCCGCGAGTTCGTGCAGAACCTGGCGGCGGAGATCGATCTCGCCAGTATCGACTATGTGGTGATCAACCACGCCGAGGAGGATCACGCCGGCGCCCTGACCGAGTTGATGGCCCGCATCCCGGGTACCCCCATCTACTGCACCCACAACGCCATCGACTCGATCACCGGTCACCACCACCATCCTGAGTGGAACTTCCAGCCGGTCAAGACCGGCGACAGCCTGGACATAGGCAACGGCAAGCAGCTGGTGTTTATCGAGACCCCCATGCTGCACTGGCCCGACAGCATGATGACCTACATGACAGAAGATGCCGTGCTGTTCTCCAACGACGCCTTCGGCCAGCACTACTGCGATGAGCACCTGTTCAACGACGAGGTGGATCAGACCGAGCTGATGGAGCAGTGCCAGCGCTACTACGCCAACATCCTGACCCCCTTCAGCCCGCTGGTGACCGCCAAGATCAAGGAGGTGCTGGGCTTCAACCTGCCGGTGAGCATGGTGGCCACCTCCCACGGCATCGTCTGGCGCGAGGATCCCACCCAGATCATCCTCAAGTACCTGGAGTGGGCGGATCACTACCAGGAGGATCGCATCACCCTGTTCTACGACTCTATGTCCAACAATACCCGCATGATGGCCGACGCCATCGCCCAGGGCATCCACGAGGTGGACCCCGGTGTGGCGGTGAAGATCTACAACGTGGCGCGCCACGACAAGAACGAGATCCTGACCCAGGTGTTCCGCTCCAAGGGGATACTGGTGGGCTCCTCCACCATGAACAACGTCATGATGCCCAAGGTGGCGGGCATGCTCGAGGAGATCACCGGCCTGCGCTTTAGAAACAAGCGCGCCGCGGCTTTTGGCAGCTACGGCTGGACCGGTGGCGCCGTTGACCGGATCCAGACCCGGCTGATGGACGCGGGCTTCGACATCAGCATCTCCCTCAAGGCCAAGTGGCGGCCGGATGGCTCGGCGCTGGCCGAGTGCCGCGAGCATGGCCGCCAACTCGCCCGCCAGTGGGCACTGCACCCGCTCGAGGCGCCCCGTCCGATCACCACAACCGCCGTGACGGCGGCGCCTGTGGTGATGGTTCCGACCCCTCAAGCCGCCGCCCCGGCCGCCAGCACGCTGGACGACGACCAGAGCATGCTCTGCGTCGTCTGCCAGTGGGTCTATGACCCGGCACTGGGCGAGCCGGATCAGCTGGTGGCACCGGGCACTCCCTGGGCCCAGGTGCCGGACAGCTTCCTCTGCCCCGGCTGCGGCATCGGCAAGGAGGTATTCGAACCCTGCGCCGTGGAGGCCTGTGTATGAACGCTGCAACCCTGAATGACGCCGGCATCAGCCGGGAAATCGTGGTGATCGGCAGCGGCTTCGCCGCCCAGCAGCTGGTCAAGAGCCTGCGCAAGCTGGACGGCGAGCGGCCCATCCGCCTCATCACCGCCGACAGCGGCGACGAGTACAACAAGCCGGACCTGAGCCACGTGGTGAGCCGGGGCTGCAGCGCCGCGGCCATGACCCGGCTGAGCGGCAGTGAATTTGCCGAGCAGCAGCGCATCACGCTGCTGCCCCACTGCCCGGTGCTTGGCATAGATCCCGTCCGGCGGCTGGTGCTGACTGAGCAGGGCAGCTTCCCCTACGGCCAGCTGGTGCTGGCCACCGGCGCCAGCGCGGCGCGCCCCGAGATACCGGGTAGCAAGCATCTGGTGACCCTAAACAGCCAGCAGGAGTATGCCGCCGCCGAGGCATCGATCCGTCAGGCTCGCCGCATCCTGGTGCTGGGGGCGGGGCTGATTGGTTGCGAGCTGGCGATGGACATGGCGGGCGATGGTCGCGAGGTCACCTTGCTGGATCTGGCCGACAGCCCCCTCGGCACCCTGTTGCCGGCCGCCCTGACGCAGCCGCTGCAGCAGGCGCTGCGCGCGCAGGGGGTGAGGCTGCAACTGGGGCTGGGCATCGCCGGGATAGACGCGCAGCCCGGTGATGGCTGGCGAGTGACCCAGAGTGACGGCCGCACCTGCGAGCAGGATCTGGTGATCGCCGCGATCGGCCTGCGACCGAATCTGGCCCTGGCCCAGGGGGCCGGGCTGGCGGTAGGGCGCGGCATACTGATCGACGACCTGCTGCGCACCAGCGATCCCCATATCTTCGCGCTGGGGGATTGCGCCGAGTGGCAGGGGCAGTTGCTTCCCTTCCTGCAGCCCATAGTGCTGGGGGCCAGTGCCCTGGCCAAGACCCTGCTCGGCACCCCGACCCCGCTGACCCTGTCGCCCATGCTGGTGAAGGTGAAGACGCCGCGCTATCCGCTGCAACTGGCGGGCCGCACCCAGGGCGAGGATCTCGCCTGGCAGTGCCACTGGAACCAGCACGGCATGGTGGCCGAGGCGCGCGGTGAGGATGGCGAACTGTGCGGCTTCGTGGTGGGAGGCGACAAGATGAGCGCCGCCTTCCCGCTGCTGCGCCAGCTGCCCCGCTGATCCGTCAACTATTCAAGGCCGGGCAGACCGGCCATTCGAGGAGAATTACCATGTCCATGCAGCTTATTCCTACCCACTGGGTCGTTCGTCGCTCCACCCCCTTCTTCACCCGCGCCAACGTGCCGCCGGCCCTGCTCAGCCATCACAACACCGCGGCCGGGGTGTTCGGCCAGCTCTGCGTGATGGAGGGCACCGTCACCTATCACGGCTTCGCCGACGAGCGGGCCGAACAGCCTGAGGTCAGCCTGGTGATCCACGCCGGCCAGTTCGCCACCAGCCCGCCTCAGTACTGGCACAGGGTCGAGCTGTCCGAGGATGCCCGCTTCAACATCCACTTCTGGGCCGAGCAGGCCGAGTCGGATCGGCCGCTGTTCCATAGCCGCAAGGAGTGAATACCGCGCTCTGCCCATGCAGATCAAAATAATCAACTCAGATGTTGGTTATTCTGAGCCCCTTATCCGAATGAGTGCTATGAGGGAGAAGCATGAGCCTGATCGAAGCCCTGACCCTGGCCGCTGGCCTGGTCTATCTGGCCCTGTTGCAGTGGCGGGCCGGACCCGGCTGGTCGTGGCGCCTCTCCCTGGCGTTGCTGGCGGCCGCCTGGCTGATGGCGGCGGATCCCCTCCTCTGGATCGCGCTGGGGCTGGTGGTCGTCCCCCTCGCCCTGTGGCACAGATGCAGGCCGTTGCCGGCACTGAATGATATCGACAGTCAGCCGCTGCGGGCCTGGACCCGCCACCTGCTGCTGCTCTGCTGGGGGCTGGTGGCGCTGCAGTATGGGCTCCATCTCTGGCAGTTGGGGCAGGGGGAGACCCCCTGGCTGGTGCGCCCCGACGTGGTCGACGGCTTCCTGCCCATCGCTGGCGGGCTCGGGCTGCGGGCCTGGCTCGGCCAGGGCATCGCGGACCCCCACCATCCGGCGGCGACGGTGACAGTGCTGGTGCTCAGCCTGTCGGCCCTGTTGCTGGGGCGGGCGTTCTGCGCCTGGTTCTGCCCGCTCGGGCTGGTGGGGGAGTGGCTGCACCGTCTGCGCAGCCGCCTGCTGCCGGGGGAGTGGACGCCGCCACTCTGGCTCGATGGGCTGCTGCGGGCCCAGAAGTTTCTGGTGCTCGGTTTCCTGCTGTTTATCGTGCTGATCGCGGTGCCCGGCGCCGCTCTGCCCGGCTATCTCGCCAGCCCCTACCATCAGGCGGCAGACATGAAGATGGGGGCCTTCTTCTTCAACCTGAACTTGCTCTCCGGCCTCTGCCTGGGCTGGGTGCTGCTGCTGACCGCCGCCTTCCGGCAGGGGTTCTGCCGCTATCTCTGCCCCTATGGCGCCTGGCTGGCCCTGCTCGGCCTGCTGACTCCGCTGCGCATCCGCCGGGATCCGGCCCGCTGCCTGCGCAGCGCGGGCCATGACTGTGACAGGTGCAGCCGCGCCTGTCCCTCCCGCATTCAGGTGCACCGACTCATCGCGGTGCGCAGCCTGGAGTGCAGCAGCTGCCTGAGCTGCGTGGCCGCCTGCCCCAAACGTGCCGATGCGCTGCACCTCGGCACGCCCCGTCGCCGGCTCAGCCCCCAGCGGCTGCTGGGGCTGCTCTGTCTGCTGTTGCTGATGCTGCCGCTGCTGGCCCACGGCCTGCTGGATCTCTGGGTCAGCCAGACCAGCCTGGCGGATCGATACTGGCTGTTGCAACGGCTGCCCTGGTTGAACCACTGAGCCGCCGCTGACGGGAGTCCTGACCAGGGCTGTATAAATATTCCCCGCCAAACTGTTAGCGCCATCCCAAATCGTGGAAGTGGCAATTGATCATGGGCGGGGGCTCTCCATAATGGGTCGGGTTAATTGACGTTGTTAATTCCAACCAGATGAGCAACAACATGGCTACCATGATCGCTTCGCCCAAGTGGTTTACCCTGGATCACAAGATCGCTTTCTTCTTCCCGCTGTAATATTCCCGCGGTGCTTGCGCATTTATCGAGATGTGACCGGCCCGTCTGCATACCTAATCTGAAATAGTCTGCACCTGTTCTCGCCTTGTTTATTGGCGAGGCGATGTCGTGCACCCGATCTCATTATTTACGCGCCGCCAATGATCTATTTTGGGCGGCTGATGAGACTCATCCTGAATATTTAAATATGGGTGTTTATATTATGGAAAACTTCAAGCATCTTCCCGAACCGTTCCGCATTCGTGTCATCGAGCCGGTCAAGCGCACCACCCGTGCCTACCGGGACGAGGCGATCGTCAGGGCCGGCATGAACCCCTTCCTGCTGGACAGCGAGGATGTCTTCATCGATCTGCTGACCGACAGCGGCACCGGCGCCATCACCCAGGACATGCAGGCCGCCATGCTGCGCGGCGACGAGGCTTACAGCGGCAGCCGCAGCTACTACGCCCTGCAGAAGGCGGTGCAGGAGATCTTCGGTTATTCACTCACCATCCCCACCCACCAGGGGCGCGGCGCCGAGCAGATCTACATCCCGGTGCTGATCAAGAAGCGGGAGCAGGAGAAGGGGCTGGATCGCAAGAAGATGGTGGCGCTCTCCAACTACTTCTTCGACACCACCCAGGGCCATACCCAGATCAACTGCTGCGTGGCCAAGAACGTCTACACCAAGGAGGCGTTCGATACCTCGGTCACCGCCGACTTCAAGGGCAACTTCGATCTGGTCAAGCTGGAGGAGGCCATCCTGGAGGCGGGCCCGGCCAACGTGCCCTATATCGTCAGCACCATCACCTGCAACTCCGCCGGTGGCCAGCCGGTCTCCATCGCCAACCTGAAGGCGGTCTATGCCATCGCCCAACAATATGAGATTCCGGTCATCATGGACTCGGCCCGCTTCGCGGAGAACGCCTACTTCATCCAGCAGCGCGAGCCCGGCTATGCCGACTGGAGCATAGAGGCCATCACCATGGAGTCCTACAAGTACGCCGACGGTCTCGCCATGTCCGCGAAGAAGGATGCCATGGTGCAGATGGGCGGCCTGCTCTGCTTCAAGGACGACGGCATGCTGGACGTCTACACCGAGTGCCGCACCCTCTGCGTGGTGCAGGAGGGCTTCCCGACCTACGGCGGTCTGGAAGGGGGCGCCATGGAGCGACTCGCGGTCGGCCTGCGCGATGGCATGCGCCAGGACTGGCTGGCCTACCGCATCGGTCAGGTGCAGTACCTGGTGAATGGCCTCGAGGCGATCGGCGTGGTGTGCCAGCAGGCGGGGGGCCACGCGGCCTTCGTGGACGCCGGCAAGCTGCTGCCCCATATCCCGGCGGATCAGTTCCCGGCCCATGCGCTGGCGTGCGAGTTGTACAAGGTGGCGGGCATCCGGGCGGTGGAGATAGGCTCCCTGCTGCTGGGGCGGGATCCCGCCACCGGCAAGCAGCATCCCTGCCCGGCCGAGCTGCTGCGCCTGACCATACCGCGCGCCACTTATACCCAAACCCACATGGACTTCGTCATCGAGGCCTTCGGCGAGGTGAAGAAGAACGCCAGGAACGTGAAGGGGCTCGACTTTATTTATGAGCCGGCGGTGTTGCGTCATTTCACCGCCAGACTGAAAGAGGTCGGGAGCGTCGAAAAAACAGCGAATAAAAAGAATCAAAAATTAATAGAAGCATAACGAGTCAAGGGCACAGCTTAATCTGTGCCCTTTTTTTTCACTGCTCTGTGAAATAGATATTTGGGAGTGACAGCACATGACACATCAACCATCCGTGATTGGAGGGGCCTGTATCATTGCCAGCGTTTGTGTCGGTGCCGGCATGCTTGGCTTGCCAAGTGCGGGCGCCGGCGCCTGGACAACCTGGTCATCCTTGGCAATCATCCTCACCATGATAATAATGACGGTCTCCGGCTGGATGCTATTGGAAGCATTCAAGCGGTATGAATTAACCGTCTCCTTCAATACGGTCACCAAGGATCTGCTCGGTAGCCGGATCAATATCTTCAACAACATGACCGTCTATTTCGTCGGCGGCGTGCTGCTCTATGCCTATATCACCTCTTCCGGTCTCATCCTGAAGGGATTGCTGGGCATCGACAGCCAGCTGGCATCCGTGCTGTTCGTGCTGGTGTTCTCCCTGTTTGTCTGGCATTCGACCCGGGCGGTGGATCGCATCTCGGTGGTGCTGATCGTCTTCATGGTGCTGAGCTTCTGTTTCGGGGTCTCCGGCCTGGCCTTCCACATCGATGCCTCCCTGTTGTTCAACTCCCTCGCCGACGAGGTCAAGCAGGCCCCCTATGCCCTGGCCATGCTGCCGGTCGCCCTCACCTCCTTCGGTTATCACCACTCAGTGGCCTCGATGCGGGCCTATTACGGAGAGGAGCGCAAGGCGAAGTACGCGATCCTCGGCGGCACCGTCATCGCACTGGTGCTCTACCTGCTGTGGCTGCTGAGCATCTTCGGCAATCTGCCGCGCAGCGAGTTCGGCCCCGTCATCGCCCAGGGTGGGGATGTCGACGTGCTGCTCAAGGCGCTGGCCTCGGTGATCGAGTCCAAACAGGTGGCGAACGCCATCAGCCTGTTCTCCATGGCGGCCATCCTCTCCTCCTTCATCGGGGTCGGGCTCGGGGTGTTCGACTATCTGGCGGATCTGTTCAAGTTCGACAACAGCCGGCGGGGCCGCACCCAGTCCTGGCTGGTGACCTTCCTGCCACCCTTGCTCATGTCGTTGCTGTTCCCGTTCGGCTTCGTCGTCGCCATCGGCTATGCCGGCGCGGCGGCGACCGTGTGGGCCTGCATCATCCCGGCCCTGCTGGCGAAAAAATCACGGGAGATTGCCCAGGACGAGCCGGGCTTCAGGGCGCCGGGGGGGCAGCCCATGGTGGTGGCCGTCATCCTGTTCGGGGTGCTCACCGCCATCTTCCATCTGCTGGCGATGGCGGGCATGTTGCCCACCTACACGGGGTAGGGAAGGCCCAGCCTGATAACAGAAACGGCGCCCTTGGGCGCCGTTTCTGTCTGTGGCCTCCTCGCTCAGGCGGTGGCCGGGCGGCGCATCAACAGCGCCAGCATGATCCCCATGGCGATCAGCACCGCCAGGGAGGAGGCGGCGAGGAAGGGGTCGATCTGCTCCGGTGGCAGCAGCCGGCCATAGAGCAGGTAGAGCCCCGCCGTCATCACCGCCGCCCCCAGCTGGTGCAGGTAGAACTGGATCCGCACCAGTCGCCCGTCGGGGTTGCCGAGCCACAGCTTGTGGCACAGGGCATAGACGAACGAGACCAGAAAACCGACCAGCATGATGTGGGCGTGGGTGACGAACTGCCCGTGATCCTTGCTGGCGGCCATATAGATGCCGAGCAGCATGCCGAGCAGGGCATAGCAGAGGGCGCTGAGTACGAACTTCCTGTCCATGGGGGGCTCCTTGCCGTGAAAACTGGGTTCAGTATAGTGCCACGCCTCCCGCAGACGGGGGCTCACCGGGGGAATAACCCCACAGGGATGACGCCAAAATTTGATACCCGGGGGTGAGCAGGGTAAAGTCACACCCCCAAAATGGCGGCCCTGCTGCCATCTTGGGATCGGTAGCTAGCCTCAGCCACGTCTTGCCTCGCTGACGCAGAAGCAAGCGGCTAGGGCGCCGATAGCACAGATGAGCGCGATCTTACGATGACAACCGGCGTAGCAGATGCAACGGTCCGCGGTCGCGACCAGATCAACAATCGTCTTTGGGGAAGTAAATGGAACATAAACCATCGTTGGTGGGCGGGGCATGTATCATTGCCGGCGTCTGTGTGGGGGCCGGCATGCTGGGCTTGCCGAGTGCCGGGGCGGGTGCCTGGACCGTCTGGTCCATCCTGGCCATCACCCTGACCATGGTGGTGATGACCATCTCCGGCTGGATGCTGCTCGAATCCTATCAGGGCTATCCGCTGCGCGTCTCCTTCGATACCGTGACCCGGGAGCTGCTGGGGGACAAGGTCAACGCCCTCAACAACCTCACCGTCTACTTCGTCGGCGGCATCCTGCTCTACGCCTACATCACCTCCGCCGGCCTCATCATAGATGGCATGACCGGCATCGGCAGCCACTGGGGCTCCATCCTGTTCACCCTGGGTTTCTCCGGGCTGGTGTGGCATTCGACCCGGGCGGTGGATCGCATCTCTGTGGTGCTGGTCATCGCCATGGGGCTGAGCTTCGTGTTCGGCATCTCTGGCCTCTCCCTCAACATCAAGCCGACCCTGCTGTTCGACACCCTGAGCCAGCACGCCAGCTATGCCCCCTACGCGCTGGCCATGCTGCCGGTGGCGCTCACCTCGTTCGGCTACCACCACTCGGTGTCGTCCATGCGCGCCTACTACGGTGAGGAGCGCCGCGCCCGTTACGCCATCCTCGGCGGCACTGCCATCGCGCTGCTGTTCTATCTCATCTGGCTGGTGAGCGTATTCGGCAACCTGCCGCGCAGCGAGTTCGGGCCCGTGGTGGCCCAGGGCGGCAACGTCGACGTGCTGCTCAAGGCGCTGGCCTCGGTGATCGAATCCGAGGCCGTCGCCAACGCCCTCAACCTCTTCTCCATGGCGGCCATCCTCTCCTCCTTCATCGGTGTGGGTCTCGGGGTGTTCGACTATCTGGCGGATCTGTTCAAGTTCGACAACAGCCGCCAGGGTCGCGCCAAGTCCTGGGCCGCCACCTTCCTGCCGCCGCTGCTGCTCTCCCTGCTGTTCCCGTTCGGCTTCCTGATGGCCATCGGCTACGCCGGCGCCGTGGCGACGCTCTGGACCTGCATCATCCCGGCCCTGCTGGCCTGGAAGGTGCGCGCCGGCAAGGGGAAGAAAGGCGGCGATGGCTTCCGGGCGCCGGGCGGCCTGCCGATGATAGTGGCCGTCTTCCTGTTCGGGGTGCTGACCGCCCTGTTCCACCTGCTCAACATGGCGGGCCTGCTGCCGGTCTATACCGGCTGATCGACCGCCCTCGCGAGTCGAGCAGAGATAGAGAAACGGCGCCTTCTGGCGCCGTTTTGCTGTGGCCAGCATGGGCGAGTGAGGACGCTTCGCCCGCCATCGAAGCGTTGCCCTGGATGTGGCACTAATCTGTGGGCTCTTATCGCCAAGGAGAGTCAGGGATGTACGATATTCACGTGATGCTGCCCGATAACCCGGGCACACTGGGGCAGTTCGGGATCTTGATGGGGCGGGCCGGTGTCAGCCTGGAAGGGGGTGGCATGTTCACCACGGGCGGCGCCGGCCATGCCCACTTTCTGGTGGAGGACGGCGTCGGCGCGGCCCGGGCCGCCGAGCAGGCGGGTCTGCAGGTGGTGGCGGTGCACGAGGTGCTGGTGCGCCGCCTGAAGCAGGAGGTGCCGGGCCAGTTGGGGGCCATCTGCAGCGCCTTGGGGGATGCCTCGGTCAACATCATCACCCTGTACAGCGACCATGCCAACCAGCTGATCCTGGTCACCGATGACATCGACAAGGCCCGCAGGGTCACGGCCGAGTGGCAATGACTGCGGCAAGCAGAGAGGAGCGAGATGAGCGAGCAGAAGAGCCTGGAACAAGGATTGGCGCAGGTGGCGGCCGCCATTGCCGATGGCAGTCGCGCCCGCATGTTGTGCGCCCTGATGGATGGACGTGCCTGGACGGCGACCGAGCTGAGCCTGGTGGCCGAGGTGTCGGCCTCAACCGCCAGCAGTCACCTGGCCCGGCTCCAGCAGCAGGGGCTGACGGCCTGCGTCCGGCAGGGCAAACATCGCTACTACCGCATCGCGAGCCATGAGGTGGCGCTGGTGGTGGAGCAGCTGATGGGGCTGGTCGACATGGGGGCCGGTGCACTCAGGAGCAAGACTCCGGAGCGGCTGCGCTTCGCCCGTAGCTGTTATGACCACCTGGCGGGTGAGCTGGGGGTGAGGCTCCATGACGGCCTGATGGCCCAAGGCTGGCTGGAGGCTGAGGGCTATGGACTGACCCCGCAGGGGGAGCAGCATTTCGGCCAGCTTGGCATCGACTGCGTGGCGACTGGCAAGCGCCCCTTCGCCTGTCACTGTCTCGACTGGAGCGAGCGGCGCATGCATCTTGGCGGCCAGCTCGGTGCCCGTCTGCTCGACCATATGCTGGCCAAGGGCTGGCTGGTGCGCGGGCTGGACAGCCGTGAGCTGACCCTGACCGCCAAGGGGCAGCGGCTGCTGCAACAACAGCTAGGCGTCGCGCTTTGAGGAGCCATGGCCTTGGCGAGGGGATTGCGGCAACAGTAAAGTGAAAGCCGGAATATCGGCCTCAGGTTCATTGATTACGGCCTTGCCATTGCGACCCAATGGCTGAAAAGCCCCAAACAGAGTCATCATTTGGGGCTTTTTATATTGAGCGGAGATTTATTCAGACGGGAATGCGGGGTTACTCAATAGGGGTCAGACGGAAGCCTTTGCCTTGCATGCACAGGTTGATCAGCTCTTCCTGCTCTTCATCCTCGATCTTGTTGAGCTTCACCTGATATTGGCATTCGGATAACGCATCGACACGTTGGGATTCGGATGCGCCATCTTTCATATATTCACTGTTGGGAGTGGAAGAGCAGGCGCTCAGTGCGAAAATGGCGCCTATAACGATAAGATGACGTTTCATGCAGAAGCCCTTTAAAGTGATACATATGGTAGATGCTGCCAATATGTTGATCTATGGGTTGACTCGGCAGCTATCCCAATTAATTCAATGACAGATATGGCGCCATTATATAGACCCATGAGCTACAGATATTAACTGGGGCTGAATGAAGGCGTAGAAAACATTATTGCCCTGCCATCGAATCAATATCTGCCGGGACAGCATATTGACATCCTCCCCTGAAATAAGCACCAGAGCGAATATCGCGGAAATCCGATGATGCTGTGCTAATTGTGCCTGGGGGTCTGCCAGAGTCCGATATCAGCGGTAACGGGCGGCGGTGATAAATTGGCCGAAAGTCTCGCACCAGACGATGACGCTGCTGTAGCGAGCCGGATCGATCCCGGCGGGTAGCGGCACGATAAAGTTGTCGAAGGTCTTCACCGATCCCACCTGCACCATCTGGCCTTTCAGGCGGGCAAAGTCCGCCTCTGTCTCGACAAATTCCGGCGACAGGTAGAGCCGGTAATCGGGGCCCGGCGCCAGCTTGCCCATCAGGCTGATGGCCTGCGGCCCTATGCTCACCTTGCCTTCCCCCCAGTGCAGCCGGTCGCTGTCTTTAAGATCCCGGCGAAAGGTGCCGCTGAAGGTCGCCTGTTGCTGGCTGGCCGCCACCTGCTCGCCGCTCGGCGCGGGTGGCGCTATCAGGATCGGCAGCAGATAGATACCGGCGGCAAAGCCCGCGCCTCCGACCAGCAGATGGGTGGCCAGCAGCAGGGCCATTGTCTTGCGTTGCATAACGTCTCGCTCGTCTATCACATGGATGGCCATACCCTAACAGCGGCCACCACCGATGCCCATCCCCGACATGGGGCGGCCTCTGCAAGGAACGGCGTCGTGATGGCTCGGCATCGGCTAATCGGGGCTATGGTCCTTCACGGGCAGGCGTACGCCGCTGCGCAGCAGGGGCAACTGATAGAGCACCAGGGCCCCGAGCACCAGTCCGGCGCCGGCCAGCTTGGCCCCGCCGAGCGCCTCGCCATAGCAGAGGGTGCTGAGCAGCAGGGTCCAGACGGGTTCGAGCAGCATCAGCAGCGCCGCGTGAGTGGTGGTCATCTTGCTCAGGGCCAGGGTCAGCAGCAGATAGCGCAAGGTGGTGGCGAGCAGCACGCTGGCGGCAAACCAGCCCCAGGTGCTGGTGCTGACGGAGGCCGGCCAGCTTTCGGTCAGCAGGGAGAGCGTGGTGCCGATGAGGCCGGTCATGGCCAGCTGGATGCAGGTGAGCCAGCGAGCCGGTATCGACTGGGCGAAGTGACGATGGACCGCGAGCTGGGTCCCCAGGGCCATGGCGGCGGCCAGGAACCAGAGCAGGGAGCGGGAGACGCCCCAGTCGGTACCGCTTGAGAGCAACAGCAGGCCAGCCACGGCCAAGGGCAATGTGGTCCAGTAGTGGCGTCCCGGGCGGGTCTTGAAACCGGCCCAGGCGGCCAGCGGGGCCATCAGGGTGGCGATGCTCATGATAAAGGCGCCGCTGCCGAGGGCGTCGCTCTGACTGATGGCGGTCACCCAGAGCAGCAGGTTGAGGCCGAGCAGGGAGCCGCAACCCAGGGCGCGCAGCAGCTGGCTACGGCTGAGCCTGGGCTCGTACAGCCAGGCCAGGGGCAGCAGGATCAGCGCCGCCAGCAGGAAGCGGCTGCCGATAAAGGCGGCGGGCGGCAACTCACGGATCGCCTCCTTGGAGAAGAACCAGCCGGCGGCCGCCAACAGGGTGGTGCAGATCATCAACAACAGGGGCGTGCGGTTCATGGGGTCGCCGTCGGGTCGGGTAAAAGAGGCTGGAACGAGTGAGGGATTGTACACGGAAACGGCGGGCGTGCAGACCTGACCGACAGGGGTCATCCACCCTCCGGTAGCGACCATTTTTTCGATACTTTGGTAAATACCCGAGTAGGAGAGTGGGCGATACCCCGATCCTGCAGAGAGGTGTCTCGCGATTGTCCGATTACGCCTGACGGCTAATCGAACCTACGAGCTCCTTGGGTCTCACGGTTTAAGAAAAGTGGAGGGGGCGTGAGTTGTCAAAGCAGGGATTAGGTGGGTGTTCCAGCTTTTGTGCTCAGCCCAACCTACGAACTGACTTTAATGTGGAGATATTCCATGGAGGTCATTTTTGATATCGATCCATGCCTTCTCTAAAATCTGACTCACTAAAGTTTGAAGGTTGTTTATTTCAGTAGTGAAGGTAGCAGTATCAAGACCCTGAGCAAGGGTTATGACTCTTTCTATGGATTGCTCAATTTTTTTATTATCATTTTTCTTTTTGTCTAACATTAATTCCATTCTGACTTGACAGCGTGTTAGCTCACTAATTTTTTCAGGTGTTAACGCTTTGTTGTCATGAGTTCGATCGTAGTGTACACGTATGGCACAAGAGAAAAACTCGGTAGAAGCACTACGCAACTCTTCTTGCCACTTTTGCCTAAAGGCTGCAATGTTAGATCTTATTTGGCTTCGTTGATTTACGTGACTTATCCGTGCAACAAAAGCAGTTGTAAGAATGCTCCCAATACCGACTATAAGAGTTGCAATGAAGATTGGCCAATCAGTGGCCGTTTCTACAGAAATCTTAAGAGGCTTACCGTTGTCCTCTACTACATTTAAATGCTTTTCTGCTGCGTATAACGGTCTTTCAAGTATGAATTTTAAATCACCATTCTTAGTTAAAAAAAGAGTGTTTTTTTCATCATGACCTTCATTCATTTATATTCTTCCATTTTTAAAAACGGCGCCTTTCGGCGCCGTTTTTGATCTAGCTAATAAACCGCCATCACTGCAGCAGCGAGATATCCGCTACTTGCAGGAACAGGTTGCGCAGGTTGTTTAGCAGCGCCAGACGGTTGGCCTTGAGGGCCTCGTCTTCTGCCATCACCATCACCTCGTTGAAGAAGGTGTCGACCGGCTCGCGCAGGGCGGCCAGACGGGTGAGGGCGGCCTGATAGTCACCGGCGGCGAACAGCGGTGCCAGTTCGGCTTGCAGGGCGGCAACCTGAGTGGCCAGCGCCTGCTCGGCGGCATCGATCAGCAGTTCCGGTTTGACCACGGTCGGCAACTCGCCTTCCACCTTGGCCAGGATGTTGCTGACGCGCTTGTTGGCGGCAGCCAGCGCCAGGGCAGCATCCAGGCTGCGGAAGTGGCTGACGGCCTTGACGCGACGATCGAAGTCGAGCGGGCGGGTCGGGCGGCGGGCCAGTACGGCCAGCACCACGTCGGCACCAATGCCTTCGTCCTGATAGGCGGCGCGGAAGCGGCCCAGCATGAAGTCGACCACGTCGGTGACGACGGTCTTGTTGGTCAGCTTGTCGCCGTAGACGCGAACGGCTTCTTCCACCAGTTCAACCAGATCCAGATCCAGCTGCTTCTCGGTCATGATGCGCAGGGCACCGATGGCGGCGCGACGCAGGGCAAACGGATCCTTGTCACCTTTGGGCAGCATGCCGATGCCGAAGATGCCGGCCAGGGTGTCGAGCTTGTCGGCCAGCGCCACGGCGCAGGCTTCCAGCGCGGACGGCAGGGCATCACCGGCGAAGCGCGGCATGTACTGCTCGTTCAGGGCCACGGCCACCACTTCGTCCTCGCCGTCGTGACGGGCGTAGTGCATCCCCATGACACCCTGGGTGCTGGCGAACTCGCCGACCATGTTGGTCATGAGATCGCACTTGGAGAGCAGACCGGCACGCTTGGCCTGAGTCACGTCGGCACCGATGCGCTCGGCGATGAAGCCGGCGACGGTTTCGATGCGCTCGACCTTGGCCTTGACGGTGCCGAGCTGTTGCTGGAACAGCACGGTTTCGAGGCGCGGCAGGCGGGAGGCCAGGGTCTGCTTCAGATCGGTCTTGAAGAAGAACTCGGCGTCAGACAGACGGGGGCGCACCACCTTCTCGTTGCCGCTGATGATCTGGCTCGGGTCCTTGGACTCGATGTTGGTGACGAAGATGAACTTCGGCAGCAACTTGCCGCTCTTGTCGTAGACCGGGAAGTACTTCTGGTCACCCTTCATGGTGTGCACCAGCGCCTCGGCCGGCACCGCCAGGAACTTCTCTTCGAAGTTGGCGGTCAGCACCACCGGCCATTCGACCAGGGCGGTGACTTCTTCCAGCAGGGCGTCGTCCAGATCGGCGACGCCACCGAAGGCGGCAGCGGCCGCTTCGGCGTCAGCCTTGATCTTGGCCTTGCGCGCCATAAAGTCGGCAACCACTTTGCCTTTTTCCAGCAGGATCTGCGGGTACTGGCTGGCGTTGTCGATGGTGAACTCGGGCTCGCCCATGAAGCGGTGACCGCGGATGGTGCGGGCGGAGTCGATCCCCAGGATGGTGGCGGGCACGAGGTCGCCGTCCAGCAGCAGGGTCACGGTGAACACCGGACGCACGAACTGGATGGTCTTGTCGCCCCAGCGCATCATCTTGGGGATGGGCAGCTTGGCCAGCGCAGCAGCGACCAGCTCACCCAGCAGGTCCTTGGCCGGACGGCCTTCGACCTTGGCGGTGTGGACCAGCCACTCACCCTTGTCGGTGACCAGACGCTCGGCCTGTGGGACTGTGATGCCGTTGCCACGGGCCCAGCCTTCGGCGGCCTTGGTCGGCTTGCCGTCGGCATCGAACGCCTGGGAGACGGCCGGGCCGCGCTTCTCGACGCTCTTGCTCGGCTGCTCGCCGGCCAGCGCGTGCACCTTGAGCGCCAGACGGCGCGGTGAGGCAAACCACTCGACGTCGCCGAAGGCCAGATCGGCCTTGGTCAGCTCGCCCTTGAGGTTGTCGGCAAAGGCTTCGGCCAGGGTGCGCAGCGCCTTGGGCGGCAGCTCAGCGGTGCCGATCTCTACCAGAAATGTATGTTGTGCCATGTCCGTTCCTTAACCTTGCTTGTTCTCTTCGTCGCTGCGCTTGCACATGGGGAAGCCCAGCGCTTCGCGGGAGGCGTAGTACGCCTCGGCCACGGCCTTGGTCAGGGTGCGAATGCGCAGTATGTAGCGCTGACGCTCGGTGACTGAGATGGCCTTGCGGGCATCCAGCAGGTTGAAGGAGTGGGCGGCTTTCAGGATCCGCTCGTAAGCGGGCAGCGGCAGCGGCGTTTCCAGAGCCAGCAGGTGCTGGGCCTCTTTCTCGTACTGCTCGAAGCAGTGGAACAGGAAGTCCACGTCGGCGTGTTCGAAGTTGTAAGTGGACTGCTCCACCTCGTTCTGGTGGAACACATCGCCATAGGTGGTCTTGCCCAGGGGGCCATCGGACCATACCAGGTCATAGACGCTGTCGACGCCCTGGATGTACATGGCCAGACGCTCGAGACCATAGGTGATCTCGCCGGTCACCGGCTTGCACTCCAGGCCGCCCACCTGCTGGAAGTAGGTGAACTGAGTCACTTCCATGCCGTTGAGCCAGACTTCCCAGCCCAGACCCCAGGCACCCAGAGTCGGGTTTTCCCAGTTGTCTTCCACGAAGCGGATGTCGTGGATCTCAGGATCCATACCCAGCTCTTTCAGCGAGCCGAGGTAGAGTTCCTGAATGTTGTCGGGGGAAGGCTTGATGATCACCTGGAACTGGTAATAGTGCTGCAGGCGGTTCGGGTTTTCACCGTAGCGGCCGTCGGTCGGACGGCGGGACGGTTGCACGTAGGCGCAGGCGATGGGCTCGGGGCCCAGGGCGCGCAGGCAGGTCATGGGGTGTGAGGTACCGGCACCCACTTCCATATCCAGCGGCTGAATGATGGTACAGCCCTGGCGGGACCAATAGTCCTGCAGCTGCAGGATCAGGCCCTGAAAGGTTTTGACATCGAATTTTTGCATAGTGTTTTTCGCGCGAAATGAGATCAGAGCAAGATTTGCTGAATGTGAACCGAAGGAGTATACCGTCTGGCATGGTCGGATAATAGGCGAAATTGCAGGGGATTCATGGGGTGGCGCCGTGCCGGGCCTGGTTGGGCCGGGATGTTTACCACAGGAAGTCACCGCAGCAGTCGGCATGTCGGGCATCGGAAAAATGACAGGGGATAAGGAATGGAACTACGCTGCGCCTGGGTGACCAAGGACCCGGAATATATCGAATACCATGACAGACAGTGGGGGCGGCCGGTGCATGACTCGCGCGAGCTGTTTGCCAAACTCTGCCTGGATGGTCAGCAGGCGGGTCTCTCCTGGATCACCATCCTCAAGCGCACCGACAGTTACTACCGCGCCTATGCCGGGTTCGATCCCGGGCTCATCATCGCTTTCGACGAGCAGGATGTGGCGCGGCTGATGCAAGACACCGGTATCATCCGCAACCGGCTTAAGGTCCAGTCGATCATCAAAAACGCCAGGGCCTATCTGGCGCTGGAGGCGCAGGGGATCGACTTCGCCGACTTCCTCTGGGGCTTCGTCGGCGGCGCCCCTATCGTCAATCGGCGCCAGGGCAATGGTGACATCCCGGCTACCTCGTCAGAATCTGACGCTATGGCAAAGGCGCTCAAGAAACTCGGTTTTACCTTCGTCGGCAGTACGATTTGCTACGCTTTCATGCAGGCTGTGGGGATGGTGAACGATCATCTGGTGACCTGCCCCTGCCATGCCGAGTGCCAACGGGGGTAGGGTGGCTCCATTATTAGCTCACCGGTTCAGTTGGCATACAGTGATCGCTGCTCAAAATCCGCCTAACCATTTTGAGGAAATCCCCATGTCATTGATCCCATCCCGTGTACGCGCCCTTGGCGGCCTGATCCTGGCTTGCAGCTCTTTGCTGGCCGTGATGCCTGCCCAGGCGACCGATCGCCAGGATTCCCGCGATGTGCGCCAGGAAGTGCGCCCCGAGGTTCGGGAGGCCAAGGTAGATTGTCGTCAGGCCAACAACAAGGACAACTACGAGTGCCGCCAGGACAAGCGTGAAGTGAAGCAGGATGTTCGGGAGAAGGCCCGCGACGTCAAATACTGATCTCAAGCGTCCACCCTGCTGGCGGGTCTGACTGGACCCTCCCAGGCTCGGCTCATCGGCGTGAATGACCCAGACAAGTCTGCAGGGGATCGCCCTGCCGGACGTTGCTAGTCGTGGTTCCGTATATAATCTAGTGATGTGATATCCATGTATCCCGTCTACCCTGTGGAGTTAATCATGAAGAAGTTCGTATTCGCGCTGTTGGCCGCCAGTACCCTGTTGGCTGTTCTGCCTGCACAGGCCACCGAACAGGCCGGAGAGCGCCGCGATGCCCGTGATGTGCGTCAGGACACCCGTCAGGAGTCCCGCGACGCCAAGCAAGAGTGCCGCGAAGGCCTGGTCGGCAATGCCGATTGCCGTCAAGAGCACCGTGACAGCAAGCAGGAAGGCCGCGACGAGGCCCGCGACATCAAATACTGATCCCGAGCGGCCGCTTGCAAGTGGGCATCATACAAGGCCCCTTGCCGCGGCCATGTTGACCTCAGTGTATAATTTCAGTAACGCCAAGCCGGTGTATTTCGCCTAGCCAAGGAGTCACCATGAAAAAGTCCGTATTTGTGCTGCTTGCAGCTACCGCCTTGCTGGCCGCCGCGCCGGTACTGGCAACCGAACAGGCGGAACAACGCCGTGATGCCCGCGATGTGCGCCAGGACACGCGTCAGGAATCCCGCCAAGCCAAGCAAGATTGCCGCAGTGGTGTGTTCGGCAATGCCGATTGCCGTCAGGAACATCGCCAGAACAAGCAGGAAGGCCGTGACGAGGCTCGCGACATCAAATACTGATGAGCGACCTGCATGGGCAGGCGATGCGAGCGTGATGGCAACCATGCCGTCGTGATCAAGATACAAGGGGGCTCAGGCCCCCTTGTTCATTTCCGCGATGCGTGCGCGTCACACTCTGGCGCCCCTCTGAGGTAGAATGCGCGACTCGTCCGGCTCGAGTCGGTTTTTTCAGAGGTTTTTCCCATGCATTTCAAGAAACTAGTTCCAGCGCTTGCTCTGACCATTGCCATGTCCGGCTGTACCACCAATCCCTATACCGGTGAATCCCAGACCTCCAAGGGGGCCTGGGGGGCGCTGGCCGGTGCCGCGACGGGCGCCGCCGTGGGTGCGCTTTCCTCCAGCAAGGGGGATCGCAAGAAGGGGATCCTGACCGGTGTGGCCGCCGGCGCCGCCCTGGGTGGCGGCATCGGTTATTACATGGATGTGCAGGAAGCCAAGCTGCGCGAGAAGCTGCAAGGCACAGGTGTCAGCGTGACCCGTAGCGGCGATCAGCTGATCCTGAACATGCCGAACAACGTCACCTTCGACAGCTCCAGCGCCCAGCTGAAGGCGGCCGGTGCCAACACCCTGTCCGGCGTGGCCATGGTGGTGGCCGAGTTCGACAAGACCCGTCTGAACGTGGTCGGTCACACCGACAGCACCGGCTCCCGCGAGCTGAACATGAAGCTCTCCGCCCAGCGCGCCGATGCCGTCGCCGCCCAGCTGATCGGTCAGGGTGTGGCCGGTAGCCGCATCGCCACCAGCGGTGTGGGCCCGGATCAGCCGGTTGCCACCAACAGCACCGCCGCCGGCAAGGCCCAGAACCGTCGGGTGACCATCACCCTGACGCCGACCGCCTGATAATCAATTAGACTCGTGCAACGAAAAAGCCCCGCCAGTTCGCTGGCGGGGCTTTTGCTATCTGGCGGTTTGGCGTCACGCCTCCTGCCGGAGGGCGCCATCCGCTTCGACTCAGACCGCGGCGGTCAGCTGGACCTCGACCCTGTAGCCTTCGTGGGCGAGACGGGCCTGCACGCAGGCACGCACCGGCGCGGTACCGGCCGGGAGCCAGGCATCCCACAGCGCGTTGAAGGCGGCGATGTCGGCGATGTCCTTGAGGTAGATGTTGGCCATCAATATCTTGTCGACGCCGGAGCCGTTGGCCTCCAGCAGACGCTGCAGGCTGTCCAGCACCTCGCGGGTCTGCTGGTGAATGTCGGCGGTCTCGGTGGCAGGCACTTCCACCACATAGAGGGTGCCGTTGTGGATAACCACATCTGACCAGCGGGCCGTGGTGCCGATTCGGGTAATGGCTGTCATGTTTGCTCCGGAACTGGGCTCATTGACCCTTGCGGATCAGATAGCGATAAGGGGCCTGCTCGGTTTCGCTGGCGATCAGGGTGTGATCCATGAAACGGCAGAAACTGGGGATGTCGCGGGTCGTCGAGGGATCGTCGGCACTGACCAGCAGGGTCTCCCCCTCGGCCATCAGCCGCACTTTCTTGCGCACCATCATCACGGGTTCGGGGCAACGAAGCCCGATTGCGTCCAATTCATGGGTTGCGTCGCAGAATAAAGCACTCATCAATAATCAACCTTCAACCAATTCAGCTGCCAATAATACTCAAGGCGAAAAAATAATCAAATTACAGGGCGATATGCAGCATATGTAACCAAAATGTGATCAGGCCCTATCCACTCCCGGCTCGATGAGTAATATAAAAATTGAACCATATTCAACAAGGAGGTGTGAATATGCAGGTCTCCTACGGCAGATTACAAGCCTACGCAGGCATGGGGTTCCTGTCTTTCGCCATGATAGTGTTGGGCAGCCCGATTGGAAACACTGGTACCTGGTTTGGTGCCATGGTGATGATCGGTCTGGGGCTCTGGATCGAGCTCAGCGACTACTACGACGAGGACGAAGACGAGAACGATCGCTCCTGAGCCACTCAGGCTCTCCCGGTACTCAAAGGCGGACAGGATCCGCCTTTGTCATTTCTGCTCGGCACCGGAGCGGGTCGAGCGCATGGCGCGCTCCAGCTGCAGCGCCGTCTGCTCGGGATTGGCCTTGGTATCGTTGAAGAAGTTGCTCAGCACGTCCATGATCGCCTGGCGCATGTTGGTCGGCGTGGCCATCCCCTCCGCCATGCTGGGCAGCAGGTTGCCATCGCGCTCCGCCAGCCGGAAGTCCTCGTAGGAGCGGATGGCGCAGCGATCGAACCTGCTCATGTCCGGCTGGTTGAGGGCGGGGATGGAACCCTTCACCCGGTTGAACTCCTCCTGGAATTTCGGCGTCATCAGCAACTGGGCCAGCTCGCCCTGGGCCTGTATCTGGGCGGGATCCCGCTGCTTGAACATGGCGATGGAGTCCAGGTTGTAGCTGAACAGCCCCTGGCTACCCGGGCTGGGCAGGCATTCGATATCCTCCCCTGGCCGATAGTTGCCGGCGCTCAGCTCCCCCTTCACCCAGTCCCCCATGATCTGCATGGCGGCGCCGCCACTCTCCAGCAGGTTGGTGGCCTGGTGCCACTTCAGCCCGGCATACTTCTCCGGCACGTAGCCGCGCAACTGCTGGAAGCGGGTCAGCACCCGCACCATGTCGGGTCCGGTCAGGGTCGCCTCGTCCTGCTCCAGGAAGGCCTTGCGGTAGAACGCCTTGCCGCCTTCCCCCAGCGCCACCGTTTCGAACAGCACCGCCAGTTGCCAGGGCTCGTTGCCGATAGCGAGCGGCGCTACCCCCTGCGCCTTGAGCTGCTCCGCCACCGCCACGAATTGGTTCCAGTCGGTGGGCGGGGTCAGCCCCAGCCGCTCGAACACCTTGCGGTTGAGCCACAGCCAGTTGACTCTGTGGATGCCGGTCGGTACCGCCATCAGGGCGCCGTTCTGGCTGAGGGTTTCGCGCACCATGGGGGAGAGCTGCGGGTACCAGCCGAGGTGTTCGGCCATGGGGCTGAGGTCGCGCAGGAAGCCGAGCCCGGCCCACTCGTGCAATTCATAGCCCTTGAGGTGCGCCGCCTCCGGCGGGTTGGCCGCCAGCGCCCGGCTCTTGAGCACCGTCATGGCGCTCTTGCCGCCGCCGCCCTGCACCGCGAAGTCGTTCCACTGGTTGCCGCGCTCCGCCCATTCCGACTTGAGCACCTCCACCGCCCTGGCTTCACCGCCGGACGTCCACCAGTGCAGCACCTCCACCTGGGCGGCGCCGACCGGCAGGGACAACAGGGCTATGACAGAAAAAGACAACCACTTCATAAGGTTACTACCTTGGTAGGGAGAGGGTGGCCTGCAGGCCACCCTGCGGGCGATTTTCCAGCACCAGATCGCCGCCGTGGGCGTGGGCGATGTTGCGGGCGATGCCGAGGCCGAGACCGGTCCCCGAGGGATCCGAGCTCAACCGGTAGTAGGGTTCGAAGATGCGCTCCAGCTGATCTTCCGGCAGGCCCTGACCTTCGTCCATGATGAACAGGATCAGCATCTCTTCGTCATCCATGATGATGATGCGCACCTTCTGGCCATATTTGATGCCATTGTCCACCAGATTGCCGATGCAGCGCTTGAGCGCCAGCAGCTTGCCGCGATAGGGCCACTTGCAGTGCCCCTCTATGGTGAGCCGGTCCTCGTGCAGGTTCATGGCCTCGGCCATCTGCTCCAGCAGGAGGTTGACGTCGATAAGCTCGATGTTCTCGTGGATGTCGGTCTCCTTCACCGTCTGCAGCGCCCCCTTCACCATCAGCTCCAGCTCGTCGAGATCCTTGCTGAACTTGGCGATCTGGGTCTCGTTGTCGAGCAGTTCGACCCGCAGCCGCAGCCGGGTGATGGGGGTCTTGAGATCGTGGGAGATGGAGCTGAACAGTCGCTCCCTGTCATCGATGAAGCGGCGGATACGCTGCTGCATGATGTTGAAGGCGCGGGTCGCCGCCACTATCTCGGAGGCCCCTTCCTCCTTGAGGGGAGGCTGATCGATGTCCTTGCCGAGATTGACCGCCGCCTTGGCGAGCCGGCGCAGGGGCCGGGTCTGCCAGCGTACCAGCAGGAAGGTGAAGAAGCAGAGGAACACCGTCATCAGGGCGATGAAGCGCACCTGGTTGCTCGGCATCACGGTATCGTCGAGCGTCATGTAGGGGGCGGGCAACAGGGCCGCCAGGTAGAGCCACTCCCCCGGCTCTATCTCGATCTGGGTCACCAGCACCGGGGGATTGATGGGTTCGAGGGAGAGGGTGTAGCGGGCCCAGGAGGAGGGCAGATCCGCCAGCAGGGTGTCGTTGTTGAAGACGTGCAGCTCTTCCGGACGGGAGAAATCCACCTTGATGGCCATGGCGTCGGAGAGCTTGCGGGCGAGCACCTCCTCCACCTCCTTCAGCACCAGCGTCTTGCGCTCGCTGTCCGGGATGGCGCTGATGTGGATCTCCTCCTCGTTCAGCGACACGAAGAAGCGGCTGCCCCCCATGTTGCGCAGCTGGTCCAGCGCGATATGGCGGTACTGCAGCGGCAGGGACTTGAAGAAGTTGACGGTGGAGGCGGCCGACAGCGCCAGGTTGCGGGTGGTGCTGAGCATGCCTTCCAGCTCCCGCTTCTGGATCTGCTGCATCCAGATGCCGGTGAGTATGGTCTGGGAGAGCAGGATGGCGAGCAGCAACAGCAACAGCATCCGCGACAGCAGGGAGCGGGGCACCAGCGCCTGCCAGAACCGCCGGCTTTTCATGGGATCTCGTGCCTCTTGTCGATCAGCGGGTAGCCGCAGCTATGGCGCTGCGCCTGCCAGAACGTCTGGTCTTTCATGGGATCTCGTGGACTTCGGCGATCAGCATGTAGCCGCTGCCCCGTATGGTCTTGATGATGCGCGGGCTCTTGCCGTTGTCACCGAGCTTCTGGCGCAGGCGGCTGATCTGCACGTCGATGCCGCGCTCCATCGGCAGGCTCTCGCGGCCACGGGTGGCATCCGAGATGGTGTCTCGGTCCAGCACCACGCCGGGCTGCTGCAGGAACATGCCGAGCAGCAGGGCATCGCTGCCGGAGAGATCCAGCAGGCTGCCGTCGTCGTGGGTCAGCTGATGGCTCAGGGTGTCCAGAGTCCAGTCGGCGAAGCGCAGGCGACGGCTCGGCTCCTTCTCTTTTTCCGGCTGGCGGAACTCGGCCCGGCGCAGCAGCGCCTTGATGCGGGCCTGCAGCTCGCGCGGGCTGAACGGCTTGGCGATGTAGTCGTCGGCGCCGAGTTCGAGGCCGATCACCCGATCCGCCTCATCGGAGGCGGCGGTCAGCATGATGATGGGCACCTGAGAGTCGCGACGGATCTGCTGGCAGAGGGTAAAGCCGTCGTCGCCGGGCATCATGATGTCCAGAATGATCAGATCCGGGCTGTGCTGGGCGAGTTGCTGACGCATCTCGTCGCCCCCTGCCGCCGTCAATACCTGAAAGCCGGCCCGGCTCAGGTATTCGTTGAGCAGCTCGCGGATCTCTTGGTCGTCGTCGACGATCAGCAATTGTTTGCTCGTTGACATATGTATGTGCATCCACCCATTTTTTTGTGCAGATTGAACCTGTCGAGGGGGCAAAAAGCAAGCAAGCCCCCCTCCTAATGTGAGGTTATGGGCAATATAGCCCCAGATCCGGGGTTGAGAAGAAAAAAGGCCGACCCAAACGGGGCGGCCAACACGCAGATTCCGACGGCAGGAGATCACCCCGTGTGGCGATCTCCACAGACTCGATGACGGGTCGGTCAGGCCGACCCCACAGCAGACAATTCGGTATCGCCCTCACCCACGAGTGCGGGCGATACCCTGATCTAGCCGAGATGGCCGGATCAGCGACTTTCAGTTCATCACACCCGCTCGAACACGGTGGCGATGCCCTGGCCCAGACCGATACACATGGTCGCGACCCCCAGGGTGGCATCCTTCTCTTCCATCAGGTTGATCAGGGTGGTGGAGATGCGGGCACCGGAGCAGCCGAGCGGGTGGCCCAGGGCGATGGCGCCGCCGTTCAGGTTCACCTTCTCGTCCACCAGATCCTGCAGCCCCAGATCCTTGACGCAGGGCAGGGACTGGGCGGCGAAGGCCTCGTTCAACTCGAACAGGTCGATGTCGCCGACGGTCAGACCGGCCCGCTTGAGCGCCTTCTGGGTGGCGGGCACCGGGCCGTAACCCATGATGGCGGCGTCGCAGCCAGCGATGGCCATGGCTCGTACCCTGGCACGGGGGGTCAGCCCCAGTGCCTTGGCCCGATCCGCGCTCATCACCAGCATGGCGGCGGCGCCGTCGGACAGGGCCGAGGAGGTGCCGGCGGTGACGGTGCCGTTGACCGGGTCGAACACCGGGCGCAGCTGGCCCAGGGTCTCGACCGTGGTCTCAGGCCGGATCACCTCGTCGTAGTCGTAGAAGAAGCGGGCGCCGCTGGCGTCATGGCCTTCCAGCCCGACGATCTCCCTGGCGAAGCGTCCTTCCAGGGTGGCGGCATGGGCGCGGCGGTGGGAGCGGGCGGCAAACTCGTCCTGCTGCTGACGGCTGATGCCGTGCAGCTTGCCCAGCATCTCGGCGGTCAGCCCCATCATGCCGGAGGCCTTGGCCACCGTTTTGGCCATGCCGGGGTGGAAGTCGACGCCGTGGCTCATGGGCACGTGACCCATGTGCTCGACGCCGCCGATGATGAAGATGTCCCCGTCACCCACCTGGATGGCGCGGGAGGCATCGTGCAGCGCCTGCATGCTGGAGCCGCACAGGCGGTTGACGGTGACGGCGCCGACCTGCTTGGGAATGCCGGCCAGCAGGGCCGCGTTGCGGGCGATGTTGAAGCCCTGCTCCAGGGTCTGCTGCACGCAGCCCCAGTAGATGTCCTCGATCTCGTTCGGATCGAGGTTGGGGTTGCGCAGCAGGATGGAGCTCATCAGGTGCGCGGACAGATCTTCTGCACGCACGTTGCGGAAGGCGCCGCCCTTGGACCGGCCCATGGGGGTCCGGATACAGTCGACAATGACTACGTCTTTCATGAATGGATCTCCTCTCCGCAATCAGTAGAAGGTTTTGCCCTGGGCGGCCATCGCACGCAGCTTGTCGCTGACGCGGTAGAGCGGGCCCAGATCGGCATACTGGTCGGCCATGGCCACGTAACGATCCAGACCTATGGTGTCCAGATAGCGGAACACGCCACCACGGAAGGGAGGGAAGCCCAGCCCATAGACCAGCGCGATGTCCGCTTCCGCCGGGGTGGCGACTATGCCTTCCTCCAGGCAGAGCACCACTTCGTTGATCATGGGGATCATCATGCGGGCGATGATGGCGTCCTTGTCGTAATCCTGTTTCGGCTTGGCAATGGGGGCCAGCAGCTCGTAAGCGGCGACATCGGCCACCTTCTTCGGCTTGCCCTTCTTGTCCTGCTCGTAGGCGTAGAAGCCCTTGCCATTCTTCTGACCGAAGCGGCTGGCGTCATACATCACATCGATGGCGGTGCGGCTGGTCTTGCTCATGCGCGCCGGGAAACCCTGCGCCATGACGTCACCGGCATGGTGACCGGTATCGATGCCGACCACGTCCAGCAGGTAGGCCGGGCCCATGGGCCAGCCGAACTCTCGCTCCATCACCTTGTCGACGGCGGCGAAGTCGGCGCCATCGGCGACCAGCTGGTTGAAGCCGAAGAAGTAGGGGAACAGCACCCGGTTGACGAAGAAGCCAGGGCAGTCGTTGACCACCACCGGCGACTTGCCCATGGCGGCGGCGTAGGCCACCACGCGGTTGATGGTGTCATCGCTGGTCTGCTCGCCGCGGATGATCTCCACCAGGGGCATGCGATGCACCGGGTTGAAGAAGTGCATGCCGCAGAAGTTCTCGGGGCGCTTCAGCCCCTTGGCCAGCAGGGAGATGGGGATGGTGGAGGTGTTGCTGGCGAGCACGGCGTCATCACCTATGATGGCTTCCACTTCGCCCAGCACGGCGGCCTTCACCTTGGGATTCTCGACCACGGCCTCGACCACCAGATCCACGTGCTTGACGCTGTCATAGCTCAGGGTGGGTGTGATGGCGGAGAGCACCTGGCCCATCTTGATGCCGTCGATGCGGCCCTTCTCGAGCTGGCCGTTGAGCAGCTTGGTGGCTTCGCCCATGCCAAGCGCCAGCGCCTTCTCGTTGATGTCCTTCATCACCGCCGGAATGCCCTTGCTGGCGGACTGGTAGGCGATGCCGCCCCCCATGATGCCGGCACCGAGCACAGCGGCGTGGCTGGTGGCCTTGGCAGCCTGCTTGGCAGCCTTCTTGGCCAGCGCCTTGATGTGCTGATCGTTCAGGAAGATGCCGACCAGGGCCTTGGCCACGTCGGTCTTCGCGAGCTTGATGAAACCTTGCGCCTCGACAACGAGGGCCTCGTCGCGGCTCATGCCGGCGGCGGCCTCGACCGTCTTCACGGCCATCATCGGGGCCGGGTAGTGCTTGCCTGCCACCGCGGCGACCATGCCGGCGGCGGTGCTGAAGCTCATCATGGCTTCCAGCTTGGAGAGGCGCAGCGGTGCCTTCTTGGCGGCGCGACGGCCCTGCCAGTCCAGTTTGCCGGCGATGGCGTCTCTCATCATCTGCAGGGCGGCGCCGTGCAGGGCATCCGGGGCGACCACGGCATCGATGGCACCCACCTTGAGGGCATCATCGGCACGGACATCCTTGCCGGTGGTGATCCACTCCAGCGCGTTGTCGGCACCGATCACCCGTGGCAGGCGGACTGTGCCGCCAAAGCCCGGCATGATGCCGAGTTTGGTCTCGGGCAGGCCGATCCTGGCGGTGGTGTCAGCCAGACGGAAATCGGTGGACAGTATGGTTTCGCAGCCGCCGCCCAGGGCGTGGCCCTTGATGGCGGACAGGGTCGGTACTGGCAGATCTTCGATGGCACTGAAGATGTCGTTGGCTTTCTTCAGCCAGCCGAGCAAGTCTTCTTGCGGCAGATCGAACAGTTCCAGGAATTCGGTGATGTCGGCGCCGACGATAAAGGCGTCTTTGCCAGAGGTGAGGATCAGACCTTTTAGTTCACGTTCTTGTTGTAATGCGGCGATCGCTTCGCTCAGCGAGAGCAGGGTAGCGCGATCCAGCTTGTTGACTGAACCCGGGGCATCAAACCTCAGCTCGGCAATGCCGTGTTCGAGGTAGCTGACCGACAGGGTTTCGCCTTGGTAGATCATGAGAGTGTCTCCTTGTTCCCACGCGGTGGGGGGCTTTGCTCCTTTCTCCCCAGCAGGGGGCGAGGCTCACTATTGATCCAAAATAAGACAATTTCAACACCTATTTAAAACAATTGTTTAACAGATCTCGAGTAAAAACTCGTTCTGGGTGACGAGACAGAATAAAGGCGCCAGGAGGCGCCTTTATTCTGCTGGTCCGGCTCAGCTGGCCAGTTCCGGCCGGTCGCGGTACTGGTTCAATACCTCGGGATCGGCGAGGGCATGGGTGTTGTTGACGGGCCTGTTGTGCACCACCTCGCGCACCGCCAGCTCCACTATCTTGCCGGACTTGGTACGGGGAATGGCATCCACCTGCAGGATGCGGGCAGGCACATGGCGGGCGGTGCAGTGCTGGCGGATCTGCTGGCGGATGCGCTCACGCAGCAGCTCATCGAGCCGCAGCCCGGCCCTGAGCTTGACGAACAGCACCACCCGTTCGTCCTGCTGCCACTGCTGGCCGATGACGATGCTCTCCTCCACCTCGTCCAGCAGCTCCACGTAGCGGTAGATCTCGCTGGTGCCGATGCGGACGCCACCCGGGTTGAGGGTGGCATCTGAGCGGCCATAGAAGAGGACGCCGCCGGTGTCGGTCAGCTCGATCCAGTCGCCGTGGCACCAGATGTTGTCGAAGCGATCGAAGTAGGCGGCGTGATACTTGTCGCCGTCCTCGTCGCCCCAGAAGTAGATGGGCTGGGCCGGGAACGGCTTGGTGCAGACCAGCTCCCCCTTCTCGCCCTGCACCGGCTGGCCCGCCTCGTTGAACACCTGCACCGCCAGCCCCAGACCACGGCCCTGGCTCTCGCCGCGATAGACAGGGCTCAAGGGGTTGCCGATGACGAAGCAGGAGCAGATGTCGGTGCCGCCGGAGATGGAGCTGAGCTGTACATCTTTTTTGATCCCCTGATAGACGTAGTCGAACCCCTCCGGCGAGAGCACTGAGCCGGTGCTGCAGATCAGCCGCAGGGCCGGCAGCTCATGGGTCTTGATCGGGGCATAACCCTGCTTGTGCAAGGCATCCAGGTACTTGGCGGAGGTGCCGAACAGGCTGACCTGTTCGTCGCGGGCCAGATCCCAGAGTACGTTGCCGTCCGGGTAGAAGGGAGAGCCGTCGTAGAGCACCAGGGTGGCGCCGGAGGCGAGGGCGCTCACCAGCCAGTTCCACATCATCCAGCCGCAGGTGGTGAAGTAGAACACCCGCTCCTCCGGCTTGACGTCGCAGTGCAGCTGATGCTCCTTGAGGTGCTGCAGCAGGGTGCCGCCGATGCCGTGGACTATGCACTTGGGTTTGCCTGTGGTGCCTGACGAATAGAGGATGTAGAGCGGATCGTTGAAGCCCATGGGTTCGAAGCTGAGGCTGGCGTCCGGCTGGCTGGCCAGGATCTGTTGCCAATCCTGGCCGAGCAGCAGGGGATGGCCGAGCAGCGGGATCATCACCGTCTGCTCTATGCTGTCGATCTGGCCGACCACGCTGGCCACCTTGGCCTGAATGTCGATACCCTTGCCGTTGTAACGATAACCGTCCACTGCGAACAGCACCCGGGGCCGGGTCTGACCGAAGCGCTCCACCACGCTGGCCTCGCCGAAATCGGGGCTGGTAGAGGTCCAGACCGCCCCCAGGCTGGTGGTGGCCAGCATGGCGATCACGGCCTCCGGAATATTGGGCAGATAGGCGGCGACCACATCGCCGCGCCCTATGCCCTGCGCACTCAACCACTGGCTCAGGCGGGCGACACGCGCCCCCAGCTCGGCCCAGCTCAGGGTCTGGCTCGCCCCTCCCTCGATGCGGGAGATGATGGCCGGGCTCTCGTCCTGGCGGCGCAGCAGGTTCTCGGCGAAGTTGAGGCGACTGTCCGGGAACCAGCGGGAGCGCTGCATGTCCTGGCGGTTCTCCGCCACTATGTTGCCCAGCTCGCCCTTGACGCCACAGTGCTGCCACACCAGCGGCCAGAAGCGGGTGGTCTTCTCCACCGACCATTGGTACAGGTCGGCATAGCTACGCAGCTGCAGGTCGTGGAAGTGGTTGACCTCGGCCATAAACTGATGGAGGTTGGAGCTTTGCATCCTGTCCTGATCCGGCTGCCACAGGCAAAGGTTGTGCATGAATTGTTCCTGACTGCTTATATCTGCTGGCAGTGTATTGAATTGTTCTTTATTTGTTAATGGTTGGTTTTTGTTTCATAACAAAATCCTTGTAACCTATGCGTTACCTCACGAAGCGACAGCTTGACGGTTCGAGCCAGAATTCGCTTGATGTTATGCTGAAGCCACATTTGCCCGGAGCAGGACGCCATGAGCAGTTACAGTCAACTTTTTGCCCAGCACCTCGACACCCTACAGCAACGCACCCGCGACATACTGCAACAGCAGGGGCTCGGCGGCCTGGCCATTCATTCGGGCCAGACCCACCGCATCTTCCTCGACGATCAGGATTACCCCTTCAAGGTCAATCCACACTTCAAGGCCTGGTTGCCGGTGCTGGACAATCCCCATTGCTGGCTGCTGGTGGATGGGGTGAGCAAGCCGGTCTTGCTGTTCT
Organism: Aeromonas sp. sif2433; assembly: GCF_019218705.1. Classification (NCBI taxonomy): domain Bacteria; kingdom Pseudomonadati; phylum Pseudomonadota; class Gammaproteobacteria; order Aeromonadales; family Aeromonadaceae; genus Aeromonas; species Aeromonas sp. sif2433. Next base: position 69,300 of record NZ_JAHUXD010000014.1, read on the forward strand.
ATCGCCCGGTGGATTTCTGGCACAAGGTGGCGGACCTGCCCAATGCCTTCTGGGTCGACTTCTTCGACATTCGCTTCCTGACCAAGCCGGAGCAGGTGGCGGATCATCTACCCGCCGACAAGCAGGAGTGGGCCTATCTGGGCGGTCATCTCGAGGTGGGCCAGCTGCTGGGGCTGGGCCAGCCCAATCCGGAGGCCGTGCTCAACTACCTGCACTATCACCGCGCCTACAAGACGCCCTATGAGCTGGAGTGCCTGCGCGAGGCGAACCGCATCGGCGTGCGCGGCCATATCGCCGCCAAGGACTCCTTCATGGCCGGGGCGAGCGAGTTCGAGATCAACCTGTCCTATATGAAGGCGGTTGGGCAGGGCGCCAATGAGGCACCCTATGGCAACATCATCGCCATCAACCGCAACGCGGCCATCCTCCATTACACCCATCTGTCTACCCAGCGGGTACCGGATGCGGAGCGCCACTCCTTCCTGATCGATGCCGGGGTGGATTATCACGGCTATGCCTCCGACATCACCCGCACCTGGGCCTGGCGCCGTGGCGAGTTCGCCGATCTGATCGCGGCGCTGGATGCGCAGCAGCAGGAGATCATCGAGGAGATCAAACCGGGTCGCCGCTACAGCGAGCTACACCTGCAGATGCACCACAGGCTGGCGCGCCTGTTGCAGGCTGTGGAGTTGGTGGACATGTCGGTGGACGAGATGATTCACACCGGCGTCACCAATGTGTTCTTCCCCCACGGCCTCGGCCACTTCCTCGGCCTGCAGGTACACGATGCGGGCGGCTTCATGCAGGACGAGCGCGGCACCCATCTGCCGGCGCCCGAGCAGTTCCCCTACCTGCGCTGTACTCGGGTGATGGAGGTGGGTCAGGTGTTTACTATCGAGCCAGGCCTCTACTTCATCGACAGCCTGCTGGAGCCGCTGCGTCAGGGCGAGCAGGGCAAGCGTGTCAACTGGAACAAGGTGGAGGCGCTGCGTCCCTTCGGTGGCATTCGCATCGAGGACAACGTGGTGCTGCATGCCAACGGGGTGGAGAATCTCACCAGACAAGCGGGGCTCTGATGGCGGTAGCCTATGCCATTCCGGCGGCGCCAATGGAGTCGAGTGAGGAGATCAAGAAGAGTCGCTTCATCACCCTGCTGGCTCACACCCCCACTGTCGAGGATGCCAAGTCCTGGATCGGCGAGGTCAAGCGGCAACACCCAACGGCCCGGCATCACTGCTGGGCCTTTGTCGCCGGGGCGCCACAGGATAGCCAGGTGTACGGTTTCAGCGATGACGGTGAACCCTCGGGCACGGCGGGCAAGCCCATGCTGGCCCAGCTGATGGGCTCAGGTGTCGGCGAGATCGCGGCCGTGGTGGTGCGTTACTACGGTGGCGTACTGCTGGGCACCGGCGGCCTGGTCAAGGCCTATGGCGGCGGGGTGGGGGCGGCGCTCAAGCTGCTCGAGACCCGGATTCAACGCCCGCAAGCCAGCTCCCTTATCTGCTGTGACTATACCGACATGGGCGCGGTGGAGGCGCTGATCTCCGCCCATCAGGGTCAGTTGCTGACGGCCGATTATGGTCAGCAGGTCCGTCTGCAGGTGTCCTGGGATGCCGCCATCTGGACCCGGATTGCCCAGGAACTGACAGATAGGACTCATGGCCGGGTATCTCTTCGTCCCTTAGATGGCTAGAATCCATCGCTCTTTTAGCCTGAAGAGGGAGCCAGAATGCAGATTCTGAGCATTATTCGTATCGTTGGCCTACTGGTCGCGTTATTCAGTTCGACCATGCTGCTGCCCGCGATGGTCGCTTTTGGATACCGTGACGGTGGCGGTGCCGAGTTTGTCAATTCCTTCTTCATCGCCCTGTTGCTCGGTGCCCTGCTCTGGTTCCCGAACCGCCATCATAAGAAAGACCTCCGCTCCAAGGAGGGTTTTCTTATCGTCGTGCTGTTCTGGGTCGTGCTGGGCAGCGTGGGGGCCTTGCCGTTCCTGCTGGGAGAGGTGCCCGGCATGACGGTCTCGGAGGCCTTCTTCGAATCCTTCTCCGGCCTGACGACCACGGGCGCGACCGTGCTGACCGGGCTGGACAACCTGCCCAAGGCCTTCCTCTTCTATCGCCAACTGCTGCAGTGGCTGGGGGGCATGGGGATCATAGTGCTGGCGGTCGCCATCCTGCCGCTGCTCGGTATCGGGGGCATGCAGCTCTACCGTGCCGAGATCCCGGGGCCGGTCAAGGACAACAAGGTCACCCCGCGCATCGCCGAGACGGCCAAGGCGCTCTGGTTCATCTATCTGCTGCTGACGTCGCTCTGCGCCCTGGCCTACTGGATGGCCGGCATGACCCTGTTCGATGCCATCTGCCACTCCTTCTCCACCCTGTCGGTGGGGGGCTTTTCGACCCACGATGCCAGCATCGGCTTCTTCAACAGCCCGGCCATCAACCTGATCACGGTGCTGTTCCTGCTGCTGGCCAGTGTCAACTTTGCCCTGCACTTCATGGTGTTCGCCCACAAGCCGGTCCGGCTGAGCAGTTATCTGCGTGATTCGGAATTGAAGGTATTTCTGGCCATTCAAGGGGTGCTGGTGCTGATCTGCTTCGTCTCCCTGCTGCTCCACGGCCACTACGCCACCTGGCAGGAGGCACTCAACCACGGCCTGTTCCAGGCGGTCTCTCTCGGGACGACCACGGGCTACAGCACGACCAGCTACGCCGACTGGCCTTCCTTCCTGCCCATGCTGCTGATGTTTTCCGCCTTTATTGGCTGCTGCGCGGGCAGCACCGGGGGCGGCATCAAGGTGATGCGCTTCATGATCCTGTTCCTGCAGGGGATGCGTGAGCTCAAGCGGCTGGTGCACCCACGCGCCATCTATACCCTCAAACTGGGGCGGCGGGCGGTGCCGGAGCGGATCGTCGAGGCGGTGTGGGGCTACTTCGCCACCTATATCATCCTGTTCTTCATCTTCATGCTGCTGTTGCTGATGACGGGGTTGAACGAGGTGACCGCGTTCACGGCCGTGGCGGCCGCCTTCACCAACGTGGGGCCTGGCTTGGGTGAGGTCTCCAGCAACTTTGGCAATATCTCGGCGACGGCCCAGTGGATCCTGGTGGTCGCCATGCTGTTTGGTCGATTGGAAATTTTCACACTTCTGGTACTGTTTACTCCTGCATTCTGGCGTAGTTGAGGTAGGTATGGATAAGATTTTGGTGCTTTATTCTTCGCGGGACGGCCAAACACGGAAAATCGTGGATGCCATGCTGGAAGAGATGCCAGGATGCGAGGTGGTGATGCATGACCTGCATACCCTGCCCATGTGCAACCTCAGCAAGTTCAAGAAGGTGTTGATCGGCGCCTCCATTCGTTACGGCAACTTCCATCCCAGCCTGCTCAACTTTATCCATGCACATCATGAACAGCTGGAAGTGGCCAATGCGGCCTTCTTCTGTGTCAACCTGACGGCGCGCAAGCCCGAGAAGCAGACACCGCAAACCAATGCTTATATGAAGAAGTTCCTGCGCCTCTCGCCGTGGAAGCCGAAGACGCTGGGGGTGTTTGCCGGTGCGCTGCAATACTCCCGCTATAACTGGTGGCAGACCCGCATCATCCAGCTGATCATGAGGTTGACTGGGGGCAGCACGGACACCAGCAAGGATCTCGAGTTTACCGATTGGGAAAAGGTGCGCAGTTTTGCACGGGAGTTCTGGTCAAAAAGGTAGCAAACCCGCGCCATTGCTCGTTAACGCCCCGCCGATGCGGGGCTTTTTGTTTGATAAATAGGCATTCGAACCACTAAACGGCAAAAAGTGCCATTTTTCGCAGATTTCCTCTTGTCATCCCGGCCTGGCTCCCTATAATGCGCCCCTACCAGCACGGCAGAACACGCCGGACTGATGAGCCAGCTTCCTTGTGAAGTGGGCGCCGAAAGAAAAGCGAAAACAAGCGCTTGACTTTCGAAGTGAGGAGCGTAATATGCGCCTCCTCAACGCGATAAGCGTGACGCTCTTTAACAATTTGAATCAAGCAATCTGTGTGG